>AJXE01000004.1 GCA_000263395.1 Stutzerimonas stutzeri TS44
ATAGCCTTTGAGGCTATCGGATTTTTTGTTGCGTCTGGAAAAAGCGGTTTTGGCAGAGGCCTGCCGTCACGCCTCTTCTTTCGCCAGTTCCGCGTCCTGGGCGATCAGGGCGATCAGGGCATTCTGCTGGCGATGCGTGAGCTGACGGAAGCGCTGCAACAGTTCGCGTTCATGCATCGAAAGTTCGGGGCTGTCCAGGCGCATGCTCAGGTCGTCATCTAGTGCGCCTTCCTGTAGGAGGCTCTGCTCCAGGCGCGCAATGATCTCGGAGTTCATGCTGCGGTGATGGTTGCGCGCGACGTCGGCAATGCGTTCACGCATGCCGTCGGGCAGTCGAACCACGAATTTGTCAGCCGTTCGGCTGGAATAAACTGCCTGCTTCATAGGACGCATAATAAACCGGTTAGTCAGGTTGGCGTGGTGGCTTATTGCCGTGAATAGTCATTGGTCTGACAACCGCCGTGCCGCGCTGTTCCGTTTGCGCAGAAAAAACTTATAGGACGGCTTGGTGGCGCCAATTGTACGGCGGCACGCAAAAGGGGTAAAGGCATATTGCTATTAGTCTGTTCCGATTATGTGATCGACTGCGCTCCGTGAATAGCTGGTCGGCTGTCGGAGCCAGGCGAGCGGTGAATGTCGCTGAGACGATCAGCGCAGGATGGGGTCAAACTTGATGCGCCGGCCGATCAGCATTGCGCCAAGAAAGGCCAGGCCGCAGATTCCGAGACCTGCCTGCGCCGCGATATACCAGCCGGCGGCAGCTTGTGGAGCGGCAAGCAGAAAGGCGCCGAAAGCCGCGCCGGTGGCCAGATAGAAGATGGCGAACTTCGACATTGCGGATCCCTCATTGGCCTGGATGGCGACAAGCCTTGTTTCAGAATACCCAGCGCTGTGGGTGGTTCAGGCTGATTGAGTCGACTCCGTGCATGATCAGCATGTGCGCGGCGGGTATCTTTGGCGCCAGCGCGTTGCCAGGCTGCGTTGCATCGGCCAGTCGGGATGCGCTGCTGTGTTCCGCAGGCAGGTGCATCATGGCGGTATTGACCGCGAGTGCTGTGCCGAGCAGGCAAATCGTTTTCCACATGATGCGTATCCCTCGCTGATGGCCTTCCAGTCAGCAAGGGATGCACGCGTCATGCCAGCGAGTCGTTCAGATAAATTTCTTATAAATCATTGAGTTATAGATTTTATGGGTTGATGCTGCATTGCAGAATGCATGATCATCAAAAGCCGCGTTGCATTTTGCATGCTGGCCTCATGATTGGCGCGGCATGACAAAAAGGACTTGGCTCGCTAACATGCGGCCCGCACGTCCCAGTAGCTCAATTGGATAGAGCATCCCCCTCCTAAGGGGAAGGTTGTGAGTTCGAACCTCGCCTGGGACGCCAGTCTTTTCGTGGTAGTAGCGCCTGCTTCGCTACCTTTCTCCTGACGGCCCGCGCTTGAGTGGGGCTCCCGCTTCTCGGGGGGGGCTGGTGGCCTGACGAGCCGGTGCTGGCTCAGTCGAGCGAATCTTCCGCTTGGTTGCGTCGTGCTTCGCGCTGCAGTTGATAGACAAAGCGTTCAACGTTTCGCTGGGTGAGGCCGTTGATGCGGTAGAAGCTCCATCCACAAAACGTCATGTCGTTTCTTTCGTCATACGTGACGTGGCGAAGCTCCGCCGCGGTCTGCACGGTGCCGTTCGGCAGGCGTATGGACAGTTGATCGTATACCTGACCGCTCTGCAGTTGGCTTCGCAGGTCGCCCTTGACACTCACCTTGCAGCCGGTGGCGGAAATATCGAGAAGCTTGCCTTCCAGGCTGTTGCGTAGCTTGTTGCCGCCCAGTGTGGTGACGATGGGCGTCCCTTGCAGGGGTGCGCGATAGGCGTTGCGCCGCTGGTGATAGGTCAGTTCGCTCGGTATCGGTGCCCAGTAGCAGCGTGCTCCGTCCATCTCGCTCGGGTGGATCGGTTGCGAGTTGCTCCAGGCTATTCTCACGCCGTCGTCGAAGGCCTCCAGGTGAAATGCTTCGCCCTGGAGCAGCAGGCGCTCGCCGTCGTTGGGGATCAGTTCGTCCAGTGCAAGCCAGCCTTTCTCGCGGTCCAGCGCGATCAGGAAGCTCTGGTAGCGTTGGCTGCGCTCGCCAAAACGAATCATCACTGGACTGCGATTGTCGAGCAGCGGTTTCAGGCTCGCGTGGATTTCGAGTGGGGAGCTCAGCAGCTTGGGTGGTTGCGGGCCAGCTTCTTCAAGGAAAGGATTTGCCACGTTCCAGGTCTCTCGGCGCGGCCGCGTCGCGAACCGGCATGCCCGCGCGTCCGTGTGTGGGGAGGGTCAGGCCTGGCTGAGAGGCCTTTGTTGGGTAGTCTTGGCCGTACCGCCTCGATTGTCGTACAAATCGGGCGTCGTGCTGCTGCCTTGCAGAATCTCCAGCATGCTGCCGACGGCGGCGCGATTGGCGCGGATCAGTCGGCCGTTGCGTTCGTTGGCGGCGCGGCAGGCATCCAGCGCGGCCTCGAGAATGCCGGCCTGCTCAAGAATGCGGGAGCCCAGTGCGGTTTTTGCGACCAGTTGTTGCAGACCGGCGCGATTCGGGCTCAGGCCCTGTTCGCCCAGCCATTGGCTGCGCAGGTTGCCATGCTGCCCGAGCAGCGCAAGCAGTGGTTGCGTCTGCGAGAGAATGCCTTCCAGTTTCGCCAGGTCGCGTTCACTCAGCGCCTGAAATTCCTGCTCGGCGAGCTCAAGTAATTGACGGGCGATGTCGATATCGCCATCGAGTTGCTGGAGCAGGGCTTCGTCTTGCATGTCTGGCTCTGAAAGGGGCGCTGAGTCGCCTTAGCGCTGGGTTTCGAATGCCAGCAGCTTCGAGGCGACGCGCTGGCTGTCGACCTGATAGCTGCCATCGGCGATGGCTTGTCGCAGCTTGGCCACACGCTCCTGATCTACGGACGGCTGATCATTGAGCTTGTCCACGGCCTGCTGCAGGCGCTGGGCTTCGGGGCTCAGCTGGACGGATTCGCCAGCAGGCGCCGCAGCGTTGCCGGTGGCTGGCGCGGTGTCGTCGCTGGCCGGCTGTGCGGCCGGGCGCTCGTTGCCTTGAACGGTGCCGCTGCGCGTAGCGGTCGACCCGAGAGCGCTGTTGGGCCGGTTGAAGTCGATGACCATGATGCAAACCTCGAAGAAATCAGGACGCTTGCCCGGTTTTCGGCTGCGCCCGGAAGAACTTTAGCTTTTTTATCCACCATCGTCATGGCCGTGTCTTGCACATGCGGCGGGAGGCTCGGCTACATAGCCACCTCAACCTGACCGGGGCCGGTGACGCGTGCCTTCACGATACGCCCCGAGCGCTGGTTCTTGACGCGGATCTGCGTGCCGGGTGCGCCGTCGGACAGCGCCTCGCCGGGCATGCGGACGTTGATGCCACCGCTGCGCGCGGTGATCACCACCTGATCGCCCTTGCGTACCACCTCGGCTAGCTGCAGAAGGGATGGCGCGAGTGCCTGATCGAGTTGAACCGGCCGCGTCAGCTTGTTGCCCAATACCTGGTCGAGAGACGTCAGATAGCCCTGGGTGAGCAGCGATACATCCCGTTCGGCCAGGTAGACGTCGGCGGCGCTGAGTGTGCTGTCGCGCTTGAGCGGGCGGGCGGCGATGATGACGTCCCGGTACAGGCGAACCTGGGCGGGGACGAACAGCGACCACGGCGAACTGCCTTCGCAACTGACACGCACGGTGACGCGACCAATCGGTTGCGCGGGGCTTTCGAGCCTGGTGGTCAGCGGCTTGTCGCAACTGGCCAGGCGCAGGCGGGGGTCGAGGCGGTTCACCTCGATTTCGTGACGGCCGGCAATATCGCTACGTCGCAAATAGTCCGTCGTCGCCTGCTCAAGAAACTGTTGCGTCGCGTCGATAAGCTGATCGGGGTGTGACAGAGTCGGCTTCTGTGCCGCCAGGGCAGATGCGCTGAGCAGGGCCAGGCACGCGAGGGCGGCGCGGATGCGAGTAGCCTGTGCGGCGTGCCGGGATAACGTCGGTTGAGCTTTCATGACTCGATCTGAAGCAAGGGGCGTGCCCATCGTGCCCGTGTGGCTTTCGGCAGCGCTGCTGCAACGCAAGAGGATGACGGCATGGCTGGAGTATTGGATTCGGTTAACCAGAGAACCCAGTTGGTGGGGCAGAACCGCCTGGAGTTGCTGCTGTTCCGCCTCGACGGGGCTCAGCTGTACGGCATCAACGTGTTCAAGGTGAGGGAAGTGCTGCAGTGCCCGCGCCTGACGGTCATGCCGCGCTCGACGGCAGTCGTCCGTGGCGTGGCCAATATCCGTGGCAACACATTGCCGATCCTCGATCTGGCAATGGCGGTCGGCAAGCCTGCGCTCGACGATCTGCCGAGCTGCTTCACCATCATTACCGAATACAACAACCGAACCCTTGGCTTCCTGGTGCGTTCGGTCGAGCGCATCGTGAACATGAACTGGGAGGAGATCCTGCCGCCGCCCAAGGGGGCAGGGAGCGACCACTACCTCACGGCCGTGACGCACTTCGATGGGCGGATGGTCGAGATCATCGACGTGGAGAAGGTTCTTGCCGAAGCGGCGCCGGTTTCGGAAGCGGTTTCGGCTGCCGTCATCGACGCCGGCGTCCAGGCCCGCGCCGGATCGTGTCGCGTGCTGATCGTCGATGACTCCTCCGTCGCGCGCAAGCAGATCATCCGCTGTCTGCAGAATCTGGGCGTAGAGGTGGTGGCGCTCAATGACGGGCGTCAGGCGCTGAACCATCTGAAGGCGATGGCCGATGAGGGGAGACGTCCGGCCGATGAATTCATGATGATGATTTCCGATATTGAAATGCCGGAGATGGATGGCTATACCCTGACTACTGAGGTGCGTCACGACCCGCGTATGCAGGACATGCATATTCTTTTGCATACCTCACTATCGGGGGTGTTCAACCAGAACATGGTCAGGCGGGTCGGGGCTGACGACTTCCTGGCCAAATTTCAGCCGGACGATCTGGCCGCCCGGGTGGCGGATCGGATTCGGCAGACGGACCGAAACTGAGGCCATGACCTCTCATTACCAGGGCGGGAGCAATTAGTGTCAGGCGATCAGGATTTCGAGCAGTTCCGGATATTTCTTGAAAAGACATGCGGCATCCTGCTGGGCAGCAACAAGCAGTACCTGGTTTCCAGTCGGCTGAACAAGCTCATGGAGCAGCAGGGCATCGCTTCGCTGGGCGAGTTGCTCAGGAAGATTCAGGCCATGCCGCGCTCGGGCCTGCGCGAGCAGGTGGTCGATGCCATGACCACCAACGAAACCCTGTGGTTTCGTGACACCTATCCCTACGAAGTGCTCAAGAACCGGGTACTGCCCGAACTGCTCAAGAACGGTGCGGGCCAGCGGCTGCGAATCTGGTCGGCCGCCTGCTCGTCGGGACAGGAGCCCTATTCGCTGTCGATGAGTATCGATGAGTTCGAGCGGGCCAACCCGAGCCAGCCGCGACTGGGGGTGCAGATCGTCGCCACCGAGTTGTCGGGGACCATGCTGGCGGCCAGCAAGGCGGCCGAGTACGACGGCCTGGCCATCGCCCGCGGCTTGTCCAGTGAGCGTCTGCAGCGCTACTTCGATGTTGCCGCGCCGGGGCGTTGGGTGGTCAAGCCGCCGATTCGCGCCCGCGTCGAGTTCCGGACGCAGAACCTGCTCGACAGCTATGCCGTGCTGGGCAGGTTCGACATCGTGTTCTGCCGCAACGTGCTGATCTATTTCTCCGCTGACGTGAAGAAGGACATCCTGCGTCGCATCCATGCCACGCTCAAGCCGGGCGGCTACCTGTTCCTCGGCGCTTCCGAAGCGCTCAACGGCTTGCCCGAGCTGTATCAGATGATCCAGTGCAGCCCGGGCATCATCTATCAGGCCAGGTAGGCCTCATCCAGGCGGCAGAAAACCGGCGTACATCCCGTGGATTAGCGGCAACGCAGCGGTAAAGCCTTGCCGCTTTTGACGCCTGCGGCGCTGGCCTTCAAAATAAATCCTTTAAAATCATATAGTTGAATAGATGGCATGGGCTTTGCTCAAGTTTGCGGCAGCAGACTTGTATCCGGCAGAGGTCCAGATCCATGAGCATCAGTTTCGACAAGGCACTCGGCATTCACGAGAAGGCGCTCGGTTTTCGCGCCCAGCGTGCCGAGGTGCTGGCCAACAACATCGCCAACGCCGATACGCCCAACTACAAGGCGCGTGATCTGGACTTCGGCGCCGTTTTGGCGGCGCAGGCCGCACGCGGTGAGGGCAGCTTCGCCGCGCGTACCACCGACGCCCGGCACATCGCCGCCGAGGGGCTGGAGATCGCCGATCCCTCGTTGCGTTTTCGCACGCCGGCGCATGCCTCGCTCGATCAGAACACCGTCGATCTGCAGATCGAGCAATCCAGCTACGCGCAGAACGCCGTCGATTTCCAGGCGAGCTTCACGCTGCTCAACAGCAAGTTCCGCGGGCTGATGAGCGCCCTGCGCGGCGAATAAGGAGTCCAGCCATGTCCCTGAGCAATGTCTTCAACATCGCTGGTAGCGGCATGAGTGCGCAAAGCACGCGCCTCAACACCATCTCCAGCAATATCGCCAACGCCGAGACGGTGTCGTCCAGCGTCGATGAGACCTACCGGGCCCGTCACCCCGTGTTCGCCACCATGCTGCAGCAGGCCAGCGGTGCGCCGAACGAGTCGCTGTTCGCCGATCAGGACCAGGCCGGCGTCGGTGTGCAGGTGCTCGGCGTGGTCGAGGACCAGGGCGAGCTGCAGGCCCGTTACGAGCCCAACCATCCGGCGGCCGACGACAAGGGCTACGTCTACTACCCGAACGTCAACGTGGTGGAGGAAATGGCCGACATGATTTCCGCCAGCCGCGCGTTCCAGACCAACGCCGAGCTGATGAACACGGCCAAGACCATGCTGCAGAAAGTGCTGACGCTGGGTCAGTAAGGAAGCCTATTCGATGAGCACTACAAGCGGTGTCGGCGGCACCAGTTCGATCCTCGAGCAATACCAGTTCGGCAAGGACCGTGAGGCCAAGGGCGAAGAGCTCGGCAAGAACGAGTTCCTTGAACTGCTGGTCGCGCAAATGAACAACCAGAATCCGCTGGAGCCGCAGGAGAACGGCGAGTTCATCGGCCAGCTGGCGCAGTTCAGCACGGTCGAGGGCGTCGAGAAGCTGAACTCCAGCATGGAGACCATCCTCTCCGGCTACCAGTCGTCGCAGGCGTTGCAGGCGTCGTCGCTGGTCGGGCGCAAGGTCATCGTGCCCACCGACAAGGCGGTGGTCGACACCAGCGAAACCTTCAAGGCCAGCCTGGTGCTGCCAACATCGAGCAGCAACGTGTTCGTCAACGTCTACGACGCCACCGGCGCCTCGGTGGCGCGGGTCAACATGGGTCAGCAGGCTGACGGCAACGTCTCCTTCATGTGGGACGGCAAGGATGCCAGCGGCAAGACCTTGCCGCCCGGCACCTACAGGTTCGAGGCGCAGGCCACCTACGACGGCGAAACCAAGGGGCTGTACACCCTGCTTCCAGCCAACGTGGACAGCGTCACGCTCGGGCAGAACGGCGGGGAGCTGATGCTCAACCTGGCCGGTATCGGCAGCATCGGGCTTTCCCAGGTCCAGGTCATCGGACAATAACCGCCGGCACTCGGCGAAAGGAGCGATTCAATGTCCTTCAATATCGGTCTCAGCGGCCTGCGTGCCGCGAGCAAGGACCTCAACGTCACCGGCAACAACATCGCCAACGCCGGTACGGTCGGCTTCAAGCAGTCGCGTGCGGAATTTTCCGACGTGTATGCCGCCTCCGTGATGGGTTCGGGCAAGAACCCGCAAGGCAGCGGGGTGCTGATGTCGAACATTTCCCAGCAGTTCAACCAGGGCAACATCAACTACACGCAGAACGCGCTGGACCTGGCGATCAACGGCAACGGCTTCTTTCAGGTCAGTAACAACGGTGCGGTGAGCTATACCCGCGCCGGTTACTTCGGTAGCGACCGTGAAGGCTTCCTGGTCGATAACTTCGGCTACAAGCTGCAGGGCTATCCGGTCGATGCCAACGGCAACCTGCAGAATGGTGTGGTTGGCGATCTGCAGGTTCAGACCACTAACCAGGCGCCGAAGGCGACCAGCCAGATCACCACGGCGTTCAACCTGAATTCGACGCAGAACTCGCCGGCGACTTGGCAGGCGAAGTATGACGGAGTCATCAATGATCCTATAACGCCGGAAGTGCAGGCATTAATGGACGAATATTATACGGATCGAGGGATTGTCGCGCCTGACGCCCCGCAGACGGCCAGTGCTCGTACCTACGCTGCATTGACGCTTGCCGGTGCCACCTTCGATCCGACCGATCCCAGCACTTACAACAGCTCCACCTCGCTGAACATCTACGACTCGCAGGGCAACGCCCATGTCATGACGCAGTATTTCGTCAAGACCGGCGCCAATACGTGGGATATGAAGGTTCTGGTTGACGGGCGCAATCCTGCCAATCCCGCGCAGGAGCCGCCGCAACCCTACGTGATGGGACTGACCTTCGACTCTGCCGGCGCACTGTCAGGCGTGAGCAGCGACGCTTCCGGGTTGTTCAGCGTCGACGCTGCCACTAAGAAAGTGACCCTCAACGCGGCGACCGGCAATCCGCCTACCGGTGGTTGGGTGCCGGCCATTGCCGAGGGTGCGAACTGGAGCTGGAACGGCGCCCTGGCCAATCCGGACGGTATCGTCCTCGACTTCTCCAAGTCCTCGCAGTACGCCAGCACCTTCGCGGTAAACAGCGTCGCCCAGGATGGCTACACCACCGGCGAGCTGGCCGGGCTGGAAATCGACGACACCGGCGTGATCTTCGCGCGTTACACCAACGGCCAGTCCAAGGTGCAGGGCCAGATCGTGCTGGCCAATTTCGCCAACGTGCAGGGCCTGACCCCGGTGGGCAAGACGCAGTGGGTGCAGTCGTTCGAATCCGGTGAGCCGGTGGTGGGCACGCCGATGTCCGGCACCCTCGGTGCGCTGCAGGCCGGTGCGCTGGAAGACTCCAACGTCGAGCTGTCCGATCAGCTGGTCAACCTGATCGTCGCCCAGCGCAACTATCAGGCGAACGCCAAGACCATCGAGACGGAAAGCGCGATCACCCAGACCATCATCAACCTGCGCTAAGGCTGAGCGGCAAGCGCCTTGCCGCCACCGGCAGGATTCCGCCGTTTCCTCGATCGAAGGCCCGCAAGGGCCTTCGTCGTTTCTGGAAAACGCTTTCGATTCAGTGGCTTGGATGGTCATAGGTGTGGTGGCACGCGCCTTGCTATCTCAATGCCAACAGAACGGCGAGTGTCAATCTCGCGTCTTGGAGTTTTGCTGATGGACAAGATGCTCTACGTGGCCATGACCGGCGCCAGCCAGAACGCGCGGGCACAGCAGGCCCATGCGAACAACCTGGCGAACATCTCCACCACCGGATTTCGGCGGGATTTCGAGCAGGCGCGTTCGATGCAGGTGTTCGGTGACAGTTTCCCGGCGCGCGTTTACGCGATGACCGAGCGCCCGGGGACGGACTTTACCGCTGGCGCGCTGCAGGAAACCGGGCGCGACCTGGACGTCGCCATCGAGGGTGAGGGCTGGATTGCGGTGCAGGCGCCCGATGGTGGTGAAGCCTACGTGCGCACCGGCAGCCTGAACATCGATGTGCTCGGCGTGCTGCGTACCGCCGATGGCATGCCGGTGATGGGCAACGGCGGGCCGATCGCCATTCCGCCCGAGGAAAAGGTCGACATCGGTCAGGACGGCACCATCAGTATCCGCGCGCTGGGCGAAGACCCGAACGTAGTCGTCACCGTCGATCGCCTGAAACTGGTCAATCCCGATCCGCAGCAGCTGGAGAAGGGCGCCGATGGCCTGATCCGCATGAAGGATGGCCAGCCAATGGAGGCTGACGCAGGCGTGCGCGTGACCTCGGGTTTCCTCGAGGCGAGCAACGTCAATGCGGTGGCCGAAATGACATCCATGCTGGCGCTGTCGCGCCAGTTCGAACTGCACGTGAAGATGATGCGCACCGCCGAGGATGATGCGGCTGCGATGGCTCGCGTCCTGCAAATCAGCTAACACCAGCGCGTCGCGTCCGCTCGACGCACGAGGAGAAAGCACATGCTTCCAGCACTTTGGGTCAGCAAGACCGGTCTGTCCGCCCAGGACATGAACCTGACGACCATCTCGAACAACCTGGCCAACGTCTCGACCACCGGCTTCAAGCGTGATCGCGCCGAATTCCAGGACCTGCTCTATCAGATCCGTCGGCAGCCCGGCGGCCAGTCCAGCCAGGACAGCGAACTGCCGTCCGGCCTGCAGCTGGGTACCGGGGTGCGCATCACTGGCACACAGAAGATCTTTACCACCGGCAGCCTGCAGACCACCGAGCAGCCGCTGGACATGGCGATCAATGGGCGCGGCTTCTTCCAGGTGCTGCTGCCCGACGGCACGGTGTCCTATACCCGCGACGGCAGCTTCCACCTGAGCTCCGATGGCCAGATCGTCACCTCCAACGGCTATTCGCTGGAGCCTGCCATCGTCGTGCCGCCGGAAACCCAGACCTTCACCGTCGGCGAAGACGGCACCGTCTCGGTGACCACGTTGGGCAATGCGCAGCCGCAGATCATCGGCAATATCCAGACGGCCGACTTCATCAATCCGGCCGGCCTGCAGGCGATGGGCAGCAACCTGTTCCTTGAGACCGCCGCCAGCGGCGCGCCGCAGATCAGTACGCCGGGCCTCAACGGCCTGGGTACGGTGCTGCAGAACACCCTGGAAAACTCCAACGTCAGCGTGGTGGAGGAGCTGGTCAACATGATCACCACCCAGCGCGCCTACGAGATGAATTCCAAGGTCATCTCCACCGCCGACCAGATGCTGTCGTTCGTTACCCAGCAGCTGTAAGTCGCGTTAGCCGTCGTTGCAGGGCATGGATAGCTCGCTGTGTCCGAAGTCGTTTCAGTGGCCCCGTCCGGGCTGAGGTGTGTATGAGCCGCTTGTTGACCGTTGTTGTCTCGATATCGTTCGCGCTGGCCCTGGCCGGCTGCGTGGCGCCGACGCCCAAGCCGGACGATCCGTACTACGCGCCGGTGCTGCCGCGTACGCCGCTGCCGGCGGCGCAGAACAACGGTGCCATCTATCAGGCCGGTTTCGAGACCAACCTCTACGACGACCGCAAGGCCTTCCGCGTCGGCGACATCATCACCATCACCCTCAACGAGCGGACCCAGGCGAGCAAGAATGCCTCGTCGCAGATTTCCAAGGACAGCAGCGCCAACATCGGTCTGGGCTCGCTGTTCGGCGGTGGTGTGTCGATGGGCAATCCGCTGACCGGCAACAAGATGACGCTCGGCGCCGAATACGAGGCCGAGCGTGACACCTCCGGCTCCGGTCAGGCGGGTCAGAGCAACAGCCTGTCCGGCTCGATCACGGTGACCGTCTCCGAGGTGCTGCCCAACGGTATCCTCGCGGTGCGCGGCGAGAAGTGGATGACGCTCAACACCGGCGACGAACTGGTGCGCATCGCCGGCCTGGTGCGCGCCGACGACATCACCACGGACAACACCGTGCCTTCGACACGGATTGCCGACGCGCGCATCACCTATTCGGGCACGGGTGCCTTCGCCGACGCCAGCCAGCCGGGTTGGCTGGATCGCTTCTTCATCAGCCCGTTGTGGCCGTTCTGATCGGAGCTCGCTCATGATGCGCAAACTTTTCGTGCTGCTCGGCCTGCTCGGCCTGGCCATGACCGCCCAGGCCGAACGCCTCAAGGACGTCGCCACCATCAACGGGGTGCGCAGCAACCAGTTGGTCGGTTATGGCCTGGTGGTCGGCCTGAATGGCAGCGGTGACCAGACCACGCAGACGCCGTTCACCGTACAGACGTTCAACAACATGCTGGCGCAGTTCGGCATCAAGGTGCCGCCGGGCGGCAACGTGCAGCTGAAGAACGTCGCGGCGGTGTCCATTCACGCCGACCTGCCGCCGTTCGCCAAGCCGGGGCAGACCATCGACATCACCGTGTCCTCGATCGGCAACGCCAAGAGTCTGCGCGGCGGCAGCCTGCTGATGGCGCCGCTCAAGGGCATCGACGGTAACGTCTACGCCATCGCCCAAGGCAACCTGGTGGTCGGCGGTTTCGATGCCAGTGGCGCCGATGGTTCGCGGGTCACCGTCAACGTACCGTCGGCCGGGCGGATTCCGGGAGGGGCGACCGTCGAACGGCAAGTGCCGAGTGCCTTCAACCAGGGCAACACGCTGACGCTGAACCTCAATCGACCGGACTTCACCACGGCGAAGAACATCGTCGACCAGATCAATGACCTGCTCGGCCCGGGCGTGGCGCAGGCGCTGGACGGCGGCTCGATCAGCGTCAGCGCGCCGCTGGACCCGAGCCAGCGGGTGGATTACCTGTCGATCCTGGAGAATCTCGAGGTCGACGTCGGCCAGGCGGTGGCCAAGGTCATCATCAATTCGCGCACCGGCACCATCGTCATCGGCCAGAACGTGCGCGTGCAGCCCGCCGCCGTTACCCACGGCAGCCTGACGGTAACGATTACCGAGGATCCGCAGGTGAGCCAGCCGGAGGCGTTCTCCGGCGGGCAGACGGCCGTGGTGCCCAACTCCCGCGTGCAGGCCGAAGAGGAAGCCAAGCCGATGTTCAAGTTCGGTCCTGGTACCACGCTGGACGAGATCGTGCGTGCGGTGAACCAGGTCGGCGCGGCGCCCAGCGACCTCATGGCGATTCTCGAGGCGCTCAAGCAGGCCGGTGCGTTGCAGGCCGATCTGATCGTGATCTA
This sequence comes from Stutzerimonas stutzeri TS44, assembly GCA_000263395.1. Lineage (GTDB taxonomy): Bacteria > Pseudomonadota > Gammaproteobacteria > Pseudomonadales > Pseudomonadaceae > Stutzerimonas > Stutzerimonas stutzeri_C. The sequence continues at coordinate 12,837 of AJXE01000004.1, forward strand.
AGGATTTAACGGATATGGATACTCGTCTGGGCGCCGGCGGGCGCGGTCTCGACAGCGGCAGCTACACCGATCTCAATCGCCTCAACCAGTTGAAGGTGGGTAAGGATCGTGATGGCGAAGAAAACGTGCGCAAGGTTGCGCAGGAATTCGAGTCGCTGTTTCTCAACGAGATGCTCAAGTCGATGCGCTCGGCCAATGCCGTGCTGGCCGAAGACAACCCGCTGAACAGCCAGGCCGCCAAGCAGTATCAGGAGATGTACGACCAGCAGCTGTCGGTCAGTCTGTCGAAAGACGGCGGCGGCATCGGCCTGGCCGACGTGCTGGTGCGCCAGCTGAGCAAGCAGACCGAAACCGCCAGCCGGCCGAATCCCTTCGCCCAGGTCGCTGCCACCGAAGGCGCGGGCTGGCCGAGCAAGCCGGCCGCGGCGACCAACGCTGTGCGTGATGATTCGCGCCTGCTCAACCAGCGCCGCCTGGCGCTGCCAGGCAAGCTCAGCGAGCGCCAGGTCGCCAATGTTTCGGCAACCAATCCTGCCGCGCCGCAGGCGCTGGTATCCGATGGCAAGCCGCTGGTTGAACTGGACTGGAAGCCCGCCACCGCCTTCGCCGCCCCGCAGGACAAGTCGCTGATCGTCAACGGCGTGCCGGCGAATGCAGCCGCAGCGCCGGGCAAGACACGCTTCAGCTCGCCGGAAGAATTCATCACCACCATGCTGCCGATGGCCGAGAAGGCCGCCGAGCGCCTGGGCGTCGAGCCGCGCTATCTGGTAGCGCAGGCCGCGTTGGAAACCGGCTGGGGCAAGTCGATGATCCGTCACCGCGACGGCAGCAACAGCCACAACCTGTTCGGCATCAAGGCTACCGGCTGGCAGGGTGAGTCGGCCTCGGCGACCACCACCGAGTACGTCAATGGCAAGGCCACCCGCGAGGTGGCGGGTTTCCGTGCCTACGATTCCTTCGAGCAGAGCTTCAACGACTTCGTCAGCCTGCTGGAGAATAACGACCGTTACCGGACCGCCATTCAGGTCGCCAGCAACTCCGGCGACTCCGAGCGCTTCGTCAGGGAGTTGCAGAAGGCCGGCTACGCCACCGATCCGCAGTACGCGCGCAAGATCAGCCAGATCGCGCGCAAGATGCAGACCTATCAGACCGTCGCCGACGCAGGTTCGGCGCCCGCCATGCGGACCAGAGGCTAATTCATGGCTGACCTACTCAATATTGGCCTGTCCGGGCTTTCCGCCAGCAAGACCCAGCTGTCGATCACCGGCCACAACATATCCAACGTCAACACGCCGGGCTACACACGCCAGGATGCGACCCAGGCGACGCGGCTGGCGCAGTTCAGTGGCGCCGGCTATATCGGCTCCGGCACCTCGCTGGTCGACGTGCGCCGCAGCTACAGCGAGTTCCTCACCAGCCAGTTGCGCAGCAGCACGGCGCTGAACAGCGACGTGGCGGCCTACAAGAGCCAGATCGACCAGCTCGACTCGCTGCTCGCCGGCACCACCACGGGGATCACCCCGGCGCTGCAGAGCTTCTTTTCCGCCCTGCAAACCGCTGCCGAGGACCCGGCCAACATCCCGGCGCGGCAGCTGGTGCTGGCCGAGTCCGAAGGTCTGGCACGGCGTTTCAACACCGTCTACGACCGGCTCGCCGAGCAGAATGCCTTCACCAACAAGCAGATGTCCGCGGTCACCGACCAGGTCAACCGACTGGCCGGCAGCATCGGCAGCCTGAACGAAGCCATCGCCGTCGCCGCCGCCAATGGCAAGCAGCCGAACGACCTGCTCGACGCCCGCGAAGAGGCGGTACGCCAGCTGTCCACCTACATCGGCGTGACGGTGGTGCCGCAGGACGACAGCAGCTTCAACCTCTTCATCGGCAGCGGCCAGCCGCTGGTGGTAGGCAGCAGCGTGGCGCGCCTGGAAGTGGTGCCGGGGCAGGGCGACCCCAATCGCCACGAGGTGCAGTTCATCAGCGGCGGCTCGCGCCAGGGCATCACCTCGCAGATCACCGGCGGCGAGCTGGGCGGGTTGATCCGCTATCGCAGCGAGGTGCTGGACTCGACCATGAACTCGCTGGGCCGCCTGGCGCTGGCGGTGAGCGATCAGGTCAACAGCCAGCTGGGGCAGGGCCTGGATCTGAAGGGCAATGTGGGGTCAGCGCTGTTTGGCGATTACAACGATCCGGCGCTGGCGAAACTGCGCGTCAACGCGTTCTCCGGCAACAGCAGCAATGCGCAGCCGGCGCTTAACATCACGCAAACCAATCTGCTGACCACCAGCGACTATCTGATGGAGTATGGCGCTGGTGGCTATACGGTGCGTCGCCTGAGCGACAGTCAGCCGATGACGGTAACAACCAATGCTGACGGCAGCCTGAGCATCACCGACAAGAGCGGCCGGGCTCAGGGATTCCAGATCGTACCGGGAACGCCGGCGCCCGCGGTGGGCGACAAGTTCACCCTGCAGCCCACGCGCCGCGGTGCGACCGACATCACGGCGGTACTCGACCAGGCGGACCAATTGTCTTTCGCCGCGCCGATGCGTGCCGAAGGTAATCTGCAAAACAGCGGAACCGGTGTCATCGGTCAGCCTGATCTGGTCAACGGTCCGTCGCCGATTGACAAGACCGTGCTCAGCGCGGCTAGCCTTTCGCTCGAGGTAACACTGAGCGCGGACGGCAAGACCTATACGCTGGGCGATCCGCTGCCGAGCGGCTGGACTTTTGTATCCAAGTCGGGGGAGCCGCTTACCCCAAGGCTTGACGATAATGGCGATCCGATTAATCCCATCGTCGATCAGGATGGCAGTCCCTTGGTTGAGTCGACGGCAGGCGGGTCGCTTCACTATGTGCCCAAATTGACGCTCGGCAACAGCAATACCGTGCGGTTGGCCTATACGGCAGGCGGAGACTCCTATCGGTTCGAGCTTTCCATAAGCGGACGTCCGAAGACGGGGGACGACTTCTCTCTGACCTTCAACCAGAGTGGTGTCTCCGACAATCGCAACGCCCTGAAACTGGTCGATCTGCAAAACAAGCAGAGCATCGGTGTCGATAACAACGTGACGGGTTCCGGTTTCAGTTTCACCGACGGCTATGGCGAGCTGGTCGAACGCGTCGGTACGCTGACTGCCCAGGCGCGGCTGGACAGCGAGGCGAACGGCGCGATCCTCAAGCAGGCCACCGACAACCGCGACTCGCTGTCGGCGGTCAACCTCGACGAGGAGGCGGCCAACCTGATCAAGTTCGAGCAGTACTACAACGCCTCGGCACAGATCATTCAAGTTGCCCGCTCGCTGTTCGATACATTGATCAGCACCTTCCGCTAACAGGCCCGACCATGCGCATCTCGACCTTGCAGGCATTCAACAACGGCGTCGCCGGGTTGCAACGCAACTACGCCAACGCGACCCGTACTCAGGAACAGATCAGCACCGGCAACCGCATCCTCACGCCGGCCGACGATCCGGTCGCGTCGGTACGCCTGCTGCAGCTGGAACAGCAGCAGAACGTGTTGAGCCAGTACAACGCCAATCTCACCGCGGCGAAGAACAGCCTGACCCAGGAAGAGGTCACGCTCAATTCGGTGAACACGGTGTTGCAGCGCGTGCGCGAGCTGGCCGTGCAGGCCGGTAACGGCGCGCTCGATCCGCAGGATCGCCAGTCCATCGCCGCCGAACTGGGCGAGCGCGAGGACGAGCTGCTGTCGCTGATGAACACCCGCAACGCGCGGGGCGAATATCTGTTCGCTGGTTTTCAGGGCAAGACCCAGCCGTTCGTGCGTGGCGCCGGTGGCAGCTACAGCTACGAAGGCGACGAGGGGCAGCGCAAGCTGCAGATCGCCAGTTCGTTGAATATTCCGATCAGCGACAATGGCAAGTCGGTCTTTGAGAATGTGACCAATGCCGGACGCCTCTCGGCGAAGACGAGCATCACACCCTCGGCGTTGACCATCTCTGCCCCGTTGGTTAGTGACGAGGTCGCCTTCGCTGAGCTGGGCGGCATGAGCATTACGTTCGGCGCCAGCCCCAACGAACGCAATTACACAGTCTCAGACGCCAATGGTAAGCAGCTACGTACCAGTAGCTTGGACGACGACCCTGAGTCGGAGGATAAAATCGTCGTTGGTGGCGTTACCCTGTTTATCGGGGGCACTCCGTCAGCGTCTGGCGAAACCATTACTCTCAGCGAAACGGGTAACCAGAAGCAGGGCATCCTCGACACCATCGTCAATCTGCGCACAGTTTTGGAAGACCCGGCCTCCAGCAACGCCGATATCCGCGACGCCGTTGCCGTCGGTCTGACCAACCTCGATCACGGCATGGTCAGCGTCGATGCCGCGCGCGGCAATATTGGCGCCCGGCTGAACGTGATCGAAACGACGCAGACCGACAACGAGGACGTGACGCTGGTGAACAAGTCGGTGCAGGCCGAGCTGAAGGAGCTGGACTATGCCGAAGCGTTGTCGCGCCTGTCATTCCAGACCGTCATCCTCGAGGCGGCGCAGCAGAGCTATGTGAAGATCAGTGGCCTCAACCTGTTCAACGCGATGAGGTGATCGCAAGGTGACGGGGTTCGCAAATTGCACATCCCGTTTTGACTTCGATAGGGCACTGCCTAGATTAAGCACGCTGCGGAGCAGGAAGTACCGCAGCCTTCATTACTTCATCAAGGACGTGAAAATGAGCAAAGCATTTCTTTCCGCAGTGGCCTTCGCGTTACTGACCTCTCTGGCCGTGCCAGGCCATGCTGCCAGCAGCACGCAAAGCGCCTCCGACCCCGTGCCAGCGGTGAGTGCGGAAGTTGCGGTCGTCAAGATCAACAGCGCCGACGCAGAAACCCTGACCCGCGAACTCAAAGGCATCGGCCCGACCAAGGCGAAGGCGATCATCGATTATCGCGACAACCACGGTCCGTTCCAGTCAGTCGACGAGCTGCTGGAGGTCAAGGGCATCGGCGCGGCAACCCTCGAGAAGAATCGCAGCAAACTCAGTCTGTAACCTGCAGCCGAAGCGAGCCGCACTGGCTCGCTTCGTGCCAGTCCCTCCTTCGGCCGAACCCTGTCGCTGCAGTCCAGTCAAAAACGCTATCGAAAAAGCGTTGACATATGACGGTTATGCACATTTCAAACGGCCAGCAGACCACTCGTCTCCATCTCCTCGTCCTCACTTGGCGAAATGACATAAGTCATTGTTTTTCAATGACTTGAGCGGCTGCGCAAAAAAGAAACGATTTGTCTCGGAGGCCCGTGAGCAGGGCGTTTGACGCAATCATCCATAAACAATTCACAAGGTTATCCACAGCTTCTGTGGGTAACCTCTTGAAGCCAGCAAGGACGCTGCCTGGAGGAGATCTGCAATGAAAGCGCCCTGGAATTTCCTGCGATATCTGCCGGTTGCCCAGCGCCTCATCGCGCGTGGAAGAATTCCCGCGCTGCTGCTAGCGGTAGCACGTAAGCGCTCTTCCCACGGCGGGTTGCTCAAAGGTTTGCGTGAGGATCTGTCGCTGTTTCAGGCGCTGTGTGTCGCTTGGTGGCGCGACGATTACCGGGCGATCAGCAAACCGGCTCTCGTATCGGTGGTTGCAGCGCTGTTGTACTTTCTGTCGCCGCTGGATGCACTTCCGGACTGGATTCCCGGGCTCGGCTTCATCGATGACCTGGCGGTGTTGGGTTGGGTCATGCGCAAGTGGTCCGACGAACTCGCGGCCTTTCGTGACTGGCGCGACGCCCAGCCACCGTCGCGTAAAGCGGCGCTGGAGACGTTGCCACCAGTGCAGGAAACCGAGCAACGTTAGAGCCGCACCGACAGATGCGGTGAAATGCAGGCGCATCGCGCGATGCTCCATTGCTTGCCCAGGCTGTTAAGATTCGGCCATCAAGGCAAAGAATTCAGGAAAGAGAGATGAATGTGCAGGTCATCATGCGCGATGGCGCCCCCGAATATGCTGTCCTGCCGTGGAGCGAATACGAGGCGCTGCTGAACGCGGTAGGGCGACGTCCCGAGGCACCTCAGCCTGCGCCCGAAGCCGTTTGCGTGCCAGCACTGCAACAGCTGCCTCAATTACGTGAGGCAAAGGGGCTGGATATCGCCGCGCTGGCCCGTTCGGTAGGTATCAGCCCGGCCTATCTCGCGTTGATTGAAAGCGGCGAGCGGGTCCCGGATACGGCGATCCGTCGCGCCTTGGCCCGTGCCCTTGAGGTACCACGCTGGGAGGACGACGTTTGAGCCTGCAACGTCCTGCGGTGCGCATCAGTCGGCAGCATTGGCAAGCGTTGCTGCTGGAGCTGGGCGAGGCTCGCCGGCAGCGTCATCTGGTGACCTATCGGGCATTGGTCGAGCGCCTGCAATTGCCGGCTCCGGCCATGCAGACGCTGACCGCTGCGCTTGAGCACCTGGCCGCGCTGGATGCGCGGGCGGAACGACCTCTGCGCAGTGCTCTGGTCATCAGCCAAGGCGCCAGCCGGTTACCGCGTACGGGGTTCTTCGAGTGTGCGACGAAACTCGGGCGCTTCAGCGGCCCTTCGGACGGATTTGCTGCGGCATCCTGGCATGCTGGCGAGGTCGCGCGGGTTTTTGAATTCGATTATCCGGAGGTTCCATGATGCTCTGGAAACTGCGCGCGAGCGCAGGCTATCTGTTGGCACGCAAACTGATGGCTGCGCGCTGGGCGGTGCAACAGCCGAAGCTATGGCGCTGGATGGAAGGGCAGTTCTCGCGTAAGGCCAACCTGGGCGATCGTGCCGCGCAGAGTTTCTACGGTCATATGCTCTATTTCCGTGGCCAGGGTCTGGGCGCGAAGCAGGAAGGCATGCGGCTGTTGCGTTTGGCTGCTCAGGCCGGTGATGCCAAAGCGGCCTATCAGCTGGGTGTGATCAGTCTCAGTGAAGACGCCTCGCGCGGCCCGGACGGACGTGAAGCGGCGCGCTGGTGGGGACAGGCGGCAACTGCCGGACATCCACTGGCGGCGATGCGGCTGGAGCAGCTTTACCGTGCCGGTGGCTATGGACTGGCTGCCGATCCGGTCGAAGCCGATCGCTATAAGGCGCTCGCCGCACAGCGCGGCGTATAAGACCTGCGTTAGAGCTGCATGAGAATGGAAAAAGGCCGCCTTGTTGGCGGCCTTTTCGTTGGAGCGGCTCAGCGGTCGCTCAGTGCTGTGCCATCGCTGAATCGAGACCCAGATAGTCGAGCAGAATCCGTCCACTCTCGGCGAGATAGGCGTCATCCTCCGGCTTGAGTTTCTCGGGCTCGTGAGGCGTACTCGTCTCGTCGTCCTTTTCCAGCTTGGCCAGAGGCTCTTCGCCCTTGGCCTGGCGCAGCGCATTTTCCAGCGACAGCTGACGTTTCTCGATAGCGGCCTGCTGCGCGCGACGCTTGCTCTCGTTGAGACTTACCGTGGTTTCGTGCATCAGTTCCTGAGTCAGGGCCAGACGATCACGCGTGAACACGAAGTCCGGATTCTGCTCGGTGCGTGCTTCGTGGCGCGCCTTGAGTTCGGCGAGGAACGGCTTGAACGGGTTCATATCCGGATTGATCGCGGCGCGGATGCTGTCCCAGGGCATTGCCTCGGGCAGCGCGCTTTCGCCGATTTCCTTGGTGTCGACGTCGGCCGGATAGCTGATATCCGGAATCACCCCCTGATGCTGGGTGCTCTGCCCGGAAACCCGGTAGAACTTGGCCAGGGTCAGCTTCAGTTCGCCGTGATTGAGCGGCTGGATGGTCTGCACGGTGCCTTTGCCGAACGTCTGTCCGCCGAGGATCAGTGCGCGGTGATAGTCCTGCATGGCGCCAGCGAAAATCTCCGACGCGGAAGCGGACAGTCGATTGACCAGTACCGCCAGCGGCCCTTTATAGAACGCGCCGACGTTCTCGTCAGCCAGCACGTCGACGCGGCCGTCGGCGTTGCGCACCAGCACGGTCGGCCCCTGGTCGATGAACAGGCCGGTCAGTTCGGTGGCTTCCTGCAGCGATCCGCCGCCGTTGTTGCGCAGGTCGATCACCACGCCATCGACCTTCTCCTGCTGCAATTCGGTCAGCAGTTTCTTCACGTCGCGGGTGGTGCTCTTGTAGTTCTGGTCGCCGGCGCGCAGCGCCTTGAAGTCCAGGTAGAAGGCCGGTATCTCGATGACGCCGAGCTTGAACTGCTGGCCCTGGTGCTCGAGGTTGAGCACAGATTTCTTCGCCGCCTGTTCTTCCAGCTTCACGGCTTCGCGAGTGATCGCGACGATCTTGCTGGTCTGGTCGTTGGGTGCGTTGGTCGCCGGAATCACTTCCAGACGCACAACCGAGCCCTTCGGACCGCGAATCAGCTTGACCACTTCGTCCAGTCGCCAGCCAATCACATCGACCATCTCGTCATCGCTCTGGGCGACGCCGATGATCTTGTCGGCCGGCGCCAGCTGCTTGCTTTTCTCTGCCGGGCCAGCCGGCACCAGGCGCACGATCTTGACGTGCTCGTTGTCGCTCTGAAGCACCGCACCGATGCCCTCTAGCGACAGGCTCATGTTGATATCGAAGTTCTCCGCGTTGTCCGGCGAGAGGTACTGCGTGTGCGGATCGTAGGACTGCGCGAAGGCGTTGATATAGGTTTGGAACACGTCTTCGCCGCGAGTTTGCTCCAGCCGCGCCAACTGGTTCTTGTAGCGCTTGGTCAGGAGCTCCTCGATGGCCTTCGGCTCCTTGCCGGCTATCTTCAGGCGCAGGACTTCATCCTTCACGCGCTTGCGCCAGAGGTCGTCGAGTTCGGCGCGGTCCTTCGCCCAGGCGGCCTTTTCGCGATCCACCAGCAGCGTCTCGTCGACCGTGAAGTCGATCTTGTCGATGCCCTGCTGCAGCAGGCCCAGCGCATAGGTGAGGCGATCTTCCAGGCGCTCCAGGTGACGTTTGTAGATGAGGAAGCCCGGTTCCAGGTTGCCGCGCTTGAGGAAGTCGTCGAACTCGGTGCGCCAGCGGTTGAATTCGGCGAGGTCCGATTCGAGGAAATAGCTACGCGCGGGATCGAGCATCTCGATGTAGCTGTCGAAGATCTTTGCCGAGCGTGCGTCGTTGAGCGGCGGCTTGTTGTAATGGTGGCGCTTGAGCAGCTCGACGACGTTGAGGCTGGCGATGACCTGCTCGCGGTCCGGCTGCAGGTAATCCCACTTCGGTGCGTCGCCGGGCTTGGCCAGCGCCAGCGAGGCCTGGAGGCCGAATAGCAGGGTGAAAACGGTGCAGGCAAGCGTGCGTTTCATGGTTTGAGGGCGACGTAAGGCTGAGGAATAACGCATATTAGGCCATCTAGAGTTGGCGCCGGTTCGTCAGGCGTCCGGCGGTATGAAGCACGCGCCCGCTGGTATGGCTGGGAAAGACCAGCGAGTGACGGTTGGGCGCAGGATTGGACTCACTATGGAGGCAGCATGAAGGCATTGCAAGGCGTCGAGGGGGAACTGGAGTGGGCGCAGCGACCAGCCCCGCAGTGTGGCGAGGGTGAGGTACGAATTCGCGTTGCGGCCGCTGGGTTGAACCGCGCCGACCTGTTGCAGCGTGCCGGTCATTACCCGCCGCCAGCGGGCGTGACCGATATTCTCGGTCTGGAGTGTGCCGGGGTGGTCACGGAAGTCGGTGCGGGCAGCCGCTGGCAGGTTGGCGATCGGGTTTGTACCTTGCTGGCCGGTGGCGGCATGGCGGAGGAAGTTGTGGTCGATGCCCGGCATGCGCTGCCGGTGCCGGCGGGACTGTCGCTGCACGAGGCGGCGGTGATTCCCGAGGTGTATGCCACAGCCTGGCTCAATCTGTATCGGCTGGGTGCGCTGCAGCCTGGCGAGAAGGTGCTGCTACATGCCGGGGCCAGCGGTGTCGGTTCGGCGGCGATCCAGCTGTGCAAGGCGTTCGACAACCCTTGCTGGGTCAGTGTGGGCTCGGCCGAGCGTCTGGCCTACTGCGAAGCGCTCGGCGCACAGGGCGGCGTGTTGCGTGGAGAAGCGCTGGAGGCGCTGCGCGATTTCGCGCCATTCGACCTGATCCTCGATCCGGTCGGTGCCAAGTACGCCGCACTGAACCTTCAGCTGCTGGGCCTGGACGCGCGCTGGGTGATGATCGGCTTGATGGGCGGGCGCAAGGCCGAGCTCGACCTGGCGGGGCTGCTGGCCAAACGCATCCAGCTGATCGGCTCAACGCTGCGCAGCCGCGATGCGGACTACAAGGCCGGGTTACTCGCCGAGATGGAGGAGAAGGTTTGGCCGTTGTTCGCTGAGGGTAAATTGTCACCGCGTCTGGAGCAGGGCTTCCCGATCGGCGACGCCGAAGCGGCCTTCGCTGCACTGGCCAGCAATACCGTTTCCGGCAAGCTGGCACTGGTCATCGACGCCGATCTGCAGTGACCAACCATGCGGTGCGCCGGCCGGCGCACCCGCATCCGCTTCAGGGCAGCGTGCTGCTCGAATAGAAAGCGGTGAGTACCTTCACCAGGTGCGCCAGGTCCTGACTGCCGGCCAGTTCGCGGATCGAATGCATGGCGAAGGTCGGCAGGCCGATATCGACCGTGCGCACGCCGAGCTGACCGGCGGTGATCGGTCCGATGGTCGATCCGCAGCCGAGATCGCTGCGGGTAACGAAGCTCTGTACCGGCACCTCGTTTTCCACGCACAGATGGCGGAAGAAGCCGGCGGTTTCGCTGCTGGTGGCGTAGCGCTGGTTGCTGTTGACCTTGATCACCGGGCCGGCGTTGAGCTTCGGTCCGTGGTTGCCGTCGTGCTTGTCGGCGTAGTTGGGGTGCACGGCGTGTGCGTTGTCGGCGGAGATCAGCAGGGAGCGGTTGATGCAGCGCTGGAAACTCTCATCTTCCGGGAGCACGCGGCGCAGCACCTGCTCAAGGAACGGGCCGTCGGCGCCGCACATGGAGCAGGAGCCGACCTCCTCGTGATCGGTACAGACGAGCACGCAGGTCTCTTCCGGCGCGGCATTCAGCAGCGCCTGCAGGCCGGCGAAGCATGACAGCTGGTTGTCCAGACGGGCGCCGGCGATGAAATCGCCGTTGAGGCCGACCACCGCGGCTGACTGGGTGTCGTAGAGGCTGAGCTCGAAGTCGAGGATCACGTCGGCGATCAGATCGTGCTCGCGGCTCAGCTGTTCGGCCAGCAGCGCTCGCAGATCCGGATTCTCCTCGCCGAATACCTGGGCGATCAGCGGTGGCAGTTCGTTCTGCGCGTTGATGGCCCAGCCCTGGTTCGCTTCGCGGTTGATGTGAATGGCCAGGCTGGGGATCACCGCGATGGGCAGGCGGAAGTCGATCAGCTGGCTCTCGATGCGGCCGTCGCGGCTGTAGGTGACGCGGCCGGCGAGCGACAGGTCGCGGTCGAACCAGGGCGCCAGCAGCGCGCCGCCGTAGACTTCCACGCCGAGCTGCCAGAAGCCCTGGCGCTGCAGGTCCGGATGCGGCTTGACGCGCAGGCAGGGGCTGTCGGTATGCGCACCGACCAGACGCATGCCGTGCTCGACCATCGTTCTGCTGCCGAGCTGGAAGGCGATGAGCGAAGAATCGTTGCGCGTGACGTAATAGCGCCCGCCGGGCTGCAGATGCCAGGCGTCGCGTTCCACGAGCGGAGTGAAGCCGGCGGCCTGCAGGCGCTGGGCGAGACTGAGCGTGGCATGGAACGGCGTGGGGGATGCCTGAAGAAATTCGATCAGGCTCTGGTTGAGTGCTTGCGGCATGACGGACTCCGGACTGCAATGGCGCGAAGTCTACCGCATCGACCTCAGCCGGTCTGCGCGACTGGCCGGCGCCGCGTGTTGCCGTTCAGAAGGGTGCCGCGCAGTCGAAGCGCAGGCGTTCGCCGGTTTGCGGGTGGGTCAGCGTGAGCATGCTGGCATGCAGGCACAGACGCTCATGCGCCTGCAGGGCCTGCTCGTGCGCGTACAGGCGGTCGCCGAGCAGCGGATGGCCGATGGAGAGCATGTGCACGCGTAGCTGATGCGAGCGACCGGTGATCGGTGTCAGTTCGACGCGGCAGTGATCGCCGCAGCGTTCGAGGATGCGCCAGAACGTCAGCGCATGTTTGCCCAGCTCGTGATCGACGACGTGCCGTGGCTTGGTCGGCGGGTCGTAGCGCAGCGGCAGGTCGATACTGCCGCTGTCCTGCTCCGGCTGGTCCCAGCACAGCGCCGTGTAGGCTTTTTCGGTTTCGCGATCGTGAAACTGACGAGACAGCTCGCGGTGGCTGTCAGCATCCCGGGCGAGCACGATCAGGCCCGAGGTTTCCCAGTCCAGCCGGTGCACTATGCGCGCTTCGGGGTAGCCGTTTTCCTGCAGGCGGGTCACCAGGCAATCGCGGTTGTCCTCGGCGCGGCCGGGCACGGAGAGCAGCAGGGTAGGCTTGTTGATCACCAGCAGGGCGGCGTCCTGATGGACGATCTCGATGTTGCTTAGCGGCATGTGCTTTTCCACAAACGAAGACGGCGGCCCGAGGCCGCCGTTTCTGAAACAGCCGGGTCGCTCAGCGATCCGGCAGGGTGATGTTCAGCTCGAGGATCGAGCAGCTGCCCTGGTCCTCCAGCGCCACCTGGACCTGATCCTGATCGATGTTGACGTACTTGCGGATCACCTCCACCAGCTCCTTCTGCAGCGCAGGCAGGTAGTCCGGCTGGGTGCGTTGGCCGCGTTCATGCGCAACGATGATCTGCAGGCGCTCCTTCGCGATGGCGGCCGGCGTTTCCTTCTTCTTGCGCTCGCGAAAGAAATCGAAAAGGTTCATTCGCGGCCTCCAAAGAGTCGTTGCAGGAAGCCGGGCTTCTTCACGTCGAGGAAGCGGTGCGGCACTTCCTTGCCGAGCAGACGGTCGACGGCGTCGCTATAGGCCTGGCCGGCGTCGCTCTGGTCGTCGAGAATCACCGGGATGCCCTGGTTGGAAGCCTTGAGCACCGCCTGCGATTCCGGGATCACGCCGAGCAGGCGGATGGAAAGGATTTCCTCGACGTCTTCGACGCCGAGCATTTCGCCCTTGTTGACGCGCTCGGGGTTGTAGCGGGTCAGCAACAGATGCTCCTTGATCGGCTCCTGGCCGTTCTCGGCGCGGCGCGATTTGCTGGCCAGCAGGCCGAGCATGCGGTCGGAGTCGCGTACCGACGATACTTCCGGGTTGGTCACCACGATGGCTTCGTCGGCGTAGTACATGGCCAGGTGCGCGCCCTTTTCGATACCGGCCGGGGAGTCGCAGATCACGTACTCGAAAGTCTTGCTCAGCTCATCGATCACCTTGCCGACGCCTTCGAGCGTCAGGGCGTCCTTGTCGCGGGTCTGGCTGGCGGCGAGGACGTAGAGGTTCTCCAGGCGCTTGTCCTTGATCAGCGCCTGGCCGAGGGTCGCGTCGCCATTGATGACGTTGACGAAGTCGTAAACCACGCGACGCTCGCAGCCCATGATCAGGTCCAGATTACGCAGGCCGACGTCGAAGTCGACCACGGCGGTCTTGTGCCCGCGCAGAGCGAGGCCGGTTCCGATGGCGGCGCTGGTGGTGGTCTTGCCGACGCCACCTTTGCCGGAAGTGACTACGAGGATCTTGGCCAAGGTGCTTCACCCTAAATATGAAAAATCGGCCTCGTCGGCCTGAGCGGCGCGGGAAGCCATTTCGGTGCGGAAAAATTCGCGGAAGTATCCGTTAAAGGCGGGTGATGTTCAACACGTCGCCAGCGAGCCGGATCTGCACCGCTTCGGCCCACAACGGCTCGCGGCGCAGGTCTTCGGCCACCTTGTACTGACCGGCGATCGAGACCATCTCGGCGGCCAGTTGTTGGCAGAAAATGCGCGCATTGGCGTCGCCCTTGATGCCCGCCAGCGCGCGCCCGCGCAGCGGGCCGTACACATGGATGTTGCCATCGGCGAGAAGTTCCGCGCCGGGGCTGACCGCGGCGAGCACGATCAGGTCGCCGCCTTGGGCATAGACCTGCTGGCCGCCGCGGATCGGCGTGGTCACCACACGCGTCGGGCGATAGACCGGTTCGGCGGGCTTGGCCGGTGCCTTGCTCGCCAGATCGACCTTGCGCTCGCGTGCGCCGGAAGGTGGCAGCACCGGCATGTCGAGGCGCTCGGCGGCGCTGATATAGGCCGGTTGGGCGGCACGAACCGCCAGCGTGCGCAGGCCGTGCTTGCGGCATAGCGCGATCAGTGCGGCGAGGTCGACATCCGCATCGTCGGCGGGCAGCTTGTCCAGCGCCAGCACCAGCGGTGTGTTGTTGAAGAAGTCTGGTGCCTGCTCGACCTTGGCCGCCAGCTGTTCGTCGAGGCAGTCGAGATCGTTGCGCACAATCTCCAGCACGGTGATGGCGAGCATGCTGCCTTTGAGCTGGAAGACGGGGGCGTTTGGGGAGGAGTCGGCTTGGCTCATGGTCTGCCTGCTGCGGTAAATGGCGAGGACTTATAGCGGGGCGCGGCGCGGCCTGCAACAGCAGACATGGACCGCCGCCGGGGCCAGCGGCTCGGTTTTGCAGCGTTTTTCCCGATAGAATGCGCGGCTTCACACGCTTCGAGCTTGCTATGGAACGTCCTCACTTTCGCCCGTACTTCCTGCATCCGCGTTTCTGGCTGCTCTGGCTGGGGCTGGGGTTGCTCTGGCTGCTGGTGCAATTGCCGTATCCGTGGTTGTTGCGTCTGGGGCGACTGCTCGGCCGGTTGATGTATGCCGTTGCCGGTGCGCGCCGGAAAATCGCCCGGCGCAACCTGGAGCTGTGCTTCCCCGAACTGAGCCAGGAGCAGCGCGAGCGGCTGCTGAAGGAAAACTTCGCTTCCACCGGCATTGCCTTCTTCGAGATGGCCATGAGCTGGTGGTGGCCGCAAGCGCGCCTGCAGCGCCTGGCGCATGTCGAGGGGCTGGAACACCTGCAGCGCGCACAGGCGGCGGGGCAGGGCGTGATCCTGATGGCGCTGCATTTCACCACGCTGGAGATCGGTGCCGCGTTGCTGGGCCAGCGCCACACCATCGACGGCATGTACCGCGAGCACAAGAACCCGCTGTTCGATTTCATCCAGCGGCGCGGGCGCGAACGGCACAATCGCGATGCCACCGCCATCGAGCGCGAGGACGTGCGCGCCATGCTCAAGGTGCTGCGCGCCGGCCGCGCCATCTGGTACGCGCCGGATCAGGACTACGGGCGCAAGCAGAGCCTGTTCGTGCCGCTGTTCGGCATCCAGGCGGCAACCGTCACTGCCACCACCAAGTTTGCACGCCTGGGGCGGGCGCTGGTGGTGCCGTTTACCCAGGAGCGTCTGGCCGATGGCTCGGGCTATCGGCTGGTGATCCATCCGCCGCTGGAGGATTTCCCCGGCGAGACGGAAGAGGCCGACTGCCGGCGCATCAATCAATGGGTCGAGGAAGCGGTCGGCGCGCTGCCGGAGCAATACCTCTGGGCGCATCGGCGTTTCAAGACGCGCCCGGAAGGCGAGCCGAGTCTCTATGGTCGGCGAAAGCGGCGCGGCTGATCCTAAGGATCATTCCGCAATCTGTAGATCGCGCGCGCGGCTGTAGACGTAGCGCACCTTTTCATACTCGAACGGTGAGTTGAGCTGGCCGTAGCGGAAGTCGGTGCTGTAGCGGATATCCACCACGCGCAGCGCCGTCAGGCCGAACTGCCCGCCGCTGGCCTCGGCGTAGCCGAAATAGTCCACCTGGCGTTCGATGGCGAAGTCGGTGACCAGTCCGGCGCTGTCGCGCAGGTTGGACGGACCGAGCGCTGGCAGGATCAGGTACGGGCCGCTGGGGACGCCGTAATGCCCCAGGGTCTGGCCGAAATCCTCCGGCTGGCGAGGCAGGCCCATGCGCGTCGCCGGGTCCCACAAGCCGGCGACACCGATGATGGTGTTGAATAGAAAGCGCGCCGTCGCGTTCATCGCCCGCTCGCCCTTGAGCTGCAGCACGCTGTTGGCCAGGGTCGGCAGTTCGCCGAGATTGCTGAAGAAGTTGCTCACTCCGGTACGCACCAGGCGCGGGGTGACGTAAACGTAGCCGCGCACCGTCGGCAGCATCACCCACTGATCCAGCCGATAGTTGAAGTGGTACATGCGCCGGTTGAACGACTCGAACGGGTCGTAGACGTCCAGCGCCTTGAAGGTCGCGCGTTCGAACTCGCGCTGATCGAGGCCGGGATTGAACTTGAGGTTGCGCAGCGGATGGGTGAAGCCGTCCGCGTCGACATTCGGGGTTTCGCCCCAGGCCGCGGCACTGGCGAGCAGCAGCGGCAACAGCAGTGAGCACCTAGCCACGGAAGAACTCCAGCATCTGCGCGGTATTGACGCGATAGTTGAGGTTGCCGCAATGCCCGCCGCGTGGATACAGCGTCAGCCGCTCGCCGAAGGTGCGGCGCAGAAAGCCGATGTCGCCGGGGCCGAGGATCAGGTCGTCGGCGTTGTGCATCACGGCGATCTTGTCGCTGTCGCGCAGGTAGTCCTCGAGGGCATAGAGGCTGATCTGCTGGATCATTTGCCTGAAGCTGCCGCCGTCGTACTGCGCGCGCCACATGGGAATCAGCTGTTCGGCGATGTAGCAGTCGAAGTTGCACAGCAGCGCGCGCTTGAGGAACGGCTCCAGGCGAGTGCCTTCGTCGATCGGGTAGCCGGGCGGGGTGATCAGCCCGCGGCGGTTGATCAGATCCGAGGTGAAGGCGATGTCCGCCGCGGAGAAGCGGAACACCGAGCCGATCAGCATCGCCATCTGCTCGTCGCTCAGGCGCAGCGGCGACTGCTGGAAGTCATAGAGCATGGCTTCGTCGAGGTCGATGTAGCCCTTGTGGCGGTAGTAGCGGGTCAGCTTGTCCAGCACGACCTCGTAGAACGTGGTGTTGTTGTCGATACCTTCGACCTGGGTCTGTACCAGCTTGTCGAGGTTGCTGATCGAGGTATAGAGGTTGACCGGCGGGTTGAGCAGCAGCACGCGCTTGAAGTCGAAGCTTTGCCGCGTCTCGTCGAGCTGGCTGACGAAGGCCGCGTGCAGCGCGCCCAGGCTGTAGCCGAGCAGGTGGAACTCGGTCACCGGCAATTTGCGCTGCTGTGCACGCACGGCCTGCATGACCCGGTAGAGGTCCTTGGCGTCGTCCGGGCTCAGGCCTGGCGTGGCATGGCGCGAGGCGGCGGCCATGAAGTCGTAGCTGGTGGGCGAGGAGAGTTGCACCACGTGGAAGCCGGCGCCGTAGAACAGCCGCTTGAGGGCCTCGGTCTTGCTGCTGGCATAGTGCGCGCCGGTGCCGGAGATGATGAAGATCAGCGGCGCCGGGCCGGCCTGGCGCGCGAGCCGGTAGCCCAGGCGTTTGACCGGCCAGAAGTTGTCCGGCAGCGTGAATTCGCGCTCCGGGCGCAGACGCAGGCTGTAGTCGGTCTGATCGATCTCGTCGTCGGCCGGCACCACCGGGCGCAGTTCGAGGGGCGTGGTGGCGATGGTCGCCTCGAACGGATTGTCCAGCGGAAAACCGTACTCGGCGGCGCTGAGATCGGCGGCCTGTGCCGGCAGCACGCTGGCGACCAGCAGGGCGATGAGGGGCAGCAGCGGCATGAGCATTCTCCGTAAAGCGACCTGCGTGGCCGCGTTCATGCGTGGTCGAGCCGTGCAGCCCTTCCCTGTGCGTCGTTCCAGCGCTTCGTTGGGCGTAGGGCGAGCCTGGCTCAGACACGCCGACGGGCGATTTGTTTGATTTCGAGCCTCCGATATCGCCTTGCCGGCGCGCTCGTCGGATGCTCGAAGGTATACGCCTTTAGGCGTCCTCCGGGGGCCGAAGAATGATTGTCGTCATGTCTGGCAAATACCGTTCCGTAGTCCTGGAAGCCGCGTGAAATAAGGCTTTCAGGATGTTTCAGTGCTCTTGGCTGGCTCTAGGGCGCTGGTTTGCGCCGCTCGTAGTCAGACCAAAGTCGGGTGGAATTCAGCCGATCCGGCCCTAAAGTAGCCACCCTGTCCTCATTGGGGGGCAAATGATCGTGGAGACAGTTGCAATGCACAATAACGACAATGCTTACCAGCAGATCTATAACAACCCCCGCTTCCAGGAGCTGGTCGCCAAGCGTGGCCGTTTTGCCTGGATGCTATCGATCATCATGCTGGCAGCCTATTTTGCCTTCATTCTGGTGATCGCTTTCGAACCCCATCTGCTGGGCGTCAAGCTCAGTGCGCAAACCGTTACCACCTGGGGAATTCCTGCCGGCCTGGGCCTGATCTTCCTGGCCATCGGCCTGACGGGAGTCTACGTGCAGCGCGCCAACGGCGAGTTCGACCGTATCAACCAGGAAATCCTCAACGAGGCCCAAAAATAATGATCGCTCGTTTGCTGTCTGCTGCCGCACTACTGGCAGCCTCCCCGATGCTGCTGGCGGGAGAAGCCCTCACCGGCGAAGTCCAGAAGCAGGCGACCAACTGGACCGCCATCGTCATGTTCGTGGTGTTCATCGCCTTCACGATGGGTATCACCAAGTGGGCTGCCAAGCGCAACACCTCCACGTCCGACTACTACACCGCCGGCGGCAGCATCACCGGCTTCCAGAACGGCCTGGCGATCGCCGGCGACTACATGTCCGCGGCGTCGTTCCTGGGTATTTCCGCCCTGGTGTTCACCAGCGGCTATGACGGCCTGATCTACTCCATCGGCTTCTTGGTTGGCTGGCCGCTGATCCTGTTCCTGATGGCCGAGCGCCTGCGCAACCTGGGTAAGTTCACCTTCTCCGACGTGGCCTCCTATCGTCTCGGTCAGACCCAGATCCGCATCCTGTCGGCGATGGGTTCGCTGACCGTGGTGGCCTTCTACCTGATCGCCCAGATGGTCGGTGCCGGCAAGCTGATCCAGCTGCTGTTCGGCCTGGACTACTACGTCGCGGTGGTTCTGGTCGGTGTGCTGATGGTCTGCTACGTGCTGTTTGGCGGCATGCTGGCGACCACCTGGGTACAGATCATCAAGGCGGTGCTGCTGCTTTCGGGCGCCAGCTTCATGGCCATCATGGTAATGAAGCACGTCGGCTTCGACTTCGGCACCCTGTTCTCCGAAGCCGTGAAGATCCACACCAAGGGCGAAGCCATCATGAGCCCGGGCGGTCTGGTAACCGATCCGGTTTCGGCGATCTCCCTGGGTCTGGCGCTGATGTTCGGTACCGCTGGCCTGCCGCACATCCTGATGCGCTTCTTCACCGTCTCCGACGCTAAGGAAGCCCGCAAGAGCGTGTTCTATGCCACCGGCTTCATCGGATACTTCTACATCCTGACCTTTATCATCGGTTTCGGCGCGATCCTGCTGGTCAGCACCAATCCGGAATACAAGGATGCCACTGGCGCCATCATCGGCGGCACCAACATGGTGGCCGTGCACCTGGCCAACGCGGTTGGCGGTAACCTGTTCCTCGGCTTCATCTCCGCTGTGGCCTTCGCCACCATCCTGGCGGTGGTTGCCGGCCTGACCCTGGCAGGTGCTTCGGCCGTGTCTCACGACCTGTACGCCTGCGTGATCAAGAAGGGCAAGGCCAAGGAAGAGGACGAGATGAAGGTGACCAAGCGCACCACCCTGGCTCTGGGTGTGGTCGCGATCATCCTCGGTGTCGCCTTCGAGAAGCAGAACATCGCCTTCATGGTGGGTCTGGCCTTCTCCATCGCTGCCAGCTGCAACTTCCCGGTCCTGTTCCTCTCCATGTACTGGAAGAACCTGACCACTCGCGGTGCGCTGATCGGTGGTTCCCTGGGGCTGTTCACCGCGCTGGTGCTGACCATCCTCAGCCCGACTGTGTGGGTGCAGGTACTGGGCAACGCCGAGGCGATCTTCCCGTACTCCTACCCGGCGCTGTTCTCGGTAGCTGTCGCCTTCGCCGGTATCTGGTTCTTCTCGATCACCGACAAGTCGAAGATGGCCAGCGACGAGCGTGCGCGCTTCTTCCCGCAGTTCGTGCGTTCGCAGACCGGTCTGGGTGCAACGGGTGCCGTTGCTCACTGACAATCGTCCGCGATGTAAAAAAGAGGCAGCCTTCGGGCTGCCTTTTTCATGCCCGCCGAAAAGTGGCCCGGATGTTCTCTTCGCACGCCGCGCCAGCGATCCGCATGGCGGTTTGCCCAGGTCATTCAGCGCCCTGATGGATGCCGGGCGGCCGGATGCCTTTCGCTAGACTCGCTGCCATTGAACCGGACAACGAGGGCTGCACGATGAATCAGAACCGCATGATGGTTACCGGAGCGGGCTCCGGGCTGGGCCGCGAGATCGCCCTGCGCTGGGCGCGCGACGGCTGGCGCCTGGCGCTTTCCGACGTCAACGAGGCGGGGCTGGCGCAGACCCTGGAAATGGTTCGCGCCGCCGGCGGCGACGGCTTCGTCCAGCGTTGCGATGTGCGCGACTACAGCCAGTTGATCGCCTTCGCCCAGGCCTGCGAAGACAAGCTCGGCGGCATCGACATCGTGGTGAACAACGCCGGCGTGGCGTCGGGCGGCTTCTTCAGCGAGCTGTCGCTGGAGGATTGGGACTGGCAGATCGCGATCAACCTGATGGGCGTGGTCAAGGGTTGCAAGGCGTTCCTGCCGCTGCTGCAGAAGAGTCGCGGCAAGCTCATCAATATCGCCTCGATGGCCGCGCTCATGCAGGCGCCGGGCATGAGCAACTACAACGTCGCCAAGGCTGGTGTGGTGGCGCTGTCGGAAAGTCTGCTGGTGGAACTGCGCCAGCAGGAGATCGGCGTGCACGTGGTGTGTCCGTCGTTCTTCCAGACCAATCTGCTGGACTCCTATCGCGGCCCGACGCCGCACATGAAGGCGCAGATCGGCAAGCTGCTGGAAGCCTCGCCGATCACCGCGGCGGATATCGCCGACTACATCCATCAGCGGGTCGCCGCAGGCGAATTCATGATTCTGCCGCACGAGGAAGGGCGTATTGCCTGGCGGATCAAGCAGCAGAGTCCGCAGGCGATCTATGACGAAATGGCCGCCTTGGCCGAGAAGAAGCGCAGCAAGGTCGGAAGCTGACCGATCGGTTCAATAGGCTTGTCGTCGCCCGGGGCTGGGAGTAGGGTTGCCTCCCCGGCGCCTGCCATGACTGTTGGAACCGCTGTGAACAGACCTTCCCGCTGGGTGCTGATGGCCGCGCTGCTGCTGGCGGCCGTCAACCTGCGCCCTGGTATCACCTCCTTCGCGCCCCTGATCGAACAGATCGCCATCGAACTCGGCCTCAGCCGCAGCACCATCAGCCTGACCACCGCGCTGCCGGTGCTGCTGATGGGCCTGCTGGCGCCGCTGGCGCCACGACTGGCGCTGCGCTTCGGCCTGGAGCGCAGCGTCGGCCTGTGCCTCGGGTTGATCGCGGTAGCCTTGCTGCTACGCCTGTTCGGCGAGCAGGCCTCGCTGCTGATTCTCACCGCCGCGCTGGTCGGCGCCGGCATCGCGGTGGCGGGGCCGCTGCTGTCGGGCTTCATCAAGCGCTACTTCCTCGAGCGGATCGGCCAGGCTGCTGCCTGGTATTCGCTGGCCATGGCCGTGGGTGGCACGCTGGGTGCGGTGGTGACCGCGCCGGCGAGCGAGCTGTTCGGTCACCAGTGGACCTGGGGCCTGGCGCTGTGGGCCTTGCCGGCATTCGCCGCGCTGGCGCTGTGGTGGCGCCTGCCGAACCAGCCGGATGCGGTACCTGAGCAGCGTGCCGGGCTGCCCTGGCGCGTGCCGCGGGCTTGGTTGATCAGCCTGTACTTCGCGCTGCAGGCGGGACTGTTCTACGCGCTGGCGACCTGGCTGGTGGCGCGCTATCACGAAGTGGGCTTCAGCATGTTGCACAGCAACGGCTTCTTCAGCGCGTTCATGATGATCGGCTTGCCGAGCTCCTTCATCGCGCCCTGGCTGGCGCAGCGCTTTGGTCAGCGGCACCTGCTGATGTGTGGCTCGGGCGTGCTGGCAACGCTCTGCCTGAGTGCTATCGCACTGGTGCCGCAGTGGCAGCCGCTGCTGGTCTGCATGCTGCTGGGCGTGGTGCTCAATGCGAGCTTCTCGCTGGCGCTGGTGCTGCCCATGTACGAAGCGAGCACGCCGCTGGCGGTCAGCCGGTTGACGGCGATGATGCTCTGCACCGGCTACAGTCTGGCCTGCCTGACCCCGGTGCTGGCCGGGCTGGGGCGCGATCTGTCCGGTGACTATCGTCTGCCGTTCCTGGTGCTGGCGGGCATGGCGGCCATCATGGCGGTGCTGGCCACGCGGCTCAAGCCGCGCCAGTCCTAGCAGGCGGCTCGCGCGGGCTGCGTCTGGCGTGGGCGTTGTGGCACGGTTCGAACTCGCGACACGACGCGGATGACCGTCCCGCCACGCTGTGCTAGAAAGCTCGCCTTTTCCTGGTCTGCCGCACCGGAGTACCGCGTGGAGTCCGAATCCATCGTCTATGGCTGCATCCGTGACTGGCCTTCGGCCGACCCGGAGCAATGCCTGCGCCGCCGCGCCAGCAACCGCAAGGTGCTGCGCGCGCTGCCGCACGGCGAAGCCTGGCCGTTCATCGGTCGTGAGATGTTCTCCTACTGCAGCGAGGCAGAGCAGGGCCTGTACCAGACCCAGGTGATTCACTTCGGCGCCAGCTACCGCGCGGTCGAATATGAATGGGGACTGTGGGTGGAGCACTTCGAGGCACTGCTCCGGCAGCTCTACTGGAGCAGCGCCGTGGTGCACCTGGAGACCGAGCTCGCCGGCGCGCACACCTTCCGCTGGGAAACCGAGACCGGCAGCCATAACCCGCAGCAGAGCGAACTGCGCCTGCGCTGTGCGTGGGAGCGCGAAAGCTCGCTATTCAGCTGAGCGGCTCATTCGAGCCATTCCCGCGGGACCTCATGGCGCAGCGCCAGCTGGCATTGCTGGCTGTCGGCGTCGAACACGATCACCGCCTCGCCCTTGTCCAGCGCGCGTCGCACGCGGGCGACACGGGTTTCCAGCGGCGTCTCGTCACCGTTGTCGGTGCCGTCGCGGGTGACGAAATCCTCGATCAGGCGGGTGAGGGTGTCTGCTTCGAGCAGGTCGTGGGGAATCAGCATCGCAGATCCGATCAGCGGGGGCGGTGCGGGGATTCTACCGGTGGGCTCGTGGCGTCGTGCAGGTAATCGTCCAGGCAGGCATAGAGTTGCTGGCTTTCCAGCGGCTTGCCGATGAAGTCGTTCATGCCGGCGGCAAGGCCGCGCTGGCGATGCTCGGCCAGCACATGGGCGGTGACGGCGATGATCGGCACGGCCGGCCATTGCCGTTCGGCTTCCAGCGCGCGGATCTGCCGGCTGGCCTCGTAGCCGTCGACCTCGGGCATCTCGCAATCCATCAGAATCAGACGCACCGAACCCGGATCGCGCCGGTACAACTCCACGGCCTGGCGCCCGTTATCGGCCAGCCGCACCGTGTAGCCACGCTTTTGCAGCATGCCGCGGACGACCATCTGATTCACCGGATTGTCTTCGGCAACCAGAATGCACGGCGGGTTGTCGACGACCTCGTCCGGCGTCGGTGCAGCCGGCGGCGGCAGGTTGTCCGCGTAGAGCATCTGCAGCGCTTCACGCAACGGCGCGCTCTGCAGCGGCAGCGACAGGCTGGCCATGCGCAGCCCCGCAATGGGCTGCGGCTGTTCCAGTATCGGTGGATAGAGCAGCAGGATCCGCTGGTTCGCCTCCAGATGCGCCGCGAGCTGCTCCAGCCACTGGCCCGGCGTTCCCGGCCACGGCGCCTGCAGCACCAGCAGCGGCGGGGCGCTGTAGTCGCTCAGATAGTCGAGCAGCCGTTCCGGCTCCAGGCAGCGCTCGGTGCGCATGCCCCAGCGTTGCAGCAACTGGCTCAGCGCATCGACGCCGTTGCCGTCGAGCGAAGCCAGCAGCGCCGGGCGACCGGCCAGCAAGGCGATCATCGGATCGTCGTCCTGTGCGCTGACATGCAGCGGAATCTCGAAGCTGAAGCGGCTGCCTTCGCCCGGCGTGCTCTGCACCTCGATGCGCCCGTGCATCATTTCCACCAATTCCTTGCTGATCGCCAGGCCCAGGCCGCTGCCGCCGTAGCGGCGGCTGGTGCTGGAGTCGCCCTGGGAAAACGACTCGAACAGCGTGGCGAGCACCTCGGCGCGCATGCCGATACCGCTGTCGCTGACGCAGAAACGCAGGTAAGGCGTGCCGTCCGCTTCATGGGTGCAGGACACTTCAAGGCGCACATAGCCTTGCTCGGTGAATTTCAGCGCGTTGCTCAGCAGGTTCATGAGGATCTGCTTGAGGCGGGTCGGATCGCCGCGCACCCGGCGCGGCACGTGCGGCTCCAGGCCGACGTGCAGGCTCAGCTGCTTGTCCAGCGCCTGGGCGGTGAGCAGGCTGATGGATTCGGAAATCAGCGTTTCCAGGTCGAACTCGATGTCTTCCAGGCTGAGCTTGCCCGAGCCGATGCGGGCGTAGTCGAGGATGTCGTTGATCACCGTCATCAGCGAACGGCCGGAGCTGGCGATGGTGTCCAGGTAGAAGCGCTGGCCGCGGTCCAGCGGGGTTTCGCGCAGCAGCTGCAGCATGCCCAGCACCCCGTTGAGCGGGGTGCGGATCTCGTGGCTCATCTTGGCGAGGAAGCGGCTCTTGGCCTCGTTCTCGCTGTGCGCCTGCTCGGCGGCCTGGCGCGAACGGAAACCCTCTTCCTTGAGGCGGTTGATGCGGTCGGCCAGGCCCAGCGAGAGGGTGATCAGCTCGAAGGTCACCGCGGTCTTGACCACCGAGGCGCCGTACAGCCCGAGCACCTCGAAGCCCAGCGAGCCGGCGGTGACGATGGCGAACGAGGCCAGCAGCACGCCCCAGGCGAGGGTGTAGTACAGGCCGTAGCGCACGCCGTGGCGCCAGACGAAGGCGCCGGTGGCGAGCAGGCCGATGGAGGTGGCGATCACCGTGATGCTGGCCAGGATGCTCCAGCTGTGCACGCTCAGCAGCACGCCGGAGGCGAAGGCGCCGCTGGCCCCCAGCAGCGCCAGACGCAGGCCGCGGTCCAGGCACGGGAAGTGCTCGCGGGTGTGCAGGAAGTGCCGGCTGAACTGGATGGCCACCAGGCAGTGGCTGAACATCAGCAGGTAGACGCCGAGGGTCGATAGCGTGCCGTTGTCGGTCAGCCATTTGACCAGCAGGCCGTCGAAGGCGAGGGCGAACAGCGCGACGTTGAGGTTGTAGATCAGGTACCAGAAGTACGCCGGCTCGCGTAGCGAGACGAACAGGAACAGGTTGTAGCAGAACATCGCGAACAGCACGCCGTAGAACGCGCCGCTCAGGCCGCTGAGGTTTTCCTGCACGGCGGCGCTGGCGCTGTAACTGCCGAAATACAGCGGAACGTAGAGCGTGCTGCTGGTTTTCAGGCGCAGCAGCAGGGTGCTGTTGCCGACGGGCAATTCGACCGGGAACCAGAAGTCGGCGACCTTCACCGGTCGCTCGGCGAACGGGTGATGATCGCCGGAAAACTGCCGGCTGAGGCCGCCGTCCGGGTGCCGCAGGTACAGCTCGATATGGTCCAGCAGCGGGTAGTTGATCTCGATGAAGCCGCCGAGCGCGTCGGCCAGACGGTTGTCCAGCTGCACCCGCAGCCACCAGGTCGAATCGTTCTTGCCCTGGTTGACGTGGCCGCGAGCCAGGTGCTGGAAGCTATCCGGTGGCAGGGCGAGCACCTGCTCGACGCTCAGCTCGCCGCGCGGGTCCTCGAGGAAGTAGGTGTGGTCGCCGAGCGCCAGGCGCGTATCGACCGAATCCACGGGAGCGGGCACGAAGGCCCAGGCCAGTGGCGACAGGCAGTACAACAGGATCGCCAGGCAGAGACGCGGCAACATGGTCGGATTCCGGGAGCGATGCAGCAGAAAACATGCTGCTGGAGGGCGGCCAACGAACTGGACGGGTAGCGATCTGTCCCCGGCCCCGGCTCGGGCCATCCATCATGCCGCGCGATTGCGGCGCTATCTTTGCCCAGGTCCTGCGCGGCGGCAACCCCGGCCGCGTGGAAGCCGGTGGCCGGTCACGCGCCGCCGCCCTTATTGCCCGCGATCATCGCTGTCGCGGCCGACCAGCGAGTCCACCGCCGGCACGCGGGTGTCGTTCTCCATCTGCGCGTCGTGCTCCAGCTGGTGGCTGAAGCGCTCCAGCGAATCCTGCGCGTGCTGGGCGTCGCTGGCGAACACCGGCGGGCTGAGCATGTAGCTGCACAGCAGGCGGCTCAGCGCCGAGAGGCTGTCGCTGTGGGTGCGTTCGTAGCCGTGGGTGGCGTCGCAGCCGAAGGCCAGCAGCGCGGTACGGATGTCGTGGCCGGCCTCGATCGCCGACTGTGCGTCGCTGTGGTAGTAGCGGAACAGGTCGCGGCGTACCGGGATCTCGTGTTCACCGGCCAGCTTGAGCAGGTGGCGCGAGAGGTGGAAGTCATAAGGGCCTCCGGAGTCTTGCATGGCCACGGTCACCGCGTGCTCGCTAGATGCCTGGCCCTTGGCTGCCGGTGCGATGTCGATGCCGACGAATTCGCTGACATCCCACGGCAGCGCGCCGGCGGCGCCGGAGCCGGTTTCCTCGGTGATGGTGAACAGCGGATGGCAGTCGATCGGTGGCTCCCGGCCGCTGTCGACGATGGCCTTGAGCGCGGCGAGCAGGGCGGCGACGCCGGCCTTGTCGTCCAGGTGGCGGGCGCTGATATAGCCGCTCTCGGTGAATTCGGGCATCGGATCGAAGGCGACGAAATCGCCGATGTTGACCCCCAGCGCGCAGGTTTCGGCGCGGCTGTAGGTGTAGGCATCCAGGCGCAGCTCAACGTGGTCCCAGCTCACCGGCGCCTCGTCCACCGCGGTGTTGAAGGCATGCCCGGAGGCCAGCAACGGCAGCACGCTGCCGCGGATCACGCCGGTGTCGGTGAACACGCTGACCCGGCTGCCTTCGGCGAAGCGGCTCGACCAGCAGCCCACTGGCGCCAGGCCGAGGCGTCCGCTGGGCTGGATCTCGCGGACGATCGCGCCGATGGTGTCCAGGTGTGCCGCCACCGCGCGGTCCGGGCTGTCGCGGCGGCCCTTGAGCGTCGCGCGGATGGTGCCGCGACGGGTCAGCTCGAAGGGGATGCCGAGCTCCTGCAGACGCTCGGCGACGTAGCGCACGATGGTGTCGGTGAAGCCGGTGGGGCTGGGGATGGCGAGCATTTCCAGCAGCACGCGCTGCAGGTAGTTGAGATCGGGTTCGGGTGTTCTGGCAGTCATTCAAGGCTCCCGTCGGGCGCTCAGGCACTGTTCTGGCTGAGCGGGAAGAGCAGGTCGATGAAACGCTCGGCGGTCGGTTGCGGCTGGTGGTTGGCCAGGCCGACGCGCTCGTTGGCTTCGATGAATACGTAGTTCGGCTGGTCGGCGGCCGGCACCAGCAGGTCGAGCCCGACCACCGGGATGTCCAGGGTGCGCGCGGCGCGCACGGCCGCCTCGACCAGCTCGGGGTGCAGCTGCGCCGTGACGTCTTCCAGCGTACCGCCGGTATGCAGGTTGGCGGTACGGCGTACGGCCAGGCGCCGGCCCTGTTCGAGCACGCTGTCCAGCTCGAAGCCGGCGTCGCGCAGGCAGCGGCGGGTTTCCTCGTCCAGCGGGATTCGGCTTTCACCGCCGGTGGCGGCCTGGCGCCGGCGACTCTGTGCCTCGATCAGCGCACCGATGCTGTGGCGCCCGTCGCCGATGACTTCGGCGGGCCGGCGAAGCGCCGCCGCCACCACTTCGTAGCCGATGACGACGATGCGCAGGTCGTGGCCAGGATGGAAACTCTCCAGCAGCACGCGGCTGTCGAACTGGCGCGCGAGGCCGATGGCCTCCTCCATTTCCGCGACGCTGCGCAGGTCGACCGCAACGCCCTGGCCCTGCTCGCCGTCCACCGGCTTGACCACCACGCGGCCGTGTTCGGCGAGAAAGGCGGCGTTGTCCGCGGCGCTGCCGGCCAGCTGCTGCGCCGGCAGGCGAATGCCGGCACGGGCAAGCGTACGGTGGGTCAGCGTCTTGTCCTGGCAGAGCGTCATGCTCACCGCCGAGGTCAGGTCCGACAGCGACTCGCGGCAGCGTACCCGTCGGCCGCCCTGGGTGAGGGTGAACAACCCGGCCTCGGCGTCGTCGATGGCGATCTCGATGCCGCGCCGGCGCGCTTCGTCGACGATGATGCGCGCATACGGATTGAGCGTGGCCTCCGGGCCGGGGCCGAGGAACAGCGGCTGGTTGAAGCTGTTCTTGCGCTTGACGGTGAAGGTCTGCAGATCACGAAAGCCGAGCTTGGCGTACAGCGCCTTGGCCTGCTGGTTGTCATGCAGCACCGAGAGGTCGAGATAGGCCAGCCCGCGGCCCATGAAATGCTCGATCAGATGCCGCACCAGCACCTCGCCGACGCCAGGGCGCGGGCAGCTGGGTGACACGGCCAGGCACCAGAGGCTCGAGCCGTGCTCGGGATCGTTGAACGCCTTGTGGTGATCAATGCCCATCACGCTGCCGATGACCTGCCCGGAGCTTTCGTCCTCGGCGATCCAGTACACCGGGCCGCCTTCTTCGCGCGGTGTGCAGCGTTCCGGGTCGACCGGCATCATGCCGCGCGACTGGTAGAGGCCGTTGATCGCCTGCCAGTCGGCGGCGCTCTGCGCGCGGCGTACGCCGAAACCGCGCACGCCCTTGCGCGCCGGGCGGTAATCGGTGAACCAGATGCGCAGCGTGTCGGAGGGATCGAGAAACAGCTGTTGCGGCGCGTGCGCCAGCACTTGGTGCGGTGCGGCGACATACAGCGCGATGTCACGCTCGCCGGCCTGTTCGTTGAGCAGGTCGGCAGCGAGTTCCGCCGGATCGGAGTAGGTGTGGCCGATCAGGATGCGGCCCCAACCGCAGTTCAGCGTGACCGGGCCGCAGGGTTCGGCCTGGCCGTCTTCGGCGAAGCGCGCCTGCAGGCGCTGGTAGCTGGGTGTTTGCCCGCGCAACAGGCGCTGACCATAGGCTTGGGACTTCTGCATGGTGCTTTTCCTTGAGGCGTGGCCCACGTCGGCAGCTGGCGTTGCCGCCGGGCGTGCGCATTCTTAGAGGCCTTGCTCGCTCATCCAAAGGTTGACCGCCGCAAGCTGCCAGAGTTTTGAGCCGCGCAGCGGCGTCAGCTGACCATGCGGATCGGCGAGCAGCCGCTCGATGGCCTCGGGGCGGTACAGCCCGCGCTCCTGGCTGGGGTCGAGCAGCAGCTGGCGCACCCAGTCGAGGGTTTCGCCCTGCAGGTGCTTGAGCCCGGGCACCGGGAAGTAGCCCTTGGGCCGGTCGATCACTGCGGCCGGGATCACCTGGCGCGCGGCCTCCTTGAGCACGTGCTTGCCGCCCTCGGGCAACTTGAAACGCGCCGGAATGCGCGCCGACAGCTCGGCCACGCGGTAGTCGAGGAACGGCGTGCGCGCCTCCAGGCCCCAGGCCATCGTCATGTTGTCCACCCGCTTGACCGGGTCGTCGACCAGCATCACCGTGCTGTCGAGGCGCAGCGCCTTGTCAACCGCGGCCTCGGCGCCGGGTTCGGCGAAATGACGGCGGACGAACTCGGCGGAGAAGTCGCCCTGATGCCACTTGTCCTGCATCAGCGCGCGGTACTCGGCGTAGTCGCGATCACGGAACGCGCGCAGGTAGGCCGCCAGCGGATCGCTGGCGCCATCGACCTGCGGATACCAGTGGTAGCCGGCGAACAGCTCGTCCGCGCCCTGGCCGCTCTGCACCACCTTGCAGTGCCTGGCGACCTCGCGCGAGAGCAGGTAGAAGGCGATGCAATCGTGGCTGACCATCGGTTCGCTCATGGCCTGGAAGGCGGCCGGCAGCTGTTCGAGGATTTCCTTCTCCTGGATGCGCAGCTGGTGGTGGCGGGTGCCGTAGTGCTCGGCGATCAGGTCGGAGTACTTGAACTCGTCGCCGCGCTCGCCGCCGGCATCCTCGAAGCCGATGGAGAAGGTCAGCAGGTTGTCCGCCGCGCCGGCTTCGCGCAGCAGGCCGACCAGCAGACTGGAATCGACGCCGCCGGACAGCAGCACGCCGACATCCACCGCCGCGCGCTGGCGGATCGCCACGGCGTCGCGCAGGCTGTCGAGGGTGCGGCGCTGCCAATCCTCGAAGCTGTAGTGTTGCTCGTCTTCGCGGGCGCCGTACTCCAGCGTCCACCAGCGCCGGGTGGTGGTCGTGCCGTCGGTCGCGACGCGCATCCAGCTGGCCGGCGGCAGTTTCTCGATGCCGGCGATCAGCGTGTCCGGCGCCGGCACCACCGCGTGAAAGCTCATGTAGTGATTGAGCGCCACCGGATTGAGCTCGCCGGCGATGTCGCCGCCTTTGAGCAGCGCCGGCAGCGTCGAGGCGAAGCGCAGGCGTTGCCCGCTGCGCGACAGGTACAGCGGCTTGACGCCGAGGCGGTCGCGGGCGATGAACAGCTCCTGCACGTCGCGCTGCCAGATGGCGAAGGCGAACATGCCGTTCAGGCGCGGCAGCAGCGCCTCGCCCCAGGCGTGGAAGCCCTTGAGCAGGACCTCGGTATCGCCTTCGGAGAAGAAGCGGTAGCCCAGCGCTTCCAGCTCGGCGCGCAGCTCCGGGTAGTTATAGATGGCGCCGTTGAAGACCATCGCCAGGCCGAGCTGCGGATCGATCATCGGCTGGCCGGAGGCCTCGCCCAGATCCATGATCTTCAGCCGGCGATGACCGAGGGCCAGCGGGCCCTGGCTATGGAAGCCGCACGCGTCGGGACCGCGTGCGGCGAGGTGGTGGGTGATGCGTTCAATCGCGGCCAGATCGGCCGAATGGTTGTCGAAACGAAGTTCTCCAGCTATGCCACACATAGTTCCTTTCCGGTTTATGCCGTTGGGGGGTGTGACTGACGGGTTTCCGTCGAAGTTCAGCTTTTCTGTCCGCGCGCCTGGCTCACTAGCGGCGGAAACCCTCGACGATGTGCTCGGCCAGCGCCTCGCTCACCGGCGACTGACAGCGTGGATTGCGCAGCAGCACGATGCTGCACTGCGGCAGCGGCGGCAGGCCTTCGCCCTCGCCGAGAATGCGCAGCTGCGGCGGGATCAGGCTACGCAGCTGCGCGGTCACCGCCAGCCCGGCGCCGACCAGTGCCATCAGCGCCGCCAGGCTCGGGCTGGTGTAGGCGATGCGGTAGTCGATCTCGGCGGCGTCCAGCGCATTGCAGACCCAGGCGCGGCAGAAGCAGCCGCTGTTGAACATCGCCAGCGGCATCGGCCGCTGCTGGTGCAGGTCGTAGCCGGCCGCCTCGGCCCAGACGAAGCGCTCCTGGCGCAACAGCTGACCGATCTCGGTGCCCGGCTCGCGGGTGACGATGGTCAGGTCCATGTCCTGCCGCTGCAGCAACTGGTAGGACGGCTCGCAGTGCAGCTCGACCTGCACCAGCGGATAGGCCTGGGCGAACTGGGCGAGGATGCCGGGCAGGAAGCGCATCACGTAATCGTCCGGCGTGCCGATGCGCACGGCGCCGACCATGTGCGGCTCGCGCAGCGTGGTCATCACCTCGCCATGCAGCTTGAGGATGCGCCGCGCATAGCCGAGCAGCACCTGGCCCTCGGCGGTGAGGCTGACCTGTCGGCCGCTGCGCTCGAACAGCGGGCGCTGCAGCACGTCCTCTTCCAGACGCTTCATCTGCATGCTGATCGCCGATTGCGTGCGATTGACCGCCTCGGCCGCGCGGGTGAAACCGCCGTGATCGGCGATGGCGACGAAGCTGCGCAGCAGTTCGGTATCGATGCCCGGGTAGTTGGCCATTCATCAATCCCCAAGATGAGTCGCATCAAGAGTATTCGTTGGATTGATCGTAGCCACGGCAAGAGACTGGCGCCAATCCCGATTGGAGGGCCAGAGCATGAAACTTCACTACAACGCCTCGATCCTGCGCCACCTGCCGACGTCGCGCCGCTTCGCCTGGGGCCTGCTGTTGCGTGATGGCTGGCGGCAGCTGCGCCGCTGGCGGGAGCTGGCGCGCCAGCGTCGGCAGCTGGCGACGCTGAGCGACGCGACGCTCAAGGATATCGGCTACAGCCGGGCGGATATCGAACGGGAAGTTACCCGGCCGTTCTGGGACGACCCGCGGCGGCGCTGACTCAGTGCCCGAGCAGCAGCTTCTGCACGCCCAGCGACAGGCTGACGGCCACCAGCATCAGGGCGAAGATCCGTTGCAGCACGCTGCTGTTGAGATAGTTCGCCAGTCGGTTGCCGGCCAGCACGCCGCACGCGCCGCCGCTGGCCAGCCCGGCAAGCAGTTGCAGCGGCGGCTGGGCGTCGCTGAGATAGAGCAGGAAACCGCCGCCGCTGACCAGCGCGATCACCGCCATCGACGTGGCCATCGCGCTGAGCAGCGTCAGCGGGGTGAACCAGAGCAGCGCCGGCACGACCAGAAAGCCGCCGCCGACGCCCATCAGCCCGGAGAGCAGGCCGACGCCCAGGCCGATGGCGATCAGCGCACCGTGACGTATTGAGCCATTTTCCCGCGCCGGCAGACTCGCTCCGCGCCACATGCGCCAGGCCGACCACATCACCAGCAGGCAGAAGGCAATGATCAGCGCCTTCTCGGCGATAAACTGGCCGAGCCACTGCCCGGCGGCGTTGCCCGGCAGGCCGCACAGCGCCAGCAACAGCACCGGCTTCCAGGCCACTTGGCCCTGCCAGGCGCGCGGAATCGCGCCAATCAGCGCCGACATGGCAACCGCGCCGAGGCTGACACCGATGGCGTCGCGCAGCGGCAGGTGCAGGCTGAGCAGCAACGGCAGCGCGACCAGCGAGCCGCCGGCGCCGGTCAGCCCCAGCAGCAGGCCGAGCAGCAGACCGATGCCGAGGGCTTCGAGCAGCAGCGTCTCCATCAGCGAGCGTCTGCTGCGCGGGCTGGTAGGCGCGGGTCACACATCGAGTAGTCCTCGGGTCGCAGACAAAAGGCGATGCTAGCCGATCCCGTCGCTCAGCGGTCGAGCGCGCGGCGCAGGCTGAAGGCGCCGCGCAGATCGCCTTCCTTGAAACCGCGCGCCTGATCCTGCGGATAGCGCTGGTCGAGCAGGGTCAGCAGTTCCGGCTTGATGCTGCTGCCGTGGCAGCCCAGGCACGCTTCGGCGGTGCCGATCGCCTGCAGGTAGCGGTACTCGCCGTTCACTACTTCGCCGTGGCGCAGCTGCTCCAGCGGTTCGCCGGCGGCGGCACGCTGGGCGAACTGCTCGAGCACCTGGCGTTCCCAGGCGTCCGGCGCGTTGTCCGGGTTGCGTACCTTCAGTGCGGTGCGGCCGACCTGCCAGGGCGCCTGGCTGTGTTGCGCGGCGATGCCCGGCGCGAGCAGGTTGCAGGCTTCGACGGCCTTGGCCGGCCCGCCTTCGGCGGCGGCCTGCTTGACGGTGGCGAGCAGCTGCTGCTGGAACGGCGGGATCAGCGCCTGCGCCTCGCTTTGCAGCTGGGTGGTATCGACCGCCGGAGCGGCGTGCAGGCCGAGCGGAAGCAGGCTCAGGAGCATCAGGTAGCGGCGTTTCATCGGAGTCTCCGACAAGTCATTTGGATAGGGGGGGGAGTATCGTGCGATGGCTGTGTGAGCGCAAGATGCGCGGCATTGCCGCAGGCGGCGTTGTGGCGCCGCGACCGGAGCCGCGGCGGTACGTTGGTCAGTTGCCGCGAATCAGCTTGCGCAGCAGGAAGCGATTGGGGTGGCAGGCTTCGGCGACCTCGCGCGGCAGCGGTAGCGGCTCGCCTTCGACCCACGCGGCCAGCAGCTCGCCGGAGAGCAGCGTGGTGATCATCCCGCGCGAGCCGTGCGCGGTGTTGACGTACAGGCCCTCGAGCCAGGGGCAGGGTGCGTCCGGTGTCTGCCGGGCGTTCTTGCTCAGCGCGGCGTAGGCTTCGGCGAAGCCCTCGGCGTCGGCCAGCGGGCCGATCAGCGGCAGGTAGTCGGGGCTGGTGCAGCGCATCGCCACCCGTCCTTCGAGGCGAGCGGCCTGGGCCGGATCGGCGTGCAGGCGCCGGTAAAGATCTTCGGACACCCCGGCCAGCTGTTCCAGATTGGACAGGTGCTCGGCCTCGCTCGGCGCCGGATCGGTCTGCTGGAAGTTGAAGCTCGCCCCCAGCGTGTGCACGCCGTCGCGTGCCGGGGCGACGTAGCCCTTGGCGCAGAGCACGGTGCGCAGCGCCGCGCTGTCGGCGGTTGCCGGCAGGCAGGTGATCTGCCCGCGAATGCGCTTGAGCGGCAGCCAGGCGCTCTGGCTGAAGCGCGCCGCCTCGGCGGCACCGGCGAGCACCACCAGCGGTGCCTCGACCAGCACCTCGCCGTTGCAGACCGCCTGCCACTGTTCGCCGTCGCGGCGCAGTTCGAGCACCTCGCGGTGACGCAGCAGTTCGATGTTCGGTTGCGCCAGCAGCCAGCGACAGACCGCTGGCGGATGTGCCCAGCCAGCCTGCGGATAGAACAGCCCGCCGTCCGGCAACGTCACGCCGGCCAGCTGTTCGGCCTCGGCGCGCGGCAGCGGATGCACCAGATCGGCGGGGAATGCCGACGCCAGCTCCGCCTGGCGCGCGCGTTCCTCGTCGTCATAGGCGATCTGCAGCACGCCGCAGGCGTCCCAGTCCTGGCCCTGCTGCAACTGGCGCAGCAGCCGGCGGGTGTAGCCGAAGCCGGCGACTACCAGCCGCGACAGCGCGGTGCCATGCGCCGACAGCTTGAGATAGAGCACACCCTGCGGATTGCCGGAGCCTTCCTCGGCGGGGCTGGTGTGGCGCTCCAGCACGCTGACGTGCCAGCCGCGCGCGGCCAGGCTGGCGGCACTGGCGCAGCCGGCCAGCCCCGCGCCGATCACCAGCGCACGACGCTGGCGCGGCTGGAAGCCGGGGCGCGCGTACCAGGGCTTCGCCGTCGCCGTGGCGCTGCCGGCGAAGTGACCGCGGAGGATTTCGCGCTTGTGGCCGAAGCCGGGGACGCGCTGCATGTCGAAACCGGCCTCGGCGAGGCCGCGACGAACGAAGCCGGCGCTGGTGAAGGTGCCCAGCGTCGCACCGGGCGCCGACAGCCGCGCCAGTTCGGCGAACAGCGCCGGCTGCCACATTTGCGGGTTCTTCGCCGGCGCGAAGCCGTCGAGGAACCAGGCATCGACCCGCGCGTCCAGGCTCGGCAGGGCTTCGAGCACATCGCCGATCAGCAGCGTCAGCACCACCTGGCCGCCGCCGAACACCAGTTGCTGGAAGCCCGGATGGATCGCCAGGTATTGCTCCAGCAGCGGCTGCGCCTGCGTCTGCAGTTGTGGCCAGAGCGCCAGCGCCCGCGCGAGGTCGGCGTGGGTCAGCGGGTGCTTCTCGACGCTGACGAAGTGCAGGCGCGCCCCGGTTGGCGCGACCTCATCGAACAGCTGCCAGGTGCAGAGGAAGTTGAGCCCGGTACCGAAGCCGGTTTCGCCGATCACCAGGTGCTGCCCGGCGGTGAGATCGGCGAAGCGCCGGGCGAGGTCGTTCTGCGCGAGGAACACGTGGCGAGTTTCCTCCAGCCCCGAGGCGCGGGAGAAGTACACGTCGCCATAGAGGCGCGATTGCGGTTGGCCGCTGGCGTCCCAGTCGAGTTCGGCGGGCTGCAGGGCGGGCGTTGCGGGGCGGTCTGGCATGCGGGAATCCGGCTCGGATGAAAGGAGTCAGCTGGCGACGTGGGCAGCGTGCCCCAGCCGTTCGATGGCGGCATCCAGCTCGTCGAGGGCGGTCTCGGCGGCCGGGCTGTCCTGCTTGAGCAGTGTCTCGCTCTGCAGGCAGGCGTGGCGCAGTTGCGGCACGCCGCAGTAACGGGTGGCGCCGTGCAGGCGATGCACGCGCTCGATCTGCAGCTGGCGATCGCCGGCCTGACGCGCCTGGCGGATCGCCACGCGGTCGGCGTCCAGCGAGCCGAGCAGCATGCTCAGCAGCTCGTCGGCGAGATCGGCCTTGCCGGCGGCCAGACGCAGGCCTTCCTCTGCGTCGAGCACCGGGAGCACCGGCTCCGGCAGCGGCGCCGGCGCTTGCACCGGGACGGCGCGCGGCGCCGCGGACGGCTGGGCCTGGGGCTGCGGCTGGCTGCGCAGGATCAGGCCGGTCCACTTGAGCACCACCTGCGCCAGCTGGCGTTCGCTGATCGGCTTGGTCAGGTAGTCGTCCAGCCCGGCCTGCAGCAGGGCGCGTTTCTCGTTGGCCAGTGCGTGGGCGGTGAGGGCGACGATGGGCAGCGGCAGGGTGCCGGTAGCATTTTCCCACTGGCGGATCGCCTCGGTGGTCTGGCGGCCGTCCATGCCGGGCATTTGCACGTCCATCAGGACCAGGTCGAAGCTGTGCCGCTTGACCGCCTCCAGCGCGTCGGGGCCGTTGTCCACGGCGACGACCGCGGCACCGAGGTCGCTCAGCAGTGTTTCCACCAGCAGCAGGTTGGCCGGATTGTCGTCGACGCAGAGCAGCTGCGGCACCCGCCCATTGACCGGCTGGACGGGCGCCGCCAGCGGTTGCGCGGGGCGCAGCAGATCCAGCAGCACGCGCTGCAGCTTGCGCGTGCGCGCCGGCTTGCCCTGCAACTGGGCGTGGCTGTGATGCTCCGGCAGTGTATCGCTGAACAGCGGCTGTTCGGTGGTCGGGCAGAGCACCACGCACTTGCAGCCCAGCAGGTCGAACTCGTGGAGCAGCGGGCCCAGCCGCGTCGGCGCCAGTTCGCGGGTGGTGATGCCGAGCACGGCCAGGTCGATCGGCACGTTGCTGTCGCGCTGGCTGGCGACGCTGTGCTGCAGTTGTTCCAGGCTGTCGAAGTTCTGCACGCTCAGCCCGCAACTTTCCAGCTGGTGCTGCAGCGCCTGGCGCGCCAGCGGATGCTGTTCGAGCAGCGCCACGCGGCGCTCGAGCAGCGCCGCCGGCGGCTGGTCCTCGATGTCGTCGCGGGCCTTGGGCAGGCTCAGGGTGATCCAGAATTCCGAACCTTCGTCGGGAATGCTGTCGACGCCGATCTCGCCGCCCATCTGCTCGATCAGGCGCTTGGAGATCACCAGCCCCAGGCCGGTGCCGCCGGGCTGGCGCGACAGCGAGTTGTCGGCCTGGCTGAAGGCCTGGAACAGCGCGCGCAGGTCCTGGTCGGTGAGGCCGATGCCGGTGTCCTGCACGCTGATGCGCAGTTGCGCGCGCTCGGCGCTTTCCTCCTCGATCATCGCGCGCACGGCGATGGTGCCTTCATTGGTGAACTTGATGGCATTGCTGACCAGGTTGGTCAGCACCTGCTTGAGCCGCTGCGGGTCGCCGATCAGCGACAGCGGGGTGTCGCGGTAGACCAGGCTGACCAGCTCCAGCTGCTTGGTGTGCGCGGCCGGGGCGAGGATGGTCAGGGTGTCCTCGATCAGGTCGCGCAGGTTGAACGGCACGCTGTCGAGCACCAGCTTGCCGGCCTCGATCTTCGAGAAGTCGAGGATCTCGTTGATGATGCCCAGCAGGTTGTCGGCGGACTTCTCGATGGTCGACAGGTAGTCCAGCTGGCGCGGGGTGAGCTCGCTCTTCTGCAGCAGGTGGGTGAAGCCGAGGATGCCGTTGAGCGGGGTGCGGATCTCGTGGCTCATGTTGGCGAGGAACTCGGACTTGATCCGGCTGGCTTCCAGCGCCTCCTTGCGTGCCAGGTCCAGCTCGATGTTCTGGATCTCGATGGTTTCCAGGTTCTGCTGCACGTCGGCGGTGGCCTGGTCGATGCTCTGCTGCAGTTCCTCGCGGGCGCTGAGCAGCGCCTCGGCCATGCGGTTGATGCCCGAGGCCAGCTCGTCCATCTCGTGGCTGCCCAGGGCCGGCAGGCGGGTTTCCAGGTGGCCGTCCTTGAGCTGGGTGACGGCCAGCTGCACGCGCTGCAGCGGCTGGCTGATGGTGCGGCTCATGCGCAGCGCAAGCAGGGCGGTGACGATCAGCCCGGCGCCGACCAGCAGCAGGCTGGTGAACAGGCTGCGATAGCCGCGCAGCAGCGTGCCGTGGTGCGACAGCTCCAGCTCCAGCCAGCCGATCAGCGCATTGCCGTTGCCGCGCGCCTCCTCGCCCAGGTTCAGGTGCTCCTGCAGCACCGGCATGAGGATGCGCGTGTAGTCCAGGCTGCTGACCCGGGTCAGACCCTCCGGGTCGCCGGGCGGCGAGGGGGTGAGCATGCGCGGGCCGACGTGTGCCCGTGTGTTGCGCTCGGTGTCGAGGATAGTCACCGCGCGCACGTCGTTCTGGTCGAGCACCTGGGCCAGGATGCGCTGCAGGCGTTTGTCGTAACCCAGGTTCATCGCCGGCGCGGCCAGCGGCGCCAGCTGTTCGGCGATCAGCACGCCGCGTTCGTCGAGCTGGTGACGCATCTCGGAGAGCTGCATCCAGGTGAAGTAGGCACCCAGCGCGATGGCGAGCAGGGTGCTCGGCAGCAGCGTGAGCACCAGTACGCGGCCTCGGATTCCTACGTCTTTGAGCACAGTCCATTCCCCTGGGTTGCCAGCCCGTTAGTGTAGCGATTTGCCGGGGGCGAATCTGTACGCAGGTCAAGCCGGCGGGCGCCGGCGCGGCGGTTCAGTCGAGGCCGCGAATCTCCTTGCCGTTGAAGTCCGGCAGGCGCCAGCGGAAGGTCATCGCCAGCACGCGGAACAGGAAACCGCTGCCCAGCGCGGTCAGCGTGGCGAACGCGGTGTTCAGCTCCAGCCACAGCAGCCCGACGTAGAGCACGCCGGTGAACAGCGCGACGGTGGCGTACAGCTCGCGCTGCAGCACCATCGGTACCTCGTTGCACAGCACGTCGCGCATCAGCCCGCCGAAGATACCGGTGATCACGCCGGCGAAGACCACGATCGTGGGATGCGCGCCCATGCCCATCGCCACGTCGCAGCCGATCACCGTGAACGCCACCAGGCCCAGGCCATCCACCAGCAAAAAGACCTGGCGCAGGCGATGCAGGTAGCGGGCGATGAAGCCGGTAACGATCGCCGCGCCGATGGTGAAGGACAGGTATTCCGGGTGCGCGATCCAGCCGATCGGGTAATGACCGAGGAGGAGGTCGCGGGCGGTGCCGCCACCCAGCGCAGTCACCGTGCCGAGCAGGCAGATGCCGAACAGGTCCATGCCGCGGCGCATGCCCATGATGGCCCCGGACATGGCTTCGGCGGTGATCGCGATCAGGTAGATGGTGTGCAGCAGTTCCACGACAGGCCCTCAGTTGCTCGCTGCACCAGACGGCGGGCAGCGCGAAAGGGGCGCGATTATGGTGCACTCGCCGGCTCGGCGCCATTCTCCGGGGCATATGCGTGACGGACGTGGGAGTCTGCCCGTGACCGGCGGTTGCCGGTATCATGTGCGCCTTTTTCCACGCCGTGCGGTTCATGACGCCATGACTATCCACTACCCGACCATTGCCGACTGCATCGGCAACACGCCGCTGGTTCGCCTGCAACGCCTGCCCGGCAAGACCAGCAACACGCTTCTGGTCAAGCTCGAAGGCAACAACCCGGCCGGTTCGGTCAAGGACCGCCCCGCACTGTCGATGATCAACCGCGCCGAGCTGCGCGGCGACATCCACCCCGGCGACACGCTGATCGAGGCCACGTCGGGCAACACCGGCATCGCCCTGGCGATGGCGGCGGCGATCAAGGGTTACCGGATGATCCTGATCATGCCGGACAACTCCAGCGCCGAGCGCAAGTCGGCGATGACCGCCTACGGCGCCGAACTGATCCTGGTGACCCGCGAGCAGGGCATGGAAGGCGCCCGCGACCTGGCGCTGCAGATGCAGGCCGAGGGCCGCGGCAAGGTGCTCGACCAGTTCGCCAACGACGACAACCCCGAGGCGCACTACAGCAGCACCGGCCCGGAAATCTGGCGGCAGACCCACGGCAGCATCACCCACTTCGTCAGCTCGATGGGCACCACCGGCACCATCATGGGCGTGTCGCGCTATCTCAAGGAGCAGAACCCGCACGTGCAGATCGTCGGCCTGCAGCCGATGGAAGGCGCGGCGATCCCGGGCATCCGCCGCTGGCCGCAGGAATACCTGCCGAGGATCTACCAGGCCGAGCGCGTCGACCGCGTCGTCGACATGTCGCAGGACGAGGCCGAGACGGTGATGCGCCGCCTGGCCCGCGAAGAAGGCATCTTCTGTGGCGTGTCCTCGGGCGGCGCGGTGGCGGCGGCGCTGCGCCTGTCGCGCGAGGTCGAGAACGCGGTGATCGTGGCGATCATTTGCGACCGTGGCGATCGCTACCTGTCCACCGGCGTGTATGACGCGCCCAACTGAATTCATCGCCGTGCGCCGCCACCCGGCGGCAGCGCGGCGCCGTGCCGTTCCCTTGAAGCAGGTTCCAGCCAATGGCCAAACGTAGCGGCGCCTTGCGCTTTCAGCCCAGTGGTGGCGAGCGCAAGCCGCAGGTGCCGGTCGGCAAGAAGCAGGCGCTGGACATCGAGCGACTGGCCCACGATGGCCGCGGTATCGCCTTCGTCGACGGTCGCACCTGGTTCGTCGCCGGCGCGCTGCCGGGCGAGCGGGTCGAGGCGCGCGTGCTCGGCGCGCGCGCGCAGATCGTCGAGGCGCGTTGCGAACGGGTGCTCGAGGCCAGCCCACAACGGCGCCACGAGCCCTGCCCGCATGCGCGGCTGTGCGGCGGCTGCACCCTGCAGCACGCGGCGGCGGCCGATCAACTGGCACTCAAGCAGCGCACCCTCGCTGAGCAGCTGGCGCGCGTCGCCGGCCTCGAGCCGCAGGCCTGGGCCGCGCCGTTGAGCGGTCCGGAGTTCGGCTATCGGCGCCGCGCCCGGCTTGCCGTGCGCTGGGATGCCAAGGGCGCGCGACTGGCGGTGGGCTTTCGCGCCGCGGCCAGCCAGCAGATCGTCCCGATCGAACAATGCCCGGTGCTGGTACAGCCTTTGCAAAAGCTGTTGCCGCATCTGTTGGCGGTGTTGCACCAATTGACCCGGCCCCAGGCCATTGGCCATGTCGAGCTGTTCAGCGGCACCGCCGAGGCGGTACTGGTGCGCCACACGGCGGCGCTGGCGGCGGACGACCTGGCGCAGCTGCAGGCGTTCGCGCACCAGCAGGGCGCGCAGCTGTGGCTGCAGGGCGAGGGTGAGCCGGCGCCGCTCGAACCGGCGCCGCTGGGTTTTCGCCTGGAGCCGTGGAATCTGGAGCTGGAGTGGCGCCCGGGCGATTTCGTCCAGGTCAATGCCGCGGTCAACGAGGCGATGATCGCCCAGGCGCTGGACTGGCTGGCGCCGGCTCGCGGCGAGCGGGTGCTGGACCTGTTCTGCGGCCTGGGCAATTTCGCCCTGGCGCTGGCGCGCAGCGGCGCCGAGGTGACCGGCGTGGAAGGCGTCGAGGTGATGGTCGAGCGGGCGCGGGGCAATGCGTTGCGCAACGGTCTGGACGGCCTGCACTTTTATCGTGCGGACCTGTCGAAGCCGCTGGCCGATGCGCCCTGGGCGCGCAACGGTTTCGACGCGGTGCTGCTGGACCCGCCGCGCGACGGTGCGCTGGAGGTCGTTCGACAAATGTCGAAGTTCGCCGCACGCCGCCTCGTCTATGTTTCATGCAATCCTGCAACGCTCGCCCGCGACGCGGCCGAACTGGCCCGCCAGGGCTACCGGCTGTCCCGGGCCGGTGTGATCGACATGTTCCCGCAGACGGCGCATGTCGAGGCGATGGCGCTGTTCGAAATGGCGGACCGCGCCCTCCGGTGATTTCTTGGCAGGCAACCGGCCTGCGGTTCAACCGACCGGCACGCAGAATGCCGGCGTGCGGCGCAGTCACTGCGCAAAGGAAAGATTTAGATGGTACAGGTCAGAGCGCTTCAGCCGGTCAACACCGACGGCAGCATCAATCTCGACGGCTGGCTCGACCACGTGCTGGGCATGGACCCGGCGCTGGATCGCGCGGCACTCAAGGAGGCCTGCGAGTTCGCCCGCGAGGCCGAACAGCAGGCCAACGCGACGCAGAATCTGTGGAGCGAAGGCACCTCCAGCTACCAGACCGGCCTGGAGATCGCCGAGATTCTCGCCGACCTCAAGCTCGACCAGGACAGCCTGGTGGCCGCGGTGATCTACCGTGGCGTGCGCGAGGGCAAGATCCAGCTGGCCGAGGTGCACCAGCGCTTCGGCCCGGTGGTCGCCAAGCTGATCGAGGGCGTGCTGCGCATGGCCGCGATCAGCGCCAGCCTCAATCCGCGCGAATCGCTGGTGCTGGGTTCGCAGGCGCAGGTGGAGAACCTGCGCAAGATGCTGGTGGCGATGGTCGACGACGTGCGCGTGGCGCTGATCAAGCTGGCCGAGCGCACCTGCGCGATCCGCGCGGTGAAGACCGCCAGCGAGGACAAGCGCCAGCGCGTGGCCCGCGAGGTCTTCGACATCTACGCGCCGCTGGCCCATCGTCTCGGCATCGGCCATATCAAGTGGGAGCTGGAGGACCTGTCGTTCCGCTATCTGGAGCCGGAGCAGTACAAGCAGATCGCCCAGCTGCTGCACGAGCGCCGGCTCGATCGCGAGCAGTACATCGCCAACGTGGTGCAGCAGCTCAAGAATGAACTGGCCGCCGCCGGCATCCAGCCGGAGATCGACGGCCGCGCCAAGCACATCTACTCGATCTGGCGGAAGATGCAGAAGAAAGGCCTGCAGTTCAGCCAGATCTATGACGTGCGTGCCGTGCGCGTACTGGTGCCGGAGGTGCGTGACTGCTACACCGCGCTCGGCATCGTGCACACGCTGTGGCGGCACATTCCCAAGGAGTTCGATGACTACATCGCCAACCCCAAGGAGAACGGCTACCGCTCGCTGCACACCGCGGTGCTCGGTCCGGAAGGCAAGGTGCTGGAGGTGCAGATCCGCACCCAGGCCATGCACGAGGAAGCCGAGCTGGGCGTGTGCGCGCACTGGCGCTACAAGGGCACCGACGTCAACTCCGGCTCCGATCATTACGAGGAGAAGATCGCCTGGCTGCGCCAGGTGCTCGAATGGCATGAAGAGTTGGGCGACATCGGCGGCCTGGCCGATCAGCTGCGCGTCGACATCGAGCCGGACCGCGTCTACGTGTTCACCCCGGATGGCCACGCCATCGACCTGCCCAAGGGCGCCACGCCGCTGGACTTCGCCTAT
The DNA here is from genome assembly GCA_000263395.1 of Stutzerimonas stutzeri TS44. Classification (GTDB taxonomy): domain Bacteria; phylum Pseudomonadota; class Gammaproteobacteria; order Pseudomonadales; family Pseudomonadaceae; genus Stutzerimonas; species Stutzerimonas stutzeri_C. The sequence goes on from AJXE01000004.1 coordinate 55,853, forward strand.
CGGGTGCACACCGAGATCGGCCACAACTGCCGCGGCGCCAAGGTCAACGGGCGCATCGTGCCGCTCAACTACAGCCTGCAGACCGGCGAGCAGGTGGAGATCATCACCAGCAAGCAGGGTTCGCCGAGCCGCGACTGGCTGAACCCCAACCTGGGCTACATCACCACCTCGCGCTCGCGGGCGAAGATCGTCCACTGGTTCAAGTTGCAGGCGCGCGACCAGAACGTCGCCGCCGGCAAGGCGCTGCTGGAGCGCGAACTGAATCGTCTCGACCTGCCGCCGGTGGATTTTGACAAGGTCGCGGAGAAGGCCAACCTCAAGACCGCCGAGGACATGTTCGCCGCGCTCGGCGCCGGCGACCTGCGCCTGGCCCATGTGGTCAACCTGGCGCAGCAGCTGGTCGAGCCGGAGCGCGGCCACGATCAGCTGGAGCTGATCCCGCGGCGCTCGGTGCCGTACAAGCCGGGCAAGCGCGGCGACGTGCAGATCCAGGGTGTCGGCAACCTGCTGACGCAGATGGCCGGTTGCTGCCAGCCGCTGCCGGGCGACCCGATCGTCGGCTACATCACCCAGGGCCGCGGCGTCAGCATCCACCGCCAGGACTGCCCGTCGGTGCTGCAACTGGCCGGCCGCGAACCGGAGCGGATCATCCAGGTCAGCTGGGGACCGGTACCGGAGAAGACCTACCCGGTGGAAATCTTCATCCGCGCCTACGACCGCTCCGGGCTGCTGCGCGACATCTCGCAAATGCTGCTCAACGAACGCATCAACGTGCTGTCGATGAACACCCGCTCGAACAAGGAAGACAGCACCGCGCAGATGACGCTGACCATCGAGATCCCCGGGTTGAACGCGCTGGGGCGGCTGCTGAGCCGCATTTCCCAGCTCCCTAACATCATCGAGGCCAGGCGGCAAAGAGCCTCTTAAAGGCAGCGGCAAGCCACAAGTTGCAAGCGACAAGCGGGGTGACTGCCCTGCCACTTGCAGCTTGAGGCTTGCCGCTTGGAGCTATCCATGTACCAACTCCCCGACCTGCTGCACCTCATGGCCCGTCTGCGCGATCCGCAGCACGGCTGCCCCTGGGACCTGCAGCAGGATTACGCCAGCATCGTGCCGCATACGCTGGAAGAGGCCTACGAGGTGGCCGATGCCATCGAGAGCGGCGACTTCGATCATCTACCCGGCGAGCTGGGCGATCTGTTGTTCCAGGTCGTCTACTACAGCCAGCTGGGACGGGAGGAGGGCCGCTTCGATTTCGCCACGGTGGTCGATGCGATCACCCGCAAGCTGGTGCGCCGCCACCCGCACGTGTTTCCCGACGGCGACCTGTACGGTTCACCCGAGCTGCCGCGCCTCGATGAGGCCGCGATCAAGCAGCGCTGGGAGGAGATCAAGGCCGAGGAGCGCGCCGAGAAGGCCGCCGCGCCCGAACAGCTGTCGCTGCTCGATGACGTGCCCGCCGCATTGCCGGCGCTGAGCCGCGCGGCCAAGTTGCAGAAGCGCGCCGCGCAGGTCGGTTTCGACTGGCCCGAAGCGCTGCCGGTGGTCGACAAGGTGCGCGAGGAACTCGACGAAGTGCTGGTGGCGATGAGCGAGAACGACGCCGAGGCCATCGCCGAGGAGCTGGGCGATCTGCTGTTCGTCGTTGTCAACCTGGCGCGCCACCTCAAGGTGGACCCGGAAAATGCCCTGCGTGGCGCCAACGGCAAGTTCGAGCGGCGTTTCCGCTTCATCGAGCAGGCCTTGCGGCAGGCGGGGCGCCCCATCGAGAATTGCACTCTCCAAGAGCTGGATGCGCTCTGGGATGCAGCCAAGCGGGCCGAGCAGTCGCCTGCCTGCGACTGATGACGGTGCGCACGGTGGATTCGCGTTCACATCCAGCACAATCCCGCGCGGCGGATCGCCTTCGAGCGACCCGCCCGCCCCATTGAATGACCACAGACGAGCCGAAACATGAGTCTTTCCCTTCGCGACCAGCTGCTCAAAGCCGGGCTGGTCAACGAAAAGCAGGCCAAGCAGGCCGTCAAGCAGAAGCAGAAGCAGCAGCGCCTGGAGAAGAAGGGCCAGATCGAGAAGGACGATTCCCAGCGCCAGGCGGCCCTGCAGGCGCAGGCCGAGAAGCTCGCCCGCGATCAGGAACTCAATCGCCAGCAGCAGGAGAAGGCCGAGCAGAAGGCCCGTACCGCGCAGGTCAAGCAGCTGATCGAGACCAGTCGCCTGCCCAAGCTGACCACCGAGGACTACTACAACTTCGTCGACGACAAGAAGGTCAAGCGCCTGTCGGTCAACCGACTGATGCGCGACAAGCTGTCGTCCGGCTCGCTGGCTATCGTCCGTCACGGCGGCGGCTACGAGGTGATTCCGCGCGAGGCCGCGCTGAAGATCCAGGAACGCGACCCGCGGCGGATCGTGCAGCTCAACGTGCAGACCGAGGCGCCGGATGCCGACGATCCCTACGCCGCCTACCAGATTCCCGACGACCTGATGTGGTAAGCCTGCGGTTCCGACCGGTGGCGGGATAGAACCGCTGCGCCCGGCCTCTACTGCCCGGGTGCACCCAATTCCGGGTGCCCGCGTTGTGGAGGGCAGCGGCATGACTGACGCAGCGATTCGGATGATGGGCAACGGTGAGGCGCAATACTGGCGTGCCGGCGGCGTGCCGGGTGACCCGGAGGAGCCAGGCGTGCCGGTGCAACCGGGCGAGCCGGGCGAACCGACCATTCCCGATCAGCCGCCGCCGGCGCCGGTCGCCTGAGCGCGCCGGGCGTCCGTTTTCACTCGCCGAACGGATAGGTATCCGGCAGCGCCGTGTCGTCGAAACGGCGCGGACCGACCGGCGTCACCGCGCGGGTCTGCTCGAACCAGACCAGCGCATCGAACTGCTCGGCCAGTACCGCGCGGAAATAGTGGCTCTGCCGCTCGGTCCGCGGCCGGTAGATCACCCCGATGGCGCGCTCCAGGCGCGGCTGGGCCAGTGCCTGGCGCAGTTCGTCGTGCGCCTCGCTGCGCCACTCGGTGAGCGAAGCACCGTGCCCGGCACGAAGAAACAGCTGTTCCCAGCTGTCCGGCCGCGACGGCAGCACCTGCTTGACCTGCATCGGCTCGTCCCAGTTGTCCGCGGCGGCCACGCTGCCGCGATCGGTGGCCATGCCGATCAGCACCGCATCGCGGCCGAACGCGGTGCGACACAGCTCGCCGATGTTGAACTCGCCGTCCCAGCCCATCGACGTCGCCGCCGCGTTGCCGATGTGCGAGTTGTGTGCCCAGACCACCGCACGGGCCTGCGCCCCGCGATGCTCCAGCAGGGCGCGCAGGGTGTCGAACATGTGCCGGTCGCGCAGGTTCCAGGATTCGCTGGAGCGGCGGTACATGGCGCGGTAGTACTGCTCGGCGGCGAGCACGACATGGGCGTTGCGCGCCGCATCGAAGAAACGTTCGCCGTCGCTTGCGGCGTACTGCAGGCGGCGCTCCAGCAGCGTACGCAGCTGCTCTACCACCGCGTCCTCGCAGGACGGTTCACCCAGCAGCACGTGCTGGCCGTAGGCGGCCGGTTCGTCGTGCCACGGACTCAGGCAGCCGTATCGCTGGCGTGCTGCGCCGGCGGCGGGCGGGTCGACCTGGTCGAGATAGCGCAACACCTCGGCAATCGAGGAACCCAGGCTGTACACGTCCAGGCCGCGAAACTCCACGCGCTGCGCCGCCGGCAGGCCGTCGTTGTGCTGGCGCAGCCAGCGGGTGAACGCCGCCACCTCGCGATTGCGCCACATCCAGGTGGGAAAGCGCTTGAAGGCGTCCTCCACCCAGGCGGCGGGCTGTCGCTGACGCACATGGCGGTCGATCCAGGCGGCGTCCGGCCAGTCGGCTTCGACGGCGACGATGGAGAAACCGTGACGCTCGATCAGCCGGCGGGTGATGGCCGCCCGTGCACGGTAGAACTCGGAGGTGCCGTGGCTGGCTTCGCCGAGCAGCACCACGCGGGCATCGGCGAAACGCTCGAAGGCGTCGGCGAAGGCGGGGTCGTCGAGGTCCGGCAACGGTTGCGCGTGCCGGCGCAGCAGCTCGACCAGTTGTTCTTCGTCGTGCTCGGCGGCGCGGGGGAGGGATGCGCGCATGCGTGACTCCTGCGGGGTGCTCAGCGACAGACTAGTCCGCGCGAAAGCCCGTGCCAGCGCCTCCGGTCGGGTCGGCCGACATGTCGCGAAAGAACTTGGCGGGCCGCTTTGCGCTCTAACGCATACACTTGGGATTGGTGGCGTTTGCTGCCGGCCTGGCTTTGGATAAGAACGAGGGGCTGCCAAATGACAACCTGGATCATCGCCTACAACAAAGATGGCAACACATTGACGCTGAAGGTCGAGTCAGCGCACCAACCGGATATCGACGAGGCTGTCGAGATCGTGACGCGCAGGGCCGAGCAGGAATACGCCGGCGAGGATATCGAGCACGAGCACGACCCGGACATGGAAAGCACACCGGCGACGCGGCTGGCCGAGCGCTACGGCATTACCGTCACGGGTATTTCCGAGGCCTGATTAGGCCAGCGGTCAGATTTTCCATCCCCGAACAGAAACCGGTGCCGACCCGCTTTGGCGCCGGTTTCGGTCGTGCCGGTGAAACGCTCCAAGACCGCCGGAGTGCGCCTTGCGCACTCGTTTGCCGGCGTAGGGTGGGAAAACCGCAAAACCTTTTCCGCCGGGCCTTCCGCGCCGGCGCAGCACCTGCCAGGCATGCGGGCGGCGGTCAGTCCAGCAGCTTCAGGTGCGAGGTGTCCGGTGGCGGCACATCGCTGGCGCGGCGGCGCTCGCTCATGTCGCTGCCGACCGGCGCCAGGCTGAACTGTGACAGGTCCACGCGCGGTGGCGTCGGTTCCGGGCGGGCGTCCTGCAGGTCGACGCCGACCGGGGCGATCCCGAAGTCGGGCGCCTCGACGTCGGCGAAGGCGGCCATGTACTCATCGCGCGGCGCCACCTTGAGCGGGCCGGGCGCGCGGCTTGTGCCATCGGCTACCGGAGCCGGCGCAGCGGATGCGGCGTTGGCCGGCGGCGGTGCCAGTTCGATTTCCTCGACATCCACCGGCATCGGTTTGACTTCCACCTGCGCGCCGGCGCGTTCCATCGCCAGGCGGTACTTCTCCACGGCGTCGAAATCCAGGTTCTGCTTGATGACGATGCGGCGTCCGGAAAACAGCAGGGCGATGCGCTGAGCATCGGCCTGGAACAGCCGGCTCAGGTTGGCTTCGACCTGTTCGAGGCGGGCGCCGGGAAGCAGCTGGCCGGAAAAGGCGATCTCGTAGAGGCTCATCGGAAGGTCCTTGTGCGAGGCGAGGGCGAGCGCGTGGATAGCCGGGCAAGCTTGGCCGAAAAGCCCGCTGCCATCCAGTGAACACGTCCCATTGGCGAGTGTGGGTGTCAGTCCGGCAGCGGCGCCAGCAGCGCATCGATATCGCCCTGCTGCAGGCGCCAGTCGTCCGTCGCGCCGCTGTCCAGCACGCCGGCGGCAAGTTCCGCCTTGCGTGCCTGCAGCTGCTGGATCTTCTCCTCGACACTGCCGCGGGTGATCAGCTTGTAGACGAACACCGGCTTGTCCTGACCGATGCGGTAGGCGCGGTCGGTGGCCTGGTTTTCCGCCGCCGGGTTCCACCACGGGTCGTAGTGGATGACGGTGTCGGCGGCGGTGAGGTTCAGGCCGGTGCCGCCGGCCTTGAGGCTGATCAGGAACAGCGGCACCTCGCCGTTCTGGAACTGCCGCACCGGCGTGCGCCGGTCACGGGTGTCGCCGGTGATGATCACGTAGGGCATGTCGCGTTGGCGCAGCTCGTCCTCGATCAGTGCGAGCATCGAGGTGAACTGCGAGAACAGCAGTACCCGCCGGCCTTCGGCCAGCAGCTCGTCGAGCATCTGCATGAGGCTGTCGAGCTTGGCCGAATGGCCGCCGCGCGTCACCCGGGAGCTGTCGACCTTGACCAGGCGTAGGTCGCAGCAGACCTGGCGCAGCTTGAGCAGGGCTTCGAGGATGACGATCTGACTGCGCGCCAGGCCCTTGCGGTCGATCTCCTCGCGCACCTTGCGGTCCATCGCCAGACGCACCGTCTCGTAGAGGTCGCGCTGCGCCGGGCTCAGGTCGATCCAGTGGACGATCTCGGTCTTCGGCGGCAGCTCGCGGGCCACCTCTTCCTTGCGCCGGCGCAGCAGGAACGGGCGGATGCGCGCGACCAGATGCTGCAGACGGTCGCGGTCGCCGTGCTTCTCGATCGGCGTGCGGTAGCTGCGGGTAAAACTGCGCGCATCGCCGAGCCAGCCGGGCATGAGGAAATGGAACAGCGACCACAGCTCTCCGAGGTGATTTTCCAGTGGCGTGCCGGTCAGACACAGGCGTTGCCGGGCGACCAGCCGGCCGGCGGCCTGCGCGGCCTTGCTGCTGGCATTCTTGATGTTCTGCGCCTCGTCCAGCACCAGCAGGTGCAGCGGCTGTGCGACGAGCTGTTCGATGTCGCGTGGCAGCAGGGCGTAGGTGGTCAGCAGCAGGTCGTGCTCGGCGAGCCGTGCGAAGTGCTGCTGCCGATCGCTGCCGTGCAGGGTGAGCACGCGCAGTTGTGGGGTGAAGCGCGCCGCTTCGTCCTGCCAGTTGGGAATCAGGCTGGTGGGCATGACCACCAGGCTTGGGCGGTCGAGACGGCCGGCCTGCTTTTCCAGCAGCAGGTGGGCGAGGGTCTGCAGCGTCTTGCCCAGGCCCATGTCGTCGCCGAGGATGCCGCCGACGTCCAGCGCGCGCAGGGCCTGCATCCAGCTCAGGCCGTCGAGCTGGTAGGGGCGCAGCGTCGCGCGCAGGCCCGGTGGCGCGGCGACGGGCTGCTGAGTGTAATCGCGCAGGCGTCGGGCGAAGTCGAGCAGCTGCTCGCCGCCGTTCCAGGCGAACGGCAGCGCCTCGAGCTGGCCGAGGCGCGCAGCGTCGAGGCGTGACAGGCGCAGGCTGTCGCCGCTCGGCTGGTCACGCAGGTACAGCTCGCCCAGCGTGGCGAGGATTGGTTTGAGCCGGCCGAACGGCAGTAGCACCTGCAACGGCCGGTCGTCCACCACGCTGCGCCGGCCCAGTGCGACCCGGAGCGTTTCGTCGTCGGCGCGCTGGGCCAGGTTCTGCGGGGCGAGCAGGGCGGGATTGCGGCGGATGACACTGAGCAGCACCGGCAGCAGGCTGATGCGCTGGCCTTCGACGAGGATACCCAGCTGCAGGTCGAACCAACTGTGCTCCGGCGATTCGTCCAGCTCGGCGTACCACTGCTCGACCGGTGCCAGGTCGTAGGCGAAACCGGGTTGCATGACGATCTGCCAGCCTTGCTGGCGCAGCAGCGACAGTTGCGCCTCGGCGAAGTGCTGCCAGGCGCTCTCGCTGGGCAGCTCGAACATTTCCGCCGAATCCTTCGGCAGCGCCGGGCTCTGCCGTAGCGCCGGGCGAAAGCCCAGCTGCTGCAGTCGCTGACGCAGCGCCTGTTCGGCCGCCGGCTGGCGGGCGATGCTGAGCACGCGCTCGCCTTCGGCCTGGCGCAGGCGCTGCTCGCCCTTGGCCTTGCCGTGGGTGGCGAGGCTGCCATAGACGAAGCTCAGGCCGGCGCGGTGCTGCTGCTCGTTGACCATCCGCCCGCTGGCGGGCTGCCAGGCCAGCGCCTGATGGCTGCCGAGCGTCAGGCGGGCGATGGGCTGCAAGTCGTCGATGCGCTGTTCTTCGGCCCGGGTCGGCACCGGCAGCTGCGGCGCGATCTCGCTGAGCGACAGGCTGAACAGCCCGGCCTGGTTCGGCGACACCGCCGGGGCTTCGAGCAGGTGGCGCGCCAGGGGTGCCGACAGGCCGTGCTCGATCAGGCCGACCTCGTTGGTCGCGTCGTCGCGGTAGTACAGCGGATCCACGGCGGTCAGCGCCTCGGCGCCGCCCTCGACCTCCAGCACCGGACGCAGGGCGTCTTCGTGCTGCTGCCAGGCGAAGCGGGCCGGGCGGCGATGGCCCGTCTGCAGCGCCGGGGCATCCCAGTCGAGAAACGCGCGACCGCTTTCCAGCAGCAGACGCAGGGCCTCGGCGCCGTTCTCGCCGGTCAGGGCGAAACGGTTGCTGGCGATCGGTGCCAGTGCCAGCAGCGCGGCGATATGCAGGTCCAGCGGCTGCATGAAGCGCGGCTGGCGGAACGTGGCCTCGCGCACAGCCGGGTACGGCTCGCGCGCGGCGACCGATCCGTCCTGCCGCAGGCGCACCTTGTTCACTTCCACGTACAGATCCGGCAGCAGCCGGTAGTGCAGGCAGTGCGCGGGCGCGTCCTGGCCGGTGTCCTCGCCGAGCGCGCGTGGCAGTTGCGCCAGCCAGTGCCGCAGCGCGTCGGGCAGCTCGCCATCCGGTGGCGCGTCGGCGCCAGGGGGCGAGTGCTCAGCCAGCTGCTGCAGGTGATGGATGACGGCCGCGGCATGCTTGCAGGCCAGCCCCACCGGGCAGCTGCAGACGCAGCTGAGCCCGCCGCGCCTGTCGAGCAGCAGCGACTGTCGGTAGCGCTTGCCACCGGAGCCGCGGCAGCTGGCTTCGACCAGGCCGTCGTCCTCGCGCAGCAGGGTGACGCGATCCTCCTCGGCATACTGCTTGCCGCGCGCCAGCGCGTTTTCCGAGAAGCCCAGCGTCCAGGTCGGTGGCAGCCGGGTGAGAAAATCCCTGGCCATGCGTCAGTAACTTGCCCGGATCAGCGCACCGAGGCTGCCGTGGTCGATATAGCGCAGCTCGCCGGGGCGCAACTGCACGCGCTGGCGCAACTGCTCGCTGGCGAGCAGCTGGCCGTGTTCGCCGAAGCGGTTGACCCAGAACCGCGCATCGACTTCCAGTCCGTGACGGCGGCGCAGTGCGATCACGCCCTGCACGGGGAAATGCTCCAGATGCCGCGCGCCCTCGGCCACGGCGACTCGCTCGTCGATGCGCTGCCGCCAGGACTGACGCAGCAGCACGCGATAGCCGTCGCCGCTGTCCAGTCGCGCGGCCAGCGCCTCGAAGTCCGCCGGCTGTGCGTCGCTGTCATCGACCAGGCGGGCATCCCGCGCCCAGTCGTAGGGAGCACGGCGGCTGGCCTCCAGCGGATCGGTATGGCGGAACAGGATCAGCTCGATGCGATACAGCGTATCGGCGCACGCGGGCGGCGCGCACAGCACGAGCAACAGCAACAGCAACAGGCGACGTAGCGGCGACATCCGGAATCCTTATGCGCTGGGCGCGAGCCGTTCGAGCAGCGCTTCGAGGGTGTTGAAGCGCTCTTCCGGGCGTTCCATCGGTACCTGGAACTTGAACATCGTCGCACCTTCGAACTTGTAGCGGTTGGGCTGGCTCTGGATCAGCTTGATCAGCACCAGCGGATCGACCGAGGTATCGGCGGAGAATTCGATGCGTCCGCCCTGCGGGCCGGCATCGATCTTGACGATGCCGAGCTTCTCGGCCTGCAGCTTGAGCAAGGTCAGGCGCACCAGGTTCTTGGTCGGCTCGGGCAGCAGGCCGAAGCGGTCGATCATCTCCACCTGCAGTTCCTTCAGGCCGTCCTCGTCGGCGGCGTTGGCGATGCGCTTGTAGAGGATCAGCCGCGCGTGCACGTCCGGCAGGTAGTCGTCGGGGATCAGCGCCGGCAGGCGCAGGTTGATCTCCGGGCCGCCGCCCAGCGGTTGCTCGAGGTTCGGCTGCTCGCCCTTGCGGATCGCCTTGACCGCGCGCTCGAGCATTTCCATGTAGAGGGTGAAGCCGACTGCCTGGATCTGCCCGCTCTGGCCTTCACCGAGCAGTTCGCCGGCGCCGCGGATCTCCAGATCGTGGGTGGCCAAGACGAAGCCGGCACCGAGGTCCTGGGCGTTGGCGATGGCCTCCAGGCGCTTCTGCGCGTCGTCGGTCATCTGCTTGCGCGGCGGGGTGAGCAGGTAGGCGTAGGCCTGGTGGTGGCTGCGCCCGACGCGGCCGCGCAGCTGGTGCAGCTGGGCCAGGCCGAACTTGTCGGCGCGCTCGATGATGATGGTGTTGGCGCTCGGCACGTCGATGCCGGTCTCGATGATGGTCGAGGCCACCAGCACGTTGAAGCGCTTGTGGTAGAAGTCGCTCATCACCTGTTCGAGATCGCGCTCGCGCATCTGTCCGTGGCCGATGGCGATGCGCGCCTCGGGCACCAGCGCGGCGAGGTCGGCGGCGCACTTCTCGATGGTTTTCACGTCGTTGTGCAGGTAGTAGACCTGACCACCGCGCAGCAGCTCGCGCAGCAGGGCTTCCTTGATGGTCGGGTTGTTGGCCTCCATGACGAAGGTGCGCACCGACAGTCGGCGCGCCGGCGGCGTGGCGATGATCGACAAATCACGCATGCCGGCGATCGACATGTTCAGCGTGCGCGGAATCGGCGTGGCGGTCAGGGTGAGGATGTCCACCTCGCTGCGCAGCGCCTTGAGCTGCTCCTTCTGGCGCACGCCGAAACGGTGCTCCTCGTCGATGATGACCAGCCCGAGGTTGCTGAATTTGACATCGTTCTGCAGCAGCTTGTGGGTGCCGATGAGGATGTCGATCTTGCCCTCGGCCAGTTCGGCGATGGCGCTCTGCACTTCCTTGGCGGATTTGAAACGGCTCATCACCTCGACGCGCACCGGCCAGTCGGCGAAGCGGTCGCGGAAGCTGTTGTAGTGCTGCTGGGCGAGCAGGGTGGTCGGCACCAGCACCGCGACCTGCTTGCCGCCGTGCACGGCGATGAAGGCGGCGCGCATCGCGACTTCGGTCTTGCCGAAGCCGACATCGCCGCAGACCAGACGGTCCATCGGCCTGGCCGCGAGCAGGTCCTCGCGCACCGCGTCGATGGCGGTCTGCTGGTCCGGCGTTTCCTCGAAGGGGAAGCCGGCGCTGAAGGTCTCGTAGTCGACCTGCGGGTCCTTGAAGGCATGCCCCTGGCGCGCGGCGCGGCGGGCGTAGATGTCCAGCAGCTCGGCGGCGACGTCGCGTACCTGTTCGGCGGCCTTGCGCTTGGCCTTCTGCCAGGTCTCCGAACCGAGGCGGTGCAGCGGCGCGAGGGCGTCGTCGCTGCCGGTGTAGCGGGCGATCAGGTGCAGGCTGGCGACTGGCACATAAAGCTTGGCCTCGTCGGCGTACTGCAGCAGGAGGAATTCCTGCGCCTGGCCTTCGATCTCCAGCGTGACCAGCCCCTGGTAGCGGCCGACGCCATGGTCGATGTGCACCACTGGCGCGCCTTCGCGCAGCTCGGTGAGGTTCTTGATCACGTTGTCGCCGGCGTCGCGGCCCTTTTCGCGGCGCCGGCGCTGCATCACGCGCTGGCCGAACAGCGGGCTTTCGGCGATCAGTGCGAGGTCGTCGAGCAGCAGGCCCTCGTCGAGCGGGGCGATGGCGATCGCCAGGCGTTCCTCGCTGTCGAGGAAGCCTGCCCAGCCTTCGACTTCCTGCGGGCGCAGTTTCAGACGGGCGAGCAGTTCCAGCAGCACCTCGCGGCGGCCAGCCGACTCGGCGGTGAACAGTACGCGGCCCGGATAGCTTTCGAGGAAGTGGCGCAGCTTGCCCAGCGGCTCGCCGGCCTTGGCCTCGATCGCCAGGTCCGGCAACGTCTGCGCCGGATAGCGCTCGCGACCGATGCCGGGTTCGACGTCTTCCTGGCTGGCCACCACGCGCGGCCATTGCTTGAGGCGGGCAAAGCAGTCTTCCACCGGCACGAACAACTCGCCGGGCGGCAGCAGCGGGCGCTGCGGGTCGACGCGGCGCTCCCCGTAACGGTTGCGTACATCGTTCCAGAAGCCTTCGGCGGCCTGCTCGATCCCGGGCAGGGAAAACACCTGGCTGTCCTCGGGCAGGTAGTCGAAGAGTGTGGCGGTTTCTTCGTAGAACAGCGGCAGGTAGTACTCGATGCCTGCCGGGGTGATGCCGGTGGAAAGGTCCTGATAGATCGGGCAGCGGCGGAAGTCGACGTCGAAGCGCTCGCGAAAGCGCGCGCGAAAGCCGGTGACCGCTTCCTTCTTCAGCGGGAACTCGCGCGCTGGCAGCAGGCGGATCGACTCGACCTTGTCGATCGAGCGCTGGTTCTCCGGGTCGAAGGTACGCAGCGTCTCGATCTCGTCATCGAACAGGTCGATGCGGTAGGGCAGGGCGCTGCCCATCGGAAAGATGTCGATCAGCGCGCCACGCACGGCGAACTCGCCGTGTTCGTAGACGGTATCCACGCAGCGATAACCGGCTGCCTCCAGGCGCAGGCGCATCGGCTCGACGTCGAGCTTCTGGCCCACGTCCAGCACCAGGCTCGAGCCCAGCAGGAAGCGCTTGGGCGCCAGCCGGTGCAGGGCGGTGGTGATCGGCACTACCAGCACGCCGTGGTTCAGCTCCGGCAACTGGTAGAGCGTGGCGATGCGCTGGGAAATGATGTCCTGGTGCGGCGAGAACAGGTCATAGGGCAGCGTTTCCCAGTCGGGGAAATGCAGCACGGACAGCCCGGGCGCGAAGAAGGCGAGCTCTTCCTGCAGACGCTCGGCGCTCTGGCTGTCGGCGGTAAGCAGGAGGGTGAAGCGTTTGGCGGTGCTGGCGGCTTCGGCAATGGCCAGGCTCAGCGCGGCTCCGGGAAGGTTGCCCCAGTGTTGCTTGCCACTGGCGGCAGGCAGGGGCGCAAGGCGCAGGACGGACACGAGTGGGCGTGGCTCCGATCGAAAAATAGGCCGCCGGGATTGTAACTATCGCGGCGCGGGGCTGTCAGTGTTTCGTCCGCTGCAGATTGCCGGCGCTAGGGTGCGCCGTCATAATGTAGCCCCTTTTCTCAGCCCCTACATGTTGGAAGGAACTGCCCGTGACTCAGAAGCCCGACCAGTGTCTTGGTGAATGGATTGACCGCGAAGCCCTCGCCGAAGCGATGATTCCGCTGATTGGTCAGCTGTACCGCAACAACAACGTGGTGACTTCGATCTACGGGCGCGGCCTGATCAATCGCTCGGTCATCGAGATTCTCAAGGCCCACCGCTTCGCTCGTCACCGCCTGGCCGACGAGACCGAACTGTCGGTGCACGACGCCTTCCAGGTGCTCAAGACCATGAGCGACATGAACCTGGGTGCCGCGTCGGTCGACCTGGGCAAGATGATCGCCAAGTACAAGGAAAAGGGTGAGGGTCGCGGCCTCGAGCAGTTCGTCCGTGAAGAGCTGGCGGCAGTTGCTGACAAGCGTCATGCCGCCGGTGCGCACAAGGGCACTGATGTGGTGCTCTACGGTTTCGGTCGCATCGGCCGCCTGCTGGCGCGCATCCTGATCGAGAAGACCGGTGGCGGCGACGGCCTGCGCCTGCGTGCCATCGTCGTGCGCAAGGGCGCCGACAACGACCTGATGAAGCGCGCCAGTCTGCTGCGCCGCGACTCGGTGCATGGTCCGTTCAACGGCACCATCACCATCGACGAGGCGAACAACACCATCACCGCCAACGGCAACCTGATCCAGGTGATCTACTCCAACGATCCGGCCTCGGTGGACTACACCCAGTACGGTATCGAGAACGCCCTGCTGGTCGACAACACCGGCAAGTGGCGTGACGCCGAAGGCCTCGGCCAGCACCTCAAGTGCCCGGGCGTATCCCGCGTGGTGCTGACGGCGCCGGGCAAGGGCGAGCTGAAGAACATCGTGCATGGCATCAACCATGGCGACATCACCGCCGATGACAGGATCATCTCCGCGGCCTCCTGCACCACCAACGCCATCGTGCCGGTGCTCAAGGCGGTCAACGACCAGTACGGCATCGTCAACGGTCATGTCGAAACCGTGCACTCGTACACCAACGACCAGAACCTGATCGACAACTTCCACAAGGGCAGTCGTCGTGGTCGTAGTGCCGCGCTGAACATGGTGATCACCGAGACGGGTGCCGCCACCGCCGCCGCCAAAGCGCTGCCGGTGCTCAAGGGCAAGCTGACGGGCAACGCCATCCGCGTGCCGACGCCGAACGTATCGATGGCCATCCTCAACCTGAATTTGGAAAAGGCCACCAGTCGCGACGAGATCAACGAGTACCTGCGCCAGATGGCCATGCACTCAGATCTGCAGAAGCAGATCGACTTCGTCAACTCGCAGGAAGTTGTATCAACAGATTTCGTCGGTTCTCGTCACGCCGGTGTAGTGGACGCCGAAGCGACCATCTGCAACGACAACCGTGTCGTGCTGTACGTCTGGTATGACAACGAGTTTGGCTACAGCTGCCAGGTGGTGCGCGTGATGGAAGACATGGCCGGCGTTAACCCGCCCGCCTTTCCCCGCTAAGCGCTGCGCTAGCTGAAACGAAACGGGAGCCTGTGGCTCCCGTTTCGCGTTTCAGGGGGTGTGCAAAAGGCCAAGTTCTGTCGGGTGTTATACGGGGAGGCTGACGTTCCCTGCGTCAGGCGACTCTTGGCCATGCTGCCAAGGTGTAGGTAAAAAACGCTCGATACCGGGTGGTCAGTCGGCGCGCCCCCCCCCCTATAATCGGACGGATTTTTCACTTGGGGTCGCGACATGGCGTCGCGCTGATGAGCTGTCGGCGCGTGTCGTGTAGTGTTTTTTGCTATCAGTCGCTTGGCTGAAAAAGCTTTCAGAATAAGTGGTTAGGCAAACTGATGATCAATATAAAACGAGGGCTGGACCTGCCCGTAGTCGGTGCGCCAGCGCAGCGTATCGAGGCTGCGAGGCCGGTGCGCAGCGTAGCCGTGATCGGCTTCGATTATCCGACCATGAAACCGACCATGAATGTACAGGTCGGGGATCGGGTCAAGTTGGGGCAGTTGTTGTTTTCTGACAAGAAATCTCCAGGCGTCAACTTCACCGCGCCCGGCGCCGGTGTCGTCAGCGCGATTCACCGCGGCGAGAAACGCGTCCTGCAGTCGGTCGTGATCGACCTCGAGGGTGATGACGAGCTGACCTTTGCCGCCTATACCAGCGCTCAGCTGGATGGTCTGACAAGCGAGCAGGTTCGCGAAAATCTGCAGCAGTCCGGCTTGTGGACTGCGCTGCGTACGCGTCCCTACAGCAAGGTGCCGGCGGTCGATGCGGTGCCGAATTCGATCTTCGTGACCGCGATCGATACCCATCCGCTGGCAGCCGATCCGGCGCTGATCATCGCTGAGCGCCCCGAGGCCTTCGAGGCGGGTCTCAAGGTGCTGGCCCGGCTCGCCAAGGTGTTCCTGTGCAAGGCGCCGAATGCGGCGCTGCCGGGCGAAGACCTGGCCAACGTGCAGGTCGAGGCGTTCAGCGGCCCGCATCCGACCGGTCTGGCCGGCACGCACATCCATTTCCTCGATCCGGTCAGCGCCAGCAAGAGTGTCTGGAGCATCGGCTATCAGGACGTGATCGCCATCGGCGCACTGTTCACCAGCGGTCGTCTGTCGATGGAGCGCGTCGTTGCGCTGGCCGGTCCGGTAGTGACCACGCCGCGTCTGCTGCGCACGCGCCTGGGCGCCAATCTGGACGAGCTGACCGCGGGCGAACTGCAGTCCGGTGGCAATCGCGTGGTTTCCGGCTCCCTGCTCGGCGGACGTACCGCACATGGGGCATTCGCCTATCTCGGCCGTTATCACCAGCAGGTTTCCTGCCTGCGCGAGGGCAAGGAGCGCGAGATGCTGCACTATCTGCGCGCCGGTGCGGACAAGCACTCGATCCTCAACATCTATATCTCCAAGTTGATGGCAGGCAAGAAGTTCGCCTTCTCCACCTCCACCAACGGCAGCCCGCGGGCGATGGTGCCGGTCGGCAACTACGAGGAAGTGATGCCGCTCGATGTACTGCCGACCCAACTGCTGCGTTCGCTGATCGTCGGCGATACCGAGATGGCGCAGAAACTCGGCTGCCTCGAGCTTGACGAGGAAGACCTGGCGCTGTGCAGCTATGTCTGTGCCGGTAAATACGAATATGGCCCGATCCTGCGGGACAACCTGACCCGCATCGAGAAGGAGGGCTAAGGCATGGGCATTCGCGCATTCCTCGACAAGATCGAGCACCATTTCGAAAAAGGCGGGCGCTACGAGAAGTGGTACGCGCTCTACGAAGCGGCGGACACCTTCCTTTATCGCCCCGGCAGCGTCACCAAGACCACGGCGCACGTGCGTGACGGCATCGACCTCAAGCGGATGATGATCACCGTCTGGCTGTGCACCTTCCCGGCGATGTTCTTCGGCATGTGGAACGCCGGCTACCAGGCCAACCTGATCTACGCCGCCAATCCGGAGCTGCTGCAATCGCAGGCGGACTGGCAGTTCGCACTGACCGGCCTGCTGGCCGGGTTCGATCCGGGCAGTCTGTGGGACAACTTCATCCAGGGCGCGGCGTACTTCCTGCCGATCTACGCGGTGACCTTCATCGTCGGTGGCTTCTGGGAAGTGCTGTTCGCTTCCATTCGCAAGCATGAAGTGAACGAAGGCTTCTTCGTCACTTCCGTGCTGTTCGCCCTGACTCTGCCGCCGAGCATCCCGCTGTGGCAGGTGGCGCTGGGCATCAGCTTCGGCGTGGTGATCGGCAAGGAAGTGTTCGGTGGCACCGGCAAGAACTTCCTCAACCCGGCGCTGAGCGGCCGTGCGTTCCTGTTCTTCGCCTATCCGGCGCAGATTTCCGGCGATCAGGTATGGACTGCGGTCGACGGCTATGCCGGCGCTACGGCGCTGAGCCTGGGCTCTGCCGGCGGCATCGAGAACGTGATCGACAACGGCATCAGCTGGATGGATGCCTTCGTCGGCACTATCCACGGCTCGGTCGGCGAGACCAGTGCTCTGGCGATCTTCATCGGCGGCGCGGTGCTGTTGCTGACCAAGATCGCTTCCTGGCGCATCGTCTCCGGCGTGATGCTGGGCATGATCGGGCTGAGCTATCTGTTCAACCTGATCGGTTCGGACAGCAATCCGCTGTTCGCCATGCCCTGGTACTGGCACATGGTGGTCGGTGGGTTCGCCTTCGGCATGATCTTCATGGCCACCGATCCGGTCTCGGCCTCGATGACCAATACCGGCAAATGGATCTTCGGCATGCTCATCGGCGTGATGGTGGTGCTGATTCGTGTGGTCAACCCCGCCTTCCCGGAAGGCATGATGCTGGCGATCCTGTTTGCCAACCTCTGTGCACCGCTGATCGACCACTTCGTCATCCAGGCCAACATCAAGCGGAGGCTGGCGCGCAATGTCTAGTAAAAAAGAATCCACCGCGCGCACGCTGACGGTGGCCCTGCTGGTCTGCCTGGTCTGCTCGGTGTTCGTCGCGGGCGCCGCGGTCGCGCTGCGGCCGACGCAGCAGCAGAATGCGTTGCTGGACAAGCAGCGCAGCATCCTGGCCATCGCCGGTCTCGGCCAGGCCAGCATGACCGCCAAGGAAATCCGGGCACTCTACGGCGAGCGCATCGTGGCCCGGTTGGTTGATCTGCAGACCGGCAAGTTCAGCGATGAGTTCGATGCACAGAGCTTCAATCCGCTGGCTGCTGCCAAGGACCCGGCGTTGTCCTCGTCCCTGCCGGGTGAGCAGGACATCGCCTCGATCAAGCGCCGCGAGCGCTACAGCATCGTCTACATGGTGGAGAAGGACGGCCAGCTGGACACCCTGATCCTGCCGGTCCGCGGCTACGGGCTGTGGTCGACGCTCTACGGCTTCATCGCGGTCAAGGGTGACCTCAACACCGTCGCCGGCCTGGGCTTCTATCAGCACGGCGAAACCCCGGGGCTGGGCGGCGAGGTCGACAATCCGAAATGGCGCGGCCAGTGGCCCGGCAAGGAACTGTTCAGCGATGACAAGCTGGCGATCCAGGTCATCAAGGGCAACGTCGACCCGCAGAGCCCGAAAGCCGACAACCAGGTGGATGGCCTGGCCGGGGCGACCCTGACCAGCAACGGGGTGAACAACCTGTTGCATTTCTGGCTGGGCGCGAACGGTTTCGGTCCTTTTATCGCTAACCTGCGTGCCGGGGAGGCTTGAGCATGTCGCAACCTACAATCAAAGAAGTCCTGATCAATCCGATCATCGCCAACAACCCGATCGGTCTGCAGATCCTCGGCATCTGTTCGGCGCTGGCGGTGACGTCGAATCTCAAGACCGCCGTGGTCATGTCCATCGCGCTGACGCTGGTGACGGCGTTCTCCAGCATGTTCATCTCGATGATCCGCGCGCAGATTCCGGGCAGCATCCGCATGATCGTGCAGATGGTGATCATCGCCTCGCTGGTGATCGTGGTGGACCAGATCCTCAAGGCCTATGCCTTCAGTCTGTCCAAGCAGCTGTCGGTGTTCGTCGGTCTGATCATCACCAACTGCATCGTGATGGGGCGCGCCGAGGCGTTCGCCATGCAGAATCCGCCGGCGCTGTCGTTCTTCGACGGTATCGGTAACGGCCTGGGCTACAGCGCGATGCTGCTGGTGCTCGGCGTTATCCGCGAGCTGTTCGGTGCCGGCAAGCTGATGGGGTACACCATCATCCCGGTGGTCAACGATGGTGGCTGGTATCAGCCCAATGGCCTGTTGCTGCTGCCGCCCTCGGCGTTCTTCCTGATCGGCCTGATCATCTGGGGCATCCGTAGCTGGCGCACCGAGCAGGTCGAGAAACCGACCTACCGGATGGCACCGCAAGTCTCGAACAAGGAGGCTTACTAATGGAGCACTACATCAGCCTGTTCGTGCGCGCCGTGTTCATCGAGAACATGGCTCTGGCGTTCTTCCTCGGCATGTGTACGTTCATCGCGATTTCCAAGAAGGTGGAAACCGCCATCGGCCTGGGCATCGCGGTGGTCGTGGTGCAGGCCATCACCGTGCCGGCCAACAACCTGATCTACACCTACCTGCTCAAGGCCGGTGCCCTGTCCTGGGCCGGCCTGCCCGACGTAGATCTGAGCTTTCTCGGCCTGCTGAGCTACATCGGCGTGATCGCCGCGATCGTGCAGATCCTCGAGATGCTGCTCGATAAGTACGTGCCCAGCCTGTACAACGCGCTGGGTGTGTTCCTGCCGCTGATCACGGTGAACTGCGCGATCATGGCCGGCTCGCTGTTCATGGTCGAGCGCGACTACAACCTGGCGGAAAGTGCCGTTTACGGCGTGGGTTCCGGTTTATCCTGGGCGCTGGCTATCGCTCTGCTCGCGGGCATCCGCGAGAAGCTCAAGTACAGCGACGTACCGGATGGCCTGCAAGGGCTGGGGATCACCTTCATCACCATCGGCCTGATGTCGTTGGGCTTCATGTCATTCTCTGGCGTACAGCTCTAAGGACGGGATGCAGATGAGTTACGAAATTTTCCTCGCCATCGGCATGTTCACCGCCATCGTGCTCGCGCTGGTGGTGATGATTCTGGCGGCACGCGCCAAGCTGGTATCCAGCGGTGATGTCAGCATCGAGATCAACGGCGAGCGCACCATCACCGTGCCTGCGGGTGGCAAGCTGCTGCAGACGCTCGCGTCCAACAATATCTTCCTGTCGTCGGCCTGTGGTGGCGGCGGCACCTGCGCGCAATGCAAGTGCATCGTCCAGAGCGGTGGCGGCGAGATGCTGCCGACCGAGGAGTCGCACTTCACCCGTCGCGAGGCCGGTGAAGGCTGGCGCCTGTCCTGCCAGACCCCGGTCAAGGCGGACATGAAGATCGAGGTGCCGGAAGAAGTCTTCGGCGTGAAGAAGTGGGAATGCACGGTGGCCTCCAACCCCAACGTGGCCACCTTCATCAAGGAGCTGACGCTCAAACTGCCCGAAGGCGAGAACGTCGACTTCCGCGCCGGCGGCTACGTGCAGCTGGAATGTCCGCCGCATACCGTGCGCTACAAGGATTTCGACATCCAGCCGGAGTTTCGCGCCGACTGGGACAAGTTCGATCTGTGGCGCTATGTCTCCAAGGTCGATGAAACCACCATCCGCGCCTACTCGATGGCCAACTATCCGGAAGAGCGCGGCCTGGTCAAGTTCAACATCCGCGTGGCGTCGCCACCGCCGGGGCGTGACGATATCCCGCCGGGCAAGATGTCTTCCTGGGTGTTCAGTCTCAAGCCGGGCGACAAGGTGACCGTGTACGGTCCCTTCGGCGAGTTCTTCGCCAAGGACACCGATGCCGAGATGGTCTTCATTGGCGGTGGTGCCGGCATGGCGCCGATGCGTTCGCATATCTTCGACCAGCTCAAGCGCCTGAAATCCACCCGCAAGATGAGCTTCTGGTACGGCGCGCGCTCGATGCGCGAGGCCTTCTACGTCGAGGAGTATGACCAGCTGCAGGCGGACAATCCGAACTTCCAGTGGCACCTGGCGCTGTCCGACCCGTTGCCCGAGGACAACTGGCAGGGGCCGACCGGCTTCATCCATAACGTCCTGTTCGAGAACTACCTCAAGAACCATCCAGCGCCGGAGGACTGCGAGTTCTACATGTGCGGCCCGCCGATGATGAATGCCTCGGTGATCAAGATGCTCACGGAACTGGGAGTCGAACCGGAGAATATCCTGCTCGATGACTTCGGCGGTTAGCGCATGATCCGAGCGATACTGCAGCCCGTCATCGTTGTCGCTTTGGCGGCGACGATGACGGGCTGCCTGTTTCAGGACGAGATCGACTCCTTCGACGGCCCGACCATGGGCAGTACCTTTTCGATCAAGTACGTGCGCAGCAGTGGTGTGGCGGACAAGCAGACACTGCAGCAGGAAACCTCGAACATCCTGGCGGAACTCGATCGGCAACTCTCCACCTACCGCGCCGATTCCGACATCGAGCGTTTCAATGCGCTGCCGGCCGGGAGCTGCGCAGTGATGCCGCCTGCCGTGCGGTTGCTGGTCGAGACTGGCGAGCAATTGTCGCTGCAAACGGATGACGCCTTCGATCTCACCCTCGAGCCGCTGTTGAATCTGTGGGGATTCGGTCCGCAGGGGCGTGTCGAGCAGACCCCTGGTGAGGCGCAGATCGCAGAAGTGATGCAGCGGGTTGGCCACGAACACCTGCGTATCGAGGGTGAGCAGCTATGCAAGAGCGCCGCTGTGGAGGTGGACTTCAACAGCATCGCTGCCGGCTATGCGGTCGATCGGGTGGCGCAGCGTCTGCAGGAACTGGGCGTGAGCAGCTACCTGGTGGAGATCACCGGCGAACTCAAGGCGCAGGGGCGCAAGCCCGATGGTTCACCCTGGCGGATCGCCATCGAGGCGCCGCGCGACGACCAGCGCGTTGCCCAGCAGGTCATTGAGCTCGACGGCCTGGCGGTTTCCACCTCGGGCGACTATCGCAACTACTTCGAGCGCGACGGCAGGCGCTATTCGCATACGCTCGATCCGCACACGGGGCGGCCGGTTGAGCATAAGCTGGCATCGGTGACGGTGCTCGACGGTTCGGCCTTGCAGGCCGATGGCCTGTCGACCGCATTGATGGTGCTGGGACCCGAGCGAGGTTTCGAGTTCGCCAGCCAGCATCGAATCGCCGCGTTCTTCGTGATCCGCGAAGGACATGGGTTCGTAACCAAAAGCACCGAGGGCTTCGAGCAAGCCATCGGTGCGGGAGCAAAGCAATGACCTGGCTACTGGTATTTCTGTTCATGCTGCTCGTGGTATTCGGCATGGCAATCGGCGTGATTATGGGCCGCAAGCCGATTGCCGGTTCCTGCGGCGGCATCGCCAATCTGGGCATCGAGAAGGAGTGCTCGATCTGCGGCGGCAGTCGCGAGAAATGTGAAGAAGTGAACGAGGCGAGCAAGGGCGGCGACGACAAGTCGGCGCTTGCCTACGACGCAGCCAAGCGCTGATTGCGATTGCGGGCAGCTGCCCGCACGGCTGTGCTGGCTACCCACTGCGCGTGCACGCGTGGGATTGCCTATGCCTGGCGTTCAGCGAATTTGTTGATAGCGGCGCTGGTGCGTCGCGTTCTCAGGAGTGTATATGGCTGTCTATAACTACGATGTGGTGGTGTTGGGTTCCGGTCCGGCTGGGGAAGGCGCGGCGATGAATGCCGTGAAGGCGGGGCGCAAGGTCGCCGTGGTGGACAATCGCCCGCTGGTGGGCGGTAACTGCACGCACCTGGGTACCATCCCGTCCAAGGCACTGCGCCACTCCGTTCGTCAGATCATGCAGTACAACACCAACCCGCTGTTCCGCCAGATCGGCGAGCCGCGCTGGTTCTCCTTTCCCGATGTGCTGAAGAGCGCCGAGAAGGTGATCAGCAAGCAGGTCACCTCACGCACCGGCTACTACGCACGCAACCGCATCGATACCTTCTTCGGCACCGCGAGCTTCGCCGACGAGCAGAGCGTCGAGGTGGTGTGCCTCAATGGCATGGTGGAAAAACTAGTCGCCAGCCAGATCGTCATTGCCACCGGTTCGCGTCCGTATCGCCCGGCGGACATCGACTTCAACCACCCGCGCGTCTACGACAGCGACACCATCCTGAACCTCAGTCACACGCCGCGGCGGATGGTCATCTACGGAGCCGGGGTGATCGGCTGCGAATATGCCTCGATCTTCAGCGGCCTTGGCGTGCTGGTCGACCTGATCGACAACCGCGACCAGCTGCTCAGCTTCCTCGACGACGAAATCTCCGATGCGCTGAGCTATCACCTGCGCAACAACAACGTGCTGGTGCGCCACAACGAGGAATACGAGCGGGTCGAAGGGCTCGACAACGGCGTGATCCTGCATCTCAAGTCCGGCAAGAAGATCAAGGCCGATGCGTTCCTCTGGTGCAACGGCCGAACCGGCAACACCGACAAGCTGGGGCTGGAGAATATCGGCCTGAAGGCCAATAGCCGTGGACAGGTGCAGGTGGACGAGTTCTATCGCACCGCGGTCGGCAACATCTACGCCGCCGGCGATGTGATCGGCTGGCCCTCGCTGGCCAGTGCGGCCTATGACCAGGGGCGTTCGGCGGCCGGCAGCATCGTCGACAACGATACCTGGCGCTTCGTCGACGACGTGCCGACCGGTATCTACACGATTCCGGAGATCAGCTCGATCGGCAAGAACGAGCGTGAGCTGACCCAGGCCAAGATTCCCTACGAGGTCGGCAAGGCCTTCTTCAAGGGCATGGCGCGCGCGCAGATCTCCTACGAGCCGGTCGGCATGCTGAAGATCCTCTTCCACCGCGAAACCCTGGAAGTGCTGGGCGTGCACTGCTTCGGCTACCAGGCTTCGGAGATCGTGCATATCGGCCAGGCGATCATGAACCAGAAGGGCGAGGCGAATACCATCAAGTATTTCGTCAACACCACCTTCAACTACCCGACGATGGCCGAGGCCTATCGCGTCGCCGCGTTCGACGGGCTCAACCGGCTTTTTTGAGCGGCTCCGACCGGTGGCCTGAGCCGGTCGGAGATGACTCCCGGAACTGGTGCTGGCCAAACCGGGAGAGCTTTTGATCAGGTAGAAGCGGTTGGAAGCCTGAAGCTGGAAGTAAAAAGCGGAAGCTTGACCGCGGCGTGTAAGGCGCCGCGCTTCCAGCTTTAGTCTTTATCCCTTGCCGAGCGTTTCGACAGCCAGACCCGGGAAATCGGTGATCAGGCTGTCGACCCCGAAATCGGCAAGCCGGCGCATCAACGCCGGTTCGTTGACCGTCCAGACCGACACGTGCAGCCCTTGCTGCTGGGCCTTCGCCAAGCGCTCCGGCGTGCACAGCGTCCACTTCAGCGCGAGCAGTCCGCAGCCATGATGACGGGCGACCTTGAGTGGATCGAGCCAGGCGTATTCGGCAACCAGTCCGCGGGAAATCTCCGGAGTCAGGCGCTTGAGCGCATGCAGCACCTCGCGCGAACCTGAGGTGACGGTGATGCGTTCGAGCAGCCCATGGCGCTCGGCCAGTGCGCGGATCGCCAGTACCGTGCGCGCCGCACGTTCGCGCGAAGCGCTCTTGACCTCCAGTTGCCAGTGCTCGAAGTCGCACTTCTCGAACAGTTCGCTTAAGCGCGGGATCGGGCAGGGTTGTTTCCAGCCCGGTCCACCCAGGCGCGCGTCGTAACCGGCCAGTTCCTCGGCGCTGTGCTGGAGGACTTTGCCGCGCCGACCGGTGGTGCGCTTGAGGGTAGGGTCATGGATGACCATCAGTTGGCCATCGCCGGACAGATGCAGGTCCAGCTCGCAGCGGCGGACGCCATGCTCCAGGCAGCGCTGAAAGCTGGCCAGGGTGTTTTCCGGCGCCTCGCCTTTGGCGCCGCGGTGGCCGTAGATCAGGGTCACGGTAGGGACTGTTCCTGTGCAGGGTGAGTGGGCTGATGATGCAGCACGCTGTTGATGACCCGGTCGTTTTCGAAATACACCGAGAACTCGCGGTAATCCCAGCGAAGAATCGGTGGCCTGCCGACTGCGGGATGCTCCTCGTCGGCGAGGCCGAAGCGTTCGAGCACCTGATGCTTGTGCTCGCCCCGCGCGGGCACGCCGATGTTCGCGGGGCCTTGCTGGCCCAGCGGTATGCGGAGTTCCTCGGCCACGGCGGGAGCGTCGGCGAGCAGGAGCAGCAGGTACGACAGACGCAGCATGAAGTCAGCTTCCTTGTAGAGGATCACGGGCCAGACGCCGTTGCAGCGCCTGTTTCTGCAGGATATGCCTGGCCAGCAATTGCCGCTGTGCATCCGTCAGCGCTTCGAACTCGGTACCCAGCTGAAAGCCGCCGTCGGCGTCAGCCGCGCAGTGAGTCACACGGGCCGGTAATCTCAGCCCCAGCCCTTGTGGCAGCAGGACCAGCTTGAGGGTAAGCAGGGTGCCGGCCGCGAAGGCGGTGCCATGGCGGAAGCTGACGCCGCCTTCGGAGAGCACCACCGTGCGCGCCGGGCCAATGTCCTTGAGCAGGTCCTGGGCCAGCGCCTGGCCGATCAGTTCGATGCGCTTGTTCTGTACCTTCAGGTAGCTGGCCAGCGTGCGGTTGCCTTCGGCGATCTGGCGCAGCAGGTGCTGGGCTTCGAAGTCCAGCTGATGCAGCTCGCCGAGCAGGTCGAACAGTTGCTGGCGCGCGTCGTCCGAAGCGGCCGGCTGCTGGGTATCGGGGATGATTTCCAGTGCGATCCGATCCTCGATACGGTAGTATTCCCGGCGTTCTTCAGTGTCTTGTGTCGGCATGGCGATACCCAGGCAGCGTGATGGCCAGAGTGTATCAGGCCTTGGGACAATCCCTGTCGCATGCTCGTTTCTTCCCCCGCCAGCGAACCCGTCGATCTATGTTCAGACCGCTGTCCGTTTATATCGGAGCGCGTTATACCCGCGCCAAGCGCCGCAGCCTCTTCGTTTCCTTCATCTCGCTGACGTCCATGATCGGGCTGGCGCTCGGCGTGCTGGTGATGATCGTCGTGCTGTCGGTGATGAACGGCTTCGATCACGAGATGCGCACCCGGGTGCTCGGCATGGTGCCGCACGCCACCATCGAAAGCCCGGTGCCGGTGAACGACTGGCGGCAGCTCGGTGAACGCCTCTCCCAGCACCCGCAGGTGGTTGCGGTGGCGCCGTTCATCCAGATGCAGGGGCTGCTGACGCATGAGGGACAGGTCAGCAAGATCCTGATCAATGCGGTGGACCCGCAGGTCGAGCCGCAGGTTTCGATCATCGATCGCTTCTTCCGCGAGGGTGCACTGGCCGCGCTCGCGCCAGGTGAGTTCGGCATCGTGATCGGCGACAAGGCGGCGCAAAAGCTCGGCGTGGGCGTCGGCGACAAGCTCACCTTCGTCGCGCCAGAGGTGTCCGTGACCCCGGCCGGCATGTTCCCGCGGATGAAACGCTTCACCGTGGTCGGCATCTTCCACGTCGGCGCCGGCGAGATCGACGGCTACGTGGCGCTGGCCAATATCGCCGACATGGCTCGCCTGCATCGCTGGAAGCCTGATCAGGTCCAGGGCCTGCGTCTGCGTTTCGCCGATCTATTCCAGGCGCCGCGGATAGCCTGGGAGCTGGCCGGCCAGCTGGACGGTGACTTCTATTCACGCGACTGGACGCGAACCCACGGCAATCTCTACCAGGCGATTCGTATGGAAAAGGCGATGATCGGTCTGTTGCTGTTGCTGATCGTCGCCGTGGCGGCGTTCAACATCATCTCGACACTGGTCATGGTGGTCACCGACAAGCGCGGCGACATCGCCATCCTGCGCACGCTGGGCGCGACGCCGCGGCAGATCATGGCGATCTTCATGGTGCAGGGCACGGTGATCGGTGTGGTCGGCACCCTGGTGGGCGCGTTGCTCGGCGTTCTCGCCGCGCTCAACATCAGCGGCTGGATCGCCGCGCTGGAGCGGCTGATCGGCCACAAATTCCTCAGCGCCGACGTGTATTTCATCGACTATCTACCGTCGCGGCTGATGACCGCCGATGTCGTGCAGGTGTGCGTCGCGGCGCTGCTGCTGAGCTTTCTCGCGACCCTGTATCCGGCCTGGCGCGCCGCGCGCACCCAGCCGGCGGAGGCGCTTCGTTATGAGTGAACTGGCTATGCATGAGCTGTCTTCCCATGATCGCGCGGTGCTCAGTTGCCGCAACCTGGGCAAACGTTACGAACAGGGGCCGGAGTCGGTCGATGTGCTGCGCGGACTGCAGCTGGAGCTGTTCCCCGGCCAGCGCGTGGCGATCGTCGGCAGTTCCGGATCCGGCAAGAGCACCCTGCTGAATCTGCTCGGCGGGCTCGATACGCCGAGCGAGGGTAGCGTCTGGCTAGCCGGCGAGGAGTTGTCCGCGCTGAACGAAAAGGAGCGCGGCCTGCTGCGCAATCGGGCGTTGGGCTTCGTCTATCAGTTTCACCATCTGCTGGCGGAGTTCACCGCGCTGGAAAATGTCTGCATGCCGCTGCTGATCGGCCGCACGCCGATCCCCGAGGCGCGCATGCGTGCCAGTGCCCTGCTGCAGCGGGTCGGGCTCGGTCATCGCCTGGAGCACAAGCCGGCCGAACTGTCCGGCGGTGAGCGTCAGCGGGTGGCGATCGCTCGGGCGCTGGTGAACGAGCCGGCGCTGGTGCTGCTCGACGAGCCCACCGGCAACCTGGACCACCACACCGCGCAGGGCATTCAGGATCTGATGCTGGAGCTCAGCACCTCGCTGCGTACCGCGTTCCTGGTGGTCACCCACGACCGCCAGCTGGCGGCGCAGATGGATCAGGTTTTGCGCCTGGAAGACGGCCGACTGGTGGCTGAATAATGTTCCGCCCGCTGAGCGTCTTCATCGGCAGTCGCTACACCCGTGCCAAGCGGCGCAATCACTACATCTCGTTCATTTCCCTGACCTCGCTGATCGGACTGTCGCTGGGCGTGCTGGCGATGATTCTGGTGTTGTCGGTGATGAACGGCTTTCAGCGCGAGATGAGCGCACGGATTCTCGGCATGGTGCCGCACGCCACGATCGACGGCGTCCAGCCGCTCGACGACTGGCAGGCGCTGGCGCAGCGGCTGCGGACGCACCCCGAGGTGCAGGCCGCGGCGCCGCTGACCCAGCTCGAGGGCATGCTCTCGTTCAAGGGCAGCATGCAGCCAATCCAGGTCAGCGGTATCGAGCCACAGGTCGAGGGCGATGTCTCGATCGTCGCTTCACGCATGGTCGCCGGTAGCCTCGACGACCTGCGACCGGGCGAGTTCGGCGTGATCATCGGCATGATCACCGCCCGGCGCTTCGGGCTTTCGGTGGGCGACAAGCTGACCCTGATCGTGCCGGAGGTCAGTGCGACGTCCGCTGGAATCACGCCGCGCATGCAGCGTCTGAATGTGGTCGGCGTGTTCAAGGTCGGCGCCGATCTGGATGGCAGCCTGGCGCTGATCCATCGATCCGACGCCGCGCAGATCCGCCGCTGGCAGCCGGAGCAGGTGCAGGGTGTGCGGATCAAGCTGGACGACCTCTATCGCGCACCGCAGGTGGCTGGGCAATTGCTGGCCAACTTGGGCGAAGGCTACCGTGCCGAGGATTGGTCGCACACGCAGGGCAGCCTGTTCAGGGCGATGAAGATGGAGAAGACCATGATCGGCGTGCTGTTGATGCTGATCGTGGCAGTCGCGGCATTCAACATCATCGCCACGCTGATCATGGTGGTGGCCGATAAACGTGCTGACATCGCCATCCTGCGCACGCTGGGCGCGACGCCGCGGCAGATCATGGCGATCTTCATGGTGCAGGGCAGCCTGATCGGCATCAGCGGCACGCTGATCGGCATCGTGCTCGGCGTGCTCGGTGCGTTGAACGTGAGCGAGCTGGTGGGCTGGCTGGAGCGGGTGAGCGGCCAGCATATCTTCAGCTCCGACGTGTACTTCATCAGTACGCTGCCATCGGAGTTGCGCTGGGAGGATGTGGCGATCGTCGCCGCGGCGGCGCTGAGCCTGAGCTTCCTGGCGACGCTCTATCCGGCCTGGCGCGCCGCGCAGACGCAGCCTGCGGAGGCGCTGCGTTACGAATGAATGAGGCCGGCGTTCAGCGCCGGCCGTTCTGCCGCCGGCGCCAGCTGCGTCCGACCCACCAGCGCCAGTAGGCCTGCGTGCCGACGTAGCCGAGCACGGCAAAACCGATCGCCGCGACCAGCGAGCCGAGATACAGCGGTTGCCAGTTGTTCTGCAGCAGCTGCGTCACCCAGGCCAGGGTGAGTTCTTCCGGCATGCTCAACGCGGGTGCATCCAGCAGCCAGGCACCGAGCTTGTAGGTGCAGTAGAACACCGGCGGCATCGTCAGCGGATTGGTCAGCCAGACCAGGCCGATGGCCATGGCCCGGGATACCGAATGGCGGTTGAGATGCCACAGGTTGGGATCGTGAATCAGCGCGCCGAGAAACCGCAGCGACTTGTTAGTCTTGATGCGGTCGGGATGCGGCATGTAGCGTTTGAAGAAGCGACGCGGCATGGAGGTTCTCGGGCGGACGGAGCACGTCCATTATGCGCCGATTACCGCGCAGGATCGGCAGTGGTTTTGTCACATAAGGTCTCCTGCCCGGCATATGTCCGGCAGGCGCGACCCGGCTTCTGGGGAATGGATTCCGAGGGGGTAAGAGCATGCGGGCAGGGATGCTGGCATTGGCCATCGGCTTGTTGCTGCCGCGCTTTCTGCCTGCGCTGCCTGCAGCCTGGGTGTCGATTGCGCTGGCTCTGCTGGCGTTGCTGTGCCTGTGGCGGCCAGCGACCCGGCCTTTGGCCTGGCTGTGTTTCGGCTTGTTCTGGGCATGTTTGCAGATGCAGGCGGCGCTGGACGAACGGCTCGCCAGCGAACTCGACGGCCGCACCTTCTGGCTCGAAGGTCAGGTGCTCGGGCTGCCGGCCGTGCAGGGCGGTGTGGTGCGCTTCGAGCTCGGCGATATCAGCTCGCGACACGCCGGGCTGCCGCCGCGCCTGCGTCTGGCCTGGTATGGCGGTCCGCAGCTGCGCGCCGGTGAGCGTTGGCGGCTGGCAGTGCGGCTGAAACGACCGCACGGGCTGGTCAACCCGCACGCGTTCGATCATGAGGCCTGGCTGCTGGCGCGCCATATCGGCGCAACCGGCACGGTCAAGGCTGGCGAGCGCCTGCAGGCGGCGGAGGGTACGGGTGGCTGGCGCGATCAGCTGCGCAATGAGTTGTTAAGCATCGACGCGGCGGACCGACAGGGTGCGATCGCGGCGCTGGTGGTCGGCGATGGCTCAGGCCTGTCGCCGGCTGATTGGCGCACCCTGCAGGACACCGGCACGGTGCACCTGATGGTCATCTCCGGCCAGCATGTAGGCATGCTGGCCGGTCTGCTGTACGGGCTGGTGGCGCTGCTGGCGCGTATCGGCTGGTGGCCGCGGCGCCTGCCGTGGCTGCCCTGCGCCTGTGCCGCGGCATTCGCCGGTGCGCTCGGCTACGGCTGGCTGGCCGGGTTCGAGGTGCCGGTGCAGCGGGCCTGCGTGATGGTGGCGGTGGTACTGCTCTGGCGCCTGCGCTTTCGTCAGCTGGGGGTCTGGCTGCCGCTGCTGATCGCCCTCAATGGCGTCCTGCTGCTCGATCCACTGGCCAGTCTGCAGCCGGGATTCTGGCTGTCCTTCGGCGCCGTCGCCTTGCTCGCCCTGGCCTTCTCCGGACGGCTGGGCGCCTGGCCCTGGTGGCTGACCCTACCGCGCGCACAGTGGGCGATGGTGGTGGGGCTACTGCCGTTGATGCTGGCGCTGGGGTTGCCGATCAGCGCGAGCGGGCCGCTGGCGAACCTGCTGGCGGTGCCCTGGGTCGGTCTGACGGTCCCGCTAGCGCTGCTCGGCACGCTGCTGCTGCCTTTGCCGGGCATCGGCGAAGGTTTGCTGCTGCTGGCGGGCTGGTCGCTGGCATGGCTGTTCCAGGTGCTGAAGTTGCTCGCGGACTGGCAGGCGGCCTGGATAGTGGAGAGTCTGCCGCTCTGGGCCTGGTCACTGGCGGCGGTAGGAGCGCTGGTGTTGCTGCTGCCCGCCGGCGTGCCGTTGCGCGTGCTGGGCGCGCTGCTCCTGTTGCCTCTGCTGTACCCGTCGACGCCGCTGCCGCCGGCCGGCAAAGCCGAGGTCTGGGTGTTCGACGTGGGGCAGGGCCTCTCGGTACTGGTGCGCACCCGCTCCCATGCGCTGCTCTACGATGCCGGCCCGCGTCACGGCGATTTCGACACGGGCGAGCGGATCGTCTTCCCGTCGCTGCGGCGGCTGGGGGTGGAGCGGCTGGACCTGCTGCTGATCAGCCATGCCGACAACGATCACGCCGGCGGCGCGATGGCCGTGCAGCGACTGCTGCCGCCACGGCGAGTGCTCAGCGGGGAACCGGCGCGGCTGCCGCCAGCGCTGCAGGCGCAATCCTGTGAAAGCCAGGTCTGGCAGTGGGACGGCGTGCGCTTCGGCCTCTGGCACTGGGCGCAGGGGGCGGATGGCAATCAGTCGTCCTGCGTGCTGATGATCGAGGCCGAAGGCGAGCGCCTGCTGCTGACCGGCGATATCGATGCGCTGGCGGAACAGGCACTGGTGCACAGCGGCTGGCCGCTGGCGGCCCACTGGCTGTTGTTGCCCCATCACGGCAGCAACGGCTCCTCCTCGGCGCCGTTCATCACGGCGGTACGGCCACAGGCTGCGCTGGTCTCGCGCAGCCGCCACAACGCGTTCGGCCATCCGCACCCAGCGGTCGTCGGGCGTCTGCACAGCGTGGGTGCGCGGCTGTACGACACCGCCGAGGCAGGTGCGCTGAAGGTCGAGCTGGGGGCGTTTCGCGAGGTTCTCGGTTTGCGCGAGCAGCGGCGATTCTGGCGGGAAAAATGAGAACGGCAGCGATCGGCGGCCTGTGGCCCCTATGCTAGAGTGGCGCCACTTTTTCGAGGGGGATTCATCTCGTGTGGGAGCTGGTCAAAGCGGGCGGCTGGATAATGCTGCCGATCATCCTGTGTTCAATCGTCGCCGCCGCGATCATCGCCGAGCGACTGTGGACGCTGCGTCCGAGCCGGGTTACGCCGCCGCATCTGCTCGGTCAGGTGTGGAAGTGGATCAAGGAAAAGAAGCTCAGCAACCAGCGGCTCAAGGAGCTGCGTGCCGATTCGCCGCTGGGCGAGATTCTCGCCGCCGGGCTGGCCAATTCCAAGCGCGGCCGCGAGATCATGAAAGAGTGCATCGAGGAAGCCGCGGCCCGGGTGGTGCATGACCTGGAGCGCTACCTTAATGCTCTGGGCACGATCGCCGGCATCGCGCCGCTGCTCGGCCTGCTGGGCACCGTACTGGGCATGATCGAGATCTTCAGCTCCTTCATGGGCTCGGGCATGGCCAATGCGCCACAGCTCGCCGGCGGTATCGCCAAGGCTCTGATCACCACCGCAGCCGGCCTCATCGTGGCGATCCCGGCGCTGTTCTTCCATCGCTTCCTGATGCGCCGCGTCGATGAGCTGGTGGTCGGCATGGAGCAGGAGGCGATCAAGCTGGTCGAGGTGGTCCAGGGCGACCGCGATGTCGATCTGGACGAGGGCAAGGCGTGAAGTTTCGGCGCAAACCGCGGGAGAACGTCGAGATCGGCCTGGCGCCGCTGATCGACGTGGTCTTCATCCTGCTGCTGTTCTTCGTGGTCACCACCACCTTCACCCGCGAGACGCAACTGCAGGTGGATCTGCCGGAAGCGGCCAGCGGCACGCCGCCGCAGCAGACTGAGATCAAGCAGCTGGAAGTCGTCATCGATATCGACGGCAACTATTCGCTCAACGGCAAGGCACTGCTCACGAGCGACCTGAGCTCGCTGATGGCGGCGCTGAGCAAGGAGTCTGAGGGCGACAACAGCCTGCCGATGATCATCAGCGCGGACGGCAAGACGCCGCACCAGGCGGTCATCACCGCGATGGATGCGGCCGGCAAGCTGGGCTTCGCGCATCTGCGTATCACCACCGTCGAGGCGCAGGCGGCGCCTTGATGTCGTTTGCCGAACGGCTGCAACGCGCCTGGTATCGCGGGCATCCGGCATTGCATCTGCTGGCGCCGCTGGAGGCGCTCTATCGTGTGGTGGTCGAACGCAAGCGCCGGCGCTTCCTGGCCGGGCAGGGCGACAGCTACCGGGCGCCGGTGCCGGTCATCGTGGTGGGCAACATCACCGTCGGCGGTACCGGCAAGACACCGCTGATCCTCTGGCTGATCGAGCATTGCCGTGCGCGCGGCCTGCGGGTCGGGGTGGTCAGTCGTGGTTACGGCGCGACCCCGCCGACGCTGCCGTGGCGCGTGCGCGCGGAGCAGGCGGCGAGCGAGGCGGGCGACGAGCCCCTGCTGATCGTGCAGCGAACCGCCGTGCCACTGATGATCGACCCGGACCGCGCCCGCGCGGTGCGTGCACTGCTGGCCAGCGAACCGCTGGACCTGATCCTCTCTGATGACGGCCTGCAGCACTATCGCCTGGCGCGTGATCTCGAGCTGGTGCTGATCGATGCCGCGCGCGGGCTCGGCAATCGCCGCTGCCTGCCCGCCGGTCCCTTGCGCGAGCCGGTCGAGCGCCTGCAGGAGGTGGATGCGGTGTTGCTCAATGGCGCGCCGGTGGATGCTGCCGACGGCTTCGCCTTCCGCCTGCAGCCTGCGGCGCTGGTCGAGCTGCACAGCGGCGAGCGCTGGCCACTCGAGCATTTTCCGCCGGGGCAGAGCCTTCATGCCGTCGCCGGTATCGGCAATCCGCAGCGTTTCTTCTCCACGCTCGAGGCGCTACACTGGCGCCCGATTCCGCACGCCTTCGCCGATCATGCCGCCTACAGCGCGCAGCAGCTGCAGTTCACCCCCGAGCTGCCGCTGGTGATGACCGAGAAGGACGCGGTGAAATGCCGGGCGTTCGCGCCTCCGGGCTGGTCCTATCTGCAGGTCGAGGCGGCGCCCTCGGCGGCGTTCGTGGCCTGGTTTGACGAACAACTGGCCCGATTGCTGCCCGATCACTCATAAGCCGCCCGATCTGCCGGTGCAGTCGGCTGCTTTCCAAGGACTGCGCATGGACACCAAACTCCTCGATATCCTGGCCTGCCCGCTGTGCAAGGGGCCGCTGAAGCTGGCCGACGACAAAGCCGAACTGATCTGCAAGGCCGATGGCCTGGCGTTCCCGGTGCGCGACGGCATTCCGGTGATGCTGGAAGGCGAAGCCCGCACCCTCGACGTGGACGAGCGTCTGGACAAATGAGCGTCCCCTTCATCGTGGTGATTCCGGCCCGGTACGCCTCCAGCCGCCTGCCGGGCAAGCCGCTGCAGGACATTGTCGGCAAGCCGATGATCCAGCACGTCTGGGAACAGGCCAGCCGCAGCGCCGCGCAGCGCGTGGTGGTGGCGACCGACGACGAGCGGATTCTCGCCGCCTGCGCCGCCTTCGGTGCCGAGGCGGTGCTGACGCGCGCCGAGCACAATTCCGGGACCGACCGCCTGGCCGAAGTCGCCAGTCTGCTCGGACTCGATGCCGAGGCCATCGTGGTCAACGTGCAGGGCGATGAGCCGCTGATCCCGCCGGCGGTTATCGACCAGGTTGCGGCGAATCTGGCGGCGCACCCGGAGGCGGCGATCGCAACCCTGGCCGAGCCGATCAGCGATGCGGCGACGCTGTTCAATCCAAATGCGGTGAAGGTGCTGGCGGACATCAACGGCCTCGCCCTGACCTTCAGCCGTGCGCCGCTGCCGTGGGCGCGCGATGCCTTTGCGCAGAATCGCGAGGCGCTGCCACATGGCGTGCCGTATCGCCGGCACATCGGCATCTATGCCTACCGCGCCGGATTCCTGGCCAACTTCGTGGCCTGGGGCCCGTGCTGGCTGGAGAATACCGAATGCCTGGAGCAGTTGCGGGCGCTCTGGCATGGCCAGCGTATCCACGTCGCCGACGCCACCGAGGCGCCGCCTGCGGGCGTGGACACGCCCGAGGACCTCGAGCGGGTCCGGCGTCTGCTGGGGCATTGAGCATGAGAGTGCTGTTCGTCTGCATGGGCAACATCTGCCGCTCGCCGACTGCCGAGGGCGTGTTTCGTCAGCATGTGCAGTTGGCTGGTTTGCAGAATCGGATAGAGATCGATTCGGCCGGTACTGACGATTGGCATGTCGGCAAGTCGCCGGACAGCCGGACGCGCCAGGCGGCGCAGCGTCGTGGCTATGACCTCGACACGCTGCGTGCGCGCCAGGTAACGGTGGAGGATTTCCGCCGCTTCGACCTGATCCTGACGATGGATCACGCCAATCTGGCGCGTCTGCAAGCGCTGCGCCCGGCGGATGCGACCGCCGAGCTCGACTTGTTCCTGCGTCGCTACGGCATGGCCGGCGATGTGGTGCCCGATCCCTACTACGGCGGTGCGGATGGATTCGAGCAGGTGCTCGACCTGATCGAACAGGGTTCGCAGGCGCTGCTCGCAGAAGTTCGGGAGCGCCTGTGAACCTGCGGGTCGACGAGTGGCGCTCGCTCAAGCCGTTCAACACCTTTGCCGTCGAGCAGCGCGCGCGCTTGTTCGCCGAGGCGCATGACGATGCCGAGGTGCGTCAGGCGCTGGCGCTCTCGAAGCGACACGACGTGCCCCTGCTGGTGCTCGGTGGTGGCAGCAACCTGTTGCTGACCCGCGACGTCGAGGCGCTGGTGCTGCGCATGGCCAGTCGAGGCAAGCGCATCGTTGCGGAGCAGGACGGCAGCGTACTGGTCGAGGCCGAAGCGGGCGAGCCGTGGCATCCCTTCGTGCTCTGGACGCTGCAGCAGGGCCTGGCCGGGCTGGAAAATCTCAGCCTGATCCCCGGCACCGTGGGGGCGGCACCGATCCAGAACATCGGCGCCTATGGCGTGGAGATCGGCGACGTGCTGGCGGGCATCACCGCGCTGGATTGCGCGACGGGCGCGCTGCGCGACTTTAGCCCGGCCGAATGTGCCTTCGGCTACCGCGACAGCCTGTTCAAGCAGCAGCCGGGTCGCTACCTGATTCTGCGGGTACGCGTGCGGCTGCAGCGGCAGGCGTCCCTGCATCTGGAATACGGGCCGATCCGCCAGCGGCTGGCAGAGCAGGGCATCATCGCGCCGACGGCGCTGGATGTCAGCCATGCGGTCTGTGCGATTCGCCGCGAAAAGCTGCCGGACCCGAGCGAACTGGGCAATGCCGGCAGTTTCTTCAAGAATCCGCTGGTTTGCGCGGAGCTGGCCGAACGGCTGCGCGCCGCCCATCCGGGGCTGGTTGCCTATCCGCAGCCGGATGGTCAGGTCAAACTCGCCGCCGGTTGGCTGATCGAGCAGGCCGGCTGGAAGGGCTACCGCGAAGGCGACGCCGGGGTGCACAGCTTGCAGGCACTGGTGCTGGTCAACTATGGCCAGGCCACCGGTGCGCAGCTGCTGCAACTGGCGCAGCGCATCCAGCGCGATATCGCCAGCCGCTTCGGGGTGACGCTGGAAATCGAGCCGAACGTCATCTGAGCCACTCGTATCACGCGAGTTTCGGCTCGAAGCTTTCCGCCTGCGCCATGCGCCACATCCGCGGATAGAAGTCGCCCTGCAGGTTCTCGGCCAGCAGTTCCCCGGGGGCGAGGAAGGTGTGCAGCTGCGAGAAGAGCTTGATCTCGGTGGCTGACATCCGGCGCACCAGATGCTTGGCCTCCAGTTCGCTCGGATGCGACAGCCCGGCCGCGGCGAGCATCTCGGCCAGCGCCTTGAGCGTATTGCGATGGAAATTGTGCACTCGCTCCGCCTTGTCCGGCACCACCAGCGCGCGCTGGCGCAGCGGGTCCTGGGTGGCCACGCCGGTGGGGCACTTGTTGGTGTGGCACGACTGCGACTGGATGCAGCCGATGGCGAACATGAAGCCGCGCGCCGAGTTGGCCCAGTCGGCACCGATCGCCAGCACGCTGGCGATATCGAAGGCGCTGACGATCTTGCCACTGGCGCCCAGCTTGATGTGTTCGCGCAGGTTCAGGCCGACCAGGGTGTTGTGCACGAACAGCAGGCCTTCGCGCAGCGGTACGCCGATGTGGTTGGTGAACTCCAGCGGCGCCGCGCCAGTGCCGCCTTCCTTGCCGTCGATGACGATGAAGTCCGGCAGGATGCCGCTCTTGAGCATGGCCTTGGCAATTGCCATGAACTCCCACGGGTGGCCGAGGCACAGCTTGAAGCCCACCGGCTTGCCGCCGCTCAGCTCACGCAACTGGGCGATGAAGGCCAGCAGCTCCAGCGGAGTGGAGAAACTGCTGTGGCTGGCCGGCGATACGCAGTCCTGATCCATCGGCACGCCGCGTGTCGCGGCGATCTCGGCGGTGATCTTGTGCCGCGGCAGAATACCGCCGTGGCCCGGTTTGGCGCCCTGGCTTAGTTTCACCTCGATCATCTTCACCTGCGAATTCTGCGCCTGCTGGGTGAAGCGTTGCGGATCGAAGCGCCCCTGTTCGTCGCGACAGCCGAAATAACCGCTGCCCAGCTCCCAGATCAGGTCGCCGCCGTACTCGCGATGATAACGGCTGATGCTGCCTTCGCCGGTATCGTGGGCGAAGCCGCCGAGCTTGGCGCCACGATTCAGCGCACGGATCGCGTTGGCGCTGAGCGAGCCGAAACTCATCGCGGAGATGTTGAAGATCGACGCGCTATAAGGCTGGCGGCATTGCGGACCACCGATGTTGACGCGAAAGCTCAGTGGATCGCTGTGCGGCGCTGTGCGGATCGAATGACCGATGAACTCGAAGCCGGTGCCATAGACGTCCGAAAGGGTGCCGAAGGGCTTGTCGGCGACCTCGTTCTTCGCCCGGGCATACACCAGCGAGCGCTGCGCCCGAGAGAAGGGCAGCGGATCGTTGTCGTTTTCCAGCAGGTACTGGCGGATCTCCGGACGGATGGTTTCGATCAGGTAGCGCAAGTTGCCGAGAATCGGGTAGTTGCGGCGCACGGCCTGCCTGGGTTGCAACAGGTCCAGCGTGCCGATGACGCTCAGCAGCGCGGTGATCAGCGTCAGCCCCCAGACGTGTTCGAGCCAGGGCAAGCTGAGCAGGGTGAACAGCAGGCAGAAGGCATAGAAGGCGTAACGGTTCATCAGCGACAGATTCATCGGTACCCTCGAGTTTGCTGGGATCGCACGGCGCACGGATGGTGCGCTGCCGGTGGCGCGCCGGCAATTGCGCTTTGGTCGGCTGGATCCTCCGTGATCGTGCCGCCTGAATAAAAAAAGGGATGCCGAAGCATCCCTTTTTCGTCGTGGCGCGGATCAGGCCTGGTGCTTGTCCTTGTCGCCCTGCTCGCCCTGTTCAGGCGTCGGCTCCTGCTCGACAGTTTCTGCAGTGGGCTCGGCTTCAGCGACTGGCTCGTCCGCCTGCAGGGTCTGCTCCGGTTCGCTTGGGGTCGCTAGCGGTTCAGGCTGCTCCGGCTGTTGCGCTTCTGCCTGGGCTTCTGCTTGCGGTGCGGCAACCTCGGGCTCGCTGACGATGATTTCCGCAGCGGCCAGCGGTTGCTGCGCGATGGCCGGAGCTTCGTGCTCGGTTTCCTGCGCTAGGGCGGCCTGTGCTACGGCAGCCTGTGCTGCAAGGCGCTCGGCTTCGCGCTGGCGACGGCGCACCTCACGCGGATCGTTGGGCGCACGGCCGCTGCTTGCAACTGCCGGCGCAGGCTGCTCGACGATCGGCTCGACCGCCGCCGGTACTTCTGCTACCGGCTCGACGACCGCAGTTTCCGGCGTTTGCGCAATGGTTTCAGTTGCGTCGACCGGCTGCTCTTCAACAGTTACCGTCGGGGGCTCGATCGCTGCTGGCGGCAGCGTTTCCTCGGCAACCGGTGCGCTCTCGACGACCGCCGCGGGCTCTGCCGTGGTGGCGGCTTCCGCTGTCGGCGCGGTTTCGGTCTGCGGCTCTGCTTCGGCGCTGGCGACGATGGCAGCCGCGGTGGCGGCGATGGCGATGTCCTCGCTCTTCACCGGCGCATTGTCCTCGCCGGTTTCGGCGATTTCGTTGCCTTCGGCATCACGCTGGCGCTCGCGGCGATTGCTGCGGCGGCGCTGGCCGCGGGAGCGACGACGGGGACGCTCGCCGTCGGCGGTTTCCTGGTCCTCTTCGGCGGTTTCCTCATTTTGCTGCAGTTCTTCCTCGTTCGCTACCTGCTCGGCACGCGGCTTGCGCTCCTCGCGTGGCGGCCGAGGCTTGCGTTCGTTCAGCTCTTCGCTCGGCGTCTCCAGTGCGCTGGCCTCGTCGAGCGGCGCACGCAGTTCGCGCTTGCGCTCCTCACGCGGTTGGCGCTCTTCACGCGGCCCGCGTTCGCGGCGCGGCTGGGCTTCAGCGGCTTCGACCTGCTCGCGCGGCTTGCGCTCTTCGCGTGGCGGTCGCGGCTGGCGTTCTTCGCGCGGTTGACGCTCCTCACGGGACTGGCGCTCTTCGCGAGGCTTGCGCTCCTCGCGCGGCGCGCGTTCCTCGTCGCGACCACGGCCGTCACGGCGGCGGTTCTGCTGACGCCCGCTGCGACGCTCTTCATTGCGCGGTGTGCGGTTGCCAGACGGCTTGGCCTCGGTGGTGACGGCAGCCTTCGGTTCTTCCGGTTTGCCGGCGAACAAGCCGACCAGCGACTTGATCAGGCCCTTGAACAGGCTCGGTTCGGGAGTGGCGACAGGGGCTGGCGTCTCGACGGGCGTTGCGGCAGTGGCGACCGGAGCGGGGGCGCTGCGCTGCGGTGCGGTCTTGACCGCGGCCTCCTGGCGCACCAGCGTGCGGGTCGAACTGACCGGCTGGACTTCCTCGGCTTCGCTGTGGCTCATCTCGTAGCTGGCGTGGCCGGCGGCGATTTCCGGGCTGTCGTCACGCAGGCGCTGGACCTCGAAGTGCGGCGTTTCCAGGTGGTCGTCCGGCAGGATGAAGATGCGCGCGCGGGTACGCAGTTCGATCTTGGTGATGGCGTTGCGCTTTTCATTGAGCAGGAAGGCGGCGACCTGGAACGGCACGCGGGCGCGAACCTCGGCGGTGCGGTCCTTCAGCGCTTCTTCCTCGATCAGACGCAGGATCGCCAGCGACAGCGACTCGACGTCGCGGATGATGCCCTGGCCGTTACAACGCGGGCAGACAATGCCGCTGGTCTCGCCGAGCGACGGACGCAGGCGCTGACGGGACATTTCCAGCAGGCCGAAGCGCGAGATGCGTCCGACCTGGATGCGTGCACGGTCGGCTTCCAGTGCTTCGCGCACCTTCTCCTCGACGGCGCGCTGGTTTTTCGCCGGGGTCATGTCGATGAAGTCGATGACGATCAGGCCGCCGATGTCGCGCAGGCGCAGCTGGCGGGCGATTTCCTCAGCCGCTTCCAGGTTGGTCTGCAGCGCGGTTTCCTCGATGTCGCCGCCCTTGGTGGCGCGCGCCGAGTTGATGTCGATGGACACCAGGGCCTCGGTCGGGTCGATGACGATGGAGCCGCCGGACGGCAGTTTGACTTCGCGCTGGAAGGCGGTCTCGATCTGGCTTTCGATCTGGAAGCGGTTGAACAGCGGCACGGAGTCTTCGTACAGCTTGATCTTGCTGGCGTACTGCGGCATGACCTGCTGGATGAAGGAAAGCGCTTCGTCCTGGGCTTCGACGCTGTCGATCAGCACTTCGCCGATGTCCTGGCGCAGATAATCGCGGATGGCGCGGATGATGACGTTGGATTCCTGGTAGATCAGGAACGGCGCGGCACGGCCCTGCGAGGCGTCCTTGACGGCGGTCCACAGTTGCAGCAGGTAGTCCAGGTCCCACTGCAGCTCTTCGCTGGAGCGACCCAGGCCGGCGGTACGCACGATCAGACCCATGTCGGCCGGCACGTTGATGCCGTTGAGCGCTTCACGCAGTTCGTTGCGCTCTTCGCCTTCGATACGACGGGAGATGCCGCCGGCGCGCGGGTTGTTGGGCATCAGCACCAGATAACGGCCGGCGAGGCTGATGAAGGTGGTCAGGGCGGCGCCCTTGTTGCCGCGCTCTTCCTTCTCGACCTGGACGATGACTTCCTGGCCTTCCTTCAGCACTTCCTTGATGTTGACGCGGCCTTCGGGGGCCTTGGAGAAGTACTCGCGGGAGATTTCCTTGAGTGGGAGGAAGCCGTGGCGCTCGGCGCCGAAATCGACGAAGGCAGCTTCCAGGCTGGGTTCTACGCGGGTGATCTTGCCCTTGTAGATGTTGGCCTTCTTCTGTTCGCGTGCACCGGACTCGATGTCCAGGTCGAACAGGCGCTGGCCATCGACCAGTGCGACACGCAACTCTTCGGGCTGAGTTGCGTTAATTAGCATTCTTTTCATGTAGTACCGTCGGTTTCCGTAGCGTCCGGAAACGGCGTTCGGCACACACGACTCTCGCGGTCGGTGTCAGGTGAGTCAGGAATGGTTGTAAGGCACTCCAGTGTCCAGCGATGTGCGGCCAAATGGGCCGGCGTCGCGACGACGTCTCCTGCTGTGCTGTCGGAACAGCAGCAAATGCTTGGGGAGGAGGAATCAGACATCGGTAGCGGACGATTGATGAAGCGTCTGTGAAAGCCCTTGCTACGCAAATCCGATGCTGTGCATCTCCACCCAACACGCATACTTCGAAAATCGGGTGCCGCTCGCAGAATCCGGGGAGCGGGTTGTCGATTGTCGCGATTCCCCAACCTGGGGGCACGCATCATGTCTTCAAGGCTTGTTTCGTATCCTCACCACATTGGGAAGATGCGCCGGACAGCCTCACGTCCTCGAACATTTTTCCGGTCAAGGTTGGCGATATCGCTGCATCCCTTGATCTGGCCGCTTTTGGCGGCGTTCGCGACTATAGCAGCAATGTTTAAGTGCTTCAATTCCATGAAAATTGATATGATCTGGCGATGACCAATACCCCCTCCCAGACCTCCGGCGTGCAAATGCTCGAGGTCGCGCCGGAACTTGCCGGCCAGCGCATCGACAACTTTCTCCGCACCCAGCTCAGAGGCGTTCCCAAGACGCTGATCTACCGCATCCTGCGCAAAGGCGAGGTGCGGGTGAACAAGGGGCGGGTCAAACCCGAATACAAGCTGCAGGCGGGCGACCTGGTGCGCGTTCCGCCGCTGCGCCTGGCTGAGCGCGACGAGCCCGAGCCGCTGGCGCAGGGCCTGCTCGAGCGGCTCGAGGCGGCGATCGTCTACGAGGACAAGGCGCTCATCGTGCTGAACAAGCCGGCCGGCATCGCGGTGCATGGCGGCAGCGGGCTCAGTTATGGCGTGATCGAGGCGCTGCGCCAGTTGCGCCCGGATGCCAAGGAGCTCGAGCTGGTGCACCGTCTGGATCGTGATACCTCCGGGCTGCTGATGATCGCGAAGAAGCGCAGCATGCTGCGTCATCTGCATCAGGCGCTGCGCGGCGATGGTGTGGACAAACGCTACATGGCACTGGTGCGTGGTCGCTGGGAAACTTCGAAGAAGCAGGTGAACGCGCCGCTGCTGAAGAATACGCTGCGTTCCGGCGAGCGCATGGTCGAGGTGACCGAGGACGGCAAGGAGGCGCTGACGCTGTTTCGCGTGCTGCGGCGTTTCGGCGACTTCGCCACGCTCGTCGAGGCTCGGCCGGTGACCGGGCGTACCCACCAGATCCGCGTGCATGCCCGGCATGCCGGGCATAGCATCGCCGGTGACAGCAAGTACGGCGACGAGGAGTTCACTCGCGAGATTCGTGAGCTGGGCGGCAAGCGGCTGTTCCTGCACGCCTATGCATTGAAGGTGCCGCTGCCGGATGGCGGCGAGCTGGCGCTGGAGGCGCCCGTGGACGAAGTCTGGGCGCGGACGCTGGAGAAGCTGGGTGAATAGGTACGAGCTGCTGATCTTCGATTGGGACGGCACGCTGGTCGACTCCATCGGGCGTATCGTCGAATCGGTGCGGGTGGCTGCGCATGCTTTCGATCTGCCGCCACGGGACGATGCTTCCATTAAGGGCATCATCGGTCTTGCGCTGACGGATGCGATTTCCACGTTGTATCCGCAAGTCGACGATCCGGTTCTGGTCGAGGAATTTCGTCGGCGCTACAGCGAGCATTATCTGGCCCTGGAGGCGCAGCCCTCTGCTCTGTATCCGGGGGTTGCGCGTGGGCTGCAGGAGTTTCGTGAGCGCGGGCATCTGCTGGCTGTCGCTACCGGCAAGGGGCGTCAGGGGCTGGATCGCGTGTTGGCGGGACAGGGCTGGACGGGCTTCTTCGACGTCACGCGCTGCGCCGACGAGACGGCAGGCAAGCCCGATCCACTGATGCTCGAGGAGATTCTCGCGCATTGTGGCATGCGGCCGGAGCAGGCGCTGATGGTCGGTGATTCGGTATTCGATCTGCAGATGGCGCGGCGGGCGGGCGTCGATAGCGTCGCGGTCGCGTACGGCGCGCAGTCGGTCGAGAGTCTTCGGGTGCACGGTCCGCGGCTGGTGATCAATCGTTTTGCAGAACTGGCCGCCTGGCTGGGTGTCGCCGAAAGCACGGAGGTGAATGAGCATGTCGGATGAATGGAAGGCGCCGATGGATGAGGGGCGTGACGAACGCAGCAGCTGGAAACTGCTGGAGAAAACCTTGCAGGTGAGTATCCAGGAGCAGCGTCGCGCCAGGCGCTGGGGCATCTTCTTCAAACTGCTGACCTTCATTTATCTGTTCGGCGCGCTGATGGTGTTTTCGCCGGCGTGGCAGTTCGGCAAGGATAAGGCGGCGCGGGAAAGCCATACCGCCGTGATCAATGTGCGCGGCATGATTGCCGACGAGGAGTCCGCTAGTGCTGACAATATCGTTGGTGCTTTGCGTGCTGCGTTCGAGGATGCCAATACCAAGGGCATCATTCTGCGTATCAATAGTCCAGGCGGCAGCCCGGTACAGTCGGGGTACGTTTACGACGAGATTCGCCGGTTGCGTGGCGAATACCCGGCCATCAAGGTTTATGCGGTGATTACCGATCTGGGAGCGTCCGGCGCTTACTACATCGCCAGCGCAGCGGACGAGATCTATGCGGACAAGTCGAGCCTGGTTGGTTCTATTGGCGTGACGGCGGCGACTTTCGGATTCGTCGAGGTCATGCAGAAGCTGGGTGTGGAGCGGCGCGTCTATACCTCCGGCGAGCACAAGGCATTCCTCGATCCGTTCCAGCCGCAGAAGCCTGAGGAGACCGAGTTCTGGCGCGAAGTGCTGGCGACCACGCACCGGCAGTTCATCGACAGCGTCAAGCAGGGGCGCGGTGATCGTCTGCAGGTTGCCGGGCATCCCGAGCTGTTCTCGGGGCTGGTCTGGTCGGGCGAGCAGGCGCTGGAGCTTGGTCTGATCGATGGCCTAGGCAGTACGGCGCATGTCGCGCGCGAGGTGGTTGGCGAGCCGGAGCTGGTCGACTTCACCGTGAAGGAGTCCGCCATCGATCGCTTCACCAAGAAGCTCGGCGCGGGCGTCGCCGAGCGGCTTGCGCTGCTGGTCGGGTTGCAGGGGCCGGCGTTGCGCTAGGTGATTGGCGGTCAGGGCACCTCCACGCCCTCGGCCAGTAGCATGTCCACCAGACGAATCAGTGGCAGGCCAACGAGGCTGGTGACGTCCTCGCCCTCGGTGGCGCGGAATAGGCTGATGCCAAGGCCTTCGGCCTTGAAGCTGCCGGCGCAGTCATAGGGCTGCTCGATATGCAGGTAGCGCTCGATGCGCGCATCGTCCAG
This sequence comes from Stutzerimonas stutzeri TS44, assembly GCA_000263395.1. Lineage (GTDB taxonomy): Bacteria > Pseudomonadota > Gammaproteobacteria > Pseudomonadales > Pseudomonadaceae > Stutzerimonas > Stutzerimonas stutzeri_C. Next base: position 99,738 of record AJXE01000004.1, read on the forward strand.
TTCGCGGAAATGCACGGTGAACGCAACGCAGTCGACCTGGATGCGTCCGCTGCGGCTGTCGAGTAGCGCCAGGCCGGTAAGAAAGCGCACGGTGGCGCCGCTGGCGGCTTGCAGCTGACGTCTGGCTCGTTCGAATGTGTGGGGCTTGCCGAGGATGTTGTCGCCGAGCGTCGCGACCTGGTCGGAACCGATGATCAGGTGATCGGGATGGGTTTCGGCGAGCGCCTGTGCCTTTTGCGCGGCCAGGCGGCGCACCAGATGCTCGGCGGATTCACCCGGCAGCGGGGTCTCGTCGATGGCCGGGGTGCCGCTCGTGAAGGGCAGGTGCAGGCGTGCAAGCAGTTCCTGTCGGTATTTCGAGCTCGAAGCAAGCAGCAGCTGGCGCATGAATCCCTCCTTTTATATGGGTGTGCAATTCTATGCGCCCGGCATGCTCGGCGGGCTGAATTCCTTTGACAGTCTCGGGGCGCATCCATAGAATGCCGCGCTTATGTTGAAAGGACCGATACCTCCGCACATTGATCCGCGCAAGTTTGCTGATCGGGCGGCTAGCCTTCAGGGCGAGCTGAACCTGTCGCAGCTTCAGCGGCTTGCTGAGTCTCTTGAAGACGATCAGGGTGTGGTGCGTGCCAGTTTTGCCTTCGGGCGCGACGAGCAGCGTACTGTGGTTATCCATAGCCAGCTCGATGTTGACGTCAAGATGATTTGCCAGCGTTGTCTGGAGCCGGTTGTTCTGCCCATTCACAGCGAGTGCGACTACGCCGTTGTCAATGAGGGGTCGAGCAGCCAGCACCTGCCCAAGGGCTACGACGTGCTGGAAGTGGGAGAAGATCCTCTGGATCTGCTGGCGCTGGTCGAAGACGAGCTGTTGCTCGCTCTGCCGATTGTTCCACTCCATGACCCTGAAATTTGCCAGCCGCCGGTTGGGCCAGATGAGCCTGAGCCGAGTGAGGACGAGGTAACGCGGTCCAACCCGTTCAGCGTACTGGCGCAGTTAAAGCGTGACCCAAACGTTTAGGAGTTGATCCAAATGGCTGTTCAGCAGAACAAAAAATCCCGTTCCGCTCGCGACATGCGTCGTTCCCACGATGCCCTGCAGGCGAACGCCCTGTCCGTGGAAAAGAGCACCGGTGAAGTCCACCTGCGTCACCACGTTTCTCCGGACGGCTTCTACCGTGGTCGCAAGGTGGTCGACAAGGGCGCCGACGAGTAATCCTTGTCCGCTCCGGTCATCGCGATCGACGCAATGGGCGGGGACTTCGGTCCCCGTTGCATTGTTCCGGCCAGTCTGTCCTGCCTGGCTGAATCTTCCTCGCTGCATCTGGCCCTTGTCGGCCAATCCTCCCTTCTGGAACCTCTCATCGCCGAGCATTCATCGGTTGATCGCGCACGCCTGCAGATCGTCGATGCCGAGGACGTGATCGGTATGGCCGAGCGTCCGGCGCAGGCTTTGCGCGGCAGGTCGCAATCGTCGATGCGAATCGCGCTGGAACTCGTGCGTGACGGGCGGGCGCAGGCCTGTGTCAGTGCCGGTAATACCGGTGCCCTGATGGCACTGGCGCGACAGGTGCTGAAAACCCTGCCGGGCATCGATCGACCCGCTATGGTTACTGCCATTCCGACGCGCGCAAACCCCTGCCTGTTGCTCGATCTGGGGGCGAACGTCGATTGCAGTGCCGAGCAGTTGCAGCAGTTCGCGGTCATGGGGTCGGTCGCCGCGCAGGCGTTGGGCATCGAGCGACCTCGCGTTGCCCTGCTGAACATCGGTATTGAAGAGGTGAAGGGCAATCAGCAGGTCAAGCTTGCCGCTGCCTTGTTGCAGCAGGTGCGGGGTCTCAACTTCATCGGCTTCATCGAGGGCGATGGCCTGTATCGTGGCGAGGCGGATGTCGTGGTGTGCGACGGCTTCGTCGGCAATGCCTTGCTCAAGTCCAGCGAGGGCCTGGCGGAGCTGGTGATCACCCGGATGGAGGCGCTCTTTCGGCGATCGCTGGTTGCGCGCATCGTTGGCGGGCTGGCTTTGCCGATGTTGCGTCAACTGCGCGCGGAGCTGCGGCCGTCACGCTACAACGGCGCCAGCTTTCTCGGCCTGCAGGGGATCGTGGTGAAAAGTCATGGCGCTGCCGGGGAGGCCGGTTTCAAGTCGGCCATCCTGCGTGCGGCCGAAGATATCGAGCACGACCTGGCGGGGCATCTGCGCGCGCGGCTGGCGCAGGTGCTGGAGCCTGGCGATGTGACCGCGCCGGGCAGCCGGCCATCCAACTGAAATTCGCGACGCCTGCCAGCAGGCGTGTTCATCAGATGCACAGAACCATAAGAGAGCTGCTTCATGTCCGCATCATTCGCTTTCGTCTTTCCCGGTCAGGGTTCACAGTCGCTCGGCATGCTCGCCGAGCAGGGCGCCCAGCAGAACCTCGTTCTCGACACGTTCGCCGAAGCATCGGCAGCGCTCGGTTACGACCTCTGGGCGTTGACCCAGCAAGGCCCTGAAGAACAACTGAATCAGACCGACAAGACCCAGCCCGCCATTCTGACGGCATCGGTGGCGCTGTGGCGTCTCTGGCTGGCCGAGGGCGGCGCACGTCCCGCCTTCGTTGCCGGGCACAGCCTCGGCGAGTATTCCGCGCTGGTCGCCGCCGGCAGCCTGCCGTTCGCCGACGCGGTGAAGCTGGTCGAGTTGCGTGGCCAGTTGATGCAGCAGGCGGTGCCGGCCGGGCAGGGCGGCATGGCGGCGATTCTGGGGCTGGAAGATGCCGACGTGCTGGCAGCCTGTGCCGAGGCGGCGCAGGGTGAAGTCGTCAGCGCGGTGAACTTCAACGCACCGGGACAGGTCGTGATCGCCGGCAGTGCAACAGCCGTCGCGCGCGCCATCGAGGCCTGCAAGGCGCGTGGCGCCAAGCGTGCGATGGCGCTGCCGGTGAGCGTGCCGTCGCATTGCGAGCTGATGCGTCCCGCGGCCGAGCGCTTCGCTGACGCGGTCGCCGCCATTGCCTGGCAGGCGCCGCAGATTCCGCTGGTGCAGAATGTCAGTGCAGCGGTCGTCGCCGACCTGCAGACCCTGCAGCGCGATTTGCTGGCGCAGCTCTACAGCCCGGTGCGCTGGGTCGAGTCGATGGTTGCGCTGGGCGAGCGTGGCGTGACCGACCTGGTCGAATGCGGTCCCGGCAAGGTGCTGTCCGGATTGAACAAGCGCTGCGTGAAGGGCATCAACACCTACAATCTCGACACCCCGGAAGCCTTCGCCGCCACCCGCGCTGCGCTGGCCTGATCAAGGAGAACATTATGAATCTGCAAGGCAAGGTGGCGCTGGTCACTGGTGCGAGTCGTGGTATCGGTCAGGCCATTGCCCTGGAGCTGGGGCGCCAAGGCGCCATCGTCATCGGCACGGCCACGACGCCATCGGGTGCCGAGCGCATCGCCGAAACGCTGAAGGCCAACGGCATCGAAGGTGCCGGCCTGGTGCTCGATGTCGGCAACGACGAGTCGGTCAGCAGCACGCTGGAACACATTCAGCAACATCTCGGGCAGCCGGCCATCCTGGTCAACAACGCCGGTATCACGCGCGACAACCTGATGCTGCGCATGAAGGACGACGAGTGGTTCGACGTCATCAATACCAACCTCAACAGCCTGTACCGCCTGAGCAAGGCCGTGCTGCGCGGCATGACCAAGGCACGCTGGGGACGCATCATCAACATCGGTTCGGTGGTGGGTGCAATGGGCAACGCGGGGCAGGTAAACTACGCCGCCGCCAAGGCCGGCCTGGAAGGTTTCAGTCGTGCCCTGGCGCGTGAGGTGGGGTCGCGCGGCATCACGGTCAATTCCGTGGCGCCGGGCTTCATCGATACCGATATGACACGTGAATTGCCGGAAGCCCAACGCGATGCCTTGCTGGGTCAGATCCCGCTGGGGCGTCTCGGTCAGGCCGAGGAAATCGCCAAGGTCGTCGCCTTCCTGGCTTCGGACGGCGCTGCCTATGTCACCGGTGCCACGGTTCCGGTGAACGGCGGCATGTACATGAGTTGAATGTGACGCCGAGCGTGACTCGGCAGTCATAATGGCTGTTTTAATCGCTATAACCTGCGAAACGTTTATAGACAGATGGTTGGAAGTGGGCTCATGCTTGCCCGCTTTCAGCTTGAAATGCGGAAAACGCTTTCTATACACTACCGCGCAGACCAGCTGCCTGCTTTTTCCATAGGAGTGAAAACAAGGTATGAGCACCATCGAAGAACGCGTCAAGAAAATCGTTGCCGAGCAACTTGGCGTTAAAGAAGAGGAAGTCACCAACAGCGCTTCCTTCGTCGAAGACCTGGGTGCCGACTCTCTTGACACCGTCGAGCTGGTGATGGCTCTGGAAGAGGAATTCGAGACCGAGATTCCGGACGAGCAAGCTGAGAAGATCACCACCGTTCAGGAAGCTATCGATTACATCAACGCGCACGCGCAGTAAGTTGTAATCCTGCTTCGGAACCAGGAAAAGCCGCACTGCCTTGCACGAGGTAGTGCGGCTTTTCTTTGAGAGTCGATTCGCGGTGCGGTGATACACACCTGCTGCAAGACCGCGAATGTTCCCGCGCGTCATCGGAATGACCGGCGGGAGCTGAGCCAAACGTCAAGGTAATAGGAGAATTGCTGTGTCGCGTAGACGCGTCGTGGTTACCGGTATGGGCATGCTATCGCCACTGGGCAACGATGTGCCGAGCAGCTGGCAGGGCATCCTGGCCGGCCGCAGCGGCATCGGCCTGATTGAACACATGGATCTTTCCGCCTACTCCACGCGTTTCGGCGGCTCGATCAAAGGCTTCGAGGTCGAGCAATACCTGCCGGCCAAGGAAGCACGCAAGCTCGATCTGTTCATTCAGTACGGCCTCGCAGCCAGCTTCCAGGCGGTTCGTGATTCCGGTCTGGAGATCACCGACGCCAACCGCGAACGCATCGGCGTCGCCATGGGTTCCGGCATCGGCGGGCTGACCAATATCGAAAACAGCTGCAAGGCGCTGATTGAACAGGGCCCGCGGCGTATCTCGCCATTTTTCGTTCCCGGCTCGATCATCAACATGGTGTCCGGTTTCCTGTCGATTCATCTGGGCTTGCAGGGACCCAACTATGCGATTGCTACCGCCTGCACCACCGGTACCCACTGCATCGGCATGGCCGCGCGCAACATCGCCTACGGCGAGGCGGACGTGATGGTCGCCGGCGGCTCGGAGATGGCGGCCAGCGGTCTGGGCATCGGCGGATTCGCCGCCGCGCGCGCGCTGTCGACGCGCAATGACGATCCGGCCGCCGCCAGTCGTCCGTGGGACCGGCAGCGTGATGGCTTCGTGCTGTCCGACGGTGCCGGCGCGCTGGTGCTCGAGGAGCTGGAGCACGCCAAGGCGCGCGGCGCGCACATCTATGCCGAGCTGATCGGGTTCGGTATGAGCGCCGATGCGTTTCACATGACCTCGCCGCCGGAGGATGGTGCCGGCGCGGCACGTTGCATCCGCAACGCGCTGAACGATGCCCGGCTCAACGCCGCCGAGGTGCAGTACATCAATGCTCACGGCACTTCGACGCCGGCAGGCGACAAGGCCGAGGCTGCGGCGATTCGCAGCGTGTTCGGCGACCATGCCTACGAACTGTCCGTGAGTTCGACCAAGTCGATGGTCGGTCACCTGTTGGGGGCGGCCGGTGCGGTCGAGGCGATCTTCAGCGTGCTGGCGATTCGTGATCAGGTGGCGCCGCCGACCATCAATTTGGACGAGCCGGACGAGGGCTGCGATCTGGACTTCGTGCCGCACCAGGCCAAGCCGAGGCCGATCGATGTGGCGATTTCCAACTCGTTCGGTTTTGGCGGCACCAACGGCTCGCTGGTGTTCCGTCGGTTCGCCGAGTGAAACCCTGCTGGATCGACGGACAGCCTGCTACCGGGCTGCCCGTCGATGATCGTGGCTTGGCCTATGGCGATGGCCTGTTCGAGACGATTCGGGTCGAGCACGGCCAGCCGCAGTTGCTCGAGCGGCATCTGCAGCGTCTGGCCGAAGGTTGCCGGCGGCTGGCCATCCCCGCCGATCTGTCGCTTGTCAGGGCGGAGCTCCTGGCGTTCTGCGGCGAGCTTCACGCCGGCGTGGCCAAGCTCGTGGTCACTCGCGGCATCGGCCTGCGCGGTTACGCGCCCCCACAACCCTGCCATCCGCGGCGACTGCTGCTGGCCTCGGCGCTGCCGGCCTATCCGGCGCACAACCGGCAGGCAGGCGTACGTCTCTTCCCCTGTGCGACGCGGCTTGCCGAGCAACCGCTGCTGGCGGGAGTCAAGCATCTCAATCGCCTGGAACAGGTGCTGGCACGTGCCGAGTGGCGGGATCCGGTGTATGCCGAAGGCCTGATGCGCGATGGCGCCGGGCGGGTGATCGAGGGGGTCTTCAGTAACCTGTTCATCGTGCGCGACGGCGTATTGCTCACGGCGGCGCTGCAGCGCTGTGGTGTCGCCGGCGTGATGCGCGCGGAACTCATCGAGCGGGCGCAGCAGCTGGGCATCGGCGTAGTGGTGCGCGATCTGGCGTACGAGGAGCTGTTGGCGGCCGACGAGGTATTTCTCTGCAACAGCCTCTACGGTATCTGGCCGGTGGCGGCGCTGGTCGAGCATGCCTGGCCGGTAGGGGCCCTGACCCGTAAACTGCAAGCGGCCATAGCCGACCTGTCGAGTGTGTCGTGATTCGTAAACTTCTCATTTCGCTTGGGCTGGTCGCGTTGCTGGCGATCGCCGGTCTCGGGCTGTTTGCCTGGAAGCAGTACTCTGCGCTGGAGCAGCCGCTGGCGTTGCAGGAGCTGCAGCTGCTCGACGTTCAGCCCGGCGATACGCCCAGTGGTGTATTCCAGCGCCTGGAAACGCAGGGCTTGCTGCGCGATTCGTTCTGGCTGCGCGTCTACTGGCGGCTGAACCTGTCCGGTCAGAGCCTGCACAGCGGTGAATACCGACTGACGCCGGGCATGAGTGCGCGCGACCTGATCGGCCTCTGGCAGCGAGGTGAGGTGGAGCAGTACAGCCTGACGCTGGTGGAGGGCTGGAATTTCCGCCAGTTGCGCGCCGCCTTGCAGGCGCAGCCGAAGCTGCAGCAGACCCTGTCGGGGGTTGCGGATGCAGAGGTCATGGCGCGACTGGGACAACCCGACCGGCATCCTGAGGGACGCTTCTTTCCCGATACCTATCGTTTCACCCGCGGCACCAGTGACCTCGATTTGCTGAGGCAGGCCTATGCACGGCTGGAGCAGGTGCTCGAAGACGAATGGCAGCAGCGCGCCGAAGGGCTGCCTTACCTGGATGCCTACCAGGCGCTGATCATGGCCTCGATCATCGAGAAGGAGACCGGCGTGCCGCAGGAGCGCGGCGAGATCGCCGGCGTGTTCGTGCGTCGCCTCGCGCGCGGCATGCTGCTGCAGACCGATCCCACGGTGATCTATGGCATGGGCGAGAACTATCGCGGACGCATCAGTCGCAACGATCTGCGCCGGCCCACCCCCTACAACACCTACACCACCGCCGGCCTGCCGCCGACACCGATCGCGATGGTCGGGCGCGAGGCGATCCACGCCGCGCTGCATCCGAAGGAGGGTCGCAGCCTCTACTTCGTCGCGCGCGGCGACGGCAGCCACGTCTTCAGCGACAGCCTCGACGAGCACAACCGGGCGGTGCGCCAGTATCAACTCAACCGTCGTGCCGACTATCGGTCCAGCCCGGCACCCCAACCAGCCCCGAGCACCAGCGAGCAAGCACAGTGACAGGACTTTTCATCACCCTGGAGGGGCCGGAAGGCGCCGGCAAGAGCACCAACCGTGAGCATCTCGCCGAGCGGCTGCGCGCACGCGGGCTGGATGTGGTGCTGACCCGCGAGCCCGGCGGCACGCCGCTGGCGGAGCGGATCCGGGAGCTGCTGCTGACGCCGGCCGACGAGCCGATGGCTGACGACACCGAGCTGCTGCTGGTCTTCGCCGCACGGGCGCAGCATCTGGCGCGCGTGATCCGTCCCGCACTGCAGCGTGGCGCCGTGGTGCTCTGCGACCGCTTCACCGATGCGACCTATGCCTATCAGGGAGGTGGTCGCGGCTTGTCGGTCGAGCGCATCGCGCAGCTGGAGGCCTTCGTCCAGGGTGATCTGCGTCCGGACTTCACCCTGATCTTCGATCTGCCTGTCGAGGTCGGGCTCAGTCGCGCCGCTGCGCGCGGCCGGTTGGATCGTTTCGAACAGGAAGGGCTGTCGTTCTTCGAGGCGGTGCGCCAGGCCTATCTCGCTCGTGCGCAGGCCAGCCCGGTGCATTATCGGGTGATCGATGCGGCGCAGCCCCTGGCGCAGGTGCAGCAGGCAATCGATCTTCTCGTCCCGGAACTGCTGGGGCGTTTCGATGAGTGAAGTCCTGGCCTGGCAGCGCGGGCTCTGGCAGCAGCTGACGGGGCGCTCGCAACATGCCCATGCCTATCTGCTGCATGGCCCGCGCGGCATCGGCAAGCGGATGCTGGCCGAGCAGTTCGCGGCCTCGCTGCTCTGCCAGAGTCCATCCGCTGCAGGTGCCTGCGGTCGTTGCAAGGCTTGTCAGCTGCTGGCGGCGCATACGCACCCGGATCACTACGTGCTCGAACCGGAGGAGGTCGACAAGGCGATCCGCGTCGATCAGGTGCGCGATCTGGTGGGTTTCGTTACGCAGACGGCGCAGCTCGGCGGACGCAAGGTGGTGCTGCTCGAACCTGCCGAGGCGATGAATCTGAATGCGGCCAACGCCTTGCTCAAGAGCCTGGAAGAGCCGTCGGGCAATACGGTCTTGCTGCTGGTCAGCCATCAGCCCAGCCGCTTGCTGCCGACCATCAAGAGCCGTTGCGTGCAGCAGGCCAGTCCCTTGCCGACCCGCCAGCAGAGCCTCGAATGGCTGGCGGGGCAGTTGCCCGAGCTGGCCGCCGAGTTGCGCGAGGAATTGCTGGCGCTTGCCGGCGGTTCACCGTTGCTGGCGACGAAGCTCCACGGACAGTCGGTGCTGGAGCAGCGCGCGCAGGTGGTCGAGGGCGTGAAGAAACTGCACAAGGCGCAGCAGTCGCCGAGCCAGTTGGCGGAGGGCTGGAATGCCTTGCCGCTGGGATTGCTGTTCGACTGGTTCTGCGAATGGGCGCACTTGATCCTGCGCTATCAGATGACCGGTGATGAAGCCGCGCTCGGTGCTGCCGATATGCGTAAGGTCCTGCAGTATCTTGGCCAGAAGGCTCCGCGCGACAAGGTCATGGCGTTGCAGGACTGGTTGCTGGCACAGCGGCATAAGGTGCTTGGCAAGGCCAACCTCAATCGTGTCCTGCTTCTCGAAGCACTGCTGGTGCAATGGGCAAGCCTGCCGGGGGCACGCTAGAATCCACTGCAACGCGGCTTGCGCCGGAGCGTCAACAATCCTAGGAAATCGCATGAGCCTGCCAGCAAACCTCGGTCCGCGTAACGGCATCCTGTCCCTGACCATCAAGGACAAGTCCGTGCTGTATGCGGCGTTCATGCCTTTCATCAAGAACGGCGGATTGTTCATTCCGACGAACAAGAGCTACAGGCTCGGCGACGAGGTTTTCATGCTGCTCAACCTGATGGACGAGCCGGAGAAGATCCCGGTCGCCGGCAAGGTCGTGTGGATCACCCCCAAGGGCGCGCAGAGCAACCGTGCGGCCGGGGTCGGCGTGCAGTTCAATGACGGCGACGCCACGGCTCGCAACAAGATCGAGACCTACCTGGCCGGCGCGCTGAAATCCGATCGCCCGACCCATACCATGTGACCGGCGGGCACTGCACCGCCTCCAAGCCTGCACGCGTTTACCTTACAATCGCCGCCTTTCTCAGCCAGGCGATAAGCGATTTCCCATGCTGGTAGATTCCCACTGTCATCTGGACCGACTCGATCTCGCCGCTCATGGCGGTTCGCTCGATGCTGCGCTGGACGCGGCGCGCGCGTACGGCGTCGGGCATTTCCTCTGTATCGGCGTCAGTGCGGACAATGCCGCCGCGGTCAAGGCCATCGCCGAGCGCCATGCCGATGTCGATTGCTCGATTGGCGTGCATCCGCTGGATCTGCAGCCGCAAGCCCAGCCGGCACTGGACTGGCTGCTCGACGAACTGGCGCATCCGCGCGTGGTCGCTATCGGCGAAACCGGACTCGATTACCACTACGAACCGCAGGCCGCCGAGCGGCAGCGCGAATCGTTCCGCCTGCATCTGCAGGCCGCGCAGATCACGGGCAAGCCGGTGATCGTGCACACCCGCGAAGCGCGCGCCGATACGCTGGCGCTGCTGCGCGAGGCTGCGTTGCCGCAGGCCGGCGTGCTGCACTGCTTCACCGAAGACTGGGACATGGCCAGGGCCGCGCTGGATCTGGGTTTCTACATTTCGCTGTCCGGGATCGTCACCTTCCGCAATGCCGATGCGCTGCGCGACGTGGCGCGGCGAATACCGGCCGACCGCCTGCTGGTGGAAACCGACGCACCGTACCTGGCGCCAGTGCCGCATCGGGGCCGGCCCAACCTGCCGCAGTACGTGCGTGAGGTCGCCGAATTCCTCGCGCAGTGGCGTGACGTACCATTCGAGCGCTTCGCCGAGCAGACCACGGCCAACTTCCGCCGGCTGTTCCCGCTGGCGCACGTCGCGCCTTGATTGCACAGGGCTGCGCGGGCATGCAGGGCGTGTACAATGCGCGCCGTTCTGCTCATGGCGCGTGGCCATCCGAGCGCAATCCGCAGCGTCTCCAGACGCGGAGTATCGCCGCCGGCCCTATGTCGGCGGCCCCCCAACCGTCACAGAAGGTGACGCAATGACTCGCGACACACTGCATACCGGCCCGCTCCAGCGTGGCCTGAAGAACCGCCACATCCAGCTCATCGCGCTCGGTGGCGCCATCGGTACCGGCCTGTTCCTGGGATCGGCCGGGGTGCTGCGCAGCGCCGGACCGTCGATGATCCTGGGCTATGCCATCGGCGGCCTGATTGCCTTCCTGATCATGCGCCAACTCGGCGAGATGATCGTCGAGGAGCCGGTCGCCGGCTCGTTCAGCCATTTCGCCCATCGCTACTGGGGACCGTTCGCCGGTTTCATGTCGGGCTGGAACTACTGGGTGCTCTACGTTCTGGTCGGCATGGCCGAGCTGACGGCAGTCGGCAAGTACGTGCAGTTCTGGTGGCCGGAAATACCCACCTGGGCGACGGCGGCAGCCTTTTTCGTACTGATCAACCTGATCAACCTGACCAACGTGAAGGCGTTCGGCGAGGCTGAATTCTGGTTCGCCATCATCAAGGTCGCGGCAATCATCGGCATGATCGTGCTCGGGCTGTTCCTGCTGTTCAGCGGGCAGGGTGGGGAGCAGGCGAGCATCAGCAACCTGTGGAGCCACGGCGGGTTCTTCCCCAACGGTATTCAGGGCCTGGTCATGGCGCTGGCCATCATCATGTTCTCCTTCGGCGGACTGGAGCTGGTCGGGATCACCGCCGCGGAGGCAGCCGATCCGAAAACGGTGATTCCGAAGGCGATCAACCAGGTGGTCTATCGGATCCTGATCTTCTACATCGGCGCGCTCACCGTGCTGCTGGCGCTCTATCCCTGGGACAGCCTGCTGGAAACCCTGGGTTCGGCAGCCGACCCCTACAGTGGCAGCCCCTTCGTGCAGATCTTCTCGCTGATCGGCAGTGATACCGCCGCGCACCTGCTCAACTTCGTCGTGCTGACCGCCGCGCTGTCGGTCTACAACAGCGGCGTGTATTGCAACAGCCGCATGCTCTACGGGCTGGCCGAGCAGGGCGACGCGCCCCGGGCCTTGCTCAAGATCAACCGGCGGGGCGTGCCGGTGCTGGCGATCGGCGTCTCGGCGGCGGTAACGCTGCTCTGCGTGGTGGTCAACTACCTGGCCCCGCAGAATGCGCTCGAACTGTTGATGTCGCTGGTGGTGGCCTCGCTGGTAATCAACTGGGCGATGATCAGCCTGGCGCATCTGAAATTCCGCAAGGCGATGCAGCAACGCGGCGTCGAGCCCAGTTTCAAGGCATTCTGGTTCCCGTTCAGCAATTACCTGTGCCTGGCGTTCGTGGTCGTCATCCTGACCATCATGCTGTTCATTCCGGGTATCCGCCTGTCGGTGTACGCCATTCCGTTCTGGGTGGCCTTCCTCGGCCTGTGCTTTCAGATCCGCCGCACGCGTGTCGCCCGGACGGCCTGAAAAAAAACCCGGTTTCCTGAACGGAGAACCGGGTCAAGACCATTAGGAGTATGAGAGCGTGTTCCTCACGCTCTCAGCTGGTCAGGCAGTGGGGGGAATGCCTCACCAGTGTTCTCAAGTATTAGCCTGTTCGAAAGATTTCGCCGCCAATGGCGGCGATTTTGTTAAATCTATTTGGAATACATCGCCTGGCGATTGATCGCTCAGCTGCGCGCCAGCCGGGCGATTGCCGCCAGGGTTTCGTCGATGACCTGTTCCCCGGTGTAGAAATGCGGTGAAAAGCGAATGCCGCCGCCGCGCAGTGCACACACGATCTGTTCGGCCTGCAGTTGCTCGAAAAGCGCCTGATTCGATCCGTTGGTCAGGCGGAACGTGACGATGCCGGAGCGACGTTCGCGCTCCTCTGGACTCAGCAATTCGATCCCGCCGATATCCTGCAGGCCCTGGCGCAGCCAGTCGATGCGCTCGGCCAGCGCGCTGGCAACCCGCGTCATACCGATCTCCTCGAGCAGCGACAGGCTGGCATCCAGCGCCATTGCGCCGAGCATGTTCGGGCTGCCGCACTCAAAGCGTCGGGCGCTGTGGGCCGGTTCCCAGTCGCTGCGATCGTAGTCGCCGATGTGCTCGAGCATGTGCCAGCCGAATTCGTGCAGCGTGAGTCGTTCGCGCAGATCGCGACGGCAATAGAACGCGCCGAGCCCTTCCGCCCCCAGCATCCACTTGTGTCCGTCCGCCATCGCGAACGCGCAGCGGTTTTGCTGCACGTCGAAGGGCAGGGCGCCGAGCTGCTGAATCGCATCGATGCATAGCAGCACGCCACGCTGCTCGCAGCCTTCGCCCAGGTGCTGCAGGTCCAGGCGCAGGCCGCTGGCATATTGCACGGCGCTGATGGCCATCAGGCGTACCCGTGGGCCGCAGGCGGCGAGCAGATCGGCTTCCGGATCGGCGCCCTTGAGGCTGACCTGGATGACCTCCACGCCTTGCGGGCGTAGCGCCTCCCAGACCACCCGGTTGGAGGGGAACTCCTCGTCGCTGATGATGATCTGGTCGCCGTGCTGCCAGTCCAGGCCGAACGCCACGAACGACAGGGCTTCCGAGGTGTTCTTGACCAGCGCGATGTCGGCGCTGCCGGGCGCATTGAGCAGGCGCGCCAGGCGTTCGCGCAGCCGCTGTTCGGTTTCCAGCCATTGCGGATAGTCGCGCGCACCGATGGTCATGTTCTGTTCGGCGAAGCGCGATACCGCCTGCGCCGTCCGGCGGGGCCAGGGTGCGACAGCGGCGTGATTCAGGTATCTCAATCCGACCGGATGGGGAAATTCGTCGCTGAATTGAATCATTGTTGGATGCCTCGTGCATTTGATGACTGGATGGGCATAATGGCTGCCTCGTTTTTCACGCCGGCAGCCTCCATGCAGACAGAATCCCGAAAGGTTCGCGAATTTCGTCGTCGCGAACAGGAAATACTCGACATTGCCCTGCAGTTGTTTCTCGACCAGGGCGAAGACAGCGTCACGGTGGAGATGATTGCCGATGCCGTCGGAATCGGCAAAGGCACCATCTACAAGCACTTCAAGTCCAAGGCCGAGATCTACCTGCGGCTGATGCTCGATTATGAGCGTGATCTGAACACGCTGCTCCATTCCGAAGATGTCGACCGCGACAAGGAAGCCTTGTCACGGGCCTATTTCGAGTTCCGCATGCGTGATCCGCAGCGCTACCGGCTGTTCGATCGACTGGAAGAAAAGGTCGTGAAGGGCAATCAGGTGCCGGAGCTGGTGGAAGAGCTGCATCGCATTCGCGCCTCCAATTTCCAGCGCCTGACGCAACTGATCGAAGGGCGCATCGCCGAAGGCAAACTCGAAGACGTGCCGCCGTATTTCCACTATTGCGCGGCCTGGGCACTGGTGCATGGCGCAGTGGCGCTGTACCACTCGCCGTTCTGGAGCAACGTGCTCGAGGATCAGGAAGGTTTCTTCCAGTTTCTCATGGACATCGGCGTGCGCATGGGCAACAAGCGCAAGCGCGATTGAGGGCGCGCGGACGCGATGGCGTGGATGCTGCATCCGGGTAGCGATGTGCCGGTTTCCCGTCGCCGGCTGGAGAATATGCAGATGCGATTGCTCTATGTAGTGCTGGGCGCCCTGGTCCTGACCGGTTGCATGAAGGTCAGCGACATGGCCGACGGTACCCGCCATCACCTGCGCGATGCCGGCATCCTCGACCACAGCCAGACGCGCCGGGTGAACCCGTGGCGTTTGCAGGCCGATTCCTTCATCTATATTGCCCAGGGGTCGTTCACCCCGCCGGGCAATGGCTATCCGCGTCCCAACGTGGTCGCCGAGGAGGCGTTCGCCGGATTCGTCGAATATTTCCCGATGGTGCGCCGCGCGGCGCAGCCGGTCGGCTTCGAAGAAGCGATGGCGCAGGCCACTGCCGCCGGCGCGCATTATCTGTTGTATACGCGGTTTGCTGCGATCGATGACCGCATCGGCAGTTTTGACGAACTGAACGACCAGCGTGCCGTCGATCGCCTGGGCGTCGACACTGGCGTCGTGCAGCTGATGCTGATGGAAACCGGCACGCGCTATCTGGTCGACAGCGCCCGCATCCGCGCCCGCGGCGGGCTGCTCAATCTGTACGATGCCAAGCCTGAGCAGCTGCTTGGCCCACCCCTGCGTGATTACGCGCGGCGCCTGCTGGGGCTCAGCGACTGAGCGACGATTGCGGCGCGGCCGCCCGCTGCGGAGAACATACCAATGAGCGAATCAACGAAAGCCGCCGACCTGCTGGGCCAGATCCCGAAGGGCGAGGGGCGCGGACTGCCGCCGGTGCATCTGTGGAACCCGCCGTTCTGCGGTGACATCGACATGCGCATTGCCCGCGATGGCAGCTGGTACTACCTCGGCACGCCGATCGCCCGGCCGGCGATGGTGCGTCTGTTTTCCACCGTGCTGCGTCGCGATGGCGATGCGTACTTTCTGGTCACGCCGGTGGAGAAGGTCGGCATACGTGTCGATGACGCGCCGTTCGTGGTGGTACATCTGGAGGTGACGGGGCAGGGTGAAGCACAGCAGCTGCGCATGATCACCAATGTCGAGGATGAGGTCCTGCTTGGCGGCGAGCATCCGCTGCGTGTCGAACTGGATCCGCAAACCGGCCAGCCCTCGCCCTATGTGCATGTGCGGGCGAATCTGGAGGCGCTGGTTCATCGCAACGTGTTTTACGAACTGGTGGAGCTGGCGGTGCCGCGTCTGCTCGACGGGCAAAGCTGGCTGGGCGTCTGGAGTGACGGTGAATTCTTCCCGCTCGGCCTGGCCGAATAGCGCCTGCGTCGGGAGACACCGCCCAGCAAAAAGGCTCCCGAAGGAGCCTTTGCGTTGCAGCTGGCTTACATGTTGGGGTAGTTCGGCCCGCCAGTACCCTCCGGCGCCACCCAGGTGATGTTCTGCGCCGGGTCCTTGATGTCGCAGGTCTTGCAGTGCACACAGTTCTGCGCGTTGATCTGGAAGCGCTTGCTGCCGTCGTCATTGGTGACGACTTCATACACGCCGGCCGGGCAGTAGCGTTGTGCCGGCTCGTCGTACAGCGGCAGATTCTTCTCGATCGGAATGTTCGGGTCGGTCAACCGCAGGTGGATCGGCTGGTCTTCCTCGTGGTTGGTGTTGGAGAGAAACACCGAGCTGAGCTTGTCGAAGCTCAGTTTGCCGTCCGGCTTCGGATACTCGATCTTCTTCGCCTCGGCTGCCGGCTTCAGGCAGGCATGGTCCGGCTTGGTGTCGTGCAGGGTGAAGGGGATCTTGCCGCCGAAGATGTTCTGGTCGATGAAGTTGAACGCGCCGCCCACCAGTGCGCCCCACTTGTGGATCGCCGGGCCGAAGTTACGGCTCTTGTACAGTTCGTCGTACAGCCAGCTGTTCTTGAAGCCTTCCTGATAGGCGGTCAGCTCATCGCCGCCCTCGCGCCCGGCCAGCAGCGCATCGGCAGCCGCCTCGGCGGCGAGCATGCCGGACTTCATTGCCGTATGGCTGCCCTTGATCTTGGCGAAGTTCAGCGTGCCGGCGTCGCAGCCGATCAGTGCGCCGCCATTGAAGACCATCTTCGGCAGGCAGTTCAGGCCGCCCTTGGCGATGGCGCGGGCACCGTAGGACACGCGCTTGCCGCCTTCGAGGTACTGCTTGATCACCGGATGATGTTTGTAGCGCTGGAATTCGTCGAACGGCGACAGATGCGGGTTGCTGTAGGACAGATCGACGATCAGGCCGACCACAACCTGATTGTTCTCCAGGTGATAGAGGAACGAACCTCCGGAGTTCTCGTCGTCCAGCGGCCAGCCGGCGGTGTGTACCACCAGGCCCTGCTCGTGCTTGGCCGGGTCGATGTCCCACAGCTCCTTGATGCCGATGCCGTAGTGCTGCGGATCGACGTTGGCGTTGAGCTGGAAGCGGTTGATCAACTGCTTGCCGATATGCCCACGGCAGCCTTCGGCGAACAGGGTGTACTTGGCGCGCAGTTCCATGCCCGGCGTGTACATGCCTTCCTTCGGGTTGCCCTCGCGATCGACACCCAGGTCGCCGGTGACGATGCCGTGTACGATACCGTGCTCGTCGATCAGCGCTTCCTGGGCAGCGAAGCCCGGATAGATCTCGACGCCGAGATTTTCGGCCTGCTGCGCCAGCCAGCGGCACAGGTTGCCGAGCGAAATGATGTAGTTGCCTTCGTTATGCATGGTCTTGGGAACCAGTGCGTTGGGCAGCTTGCTGGCGGCGTCAGCGTTCTTGAACAGATAGATGTCATCGCGCTTGACCGGAGTGTTCAGCGGGGCGCCAAGCTCTTTCCAATCGGGGAACAGTTCGTCCAGCGCACGTGGCTCGAAGACTGCGCCAGAGAGAATGTGGGCGCCTACTTCGGAACCCTTTTCGACGACGCATACACTGATTTCCTGACCGGCATCGGCGGCTCTCTGCTTCAGGCGGCAGGCTGCGGACAGGCCTGCAGGGCCGGCGCCGACGATGACAACGTCGAATTCCATGTATTCGCGTTCCATTGGGCTATCTCCTAGTCAAGGCTTGTTTGTTATGTGAGTGGCAAGGGCGCAATCGTTCCCTGATCGAACCGGCCGGCGCATTATATATAGACACCCGATTCGGTCCAATACAAACGTTTGTTTGAATTTTTCCGAAGCCTGTTAGAATCGCCCGCACCGCAAGGTTGTGACGGGGCATATGCGTTGTTGACCCCATCCGCAGCCTGCGGTCAAGATACGAACGGTTTGCGCTCGCCGAACGGGCAAATGACTGCGACCCCAGAGCCTTCGCGCCGGGTTCGGTTCGCCTCGGCGAAATTCTATTCACCGGAGAGTAACGAGGAATCCATGAAGGTTCTTGTAGCTGTCAAACGAGTGGTCGACTACAACGTCAAGGTTCGCGTCAAGGCGGACAACTCCGGCGTCGACCTCGCCAACGTCAAGATGTCGATGAACCCCTTCTGCGAAATCGCCGTGGAAGAAGCCGTGCGCCTGAAAGAGAAGGGTGTGGCGAGTGAAATCGTTGTCGTCACCATCGGTCCGGCCGCTGCCCAGGAGCAGCTGCGCACCGCGCTGGCGCTGGGCGCCGACCGCGCCGTGCTGGTCGAATCCGCCGATGAGCTGAGCTCCCTGGCCGTCGCCAAGCTGCTCAAGGCCGTGGTCGACAAGGAACAGCCGCAGCTGGTGATTCTCGGCAAGCAGGCCATCGACAGCGACAACAACCAGACCGGCCAGATGCTGGCCGCGCTGACCGGCTACGCCCAGGGCACCTTCGCCTCCAAGGTGGAAGTGGCTGGCGACAAGGTCAACGTCACCCGTGAGATCGACGGCGGCCTGCAGACCGTCGCGCTGAGCCTGCCGGCGATCGTGACCACCGACCTGCGCCTGAACGAGCCGCGCTACGCGTCGCTGCCGAACATCATGAAGGCCAAGAAGAAGCCGCTGGAAACCCTGACCCCGGATGCACTGGGCGTCACCACCGGCTCCACCGTGAAGACCCTGAAGGTCGAAGCGCCGGCTGCCCGCAGCGCCGGTATCAAGGTCAAGTCCGTGGCTGAACTGGTCGAGAAACTGAAGAACGAGGCGAAGGTAATCTAAATGACTATCCTGGTTATCGCTGAACACAACAACGCCGTCCTCGCGGCCGCGACCCTGAACACCGTGGCGGCAGCCGCGAAAATCGGTGGCGACATCCATGTGCTGGTCGCTGGCTCCGGCTGTGGCGCCATTGGCGAGGCAGCTGCCAAGATCGCCGGCGTTGCCAAGGTGCTGGTTGCCGACGATGCCGCTTATGCCCATCAGCTGCCGGAAAACGTCGCGCCGCTGATCGCAGGCCTCGCCGCCAACTACAGCCACGTGCTGGCCGCCGCCACCACTAATGGCAAGAACTTCCTGCCGCGCGTCGCTGCGCTGCTGGACGTCGACCAGATCTCCGAGATCACGTCGGTCGAGAGCGCCGACACCTTCAAGCGCCCGATCTACGCCGGCAACGCCATCGCCACTGTGCAGTCCAGCGCAGCGATCAAGGTGATTACCGTGCGCAGCACCGGCTTCGACGCAGTCAGCGGCGAAGGTGGCTCGGCTGCCATCGAGCAGATCTCCGGCAGCGGTGACGCAGGCAAATCCGCCTTCGTCGGCGAAGAACTGGCCAAGTCCGACCGTCCCGAGCTGACCGCCGCCAAGATCGTCGTTTCCGGCGGTCGCGGCATGCAGAACGGTGAGAACTTCAAGCACCTGTATTCGCTGGCCGACAAGCTCGGCGCGGCGGTCGGTGCCTCGCGCGCCGCGGTCGACGCCGGTTTCGTGCCCAACGACATGCAGGTCGGTCAGACCGGCAAGATCGTCGCGCCGCAGCTGTACATCGCCGTTGGTATTTCCGGTGCCATTCAGCACCTGGCCGGCATGAAGGACTCCAAGGTGATCGTTGCGATCAACAAGGACGAGGAAGCGCCGATCTTCCAGGTTGCCGACTACGGCCTGGTGGGTGATCTGTTCGAGATCGTGCCCGAGCTGGAAAAGTTGGTCTGATTCGTCAGACGCCAAAAACCCGCTTTCGAGCGGGTTTTTTTATGCGCGAACGGCCGGGCGGCCAATGCTAAGATCACGCCGCGTCGTGTTTGTGTGCTCCGTCATAAGGTGTCGTTCATGGGGTTTGGCCTGCTGCTGAAATCGGTTCTGGTTGCGCTGCTGGTGGTGCCGTCGCTGGCTGCGGCCGCGGGCAAGTGCGAGCGCCTGGTTGCCACCGGGGCGGCGGACAACCCGCCGTTTCTCTGGCGCGACCCGCAAAATCCGCAGCGGCTGCTGGGCGCCAACGCCGATCTGCTGAAACAGATCGGCAAATCCCTCAGGGTGAAGATCGAACTGCTCTACAGCGGCGATGCCGGCAAGGCGCTCGACGAAGTGCGCAGCGGCCGCGCCGATATCCTGGCCGATGCCCGGCTGGTGACGCAGCGCCTGGACGAGATGGATTTCGTCCATCCGCCCATCGCCGCGCTGCAGACGGTGGCCTGGGTACGCAATGAACCGGGCTTCTTCTATGCCACGCGCGACGACCTCACGGGGCACGACGGGCGCTTCGTCAGCACCAGCCGTTTTGGCAGCGCCTTCGATGCCTTCGCCAGGCAGCGCCTGACGCTACAGCCGGCTGCCTCGTTGTCGCAGGCGATGGAGCAACTGCTCACCGGCAAGAGCGACTACGTGCTGCACGAGCGCTACAGCGCGCTCGCCAGCCTGGGCGCGCAGGGGCTGCTGGACAAGGTGCAGCGACTGGAGCCGCCGGTGCTCAGCCATGACATGCACCTGGCCATTTCTCACAACTCCGCCTGCAACGACGGCTGGCTGCGGGGACAACTGGCGCTGAAGATGACAGAATTGCGCGCCGCCGGGGTTCCCGAGCAACTGCTGGCCAGCAATCTTGAACGCTGGAAGCTGCAGCAGGTCGGAACGGCGAAGGCGTCGCCACAGTAGGACATCGTCGTGAAAAAACTGCTTTCCTGTCTCTTTTTCGGCCTGTCGCTGACCGTTCTGGGCGGTTGCGCCAGTGATCCGGCGCCGCTCGAACAAATGCGTCTGACCGAACAGGCCGTGCAGCAGGCACGGGCGGTCGGCGCCGACGAGCAGACGGCCGAGCTGGTCCTCGCCGAGCTGAAGCTGGCCGCCGCCCGCGTGGCCATGAACGACGAGGACTTCCGGCAGGCGCGCCTGCTGAGCGAGCAGGCCGAGCTGGATGCGCGCCTGGCCGAGGCGCGGGTGCTGAATGCCAAGAGTGCCAGCCAGATTGCCGAGCTGAACCGGGGCATCGAGCGCCTGCGCCAACAACTGGGGGATCTGCGGTGAATCGGCTTCGGCGGCAGGCGGTGGTCTGCATCCTGCTGGGCGGGCTGGCCGGCTGCGCCAATCCCGACCTCGAACAGCAGCTTTCCCAGGCAGCAGAGAGCTACACCAAGGCCAGCAGCGACACGCGCATCCAGCGCGGTGCGCCGAAGGACGTCGTGCGCGCTGGCGAATCGCTGGCGCGCGCGCAGCGCTTCGCCGAGTTCTGGGGCGGCGCCGAGGACGCCCTGCATTATTCCTACCTGAGCCTCAGCTACAGCGAGATCGCCCGGCAGCACGGTAGGTTGCTCGACAACCAGCAGCGCATCGTACAACTGCAGATGGAACGCCAGCGCCTGCGCGACATGCTGCGCGACGCCCGCCTGCTGAGTGCGCAGCAGCCGGGCAACTGGGGGGATGACCAGATCATCAGCATGGCGGCGACCGAGACCGATCGCGGGCTGGTGATGACGCTGGGCGATGTGCTGTTCCGTGCCGACAGCGACGCGCTGGGCCGCGGGGCCAATCGCACGCTGCTCAAGCTGGCGCATTTTCTCGAACTCAACCCGCAGCGACGGGTGCGCATCGAGGGCTATACCGACAGCCGCGGTGATACCGAGCGCAACCTTGCGCTATCGCAGGCGCGCGCCGCGGCCGTCGCCGAGGTGCTGACCGATCTGGGCATCGCTTCGCAGCGCATCGAGATACGCGGTTACGGCGAAGCCTTCCCGGTGGCGGAAAACGCTTCGGCGCGCGGTCGTGCGCAGAATCGGCGTGTGGAAATCCTCTTTTCCGATGCGCAGGGCGAGCTGGGACCTGATCGCTGAAACATCTGTTTCGTCCACTCGCGATGCAACTGTACTGGTTTCGTTCTTCATTGCTGAGCTACTGTTACGGTTCAGTTCGCGGGGATCGGCAAAATGACCAATCTGTTGCTCTATCAGCGCATCGCTCAACAGCTGGCCGAGGATATCCGGCGCGGCGTCTATCGCCCCGGGGAGCGCGTGCCCTCGGTGCGCAAGATGAGCCAGCAGCTCAACGTCAGCCACGCGACGGTGCTGCAGGCCTACGCCAACCTGGAAGACCAGGGCATGATCCGCGCCCGTCCGCAGTCGGGCTTCTACGTGCACCAGACGCCGATGCTGACCGCGCCGACGCCCGATATCGCGCAGGTCGAGCGGCCCACGCTGGTCACCCGCAGCAGCATCATCAACCAGGTGCTCAACGAGTCGCGCCGCGAGGGCCTGATTCCGCTGGGCGCTGCCGTTCCGCACGTCGACTACCTGCCGGTGCGCGCGCTGCACCAGCAGTTGGCCAAGGTGACCCGCTTCCACAGCCCGCGGGCCTTCAGCTACATGTTCAGCCCGGGTTACGAACCGCTGCGCCGACAGGTGGCGATCCGCATGCGCGATGCCGGGGTGCTGGTCGATCCGGCCGAAGTGGTGATCACCCACGGCTGTGTCGACGCGCTGCAGATGTCGTTGCGCGTGCTGACCCGGCCCGGCGATCTGATCGCCGCCGAGTCGCCGACCTATTACGGCCTGCTGCAACTGGCGGACCTGCTGGGCCTGAAGGTGATCGAGATTCCCAGCGACCCGGATACCGGCATGAGCCTCGAGGCGCTGCAGCTGGCCGCCAGCCAGTGGCCGATCAAGGCGCTGGTGCTGACCGCGCGGCTGAGCAACCCGCTGGGCGTGAGCATGCCCGACAGCCGGCAGAAGCAGCTGCTCAACCTGGCGTCACGCTTCGACATCCAGATCGTCGAGGACGATATCTACGGCGAGCTGATGTTCGAGCAGGGCCAGTACAAGGCGCTCAAGTCCAATGACCACGAAGGCCGGGTGATCTATTGCTCGAGTTTTTCCAAGACCCTGTCGCCGGGTGTGCGCATCGGCTGGATCATCGCCGGACGGCACCAGGCCGAGGTGCAGCGGCTGCAGACGTTCAGCACGCATTCGGCGTGCAGCGTGACGCAGATGGGTGTGGCCGCCTATCTGGAGAATGGCGGCTATGACCGCCACCTGCGCTTCATCCGGCAGGAATACCGCAAGAACCTGTCGGCGTTCCAGTTGGCGGTGCAGCGTTACTTTCCCGAAGGCACGCAGATGACCCGGCCCAAGGGCAACTTCATTCTCTGGGTCAGCCTGCCGGCGCGGGTCAACACCAAGGACCTGCAGGTGCGTGCGCTGGCGCAGGGCATCAGCATCGCGCCGGGGCTGATCTTCAGTAACACTGAGCAGTTCAACCACTGCATCCGGCTGAACTGCGGCCTGCCCTGGAACCGCGAGACAGAGCGGGCGCTGAGTACGCTCGGCGCGCTGGCCGTCGAGCTTTGCCGGGAGGCACAATAGCGCCGCGCCCGGTATGCGCGAACGAGAGGAGCGGCGCTGCGATGATCAAACCCCTGTGGCTGGCAGGCGCGCTGCTCGTGCTGACAGCCTGCGAAAAGGAGCCGCCCGCACCGCCGGCGCCGGCGAAGACCGCGCCACCCGCGCTGCAAACGCCGGCCGCGCTGCAGCAGGCCGCAGAAACGCCGCCGGATCTGCAGATCGAGGTCGCGCCCGCGACTGAACAGGCCGACGAGACGAAGCCGCCCGTGCGGATCAGCGTACCGAAACCGCCACCCCCGGCGCCGGCGCACAAGGCCGCGACTCCCGAGAAGGCTGAGAAGATCGAAGAGATCGAGTTGAGCACACCCCGGCTCGACTTGAGCCTGCCGGAAGACTGGGCCAAGGAATTCGGGCACGAAGATTCCGCGCCGGCGATGAGCCTGCTGCCGCCGCTGTTCAGTGAGCCGACGCAGTCGGTACAGATGAGCGGGCGGCTGATCACCGGCGACGAGGAAGACGATCCGCTGATCGAGGGCGCGGAAATCCAGTTCGAGTTCAAGCGCTGAGCGCGGCCGGTCGAACCGCGCTGCTCACGGTGTCCGACGTGCCAGCAGTGCCTGAAACGCGTCGGCGGCCAGCGGCCGGCTCATGTGGAAGCCCTGTACCTCGGTGCAGCCGTCGGCTTGCAGCAGGCGTAACTGCTCGGCGGTTTCCACGCCCTCGGCGGTGACCTGCAGATTCAGCCCGCGGCCGAGATCAATCAGCGCGCGGACGATCGAGTGATCTTCGGCATTCTGCTGCATGCCGCCGACGAAGCTGGTGTCGATCTTGATCACGTCGAACGGGTAGCTGCGCAGGTTGCTGAGCGACGAATAGCCTGTGCCGAAATCATCCATCGCCAGTCGCACGCCCAGCGCCTTGAGGCTGCCGAGTAGCGCCAGGATGCCGGCGTTTTCCTGCAGCAGGGCGCTCTCGGTGATTTCCAGCTCCAGCCGGCTGGCGGGCAGACCGCTGTCGGCCAGCGCGACTTTTACCTCATCCAGCAGTTGCTCATGGCGCAGCTGCAGCGGGGAAAGGTTGACCGAGACCACCAGCCCGTCCGGCCAGGTCGCCGCATCACGACAGGCCCGACGCAATACCCAGTTGCCCAGCATGGCGATCAGGCCGGTTTCTTCGGCGAGCGCGATGAACGACTCGGGCAGCAGCAGTCCACGCTCGGGATGCGGCCAGCGCAGCAGCGCCTCGGCGCCGTTGATGTGCAACCCCGCGCTGCGGTAGCGCGGCTGGTAGTGGATTTCGAAGCATTCATCGGCAATCGCCTGGCGCAGCTCGTCTTCCTGCCGGTGGCGATCGTTGCCGCGGTTGTCCAGCTCGCGCGTGTACAGGCGCCAGGTGCCGCGGCCGCGGGCCTTGGCCTGATACAGCGCGCTGTCGGCGCAGCGCAGCAGTTCGCTGGCCAGCAGACCGTCGCCGGGCGCCACCGCGATGCCGATACTGGTGCCGATGTAGAGCTTGTGCTCCTCGTAGAAAAACGGCTCGCCGATGGCGGCGATCACCCGCTCGCAAAGCCGCGCGATGTCCTCCGGCTCGCCCAGGTGGCCCAGCACTATGACGAATTCGTCGCCGCCCAGGCGCGCCACCAGATCATCGTCGCGCGTGCATTGCTTGAGGCGCTGGGCGACGCCGATCAGCACCTCGTCGCCGGCGGCGTGGCCGAGTGTGTCGTTGACCGGCTTGAAGCGATCCAGGTCGAGATAGAGCACCGCCAGCCGCGACGTGTCGCGCAGTGCCGCCAATCGGTCTTCCAAGTGATCGCGCAGACGGGCGCGGTTGGGCAGCCCGGTCAGCGCGTCATGTTGCGACAGATACTGGACGCGTGCCTGGGCGCGGGTTTCCTCGGTGATGTCGCTCGCGGTGCCGCGATAGCCGCGCAATTGGCCGCCCTCGTGGATTGCCCGCGCGGCCAGCCGGCAATGCCGCTCACGGCCGTCCACGGCGTGGTAGCTGCATTTGAGCGTGCGCGCCTGCGGCGCCTGCAGCCAGTCGTGCAGGGCGGCGTGGTCGCTGATCAGCAGCTCGATCAGCGGGCGACCGAGCCAGTTACCGGGAGTGTGGCCGGTGATCTCCTCGAAGCGGCTGGAAAGATAGGTCAGGCGTGCCTGTGCATCGGTTTCCCAGATCCAGTCGGAAGCCGCCTCGGCGACATCGCGAAAGCGTGCTTCACTGGCGCTCAGCTCGCGACTCTTGCTGGCCAGGCGGGCGTAGTTGGTGTCCATCATCTGTACCGTACGCAGCGCCAGACGGCCCAGCAGCCAGATCAGCCCGCCCAGTGCCAGCGCCGCCAGCGCGAGCGTCGGCAGCGCTACCCAGAGCATCCGTTGTCCTGGCTGCGCGGGTTTCCAGGTCAGGGCCTGGGCGCTGCCGTCTTCCAGCGTCAGCGGCAGCTGTGGCGCCGTGCGCGGGGTGTCGGCATCCGCTACGCGCAGCGCGTCGACGGCATAGTCCTGGCCGAGTTCGGCCAGGCGTGTGGCATCCAGCACCTCGACGAACAGCACGATCGAGGCCGGCGTCGCGGCAGCCTTGACCGTGCTGTCTCCCGGTGACAGCACGGCCGCGGCCACCAGCGCCGGCGTGCCCTCGACCGACAGCAGGCCGACCACGCCCTGTTCGTGGTCGAACGCCAGGCGTGCGCGCGTTAGCAGCGGCTCCAGGCCTCCCTGCAGCCACCGGTAGGCATCGACCGAGCGCAGCTCGCCGTCAATCACCGCATAGGACGTCTCGCCCTGCGGCGTCACCAGCAGCACGCCTTCATAACCGAAGTCCTCGTACAGCGAGGGGCCGAAGTTGGCTTGCGTATAGGCCCATTCGATGCTCACCGGGTCGTTGAGGTGCGCATAGGCATCACCCCAGAAGGCGTAGTCGACCACCGAGCGCCCCATCCACTCGCGCTGACCCTCGATGGCCTTGCCGGTGAGGAAGCGGCTTTGCGCCAGGGCATCTTCATCGATGCTCGTGGCGACCCGGCTGACCGCGACGCTGGCGCCGAGCAGCGCGCAAAGCAGCATGCCGACCGCGCCGGGCAGTATGCGGCGAGTAAAAATGGCGCGGGCGTGGAGGCGGTTTTCTTCGATATCGGGCAGGGCTGCTGACATGCACATTCATCTGGAGAGAAAGGAAAAATTGGTGCGGCGATCCGGACAGGCGCTGCACCGATGAGCGTGTTGTGCTTCCTTTCGCTTCGTTGCCCGGTTGGCGACTGCGCTGCCGCAGCCGCGCCGGGCGTCGGGTTTCAGCGGTCGCGTGCGTCCCGCGCGTCCGCTTCGGCATTGCGCGCGGCAATGCGTTTCTTCTGTTCTTCGCTGAGCGGAATCTTGCGCGCCGATGAGCGCAGCATGAGCAGGCTGCCGACGATGGAGCCGAGTGCGACAGCCAGAATCAGCCAGAAGTGCCAGGACATGACCTCTCTCCTCGGACGAAATGGATGAAGCCGCGGGGCGGATTTGTGAACGGTGTCACTGTACGCTGCACCGTAGTATGGATCACGTGTTATCCGGTTTGTCGGCACGCGCGACAGGGGCTTTAGTTCGACCGCAGATTTTCTGCGACAATGCGCGCCGAATTTTGCCGAGGACCCCGTCATGACTTGCCAGACTCCGATCATCGTTGCGCTCGACTTCCCTTCGCAGGACGCCGCCCTGGCGCTGGCGCAGCAGCTCGATCCCGCGTTGTGTCGGGTCAAGGTCGGCAAGGAGCTGTTCACCCGCTGCGGCCCGGCGGTGGTCGAGGCGCTGCGCGCGCGCGGCTTCGAGGTGTTCCTCGATCTGAAATTCCATGACATTCCCAACACCACGGCGATGGCGGTCAAGGCGGCCGCCGAACTGGGCGTGTGGATGGTCAACGTGCACTGCTCGGGTGGACTGCGCATGATGGCGGCCTGCCGCGAGACGCTGGACAAGATCGGCGGGCCGGCGCCGCTGCTGATCGGCGTGACCGTGCTGACCAGCATGGAGCAGGCCGATCTGGCCGATCTCGGCCTGGACATCGCGCCGCAGGAACAGGTGCTGCGCCTGGCCGGGCTGGCCGCGCGCGCTGGTCTCGACGGCCTGGTCTGCTCGGCCCAGGAAGCGCAGCCGCTGAAGGCGCAGTACCCGCAGCTGCAGCTGGTGACGCCCGGCATTCGCCCGGCCGGCAGCGCCCAGGACGACCAGCGGCGCATTCTCACGCCGGCGCAGGCGATGGCCGCCGGTTCGGACTATCTGGTCATTGGTCGGCCGATCGCCCAGGCCGCCGATCCGGCGCAGGCGCTGGCCGCGGTCGTCGCCGAGCTGAGTTGAGTACTCAGCCGACCTTGAGCACCAGCTTGCCGACGTTCTCGCCGCTGAAGAGCTTCAACAGGGTTTCGGGGAAGGTTTCCAGGCCCTCGACGATGTCCTCCTTGCTCTTCAGCTGGCCGCTGGCCAGCCAGCCGGCCATCTCGCGCATCGCCTCCGGGTAGCGCGCGATATAGTCGGTCACCACCATGCCTTCCATGCGCGCGCGGTTGACCAGCAGCGACAGGTAATTCGCCGGCCCCCTGACTGCTTCCTTGTTGTTGTATTGGCTGATCGCGCCGCACAGCACCACCCGCGCGCCGACGTTGATGCGGGTGAGCACCGCGTCGAGGATGTCGCCGCCGACGTTGTCGAAATAGACGTCCACCCCCTGCGGGCATTCGCGCTTCAGGCCGGCGCTCAGGTCTTCGTGCTTGTAGTCGATGGCACCGTCGAAGCCCAGTTCCTCGACGAGGAAGCGACATTTGTCGGCGCCGCCGGCGATGCCCACCACCTTGCAGCCTTTGATCCTGGCGATCTGCCCGGCCACGCTGCCCACCGCGCCGGCGGCGCCGGACAGCACCACGGTGTCGCCGGCCTTCGGTTGGCCGACCGCAAGCAGGGCGAAGTAGGCGGTCATGCCGGTCATGCCCAGCGCCGACAGGTAGCGCGGCAGCGGCGCCTGCTGCGGGTCGACCTTGTAGAAGCCTTTCGGCTCGCCGCGAAAGTACTTCTGCACACCCAGCGGACCGTTCACGTAATCGCCGACGGCGAAGCCCGGATGCTGCGAGGCGATCACCTTGCCGACGCCGAGCGCGCGCATTACCTCGCCGAGGCCCACCGGCGCGATGTACGACTTGCCCTCGTTCATCCAGCCGCGCATGGCCGGATCGATCGACAGGTACTCGACCTGCACCAGGATCTCGTTGGCGCCGGGCTCGCCGGTTTCGGTCTCGACAAACTGGAACGTGTCGCGCGTCGGCGCGCCGATCGGGCGCCGGGCCAGCAGGTACTGTTGATTGAGCATGTCGAACAAGCCTTCGTTGAGCGAAAAGCTTGGTTTAGCCGCCGCTGCGCGTGACCGCAACTTGCATCCGTCGGCGCGTATGCACTGGCATCCAGAGCGGTGATATCGGCGTCGCGAGCTCCACGGAGCGGTATAACGGTGACCGTTTATGGTCTCGTGGTCACGTCAGGACCCGTTGCCAGGTTCAATCTCTCGTTCAGGATCTTCAGCATGAGCATGAAATTCTCCGGTCAGGTTGCCCTCGTCACCGGCGCAGCGGCGGGCATCGGCCGCGCCACGGCGCTGGCCTTCGCCGAGCAGGGCCTCAAGGTCGTTCTCGCCGATCTCGATGACACCGCTGGCGAGGCGGCCGCCGCGGCGATTCGGGAAAACGGCGGCGAGGCGTTGTTCGTCCGTTGCGATGTCACGCGTGACGAACAGGTCAGGGCCTTGCTGGAGCAGGTCGTGGGCCGTTTCGGCGGGCTCGACTATGCCTTCAACAACGCCGGTATCGAGATCGAGCAAGGCCGGCTGGCCGAAGGCAGCGAGGCGGAGTTCGACGCGATCATGGGCGTCAACGTCAAGGGCGTGTGGCTGTGCATGAAGCACCAGTTGCCGCTGATGCTGGCCCAGGGCGGCGGCGCCATCGTCAACACCGCCTCGGTGGCCGGCCTGGGGGCGGCACCGAAGATGAGCATCTACTCGGCGTCCAAGCACGCGGTGATCGGCCTGACCAAGTCGGCGGCTATCGAGTATGCGAAGAAGGGCATCCGGGTGAACGCGGTGTGCCCGGCAGTCATCGACACCGACATGTTCCGCCGCGCCTACGAGGCCGATCCGCGCAAGGCGGAGTTCGCCGCGGCGATGCATCCGGTGGGGCGTATCGGCAAGGTCGAGGAGATCGCGGCAGCGGTGCTCTATCTGTGCAGCGATGGCGCGGCGTTTACCACGGGTCATGCGCTGGCGGTGGATGGTGGGGCGACGGCGATCTAGCGTTCTGGTGCGAGCGAAGGAGCGGGGCGATCCTCGAGTGCGGCGATGCCTCTGGCTTCGCCCTGCCGGTTCCTTGCCCGCCGCCGGACCGCCCCGGAGCGGCGCCGGAACCAGGCCCGCTCAGTCCCGCTTGCTAAGCACCAGCAAGGTCACCACCCCCGCAATCAACCCCCATAGCGCCGCGCCGATGCCGAGCAGCGTCAGCCCGGAAGCGGTCACCATGAAGGTGATCAGCGCCGCCTCGCGCTCATGCGGCTGCTGCATGGCCTGGGTCAGCCCCGCGCCGATCGAGCCGAGCAGCGCGAGCGCCGCGATCGACAGCACCAGCGCCGCCGGAAACGCCGCGAACAGTGCCGCCAGGGTCGCGCCGAAGATCCCGGCGATGCCATAGAACACCCCGCACCACACCGCCGCCGTGTAGCGTTTGCGTGGGTCTGGATGGGCCTCGGGACCAGCGCAGATCGCCATGGTGATCGCCGCCAGATGGATGCCGTGCGAGCCGAACGGCGCCAGTAGCACCGAGGCGATGCCGGTCACCGAAATCAGCGGCGAGGCCGGCACGTCGTAACCCTCGGCACGCAGCACCGCCAGCCCCGGCATGTTCTGCGACGCCATCGCGATGACGAACAGCGGGATGCCGATGCTGAGAATCGCGGCAAACGACAGCGCCGGCGTGGTCCATACCGGCACCGCCAGCTCCAGACGCAGGCCGCTGAAATCCAGCAGTCCCTGCATGGCCGCCAGCACGCAGCCGACCACCAGTGCGCCCGGCACCGCATAGCGCGGCAGCAGCCGTTTGCCCAGCAGGTAGGTGAAGAACATGCCCAGCACCAGCAGCGGCTGGGCAGGCACGGCGCGGAAAATCTCGCTGCCGATGTTGAACAGCACGCCGGCCAGCAGCGCCGCGGCGAGCGAGGCGGGGACGCGGCGCATCAATCGTTCGAAGCTGCCGGTCAGCCCACACAGCACGATCAGCAGCGAGGCGAAGATGTAGGCGCCGATCGCCTCCGCGTAGGGCACGCCGGGCAGGCTGGCGATCAGCAGGGCGGCTCCGGGCGTCGACCAGGCGACCACCACCGGCGTGCGGTAGCGCAGTGACAGGCCGACGCTGCAGATCGCCATGCCGATCGACAACGCCCAGATCCACGAGGAGATCTGCCCGGCGCTCAGGCCCGCTGCCTGGCCGGCCTGGAACATCAGCACCAGCGAGCTGGTGTAGCCGGTCAGCATGGCGATGAAGCCGGCAATGACGGTCGAGGGCGAGCTGTCGCCGAGGGGGCGTAGTCCGAGGCGGACGGATTCGGTCATGGTGCTTGTTCTTGTGCGGGCCGACGGGGCGCCGCCGGCCGGGCCGGGGCGAATCTGCAGGCTAGCCTACCGGCGCGATGCGCGCGCCATGCAGTACAGCCGGCGCCGGGTTCGCCGGAACAGTGTCGGTGTTCGCAGTCGGACGAAGGGAGGGGCCGGCGGCAGCGCATGTCACAGTTTCTGGCACCCTTGTTGCTATCTACTCACTGCCTGCCACGTAGCGTCAAAAAACCGTGGCTGTTGGAGGAAGTAGATGAGTCAGGGTGTCCAATTCAATCGCTTGATGCTGGAAATGCGGGCCATGCAGACCGATGCCATGGCACGCACCAAGCCCGAGGCGCCGGTACAGGAAGCCGGTGCGCCGAGCTTCTCCGACATGCTCGGCCAGGCGGTGAACAAGGTGCACGAAACCCAGCAGGTTTCCAGTCAGATGTCCTCCGCCTTCGAGATGGGGCAGGGCGGCGTCGACCTGACCGAAGTAATGATCGCCTCGCAGAAGGCCAGCGTTTCTTTCCAGGCCCTGACCCAAGTGCGTAACAAGCTGGTCCAGGCCTATCAAGACATCATGCAGATGCCGGTGTGAGGCGGATTGAATTATGGCTGATGCGGTGAGCAACGTTCCGGTGCAGAGCGGCGCGGTAGAGGCGAAGAAGCCGCTGCTGGGGCTGTCGTTCCTGGAAAATCTCTCCGAGATGTCGATGCTGCGCCAGATCGGCCTGCTGGTCGGGCTGGCGGCGAGCGTCGCCATCGGTTTCGCCGTGGTGCTCTGGTCGCAGCAGCCGGACTACCGCCCGCTGCTCGGCAGCCTGGCTGGTATGGACGCCAATCAGGTGATGGAGACTCTCGCCGCGGCGGATATCGCCTACACCGTCGAACCCAATTCCGGCGCGCTGCTGGTCAAGGCCGACGACCTGGCGCGCGCCCGGCTGAAGCTCGCCGGTGCCGGCATTGCGCCCGCCGACAGCAACATCGGCTTTGAAATTCTCGACAAGGAGCAGGGCCTGGGCACCAGCCAGTTCATGGAGGCGACCCGTTATCGCCGCGGCCTGGAAGGCGAACTGGCGCGCACCGTGTCCAGCCTGAACAACGTCAAGGGTGCGCGAGTGCACCTGGCGATCCCCAAGAGTTCGGTGTTCGTCCGTGACGAACGCAAGCCCAGCGCCTCGGTGCTGGTCGAGCTGTACCCGGGCCGTTCGCTGGAGCCGAGCCAGGTGATGGCGATCATCAACCTGGTCGCCACCAGCGTGCCGGAGCTGAGCAAGTCGCAGATCACTGTGGTGGACCAGAAGGGCAACCTGCTGTCCGACCAGCAGGAGCTGTCCGAGCTGACCATGGCCGGCAAGCAGTTCGACTACAGCCGACGCATGGAAGGGCTCTACACCCAGCGCGTGCACAACATCCTGCAGCCGGTGCTGGGCAGCGGCCGCTACAAGGCGGAAGTCTCGGCGGACGTCGATTTCAGTGCGGTGGAGTCCACCTCGGAAACCTTCAACCCCGACCAGCCGGCACTGCGCAGCGAGCAGAGCGTCAACGAGCAGCGCCAGAGCAGCCTGCCGCCGCAGGGCGTGCCGGGAGCACTGAGCAATCAGCCGCCGGGCCCCGCTTCCGCGCCGGAGCAGGCCAGGCAGCAGGCCGCGGCCGCAGGTGCCGTGGCGCCTGGTCAGCCGCTGCTGGATGCCAACGGTCAGCAGATCATGGACCCGGCGACCGGTCAGCCGATGCTGGCGCCGTATCCCTCGGACAAGCGCGAGCAGGCCACCCGCAACTATGAGCTGGATCGCTCCATCAGCTACACCAAGCTGCAGCAGGGGCGTCTGCGCCGGCTGTCGGTGGCGGTGGTGGTCGATGATCAGGTCATGACCAATGCCGCCGGGGAAGTCACCCGTACGCCGTGGACCGCCGACGACCTGGCGCGCTTCACCCGCCTGGTGCAGGACGCCGTCGGCTTCGACGCCAGCCGCGGCGACAGTGTCAGCGTGATCAATACCGCCTTCGTCGCGGACTCCTTCGACGATGCGGTGGTCGACATTCCGTTCTACTCGCAGCCGTGGTTCTGGGATGTGGTCAAGCAGGTGCTGGGCGTGCTGTTCATCCTGGTGCTGGTGTTCGGCGTGCTGCGGCCGGTGCTGAACAACCTGACCCATGCCGGCAAGGGCAAGGAATTGCAGAACATTGGCGACGGCGATGTCGAACTGGGAGACATGGACGGCGTCGATGGCGCGCTGGCCAACGACCGCGTCAGCCTGAGCGGCCCGCAGAACATCCTGTTGCCGAGTCCGAGCGAGGGATACGAAGCCCAGCTCAACGCGATCAAGAACCTGGTGGCCGAAGATCCGGGACGGGTCGCCCAGGTGGTGAAAGAGTGGATCAACGCCGATGAGTGAGAACCGGGTTCAAACCAAGCTCAACAAGGTCGACAAGGCCGCAATCCTGCTGCTGTCGCTGGGCGAAACCGATGCCGCGCAGGTGCTGCGTCACCTCGGTCCGAAAGAGGTGCAGCGGGTCGGCACGGCGATGGCGCAGATGCGCAACATCCACCGCGAGCAGGTCGAGCGGGTGATGAGCGAATTCGTCGAGATCGTC
Source organism: Stutzerimonas stutzeri TS44 (assembly GCA_000263395.1). Lineage (GTDB taxonomy): Bacteria > Pseudomonadota > Gammaproteobacteria > Pseudomonadales > Pseudomonadaceae > Stutzerimonas > Stutzerimonas stutzeri_C. The sequence continues at coordinate 132,807 of AJXE01000004.1, forward strand.
GGCGACCAGACCAGCCTCGGCGTCGGCTCCGACGGCTACATCCGCAAGATGCTCACCCAGGCGCTGGGCGAGGACAAGGCCGGCGGCCTGATCGACCGCATCCTGCTGGGCGGCAACACCAGCGGCCTGGACAGCCTGAAATGGATGGAGCCGCGCGCCGTGGCGGACGTGATCCGCTACGAGCACCCGCAGATTCAGGCCATCGTGGTGGCCTATCTGGACCCCGATCAGGCCGGCGAGGTGCTGTCGCACTTCGACCACAAGGTGCGTCTGGACATCGTGCTGCGCGTATCGTCGCTCAACACCGTGCAGCCGGCGGCGCTGAAGGAACTCAACCTGATCCTCGAGAAGCAGTTCTCCGGCAACACCAACACCAGCCGCGCCAGCCTCGGCGGTGTGAAGCGTGCCGCCGACATCATGAACTACCTCGACAGCTCCATCGAAGGCCAGCTGATGGACGCCATCCGCGATGTCGACGAAGACCTGTCGACGCAGATCGAGGACCTGATGTTCGTCTTCGACAACCTGGCCGATGTCGACGACCGCGGCATCCAGATCCTGCTGCGCGAGGTTTCCTCCGACGTGCTGGTGCTGGCGCTCAAGGGCGCCGACGAAGCGATCAAGGAGAAGGTCTTCAAGAACATGTCCAAGCGCGCCGGCGAACTGCTGCGCGACGACCTGGAAGCCAAGGGCCCGGTGCGCGTCAGCGAAGTCGAGAACGCGCAGAAGGAAATCCTCACCATCGCCCGCCGCATGGCCGAAGCCGGGGAGATCGTCCTGGGCGCCAAGGGCGGCGAGGAAATGGTTTAAGCCGTGGCCAAGGACAATCCCAGCGATGTGATCCGTGCCCAGGACGTGCGGCTGTTCGACCGCTGGGCGCTGCCCAGCTTCGACGCCGAGGGCGCGGCAGCCGATGAGCCCGTCGAAACGGAGCCGGTCGCAGCCGAAGAACTGGCGCATAGCGAAGAGGTGCCGGTCGAGGAAGTCAAACCCTTGACGCTCGACGAGCTGGAGGCGATTCGCCAGGAGGCCTACAACGAAGGCTTCGCCACCGGCGAGAAGGACGGCTTCCACGCCGGCCAGCTGAAGGCGCGCCAGGAGGCCGAAACGGCGCTGGCCGCACGCCTGCAGAGCCTGGAACAGCTGATGACGCAGCTGCTCGAGCCGATCGCCGAGCAGGATCGCAACCTCGAACACGCGCTGGTCACGCTGGTCAGCCACCTGTCGCGCGAGGTGATCCAGCGTGATCTGCTGATCGATTCCAGCCAGATCCGCCAGGTGCTGCGCGAAGCGCTCAAGCTGCTGCCGATGGGCGCGCAGAACGTGCATATTCACGTCAATCCGCAGGATTTCGAGCTGATCAAGGCGCTGCGCGAGCGCCACGAGGAGAGCTGGCGGATTCTCGAAGACGCCAGCCTGCTGCCCGGCGGCTGCCTCATCGAGACCGAACACAGCCGCATCGATGCCAGCGTCGAGACGCGCCTGAGCCAGGCGATCAAGCAGCTGTTCGAGCAACAGCGCGAGAACGCCACCCATCCGCCGGCGGCTGACCTGCACCTCGATCTGGACCAGCCCCGATGCGCCTTGACCGGGTCAGTTTCGCCCGGCGCCTGGCCTGCTACACGGAGGCGGTCAAGCTGCCCAGTCAGCCGATTCTCGAAGGCCGTCTGCTGCGCATGGTCGGCCTGACGCTGGAGGCCGAAGGCCTGCGCGCCGCGGTCGGCAGCCGCTGCCGGGTGATCAACGACGACAGCTACCACCCGACCGAGGTCGAGGCCGAGGTCATGGGCTTCTCCAGCGGCAAGCTCTATCTGATGCCGGTCGGCAGTCTCGCCGGTATCGCGCCGGGTGCGCGGGTGGTGCCGCTGCCCAACACCGGTCGCCTGCCGATGGGCATGTCGATGCTTGGCCGGGTGCTCGACGGCGCCGGCCGCGCGCTGGACGGCAAGGGCGGCATGCGCGCCGAAGACTGGGTGCCGATGGATGGTCCGGTGATCAACCCGCTCAAGCGCCACCCGATCAGCGAGCCGCTGGACGTCGGCATCCGCAGCATCAACGGCCTGCTCACGGTCGGCCGCGGCCAGCGCCTGGGGCTGTTCGCCGGTACCGGCGTCGGTAAGTCGGTGCTGCTGGGCATGATGACCAAGTTCACCGAGGCGGACATCATCGTCGTCGGCCTGATTGGCGAGCGCGGGCGCGAGGTCAAGGAATTCATCGAACACATCCTCGGTGAGGAGAGCCTCAAGCGCTCGGTGGTGGTCGCATCGCCCGCCGACGAGGCGCCGCTGATGCGTCTGCGTGCCGCGCAGTACTGCACCCGCATCGCCGAGTACTTCCGCGACAAGGGCAAGAACGTGCTGCTGCTGATGGATTCGCTGACCCGCTACGCCCAGGCCCAGCGCGAAATCGCCCTGGCCATCGGCGAGCCGCCGGCGACCAAGGGCTATCCGCCATCGGTGTTCGCCAAGCTGCCGAGTCTGGTCGAGCGCGCCGGTAATGCCGAGCAGGGCGGCGGTTCGATCACCGCGTTCTACACGGTACTCTCCGAAGGCGACGATCAGCAGGACCCGATCGCCGATGCCGCGCGCGGCGTGCTCGACGGCCACATCGTGCTGTCGCGGCGGCTGGCCGAGGAGGGCCACTACCCGGCCATCGATATCGAAGCGTCGATCAGCCGGGTCATGCCGCAAGTGGTCGATGCCGAGCATGTGCGCGCCTCGCAGCGTTTCAAGCAGCTGTGGTCGCGTTACCAGCAGAGTCGCGACCTGATCAGCGTCGGTGCCTATGTGCCCGGCGGCGACCCGGACACCGACCTCGCCATCGCCCGCCAGGCCGAGATGGTTCGCTATCTGCGCCAGGGGCTGAACGAAAGCGAGCGGCTGGAGGAAAGCGCGGCACAGCTGGCCGCGGTATTCGCACCGCGTCAGGGCGCGTAATCCGTGGCAACCAGTCGTGCCGACCGGTTGGCGCCGGTGATCGAGATGGCGCAGAAGGCCGAGCGCGACGCCGCGCGTATGCTCGGCCAGGGGCAGATGCAGCTGTCGCAGGCCGAGGCCAAGCTCGGCGAACTCGAACAGTATTTCAGCGATTACCAGCAGCAGTGGCTGCGCCAGGGCAGCCAGGGCGTTTCCGGCCAGTGGCTGATGAACTATCAGCGTTTTCTGTCCCAGCTCGAATCGGCCATCGGCCAGCAGCAGCGCAGCGTGGCCTGGCATCGCGACAACCTGGCCAAGCTGCGAAGCCAGTGGCAGCAGCGGCACGCGCGGCTCGAAGGGCTGAGCAAGCTGGTGGAGGGTTACTTGCGCGAGGCGCGCGTCGCGGCCGACAAGCGCGAGCAGAAACTGCTCGACGAGTTCTCGCAGCGGCTGGTAGGACGACCGCGGCAGGATTGAGCTTGCCGCTGTAGGGTCTGAATGCTAAATCTTCTCGGGTATCATCGCAGCAGCCCGCGACAGATCGCTGGTACGCGCCCATTCAGCGCCGTGCAGCCTTGCCCGGTTTGCCGGCAGGCACAGTCGTTTTCACGTGGCGCATGGCGGTCTGGCAAGACCCCGTTTCGGATCAGGGAGTGCTACATGACCATTACTTCTCAACCATCGGCCGATGGGCGCGAACTGACGATCGCTATCAGCGGACGCTTCGATTTCAACGCCCACCAGGCATTCCGCGATGCGTACCAGCGTCAGGACGTCACGCCCGAGCGCTATGTCGTCGATCTGCAGGGCGCGACCTATCTCGACAGCTCGGCGCTCGGCATGCTGTTGCTGCTGCGCGACCATGCCGGCGGCGATGAAGCCGACGTCCGGCTGCTCAATTGCAATGCCGACGTGCGCAAGATCCTTTCGGTGTCCAACTTCGAACAACTGTTCGTGATCGCCTGAGGTGCCGATGCGCCTGACCATCCTGATCGCCGAGGACAGCCCGGTCGATCGGATGCTGCTGTCGACCATCATCGCCCGCCAGGGCCACCATGTGCTGACCGCCGGCGACGGCCTGGAAGCCGTAGCGCTCTACGAACGCGAGCGTCCGCAGCTGGTGCTGATGGATGCGCTGATGCCGTTGATGGACGGCTTCGAGGCGGCGCGGCGGATCAAGAGTCTGGCCGGCGACGAGCTGGTGCCGATCATCTTCCTCACCTCGCTCAGCGAGAACCAGGCGCTGGTGCGCTGTCTGGAAGCCGGTGGCGACGACTTCATCGTCAAGCCGTACAACCCGGTGATTCTCGAAGCCAAGATCAAGGCCATGCATCGGCTGCGTCGACTGCAGGCGACGGTGGTCGAGCAACGCGACCTGATCGCCCGGCGCAACCAGCAGCTGCTCGACGAGCAGCGGGCGGCCAAGGCGGTCTTCGACAAGGTGGCGCATGCCGGTTGCCTGGGCGCGCCGAACATCCGCTACCGGCAATCGCCGCGAGCGCTGTTCAACGGCGACCTGCTGCTGGCGGCGCAGTCGCCGACCGGGCAGATGTTCGTGCTGCTGGGCGACTTCACCGGCCACGGCCTGCCGGCGGCGATCGGCGCCATGCCGCTGGCCGAGACCTTCTACGGCATGACCGCCAAGGGCTACGCGGCCAAGGACATCCTTCGTGAGCTGAATGCCAAGCTCAAGCAGATCCTGCCGGTGGAGATGTTCTGCTGCGCCACACTGCTGGACATCAACCTCACCCAGGGCGTGCTGAATGTCTGGAACGGCGGGCTGCCGGACGGCTACCTGATTCGCCCCGACGGTGAGCGCGTGGCACTGGTGTCGCGTCATCTGCCGCTGGGCGTGCTGGCGCCGGGCGCGTTCGATGCGCACTTCGAGAGCCACCCGCTGAAACTCGGCGACCGCCTGCTGCTGCTGTCCGACGGCGTGGTGGAGAGCAGCAATGCGCGCGACGAGTTGTTCGGCGAGCAACGCCTGCTGGCCGTTCTCGATGCCAACCACGATGCGAAGCGGCTGTTCGACGAGATTGAGGAGGCGCTGCTGGCGTTTCACGGCCAGCTGCGCGACGACCTCAGCCTGGTCGAGGTCGATCTGAGCGAGAAGATGGTGGCGCTGCAGCTGCCGTTGTCGTTCGGTGCGCCGAAGGAAGGCCGGCCGGCCGACTGGTCCGGGCGCTTCGAGTTGCGTGCGGCCAGCCTGCGCGCCGGCAATCCCTTGCCGCTGTTGCTGCAGGTGCTGCTGCAGGTCCATCAGCTGCGGCCTCGCGCCGGCGCCGTTTATGCGGTACTGGTCGAGCTGTATTCCAACGCGCTGGAGCACGGCGTGCTCGGCCTGGATTCGGCGCTCAAGCGCGATGCCGCCGGCTTCGCCCGCTATTACGAGGCGCGTAGCGAGCGTCTGGCCGCGCTGGTGGACGGCTACATCCGTCTCGAGCTGGATATTCAGTGCGACGCAGTGGGTGGTCGCCTGCGCATCGGCATTCAGGACAGCGGCACGGGCTTCGACGTCGAGCGCGCGCTGGGCGAGGCGCGCGGCGTGGAATGTCTGCGTGGGCGGGGATTGCAGTTGATCCGTCAGCTCAGTGACGGTTTCGCCTGGCAGGCGGACGGGCGCGGACTGAGCGTGGAGTTCCGTTGGTCGGCTCAGGCATAATTCAGCGCCTTTCTCCCAGGAGCGGATCGGTGTCCATTCCTCATCTCGACAGTGCCGTACTCGTCACGCTGCAAGCGGTCATGGAAGGCGAGTACCCACTTCTGCTGGACACCTTCCTGGCCGACTCCGAGGAGCGCCTGCGCCTGCTGCGCCAAGCCTTCCAGGCCGGTGAGGGCGAGACGCTGCGGCGTGCGGCACACAGCTTCAAGGGCAGCTGCAGCAACCTGGGCGCCGCCGCGCTGGCCGATCTGTGCTGCCAGCTGGAGACCCTGGCCCGCGAGCAACGGCTGGTCGAAGCGCCGGCGATGATCGAGCGGATCGAGCGCGAGTTCGCCATCGTCGGCATCCTGTTTCGTGCCGAGCGTCAGCGCTACGGCTGAACGGACGGCTCTCTGACGGTTTTGCTGGCCCGGAACTTGCTCAAGGTTCTGCACGAACCACACTGAGCGGAATGTTTCATGGCCGTTTCCCCCGATCTGTTGCTCAAGTCCCCGACTCTCGAAGTGCGTCCCAAGGCCGCCGCCGCGCAACCGTCGCCGGCGCCCGAGGCGAGCGATGGCAAGCGTTCCAGCTTCTCCGAGGTGTATGCGCGCGAGCGCCAGACCAAGCCTGTCGAGCGCAAGGACGATGCTTCTGCATCGTCGCGCGAGAAAGTCGACGAGGAGCAGAGCGCCGGCGAGCCGACGGCAACCGCTGACGCCGAGAAGCCGACGGTTGCCGAGAGCGGCAATTCCTTGCCTGGCGAGGAAGCGAGCGATGAGCCGCTGCCGGAGGGCGAACTCGATCCGCTGCTGCTGTTCGGCCTGAATGGCCAGTTGCCGGCGCCCGAGCCGGCCGCCGCTCAGACCGAGGCCCTGACGCTGATGCCAGGGCTGGGCCAGACGCAGCTGACACCGCCGCTCGCTGATGCCGAGACGCAAGTGTCGGAAGATGTTTCCGGCGAGTCGGCGACCACCGTCGCGGCACCGGCCCTGACGCTGAAGGCCGCGCCCACCGCCGTTTCGCCAGCCGCTGCGAGCGAGACCGCGGCACCCGCCGAGGACGACTTCGCCAGTCTGCTGCAAGCCAGCAGCGAGCCCGAGCCGGAAGTCGAGCTGGAGGTTGCGCTGAGTGAAGTCTCGAAGGGCCTGGATGCGCCGCAGGACAGCCGTCAGCCGGCCGATCCGGCGCTCGGCCGCGCCAGCCCGCTGAGCCAGGCGATCACCCAGCAGATTCAGCAGGCGCAGCGCACGCCGTTGGTACCGGGGCAGCCGGTAGCGATGCAGCAGGCCGGCTGGAGCGAGGCGGTGGTGGATCGGGTGATGTGGCTGTCCAGCCAGAACCTCAAATCGGCGGAGATCCAGCTCGATCCGGCTGAACTGGGGCGGATGGAGGTGCGCATCGAGATGAACCGCGAGCAGGCGCAGATCACCTTCCTCAGCCCGCATGCCGGCGTGCGCGATGCGCTCGAAGGGCAGATGCAGCGCTTGCGCGAGATGTTCGACCAGCAAGGCATGAGCATGAACGTCAACGTTTCCGATCAGTCCCTGGCGCGTGGCTGGCAGGGCCGTGGCGAAGGCGAGGCGGGGCGCGGTGGCGCGTCGCCTGCCGCGACGGCGGGCGACGACGAGCAGCTGCAAGGCGTCAGCGAAGTCGCCAGCAATCGTGCCGTGGGCAACCGCGGGCTGGTGGATTACTACGCCTGACCGGCCGCCGCCGGTTTCCCGTCGCTCTGGCGCGCAGGCCCGTCTCGCGCCGGAGCGGTCATCTATCTTCCTGCCGGCGTGCCGGGCGGCGCCTTCAGGGATGCCGTATCCTCTGCGGCCTAACGCGCAGCGCGTCGCTCACATTGGCACAGCAGTTGCTCCAACGGTGTCTCAGTGAGCGGTCGCGCGCAGAATGACGGATATTTGGCATGGCGAAGAAACAGGTACCTCCCGGACCACCGATTGCCGACGCGCAGGACGCGGGCAAAGGTCGGTTGAAAATCATCATCGCGATCGCGGTGGCCTTTCTGCTGGCCATCGGGTTGTCCATCGGCGGCACGCTGTTCTTCCTCGACAAGGGTGGGGACGAGGCGGCTGAGCAACCGGCCGAGGCCGAGCAGACGGCGACCGGCAAGCCGGCGGCGATCTACGAGGTGCTGATGCCGGCCTTCGTGGTCAACTTCAATCACAAGGGGCGCCAGCGCTACATGCAGGTGAGCGTGGCGCTGATGTCGCGCGATCAATTGGCGCTCGATGCGCTCAAAGGACATATGCCGTTGCTGCGCAATCATCTGGTGATGCTGTTCTCCAGCCAGGATTTCGCAGCGCTGATGACCCCGGTGGGCAAGGAAATGCTGCGTCAGCAGGCGACCTCCAGCGTGCAGGAACTGGCGCAGAAGGAAGTCGGCAAGCTGGCGGTCGAGCAAGTACTGTTCACCAACTTCGTACTGCAATAGAAGGTTCCGCCGATGGCTGTTCAAGACCTGCTTTCGCAAGACGAGATCGATGCGCTGCTGCATGGCGTCGATGACGGTCTGGTCGATACCGAAAGCGATTCCGAACCGGGCGCGATCAAGAGCTACGACCTCACCAGCCAGGACCGCATCGTCCGCGGGCGCATGCCGACGCTGGAAATGATCAATGAACGCTTCGCGCGCTACACCCGCATCAGCATGTTCAACCTGCTGCGCCGCTCGGCAGACGTCTCGGTGGGCGGTGTGCAGGTCATGAAGTTCGGCGAGTACGTACATTCGCTGTACGTGCCGACCAGCCTCAATCTGGTAAAGATGAAGCCGCTGCGTGGCACCGCGCTGTTCATCCTCGACGCCAAGCTGGTGTTCAAGCTGGTGGACAACTTCTTCGGCGGCGACGGCCGCCACGCCAAGATCGAGGGCCGCGAATTCACCCCCACCGAACTGCGTGTGGTGCGCATGGTGCTCGATCAGGCCTTCACCGACCTCAAGGAAGCCTGGCATGCGGTGCTGGACGTCAACTTCGAGTACATCAACTCGGAGGTGAATCCGGCGCTGGCCAACATCGTCAGCCCCAGCGAAGTGGTGGTGGTGTCGACCTTCCATATCGAGCTGGACAGCGGCGGCGGCGACCTGCACGTGACCATGCCCTATTCGATGATCGAGCCGATCCGCGAAATGCTCGACGCCGGCTTCCAGTCCGACGTCAGCGATCAGGACGAGCGCTGGATCAAGGCGCTGCGCGAGGACATCCTCGACGTCAACGTGCCGCTCGGCGCGACGGTGGTGCGTCGCCAGCTGAAACTGCGCGACATTCTCAACATGCAGCCGGGCGACGTGATTCCAGTGGAAATGCCCGAGGACATGATCATGCGCGCCAACGGCATGCCGGCCTTCAAGGTCAAGCTGGGCGCACACAAGGGCAATCTGGCCCTGCAGGTGCTGGAGCCGGTGGTGCGTACCCGGTGACTCACTTTTCTACTCAATTCGAGCCGGTCGAGGACTAGCGATGGCAGACGATCAGAACACTTCCCCCGAAGAGCAGGCGCTGGCCGACGAATGGGCCGCGGCGCTGGCCGAGGCCGGCGATGCCAGTCAGGACGACATCGACGCGCTGCTCAACCAGGGACCGGCGGCGGCACCGGCTGCTCCGCGTGCCCCGCTGGAGGATTTCGCCAGCGCACCCAAGGGCGGTGGCGGCGTGCCGCTGGGGCTGGAAGGGCCGAATCTGGATGTGATCCTGGATATTCCGGTGTCCATCTCGATGGAAGTCGGCAGCACCGAGATCAGCATCCGCAACCTGCTGCAGCTCAATCAGGGCTCGGTGGTGGAGCTCGACCGGCTGGCCGGCGAGCCGCTGGACGTGCTGGTCAACGGCACGCTGATCGCCCACGGCGAGGTGGTGGTGGTCAACGAGAAGTTCGGCATTCGCCTGACGGACGTGATCAGCCCCACCGAACGCATCAAGAAGCTGCGCTGACATGCGCGCGCTAGCCTTTCTCGCGCTGCTGGTGGCGCTGCCGGCACTGGCTGCCGAACCGGCTGCCAGCATGAGTAGCACCGACATGGGGGCGCAGCTGAGCAAGCTGCTGCTCGGCCTGCTGTTGGTGGTCGGGCTGATCTTTCTGCTGGCCTGGCTGCTGCGCCGCGTCCAGCAGATGAATCCTCGCGGTACCCAGGTGATCAAGCTGGTTTCCAGCCAGGCACTCGGCCCGCGCGAACGGCTGGTGCTGGTGCAGGTCGGCAGCGAGCAAGTGCTGATCGGCCTCTCCGCCGGGCGCATCACGCCGCTGCACGTGCTCAAGGAGCCGGTGCATCTGCCCGATTCCGAACCGGCCAACCCAGAGTTCGCCCAGCGCCTGATGGAGCTGTTGGGCAAGGATCACAAGGACAAGCCCTGATGTTGCGAATTCTGCTGGCGTTGCTGCTGGCCGTGGTCGCCCCGCTGGCTCTCGGCCAGGAAGCGGGCGGACTGCTGACCCGTGGCGACAATCCGCTGTCGATCCCGGCGATCACCCTGAGCACCGACGCCCAGGGCCAGCAGGAGTATTCGGTCAGCCTGCAGATTCTGTTGATCATGACGGCGCTGAGCTTCATCCCGGCGTTCGTCATGCTGATGACCAGCTTCACGCGGATCATCATCGTGTTTTCCATCCTGCGCCAGGCGCTGGGCCTGCAGCAGACACCATCGAACCAGATCCTCATCGGCCTGACGCTGTTCCTCACGCTGTTCATCATGGCCCCGGTGTTCGAGCGGATAAACCAGGAGGCGCTGCAGCCGTACCTCGCCGAGCAGATACCGGCGCAGGAGGCGATCACCCGCGCCGAAGTGCCGCTCAAGGCGTTCATGCTGGCGCAGACCCGCGAGAGCGATCTGGATCTGTTCATGCGGCTGTCGCGGCGTACCGACATCGCCAGCCCGGAGGCGGCGCCGCTGACCATCCTGGTGCCGGCGTTCGTCACCTCGGAGCTGAAGACGGCGTTCCAGATCGGTTTCATGATCTTCATTCCGTTCCTGATCATCGACATGGTGGTGGCCAGCGTGCTGATGGCGATGGGCATGATGATGCTCTCGCCACTGATCATCTCGCTGCCGTTCAAGATCATGCTGTTCGTGCTGGTCGACGGCTGGGGGCTGATCATCGGCACCCTGGCCGGCAGCTTCGGCACGCTCTAGGAGGCTCGTCATGACGCCAGAAGTCGCGGTGGACCTGTTTCGCGAAGGCCTGTGGATGACCGCGATGATCGTCGGCGTGCTGGTGATGCCGAGCCTGCTGGTCGGCCTGGTGGTGGCCATGTTCCAGGCCGCCACGCAGATCAACGAACAGACCCTGAGCTTCCTGCCGCGCCTCTTGGTGATGCTGCTGACGCTGATCTGGGCCGGGCCTTGGCTGGTGCGCGAGCTGATGGAGTACACCCAGGGCCTGATCGCCAACATTCCGCTGATCATCGGCTGAACCATGCTGGAACTGAGCAATGCGCAGATCGGCAGCTGGGTGGCGCAGTTTCTGCTGCCGCTGTTTCGCATCGCCGCGTTGCTGATGAGCATGCCGATCATCGGCACGCAGCTGGTGCCGCCGCGGGTGCGGCTGTATCTGGCGCTGGCCATCACCCTGGTGCTGGCGCCGACGCTCGGGCCGATGCCGTTGGTCGAGGCGCTGAGCCCTGTGTGCCTTGCTGCTGATCGCCGAGCAGATTCTGATCGGCGTGATGCTCGGTTTCGTCCTGCAGCTGTTCTTCCAGGTGTTCATCGTTTCCGGGCAACTGCTGGCGATGCAGATGGGCCTGGGTTTCGCCTCGATGGTCGATCCGGCCAACGGCGTGTCGGTGCCGGTGCTCGGCCAGTTCTTCAACATGCTGGTGATCCTGCTGTTCCTGGCGATGAACGGCCATCTGGTGGTGCTGGAAATCCTCACCGAGAGCTTCGTGACCCTGCCGGTGGGCGGCGGGCTGTCGACCAGTCATCTGTGGGAGGTGGCCGGCAAGCTCGGCTGGGTGATCGGCGCCGGCCTGCTGCTGGTGCTGCCGGCGATCACCGCGCTGCTGGTGGTGAACCTGGCGTTCGGCCTGATGACCCGCGCGGCGCCGCAGCTGAACATCTTTTCCATCGGCTTTCCGCTGACGCTGGTGCTGGGCCTGGTCATCGTCTGGCTCGGCATGGCCGATATCCTGGCGCAGTACCAGATCTTCGTCGGCGAGGCGTTGGCCATGCTGCGCGAGCTGGTGGGGCTGCGCTGATGAATACGCTCATATGCAACGCGGAGGCCGTCGATGGCTGAAAGCGAAAGCGGTGCCGACAAAAGCGAGGAACCCACAGAGAAACGTCGCCGCGAATCTCGCGAGAAAGGCCAGCTCGCGCGCTCGCGCGAGCTGAATACGGTGGCCGTGACCATCGGCGGCATTGGCGGCCTGCTGGCCTCCGGCGGCGGGCTGGCGCAGGCGCTGATGGCGATGATGCAGGGCAGCTTCGAGCTGAATCGCGAGATGCTGCTGGATGAAAGCAGCATGGCGCTGCTACTGGCGGCCAGCGGCATGATCGCGCTGAAGGCCATCATGCCGTTGCTGATCGCCCTGCTGATCGCCTCTATCGTCGGGCCGATCGCGCTGGGCGGCTGGCTGTTCTCCGCCAAGGCGATGGCGCCGAATTTCGGCCGGATGAATCCTGCTGCCGGGCTCAAGCGCATGTTCTCCACCAAGGCGCTGGTGGAACTGCTCAAGGCTCTCGGCAAGTTTCTGGTGGTGCTGCTGGTGGCGCTGGCGGTGCTGTCGGCCTACGAGGACGATCTGCTCTCCATCGCCAAGCAGCCGCTGCATCTGGCGATCATGCACAGCGCCGAGATCGTCGGCTGGTGTGCGCTGTGGATGGCCTGCGGGCTGATCCTGATCGCCGCGGTGGATGTGCCGTTCCAGCTCTGGGACAACAAGCAGAAGCTGATGATGACCAAGCAGGAGGTCAAGGACGAGTACAAGGATTCCGAGGGCAAGCCGGAGGTCAAGTCACGCATTCGTCAGCTGCAGCGCGAGGCGGCGCAGCGGCGCATGATGCAGGCCGTGCCCGAGGCCGACGTGGTCATCACCAACCCGACCCACTTCGCCGTGGCGCTCAAGTACGACGGCACGCGCGGCGGGGCGCCGATGCTGGTGGCCAAGGGCGGCGATTTCCTCGCGCTGAAGATCCGCGAGATCGCCCAGGAGCACAACGTGACGGTGCTCGAATCGCCGGCGCTGGCGCGGGCGGTGTACTACTCGACCGAGCTGGAGCAGGAGATTCCCGCCGGTCTGTACCTCGCCGTGGCGCAGGTGCTGGCTTACGTCTACCAGTTGCGCCAGTACCGCGCCGGCAAGGGCCGCCGGCCCGATCCGCTGAACGATCTGCCGATTCCGCCAGACCTGCGCCGCGACGAATAGGGCAGCGGCAAGCCACAAGCCTCAAGTGGCTAGGGCGGGTTTATTCGATCACCCCGCAGGCGACGCGGGCGCCGCCGCCGCCGAGCGGCTGTGGATGGTCGGCATGGTTGTCGCCGCCCTGATGCACCATCAGCGCCAGTCCCTTGATGTCGCCCAGGCTCTTCAGGCGCGGGGCCAGCACCGGCTGGCTGGCCTTGCCATCCTTGTCGACATAGAGCGCGGGCAGGTCGCCCATGTGGCCGTCGCCCCAAGGCTCGCCGTGCTTGCCAGTATTCTTCGGGTCCCAGTGGCCGCCGGCAGCACCCGCCGGGGTGACCTTGCCGTCGATCTCGGCGGTCTCGCAGTTGCCCTTGGCATGCACGTGGAAGCCGTGAATGCCGGGCTCCAGCCCCGACAACTCGGGACGCAGGACCAGGCCATGTTCGCTGCTCTCGATCTTCACGCTGCCGACGGCTTCGCCGATGCCCTGGGCGCTGACGGCCTTGAGCGGAACGCTGAGCGTTTCCGCCTGGACGGTCAGTGCGGTGCAGCCGGCCAGTGCGGCGATGATCCACTGTTTCATCGATTGTCTCCTTGCAGGTTGGGCCGGGCGGAGCTGTTCCGCCGGTCGAAGGTCTGACTGCGCGACACCGGTCGGGTTCGTCTGCATGCGGCGAGACGTCCCGAAGCGCCTGCTTCAGTTGAGTTCAACTGGACCGAATGCGCCAGTCCGCGGCGGCGCCGCCAAGTTGGACCCCTTCTTGCTATAGCCCACGGCAGGGCGCATCGGGCGTCAAAAAACTTGCTGCCGGGGGCCACGTTGGATCGCACGCAACTCATCAACATGCGCAACAACCTGACGAGTGTCGGTCGCGGCAACCTCGGGGTGCCGCTGCTGTTGCTGGTGATGCTGGGCATGATGATGCTGCCCGTGCCGCCGTTCCTGCTCGACGTGCTGTTCACCTTCAACATCGCGCTGTCGATTGTGGTGCTGCTGGTCAGCGTCTATGCGCTGCGCCCGCTGGATTTCGCGGTGTTCCCGACCATCCTGCTGGTCGCCACGCTGCTGCGCCTGGCGCTCAACGTCGCCTCCACGCGGGTGGTGCTGATCCACGGTCATGAAGGCGGCACGTCGGCCGGCCATGTGATCGAAGCCTTCGGCAACGTGGTGATCGGCGGCAACTACGTGGTCGGTATCGTGGTGTTCGCGATCCTGATGATCATCAACTTCGTGGTGGTCACCAAGGGCGCCGGGCGCATCTCCGAGGTGAGCGCGCGCTTCACCCTCGACGCGATGCCCGGCAAGCAGATGGCCATCGATGCTGACCTCAACGCCGGGCTGATCGACCAGGCCGAGGCGAAGAAGCGCCGGGTCGAGGTGGCTTCCGAGGCGGACTTCTACGGCTCGATGGATGGTGCCAGCAAGTTCGTGCGCGGTGACGCCATCGCCGGCCTGCTGATCCTCTTCATCAACCTGCTCGGCGGCATCGGCATCGGCATGGCGCAGCACGGTCTGAGCTTCGCCGAGGCCGGCAAGGTCTACGCGCTGCTGACCATCGGTGACGGCCTGGTGGCGCAGATCCCCTCGCTGCTGCTGTCCACCGCGGCGGCGATCATGGTGACGCGGGTCACCAGCTCCGAGGACATGGGCCAGCAGGTCAACCGGCAGATGTTCGCCTCGCCCAAGGCGCTGGCCGTATCGGCGGCGATCATGATCGCGATGGGCCTGGTGCCGGGCATGCCGCACCTGTCATTCCTCGGCCTCGGTGCGCTCGCCGCCGGTGGCGCCTACTGGATCTGGCATCGGCAGAAGCGCGTCAAGCAGCAGACCGAGCAGGAAGTGCAGAAGCAGCAGGAGCTGCTGCCGGCGCAGCGCGCGGCGGAAACCAAGGAGCTGGGCTGGGATGACGTCACTCCGGTGGACATGGTCGGTCTGGAGGTTGGCTACCGGCTGATTCCGCTGGTCGATCGCAACCAGGGCGGCCAGCTGCTGGCGCGGATCAAGGGCGTGCGCAAGAAGTTGTCGCAGGACCTGGGTTTTCTCATGCCGTCGGTGCATATCCGCGACAACCTCGACCTGCTGCCCAATGCCTATCGCCTGACGCTGATGGGCGTGAGTCTGGCCGAGGCGGAGGTCTACCCGGATCGCGAGCTGGCGATCAACCCGGGCCAGGTGTTCGGCCCGCTCAACGGCATCGCGGCCAGGGACCCGGCGTTCGGCCTGGAAGCGGTGTGGATCGAGGGCAGCCAGCGCGACCAGGCGCAGTCGCTCGGCTATACCGTGGTGGACGCCAGCACGGTGGTGGCCACCCATCTCAATCAGGTGCTGTTCAAGCACGCGCATGAACTGCTCGGCCACGAGGAGGTCCAGCAGTTGCTGCAACTGCTCGCGCGTAGTTCGCCCAAGCTGGCCGAGGAGCTGGTGCCGGGAATGATTTCGCTGTCCACGCTGCTCAAGGTGTTGCAGGCGCTGCTGCAGGAGCAGGTGCCGGTGCGCGACATCCGCACCATCGCCGAAGCCATCGCCAATGTCGCCAGCAAGAGTCAAGATCCCGCCGCGATGGTGGCGGCGGTGCGCGTCGCGCTGTCCCGCGCGATCGTGCAGAACGTCGTGGGACTAGAGCCGGAGCTGCCTGTGATCACCCTGGAGCCACGATTGGAACAGATCTTGCTCAATAGCCTGCAGAAGGCCGGACAGGGCGCCGAAGATGGCATCCTGCTGGAACCGGGGATGGCAGAGAAGTTGCAGCGCTCGCTGGTAGAGGCGGCGCAGCGCCAGGAAATGCTCGGCAAGCCGGCGATCCTGCTGGTGGCCGGACCGGTTCGCGCGATGTTGTCCCGCTTCGCCCGGCTGGCCGTACAGAACATGCACGTACTGGCCTACCAGGAAATTCCGGACAACAAGCAGGTCACCATCGTTGCGACGGTGGGTCAGAATTAATCGAGGGTGCAGACCATGCAGGTCAAACGTTTCTTCGCCGCCGATATGCGCATCGCCATGAAGATGGTGCGCGACGAGCTGGGCGCCGATGCCGTGATCATCGGCAATCGTCGGGTCGCCGGCGGTGTCGAGCTGACTGCCGTGCTCGATTACCCGATGCAGGCCGCGCCGCAAGCGAACAAACCCAACCCCGTGCTGGAAGCCGAGCTGCGCAAGACCCAGGCGCGCATCGCCTCGGCGCATGCCGAACTGAGCGCGCCGAGCCGCGTGAAGGCGGGCCAGGACCGTCAACTGCTTGACGAGCAGCCGGCCACCGCACCGCAGCCCGCTGCCAGTGCGCCGGTCGATACGCGCGCCTTCGAGAGCATGTGCACCGAACTGCAAGGCCTACGTGAGCTGATCGAAGTGCAGCTCGGCTCCATCGCCTGGGGTCAGGAGCAGAGCCGGCGGCCGCAGCAGGCCGGGCTCTGGCGCCGCCTGCAGCGTCTCGGCCTGCCGGCCGAGCTGTCGCGCAGCCTGCTGGAAAAGGTCGCCACCATCGCCGATCAACGCCAGGCCTGGCGCATGCTGCTGGCGCACCTGGCGCAGGCGATCAAGGTCAGCAAGCACGAACCGCTGGAAGAGGGCGGGGTAATCGCCCTGGTCGGGCCGGCCGGCGTCGGCAAGACCACCACGCTGGCCAAGCTGGCGGCCCGTTACGTCTTGAAGTACGGCGCGCAGAACATCGCGCTGGCAAGCATGGACAACTACCGCATCGGCGCGCAGGAGCAACTCAAGACGCTCGGCCGCATCCTCGATGTGCCGGTGCTGCAGATCGATCCGTCGCAGCCGTTGAGCAAGACGCTGGCGCCGCTGGCGCGCAAGCGGATCATCCTGATCGACACCGCCGGCCTGCCGGCCAGCGACCCGACCCTGCGCATGCAGCTCGAAGCGCTGTCCGAGCGTGGCGTGAAATCGAAGAACTACCTGGTGCTGGCCGCCACCAGCCAGAGCCAGGTGCTCAAGGCGGCGTGGCACAACTATCGTCGCTGCGGCCTGGCCGGGTGCATCCTGACCAAGCTCGACGAGGCCGGCTCGCTCGGCGATGTGCTCGGACTAACGATCAGCCAGCACCTGCCGATAGCCTACCTGGCCGACGGGCCGCGTATTCCCGATGACCTGCACCTGCCGCGCAGCCATCAACTGGTCAGCCGGGCGGTGAGCCTGCAATCCGGTGAGGAGCCGAGCGAGGAAACGATGGCCGATATGTTCGCCGGCCTGTACAACGAAGCATCGCGGCAGGCGGGCTGAAGCGGCAGTGCGTTACTCGGATAAACCAGATGCATTCGAGCTGGATGCATCGCCGGCCTTGCGGGCCGCGCAACATATAGGCGTTTGAACATGGCTATGCATCCCGTACAGGTGATTGCGGTGACCGGCGGCAAGGGTGGCGTCGGCAAGACCAACGTGTCGGTCAATCTGGCACTGGCGCTGGCCGAGCTCGGCCGGCGCGTGGTGCTGCTCGACGCCGACCTCGGGCTGGCCAACGTCGATGTGCTGCTGGGGCTGACCACCAAGCGCACGCTCGCCGACGTGATCGCCGGTGAATGCGACCTGCGCGACGTGCTGATCCAGGGGCCGGGCGGCATCCGCATCGTGCCGGCGGCATCCGGCACGCAGAGCATGGTGCAGCTGTCCTCGTTGCAGCACGCCGGGCTGATCCAGGCCTTCAGCGAGATCGACGACCTCGACGTGCTGATCATCGACACGGCCGCCGGCATCGGCGAGGCGGTGATCAGCTTCGTGCGCGCCGCACACGAGGTGCTGCTGGTGGTCACCGACGAGCCGACCTCGATCACCGACGCCTATGCGCTGATCAAGCTGCTCAACCGCGACTACGGCATCAATCGCTTCCGCGTGCTGGCCAACATGGCGCACGCGCCGCAGGAAGGGCGCAACCTGTTCGCCAAGCTGACCAAGGTCACCGAGCGCTTCCTCGACGTCGCGCTGCAATATGTCGGCGCGATTCCCTACGATGAATCCGTGCGCAAGGCCGTACAGAAGCAGCGTGCAGTCTACGAGGCCTATCCGCGGTCCAAATGCGCATTGGCGTTCAAGGCCATCGCGCAGAAGGTCGACACCTGGCCGCTGCCGGCCACGCCGCGCGGGCATCTTGAATTCTTCGTCGAGCGCCTGATCAGGCCGGCGAACGATACTCACGAATGACAGCTGCCGGATTCGCTATGTATTACAGCAAGGCTCAGGCAAAGGATGCTCAGCATCGTTTGATCGACCAGTATGCGCCGCTGGTCAAGCGCATCGCCTATCACCTGCTGGCTCGTCTGCCGGCCAGTGTCCAGGTTGACGACCTGATTCAGGCCGGGATGATCGGCCTGCTCGAGGCGGCGAAGAAGTACGACGCCGGCAAGGGCGCCAGCTTCGAGACCTACGCCGGCATCCGCATCCGCGGCACCATGCTCGACGAGGTGCGCAAGGGCGACTGGGCGCCACGCTCGGTGCATCGCAACTCGCGCATGGTCAGCGAGGCGATTCGCGTCATCGAAGCGAAAACCGGGCGTGACGCTAAAGATCACGAGGTTGCGGCCGAACTTAAACTCAGCCTCGATGAGTACTACGGCATCCTCGGCGATACCCTGGGCAGCCGCCTGTTCAGCTTCGACGACCTGTTGCAGGACGGCGAGCATGACGAGTTGCACGACGATGCCGCCAGCACTCATTCCGAGCCGTTTCGCGATCTCGAGGACGAGCGCTTCCAGCAGGCGCTGGCCGATGCCATCACCAACCTGCCCGAACGCGAAAAGCTGGTGCTGTCGCTGTACTACGACGAAGAGTTGAATTTGAAGGAAATCGGTCAGGTGCTCGGCGTCAGCGAGTCGCGAGTCAGCCAGTTGCATAGCCAGTGTGCGGCCCGTCTGCGTGCCCGCCTCGGCGAATGGCGGGCGAGCTGACCGGATCATCACTGCGAGACGTGCTCGGTTGCCGAGATTTTGGGATTTACGGAGGTCGACTTGGACAAGAACATGAAAATCCTCATCGTCGATGACTTCTCGACGATGAGACGCATCATCAAGAACCTCCTGCGCGACCTGGGGTTCACCAACACCGCCGAGGCCGACGACGGCACCACCGCGTTGCCGATGCTCAAGAGCGGCAGCTTCGACTTTCTCGTCACCGACTGGAACATGCCGGGCATGAGCGGCATCGACCTGCTGCGCCACGTGCGTGCCGACGAGCGCCTCAAGCACCTGCCGGTGCTGATGGTGACCGCCGAGGCCAAGCGCGACCAGATCATCGAAGCGGCCCAGGCCGGCGTCAACGGCTACGTGGTCAAGCCCTTCACTGCCCAGGTGCTCAAGGAGAAGATCGAAAAGATCTTCGAGCGCGTCAACGGCTGAAGCAGCAACGCCGCGAGGGCACTATGACGCAAGCAGACCAACGCCTGGCGGAGTTCGAAGCGACTCTGCAGGCCAATGCACCGCAGCTGATTGAAAGCCTGCAGCAGGGCCGTTTCGACGACGCGGCGCAGATGTTCAACGAGCTCAACCAGGCCCGCGATCAGGGGCTCTATCAAGAAGTTGGCAAGCTCACCCGCGAACTGCACAACGCCATCGTCAAACTCGAGATGGACACCTGCGCCACGGGCGGGGATCCGTCGCCGATCACCGATGCGACCGACCGGCTTTCCTACGTGGTGGCGATGACCGAGAAGGCCGCCAACCGCACCATGGATCTGGTCGAGGAGTCGGCGCCGCTGGTGAACTACATCAGTTACGAAGCCCAGAGCCTGACCGCCGACTGGCAGCGCTTCATGCGCCGCGAGATGAGCGCCGAGCAGTTCCGCGAGCTGGTCCGGCGCATCGACCAGTACCTGCAGCGCTCGATGAACGACGGCAGCCAGCTGTCGCAGAACCTCAGCGAAATCATGCTGGCGCAGGACTTCCAGGACCTGACCGGGCAGGTGATCAAGCGCGTCACGCGGCTCATCACCGAACTGGAGAGCAATCTGGTCAACCTGGTGGCGATGGCCGGGCAGGTCGATCGCGTGGCCGGCATCCAGCACGACCGCGACGCGATGCGCGCCGAGCAGGAAAAGAAAAAACAAGAGAAACAGCCTTCCAACGGTGAAGGTCCGCAGATGCATGCCGATATACGTGAGGACGTCGTATCCGGACAGGACGACGTGGACGATCTGCTTTCGAGCCTGGGCTTTTAGGGGAATTGCAATATGAGCTTCGACGCCGATGAAGAAATCCTCCAGGATTTCCTGGTAGAGGCCGGCGAGATTCTCGAACTGTTGTCAGAGCAGTTGGTCGAGCTGGAAAGCAGCCCCGACGACATGGCGTTGCTCAATGCAATTTTTCGCGGGTTCCACACGGTCAAGGGCGGGGCGGGCTTTCTGCAGCTGCACGAGCTGGTGGAATGCTGCCACATCGCCGAGAACGTCTTCGACATCCTGCGCAAGGGCGAGCGCCGGGTGGATTCCGAGCTGATGGACGTGGTGTTGCAGGCGCTGGATGCCGTCAATGCGATGTTCAGTCAGGTTCGCGAGCGCGTCGAGCCGACCCCGGCAACCCCTGAGCTGCTGGCGGCGCTGGCGCGTCTGGCCGAGCCGGCGTCGGCGCACAGCCCCAGCGTAGCCGCGGAAGCCGCGGAAGCCGCGGCGCCGGTGGCGGTGGACGACGAGTTCGAGCAACTGCTGCAGGCCCTCGATACGCCGGCTGCGGTCGAATCCTCAGCGGCGGCGAGCGATGAAATCACCGACGATGAATTCGAGTCGCTGCTCGACCAGCTGCACGGCAAGGGCCAGTTCAGTGCCGCGCCCGCCGAAGCGAAAACCCCAGCAGAGCCGGTAGCCGCCGCGAGCGACGAGATCACCGACGAAGAATTCGAGGCGCTGCTCGACCAACTGCACGGCAAGGGCCAGTTCAGCGAGCCTGTCACCGCGCCGACGCCGGCACCTGCGGTAGCCGAGAGCGGCGCACCGGCGGCTAGCGACAACATCACCGACGACGAATTCGAAGCGCTGCTCGATCAGCTGCACGGCAAGGGCAAGTTCGAGCCCGAGAGCGTGACGCCGGTCGCTGCAGTAGCGGCAGTGGCTCAGCCCGCAGCAGCGGCCAAGAGCGCGCCGCGCCAGCCCGCTGCCGCGCCGAACAAGGTAGAGACGGCGCCGCGCGCAGCGGCTCCGGCCGAGAAGCCGGCCAGCGACGCCGAAACCACCGTACGGGTCGATACCGCCCGGCTCGACGAGATCATGAATATGGTCGGCGAGCTGGTGCTGGTGCGTAACCGCCTGGTGCGCCTGGGCGCCAACAGCGGCGACGAGGCCATGTCCAAGGCGGTGTCCAACCTCGACGTGGTCACCGCCGATCTGCAGAGCGCAGTGATGAAGACGCGCATGCAGCCGATCAAGAAAGTCTTCGGCCGCTTCCCGCGGCTGGTTCGCGATCTGGCGCGCAACCTGAAAAAAGAGATCAACCTGGAGCTGGTGGGCGAAGACACCGACCTCGACAAGAACCTCGTCGAGGCGCTGGCCGATCCGCTGGTGCACCTGGTGCGCAATGCCGTCGACCACGGCATCGAGTCGCCGGAGGACCGCGAGGCCGCCGGCAAACCGCGCGTCGGACGCGTGGTGCTGTCCGCCGAGCAGGAGGGCGACCACATCCTGCTGATGATCACCGACGACGGCAAAGGGATGGACGCCAACCTCCTGCGCGCCAAGGCGGTCGAGAAGGGCATGCTGGACAAGGATGCCGCCGAGCGCCTGAGTGATCTGGAGTGCTACAACCTGATCTTCGCGCCCGGTTTCTCGACCAAGACCGAGATTTCCGACGTGTCCGGCCGTGGCGTGGGCATGGACGTGGTCAAGACCAAGATTGCCCAGCTCAACGGCACGGTCAACGTGTTCTCCACCAAGGGCCAGGGTTCGCGGGTGGTGATCAAGGTGCCGCTGACCCTGGCGATCATGCCGACGCTGATGGTCATGCTCGGCAACCAGGCGTTCGCCTTCCCGCTGGTCAACGTCAACGAGATCTTCCACCTTGACCTGTCGCGCACCAACGTGGTGGACGGCCAGGAAGTGGTCATCGTCCGCGACAAGGCGCTGCCGCTGTTCTACCTCAAGCGCTGGCTGGTGCAGGGCGCCGCGCAGGACGAACAGCGCGAGGGACACGTGGTGATCCTCAGCGTCGGCAACCAGAGCATCGGCTTCGTCGTCGACCAGCTGGTGGGTCAGGAAGAGGTGGTGATCAAGCCGCTCGGCAAGATGCTGCAGGGTACGCCCGGCATGTCCGGCGCGACCATTACCGGCGATGGTCGCATCGCCCTGATCCTCGATGTTCCCAGCATGCTCAAGCGCTACGCGCGTCGGGCGTGACAGACCGGCAGGGGTCGTGACGGGCCGCTGCCGCTAGGAGTGTTTTATGGCAGTCAAGGTCCTGGTGGTCGACGATTCGGGGTTCTTCCGCCGGCGTGTCTCGGAAATCCTCGCGTCGGATCCCGCTATCCAGGTGGTCGGCACCGCCACCAACGGCCGCGAGGCCATCGATCAGGTACTGGCGCTCAAGCCGGATGTCGTCACCATGGACTATGAAATGCCCATGATGGACGGCATTACCGCGGTGCGGCAGATCATGCAGCGCTGTCCCACGCCGGTGCTGATGTTCTCGTCGCTGACTCACGAAGGCGCCCGGGTCACGCTCGATGCGCTCGACGCCGGCGCGGTGGACTATCTGCCGAAGAACTTCGAGGACGTCTCGCGCAACCCGGAGAAGGTCAAGCAACTGCTGTGCGAGAAGATCCACACCGTCTCGCGCAGTAACCGCCGCTACGGCAGCTGGAGCGGTGCCGCAGCGACCACGCCGACCCCGGTCGCCCGCAGCACGCCGCTGGCAACCGGGGCCGTGCAACCGCGCGCCAGTGCTTCCCCGGCGCCGGTCGCCGCGGCACCCAAGCGCAAGGCCTACAAGCTGGTCGCCATCGGCACCTCGACCGGCGGCCCGGTGGCGCTGCAGCGTGTGCTGACGCAACTGCCAGCCAGTTTTCCGGCGCCGATCGTGCTGATCCAGCACATGCCGGCGGCGTTCACCAAAGCCTTCGCTGAGCGTCTCGACAAGCTCTGCAAGATTCGCGTGAAGGAGGCCGAGGACGGCGATCTGCTGCGCCCCGGGCTGGCGCTGCTGGCCCCGGGCGGCAAGCAGATGATGGTCGACGGACGCGGGGCGGTGCGCATCCTGCCCGGCGACGAGCGGCTGAACTACAAGCCGTGCGTGGACATCACCTTCGGCTCGGCGGCCAAGTCGTTCCACGACAAGGTGCTGGCGGTGGTACTCACCGGCATGGGCGCTGATGGCCGCGAGGGTGCGCGCCTGCTCAAGCAGAGCGGCAGCCAGGTCTGGGCGCAGGACGAGGCCAGCTGCGTGATCTATGGCATGCCGATGGCGGTGGTCAAGGCGAACCTCAGCGATGCGGTTTACAGCCTGGACGATATCGGTCGCCACCTCAGCGAGGCGTGCATCTAGATGGATGTTCTCAGCCTGATCGGGCTGGTCCTGGCCTTCGTCGCCATCGTCGGCGGCAATTTCCTCGAGGGCGGGCACATTTCCGCGCTGCTCAACGGGCCGGCCGCGCTCATCGTGCTGGGCGGCACCCTGGGCGCGGTGCTGTTGCAGACGCCGATCGCGGTGTTCATGCGTGCGATGTCCATTGCGCGCTGGATCTTCTTCCCGCCGCGCATCGATATGGGGCGCGGCATTCTGCTGGTCACCGGCTGGAGCAACACGGCGCGCAAGGAGGGCCTGCTGGGCCTGGAGCCGGCCGCCGAAACCGAGCCCGATCCCTATGCGCGCAAGGGCCTGCAATTGCTGGTCGATGGCGCCGAGCCGGAAGTCATTCGCAGCATCCTCGAGGTCGACCTGTACACCCAGGAGAGCCGCGATCTGCGCGCGGCCAAGGTCTACGAGAGCATGGGCGGCTACGCGCCGACCATTGGCATCATCGGCGCGGTGATGGGCCTGATTCACGTGATGGGCAACCTCGCCGACCCCAGCCAGCTGGGCAACGGCATCGCCGTGGCATTCGTCGCGACCATCTACGGTGTCGGCGTGGCCAACCTGCTGGTGCTGCCGATCGGCAACAAGCTCAAGAGCGTGGTGCAGCGGCAGACGGCCTATCGCGAGATGCTGCTCGAAGGCGTGCTGTCGATCGCCGAGGGTGAGAACCCGCGTTCCATCGAAATGAAGCTGCAGGGCTTCATCGACTGAGGCCGCCGCGATGGCACGACGCAGACACGCCGAAGAGCATGAGAATCACGAGCGCTGGATGGTGTCCTACGCGGACTTCATCACCCTGCTGTTCGCCTTCTTCGTGGTGATGTACTCGATCTCGTCGGTCAACGAGGGCAAGTACAAGATTCTTTCCGATTCGCTGGTCGGCGTGTTCAGCCAGGTGGATCGCGCGGTCAAGCCGATCCCCATCGGCGAGGAGCGGCCACGCACCACCAGCCCGGCGCTGTCGGAGGTCGATCAGCCGAGCGGGCAGTCGCTGCTGGAGCAGAGCGCCGCCGACCCGCTGCAAAGCATTGCACAGAGCATGCGTGAGACCTTCGGCGAGCTGATTGCCGATGGCCAGCTGACGGTGCGCGGCAATGAGCTGTGGATCGAGATCGAGCTCAACTCCAGCCTGCTGTTTCCCAGCGGCGATGCCATTCCCAACGATCTGGCCTTCGATCTGATCGCCCGGGTGGCGGCGATCCTCGCGCCGTTCGACAACCCGATCCATGTCGAAGGGTTTACCGACAACCTGCCGATCAGCACCGCCAAGTTTCCGACCAACTGGGAGCTTTCCGCGGCGCGCGCCGGCAGCGTGGTGCGCATGCTGGCTGCCGATGGCGTCGATCCGGCACGCATGGCGGCGGTGGGCTACGGCGAGTTCCAGCCGGCGGCGGACAACGCGACCCCCGAAGGCCGCGCGCGCAACCGGCGTGTGGTGCTGGTGGTGTCACGCAATCTCGACGTGCGCCGCAGCGTTACCGGCACCGGTAGCAGCAACGCGCGGGCGGATGCAGCGCTGCAACGAGCTGGCACACAAACTGCACCGCTCAGCGGCAGTTCGGCGCACTAGGGCGCCTTCGTCAAATCACCGTCGTCGCGGGGCCTGGCAGCCGCCGGCCCGCTCGGATTCGGATGGAATGTGCGCAATGAGAGTCTGGGCAGTAGCCAATCAAAAGGGCGGGGTGGGCAAGACCACCACATCGATCGCACTGGCAGGTTTGCTCGCCGATGCGGGCAAGCGGGTGGTGGTGCTCGATCTCGACCCGCATGGGTCGATGACCAGCTACTTCGGCCATGACCCGGATAATCTCGAGCACAGCGTCTTCGATCTGTTCCAGCACAACGGCAGCGTGCCCGAGGGCCTGCCGTGGCAGCTGCTGCTGGCGACCAGCCACGAGCGTATCTCGCTGCTGCCGTCCAGTACCGTGCTCGCCACGCTGGAGCGCCAGTCGCCCGGCCAGAACGGCCTGGGCCTGGTCATCGCCAAGAGTCTGTCGCAGCTGTGGCAGGACTTCGATTACGCGATCATCGACAGCCCGCCGCTGCTCGGCGTGCTGATGGTCAATGCGCTGGCGGCCAGCCAGCAACTGGTGATTCCGGTGCAGACCGAGTTCCTGGCGATGAAGGGGCTGGAACGGATGGTCGGTACCCTGGCGATGATCAATCGCTCGCGCAAGCAGCCGCTGCCCTACGTCATCGTGCCGACCCTGTTCGACCGCCGCACCCAGGCGTCGATGAATACCCTCAAGGTGTTGCGCGCCGGCTATCCGGACAGCCTGTGGCCGGCGTTCATCCCGATCGATACGCGTCTGCGCGATGCCAGCCGGGCGGGGCTGACGCCGTCGCAGTACGACTCGGGCAGCCGGGCGGTGCTGGCGTACCGCGCGCTGCTCAAGCATCTGCTGTCATTGCAGACCTCGCCCGAGGCGGCCTGACATGCTGACGAAGTGTCGGATGGCCGGCTCAAGTTCGCCGTGGCGCCGGCCGATAACCCGCCTGAATTGTCTACAGAAGTGGCTCCCATGAACCGCGCCGTCCTCACCGAAACCCGCTCCCAGCTCGCGCTGCAGTCGTATCTCGATGCGCTGTTGCAGGACGCCACGGTCGAGCTGGCGGATTCGGTCAGCCTCGATGAGTTCCAGGCCGCCGTGCTGGAGGAGCAGCAGCGCGACAGTCTGCGCCAGGTCGAGGCGGTCGCCGAGCTAGTCGCTGAAGCGCCGCCGGTCGCGACTGTGGTTGCCGAGCCCGCGCCGCCGACGGCAGTGGTCGAGCCGCTCGTCGAGCTGAGCGTGGCGACGGCAGAGCCGCCGGCGCTCGTCCCGCAAACACCGCCGCAGTGGGGCGAGCAGCCGTTCGAGTGCCTGCTGTTCGATGTCGCCGGGCTTACCCTGGCCGTGCCGCTGGTCTGCCTCGGTTCGATCTACCCGCTGGCGGGGCAGGAGCTGACGCCGCTGTTCGGCCAGCCGGAGTGGTTTCTCGGCATCCTGCCGAGCCACGCCGGCAACCTGAAGGTGCTGGATACCGCGCGCTGGGTGATGCCGGATCGCTACCGCGACGACTTCCGCGAGGGCCTGCAGTACGTGATTTCCGTGCAGGGTTACGAATGGGGGCTGGCGGTGCATCAGGTCAGCCGCTCGATCCGCCTGGACCCGCGCGAGGTGAAATGGCGCACGCAGCGCAACCAGCGACCGTGGCTGGCCGGCACGGTGATCGAGCACATGTGCGCGCTGGTGGACGTCACCGCGCTCGCCGAGCTGATCGCCAGTGGCGCGGTCAGGCAGCTGCACCCGGCATCGACCAGGAAACACTGAGATTGATACGCGCCGGGTTCATTCGTCGACTCCGGCGCAACCGACAAATCGACCGCTGCGGCGGTATCTGAAAAGGTGGGGCTATGAAGATGACGTCTGCGCAGGGTTCCGATGATCCTGTCCTGCAATGGGTGACCTTCCGTCTGGACAACGAGACCTACGGCATCAATGTGATGCAGGTGCAGGAAGTGTTGCGCTATACCGAAATTGCGCCGGTCCCGGGTGCGCCGAGCTATGTGCTGGGCATCATCAACCTGCGCGGTAACGTGGTCACGGTGATCGACACGCGCCAGCGCTTCGGCCTGGCGCCGGCGCCGGTTTCCGACAACACGCGCATCGTGATCATCGAGGCCGACCGTCAGGTCATCGGCATCATGGTCGACAGCGTCGCCGAGGTGGTCTATTTGCGTCAGTCCGAGATCGAGACCGCGCCGAACGTGGGTAACGACGAATCGGCCAAGTTCATCCAGGGCGTGTGCAACAAGAACGGCGAGCTGCTAATCCTGGTCGAACTGGACAAGATGATGTCGGAAGAGGAATGGGCGGAACTTGAGAGCATCTGATCCATGCTGATCGTGTCGCTGGTCGCGTCGGTAGTCGCCCTGGCCCTCGGTTGTCTGGGGCTGCTGGGCTTCTGCGTGTGGCTGCTGCGCCAGCAGCGGCGGCAGGCCGAGGAGCAGGCCCGGCGCGACGCCGCACATGACCGGTGCATCAAGGACCTGGTCGAGCAACTGGACGTCTATGCCGAAGGCAGTGCGCGCATGGGCGACCGGCTCGAGGAGCTGGCCCGTCTGGTGGCGCCGCTGCCGGACAAGCTGGTGCAACTCGAGCAGCGCGATCCCAACAATTTCTCCTTCAGTCAAGCCGCCAAGCTGGTCGGCATGGGCGCCAGCGTGGACGATCTCACGCAATCATGCGGCCTCTCGCAATCGGAGGCCGAGCTGATGAGCAAGCTGCACAAGGCGCGCAAACCCTGACCGCCGGCCGCGCAGCGACCGCCTGTTGCGCCGGAACCTCGCCGCCGTGCTTCTCCACATGCATTGCTGCTGCCGTGTTCAGCGCTCCGGTGCGTCGAGCAGCGGCGGCAACGCGGCGGGCGCCGGTTGCGGGTCGAAGCCGGCGGGGCGCTTGCCCTTGAGATGCCAGGCGAAGGCGATGATCTCGGCGATCACGCGATACAGCTCCGAGGGGATCTCGTCGCCCAGCTCCAGGCGCGCGAGCAGCTTGACCAGTTCGGCGTTTTCGTAAATCGGCACCTCGTGTTCGCGGGCGATCGCCAGAATCATCTCCGCCAGTTCGTCGTCGCCCTTGGCGCTCAGAGTCGGGGTATGCCGGCCATCGTAACTGAGGGCGATGGCCTGGCGCGGCTGCTGGTCGTTCATGCGGTTTCATCCACGAAGCGCTGATCCAGGGTGGTACGCGGTCCCTGCGGCGGTACGCCTTGCCGGCAGGCCAGTTCGCCGACGCTGAGGCCGGCGGCCTGCAGGCGTTCGCGCAGATGTTCGAGTTCGCCGGCGATCAGCTCGGCGGTTTCGCCGCGCTCGGCCCACAGCTGGCTGGACAGGCTGCCACGCAACAACTGCGCCTGGACCTGCAACGGTCCCAGGGCGGGCATATCGAAGGCCAGTTCGATCTTCCAGAGCGTGTCCGGTTGTTCCTTGTCGCCCTGGCGCTGGCTCTGCTCGCGCTGCACCTTGATCTGCAGCGGCACGATATCGCGCTGGTCGCGCATCGGTATCTCCAGCTGCCAGGTGGTCAGCTGGGTGCCGTCCGGCAGCGTCTGCGTCTGCGCCAGGCTCGACAGCTGGTGCGTCTGCAGGCGCGAGACCGCGGCCGCCGCGAGCTTGAGCAGCAGCTCCAGATCGGCCTGTTCATCCTGACCATCCGGCAGCCTGCCGCCCAGCGGGTTGCCACCCAGGGGAAAACCCAGCGCCAGTTGGCGCGCATTGCTCTGGCCGAACGCGCCCAGGACGCTACGGGCGAACGCCGGCAGCGCCTGGCCGGTCGCGGCGCCCAGCTGTGCCGCGGCCAGCGGCGTGCTGCCGGGCAGGTTGGGCAACTGCGCCAGCAGTCGCAGCAGTGCCGCCTTGAGATCGCCGGCGACCCCGGCGGTCTGGCCGCTCAGCAGGTGCGCTTCGAGAAATGTGCCGCTGGCGGCGAATGCCCGGGCCAGACCTTCTGGGTCGCTCAGTTGCTGGATGCCGGGCAGCAGACCGAGCAGTTTGCCGGCGGCATCGCGCAGGCTGTCGGGCAGCGAATCGCCGAGTGCTGCCAGCGCCTGGAAAACACCACTCAGCGGTGCCTGCCGACCATGCTGGGCAGCCAGCTGCTGGCCGAGCAGCAGCCGGTCGAACAGGCCGCTCAACGGCATGAAACTCAAGGCTTGGCTGCCTTGGACCTGAGCCGTCAGCAGGCTGCCGAGTGCCAGCGGCGTGCTGCTCTCGAGCTGCAGTTTCTGCCCGGCCAGCGGGGAATTGAGCAGGCTGAGCACGACCTGGAAGGAGGGCCGGCCATCGGCGCCAACCTGCTGGCCGGTGGCGATCACCTTGCCCTGCAGGATGCTGCCGGCCGGCAGCAGTGTCAGGTCGATGCTCTGCAGCGGCTGGTTGCGCCCCGGTTGCGGTTGCGCCAGCAGCCGGCTATCCGACAGCGCGGCCACCGCGTAGCTTGCGCCGGGCAGCACCGGGCGCGCGCTCTGGGCTTCGACGGTGGCCTGGCGGCCGTTCTCCAGGGTCAGGCGCAACACCAGCTGGAAGCTCTGCGCGGTTTCCTTGACGGAGATAACCTCGGCCTGCGCGCTTTCGCCAGCCCCGAGCAGGCCCTGCAGCGGCTGCAGCAGCCTGAGCGCCACGTCGAGCGCGGCGCTGCTGGCGCGCGCGGTGTTGGGCGGCGGGATGGGGGAGGCGCTCTTGATCTCGGTCATTTTTCCTCAAACGCTCTTACAACCTTTCGCGTCTGCAGCCTTTGGCGCGAGGGGTTGCCATGTATAATTCCGGCCGCCCCGAGGTGGTCGCCTGAATTATAGCGGCCACGCTCTTTCCATCTTGAGGTGTCGCTGGCGTGTCAAATCCCTTTCTCGAAGCTGTGGCGCTCGCCTGCGAGCGGGATTGGCGCCTGCTGTTCGAGCAGCTTGAATTGCGCCTGGAGCAAGGCCAGATGCTGCAGATATCCGGCCCCAACGGCAGCGGCAAGACCAGCCTGCTGCGTCTGCTCTGCGGACTGATGCAGCCGACCGCCGGGCAGATCCTGCTGCAGGGCCGGCCGCTCGAGTCCCAGCGTAGCGAGCTGGCGCGCAATCTGCTGTGGATCGGCCATGCCGCCGGCATCAAGGGGCTGCTCACGCCGGAGGAGAATCTCGCCTGGCTCTGTGCCCTGCACCAGCCGGCTGACCACGAGGCGATCTGGCAGGCGCTGGCGCAGGTCGGCCTGCGCGGTTTCGAGGATGTGCCCTGCCACACGCTCTCCGCCGGCCAGCAGCGCCGCGTCGCTCTGGCGCGGCTGTATCTGGCGCCGCCGCCGCTGTGGATTCTCGACGAGCCGTTCACCGCGCTCGACAAGCATGGCGTGGCCCAGCTCGAAGGCCATCTGGCGCGCCACTGCGAGCAGGGCGGCCTGGTGGTACTCACCACGCATCACACGCTGACGGAAAAACCTGCCGGCTACCGTGAACTGGATCTGGGGCAACGGGCCGCATGAGCAGCGTCTTCACTCTTCTGCTGGCCCGCGAGGCGCGCTTGCTGTTTCGCCGCCCGGCCGAGCTGGCCAACCCGCTGGTGTTCTTCGCCATCGTCATTGCGCTGTTCCCGCTGGCGGTCGGGCCGGAGTCGCAATTGTTGCAGACGATTTCACCCGGGCTGGTATGGGTCGCGGCGCTGCTGGCCGTGCTGCTCTCGCTGGACGGGCTGTTTCGCAGCGATTTCGAGGACGGTTCGCTCGAGCAGTGGGTCGTTTCGCTGCACCCGCTGGCGCTTCTGGTGCTCGCCAAGGTGCTGGCACACTGGATGTTCTCGGGGCTGGCGCTGGTCTTGCTGGCTCCCTTGCTCGGGCTGATGCTCGGCCTGCCGATGAGCGCGATGCCGGTGCTGCTGCTGTCGCTGCTGCTGGGCACACCGATCCTCAGCCTGCTCGGCGCAGTCGGCGCGGCGCTGACCGTCGGCCTCAAGCGTGGCGGCCTGTTGCTCGCGCTGCTGATTCTGCCCTTGTACATCCCGGTGCTGATTCTCGGCAGTGGGGCGTTGCAGGCGGCCTTGCAGGGGCTGCCCGCCGCCGGCCATCTGTTATGGCTGGCCAGCCTGACCGCCCTGGCAGTTACTCTGACCCCCTTTGCGATTGCCGCCGGGCTGAAGATCAGCGTCGGCGAGTAGCGGTACATAACGCTGGCCGGAGTCGCTAAGCTCATCCGGCTGCTGAAACGGATTGTCGAGGCCGGGTTGCCGGCCTCTTACCACGATGAGTCATTCGATGAACTGGACATGGTTTCACAAGCTGGGTTCGCCCAAGTGGTTCTACGAGATCAGCGGCCGCTGGCTGCCGTGGCTGGGCTGGAGCGCGGCTATCCTCATCGTCGTGGGCACGATCTGGGCGCTGGCGTTCGCGCCCGAGGATTACCAGCAGGGCAACAGTTTCCGCATCATCTATATCCACGTTCCGGCGGCGTTCCTCGCCCAGTCGGTCTACGTGATGCTGGCCGTGGCGGGCATCGTCGGCCTGGTCTGGAAGATGAAGCTCGCCGACGTGGCGTTGCAGCAGGCCGCGCCCATCGGCGCCTGGATGACCTTCATCGCCCTGCTGACCGGCGCGGTCTGGGGCAAGCCCACCTGGGGCGCCTGGTGGGTGTGGGATGCGCGCCTGACCTCGATGCTGATCCTGCTGTTCCTCTACTTCGGCGTGATCGCGCTCGGCCAGGCGATCAGCAATCGTGACAGCGCTGCCAAGGCCTGCGCGGTGCTGGCGATTGTCGGGGTGGTGAACATTCCGATCATCAAGTACTCGGTCGAGTGGTGGAATACCCTGCACCAGCCGGCCACCTTCACGGTCACCGAGAAGCCGGCGATGCCCGTCGAGATGTGGCTGCCTCTGCTGGTCATGGTGCTGGGCTTCTACTGCTTCTTCGCTGCCGTGCTGCTGATGCGCATGCGCCTGGAAGTGCTGCGCCGCGAGTCGCGCAGCAGCTGGGCGAAGGCCGAGGTCACTGCTCTGGTGGGGAAAGTGTCGTGAATTTTTCGTCTTTCGCCGATTTCATCGCCATGGGCAACCACGGCCTGTACGTCTGGACCTCCTATGGCATCAGCCTGGCGGTACTGATCCTGAACGTGGCGCTGCCGATACTGGCGCGTCGCCGTTACCTGCAAGACGAGGCGCGCCGTTTGCGCCGGGAGGAAGTGAAGTGAATCCGGTGCGCAAGAAACGCCTGTTCATCGTGCTGGCGATCCTCGCTGGCGTCGGTATCGCCGTCGCCCTGGCACTGTCGGCGCTGCAGCAGAACATCAACCTGTTCTACACGCCGACGCAGATCGCCAACGGCGAGGCGCCCGAGGGCACGCGGATTCGCGCCGGCGGCCTGGTGGAAACCGGTTCGGTGCGGCGCTCCAGCGATTCGCTGAGCGTGTCCTTCCACGTGACCGACGGTGCGGAGACGGTGACGATCAACTACCAGGGCATCCTGCCGGATCTGTTCCGCGAAGGGCAGGGCATCGTCGCGCTGGGGCGGGTGAACGCCGATGGCGTGCTGGTCGCCGACGAAGTGCTGGCCAAGCACGACGAAAACTACATGCCGCCGGAAGTTTCGCAGGCGCTCGAGAAGAGCGGCATGATGAAACACTACGAGGGCGGCAAGCAGGAGTACGCCAAATGATTCCCGAGCTCGGCCATCTGGCGATGATCCTCGCGCTGTGCCTGGCCTGCGTGCAGGGCACGCTGCCGCTGATCGGCGCCTGGCGTGGCGACCGGCAGTGGATGAGTCTGGCGCAGCCGGCGGCCTGGGGGCAGTTCGCGTTCCTCGCCTTCGCCTTCGCCTGCCTGACCTATGCGTTCATGGTCGACGACTTCTCCGTTTCCTACGTGGCGCAGAACTCCAACAGTGCGCTGCCCTGGTACTACAAGTTCAGCGCCGTCTGGGGGGCACACGAAGGCTCGCTGCTGCTCTGGGCGTTCATCCTGTCGGCCTGGACCTTCGCCGTCTCGGTGTTCTCGCGGCAGCTGCCGGAAGAAATGCTGGCGCGCGTGCTGGGGGTGATGGGGCTGATCAGCATCGGCTTTCTGCTGTTCCTCATCGTTACTTCCAACCCGTTCGGCCGCCTGCTGCCGCAATCGCCGATGGATGGCCGCGATCTCAATCCGCTGTTGCAGGACTTCGGCCTGGTGGTGCATCCGCCGATGCTCTACATGGGCTACGTCGGCTTTTCCGTGGCCTTCGCCTTCGCCATCGCGGCGCTGCTCGGCGGGCGTCTGGACGCCGCCTGGGCGCGCTGGTCGCGACCCTGGACGCTGGTGGCCTGGGCGTTCCTCGGCATCGGCATCGCGCTGGGCTCCTGGTGGGCCTATTACGAACTGGGCTGGGGTGGCTGGTGGTTCTGGGACCCGGTGGAAAACGCCTCGTTCATGCCCTGGCTGGTCGGCACGGCGCTGATTCATTCGCTGGCCGTCACCGAGAAGCGCGGTGTGTTCAAGAGCTGGACGGTACTGCTGGCGATTGCCGCGTTCTCGCTCAGCCTGCTGGGTACCTTCCTGGTGCGTTCCGGCGTGCTGACCTCGGTGCACGCGTTCGCGACCGACCCCGCGCGCGGCGTGTTCATCCTGGTCTTCCTGCTGCTGGTGGTGGGCGGCTCGCTGACGTTGTTCGCCCTACGCGCGCCGGTGGTCAAGAGCCAGGTCGGTTTCGGCCTGTGGTCGCGCGAGACGCTGCTGCTGATCAACAACCTGCTGCTGGTGGTCGCCACGGCGATGATCCTGCTCGGCACGCTGTATCCACTGCTGCTCGATGCGCTGTCGGGAGCCAAGCTGTCGGTCGGCCCGCCTTACTTCAACGCGATGTTCGTACCGCTGATGGCGGCGCTGCTGCTGGCCCTGGTGGTGGGTATCCTGGTGCGCTGGAAGGACACGCCATTGCGCTGGCTGCTGGGCATGCTGACGCCGGTGCTGATCGCCAGCGCGGTGCTCGGCGGCCTGGGTGCGTTCCTCTTCGGTGACTTCCACTGGGCGGTGCTGGCAGTCAGCTTCCTGGCGGCTTGGGTGGTGCTGGCGAGCGTGCGCGACCTGCTCGACAAGACCCGTCACAGGGGCCTGTTCAAGGGCATGCGCAGCCTGACGCCGAGCTATTGGGGCATGCATCTGGCGCATATCGGTCTGGTGATGTGCGCGCTGGGCGTCGTGCTCACCAGCCAGCAGAGCGCCGAGCGCGACCTGCGCCTGGCGCCGGGCGAGTCGCTGGAGCTGGGTGGCTATCAGTTCGTCTTCGAGGGCGCGCAGCATCACGAGGGACCGAACTACACCTCCGATCGCGCCACCATTCGCGTACTCGACGGTGATCGCCAGATCGCCGTACTGCATCCCGAGAAGCGTCTCTACACCGTGCAGCAGATGCCGATGACCGAAGCCGGGATCGACGCAGGCTTTACCCGCGATCTCTACGTGGCGCTGGGCGAGCCGCTGGGCGATGGCGCCTGGGCGGTCCGTGTGCATATCAAGCCCTTCGTGCGCTGGATCTGGCTCGGCGGGTTGATGATGGCCTTCGGTGGCGTACTGGCGGCGAGCGACCGGCGTTATCGGGTCAAGGTGAAAACCCGGGTGCGTGAAGCACTGGGGCTGGCTGGACAAGGAGCCTGATATGAAACGAGTGCTGATGTTGCTGCCGCTGGCGATCTTTCTGGTGGTGGCGGTGTTTCTGTATCGCGGCCTGTTCCTCGACCCGACCGAGTTGCCCTCGGCACTGATCGGCAAGCCATTCCCGGCATTCGAGCTGCCGGCGGTGGAGGGTGATCGCCAGGTGCGCCGCGAGGACCTGTTGGGCAAACCGGCGCTGGTGAACGTCTGGGCGACCTGGTGCCCGACCTGCAAGGCCGAGCACACCATGCTCAACCGCCTGGCCGAGCAGGGCGTGGTGATTCACGGCATCAACTACAAGGATGAAAACGCCAAGGCACAGCAGTGGCTCAAGGATTTCCTCGACCCGTACCAGCTCAACGTCAGTGATCCGGATGGCAAGCTGGGATTGGACCTGGGCGTCTACGGCGCACCGGAAACCTTCCTGATCGACAAGAACGGCATCATCCGCCACAAGTACGTTGGGGCGATCGACGAGCGGGTCTGGCGCGAGCAACTGGCAGCGCTCTATCAGGAGCTGGTGGACGAATGAAACCGATGATCCGTGCACTGCTGCTCGGCCTGTTCGTCAGCGTTACGGCACAGGCTGCCATCGACACCTATGACTTCAAGAACGAAGCCGAGCGCGAGCGTTACCGCACCCTCACCGAGGAGCTGCGCTGCCCGAAGTGCCAGAACCAGAACATCGCCGACTCCAACGCGCCGATCGCGATGGACCTGCGCGAAGAGATTTTCCGCATGCTGGAGGAAGGCAAGAGCAACGACGAGATCGTTGCCTACCTGGTCGATCGCTATGGCGATTTCGTGCGCTACAACCCGCCGGTGAATACCACCACGCTGCTGCTCTGGTACGGCCCGGCGGGCCTGCTGATCCTCGGTTTCGGCGTGCTGACGGTGATCCTGATTCGTCGCCGCCGGGTGGATGCCGCCCCCGAGGCAAGAACCCTTTCCGATGCCGAGCGCCAACGTCTCGCCACGCTGCTGGATAAAAAAGACTCATGATCGATTTCTGGATCGCTGCCGGCCTGCTGTTGCTGGTGGCTCTGGCTTTTCTGCTGCTACCCATCCTGCGCGGGCGCAAGGCCCAGGCCGAGGAAGACCGTACCGCACTGAATGTCGCCCTGTATCAGGAGCGTCTGGCCGAACTCACCGCCCAGCGCGCCGCCGGTACCCTGACCGAAGAGCAGCTGGAAGCCGGGCGGGCC
This sequence comes from Stutzerimonas stutzeri TS44, assembly GCA_000263395.1. Classification (GTDB taxonomy): domain Bacteria; phylum Pseudomonadota; class Gammaproteobacteria; order Pseudomonadales; family Pseudomonadaceae; genus Stutzerimonas; species Stutzerimonas stutzeri_C. The sequence goes on from AJXE01000004.1 coordinate 168,536, forward strand.
GATGCCGCACGCGAGCTGCTGGACGACACCGAGGGCAGCGACGCCACGCGCAGCGCGCGGCTGGGACGTGCGGTGCCGCTGCTGGCGGCGCTGCTGGTGCCTCTGCTTGGCTACGGTCTGTATTTGCACTGGGGCGCCAGCGACAAGGTCGAACTGGCCCGCGAATTCGGCGAACAGCCGCGCTCCCTCGAGGAGATGACTGTGCGCCTGGAGCGAGCCGTCGAAGCGCAGCCCGATTCCGCCGAAGGCTGGTATTTGCTCGGACGCACCTACATGAACCAGGAGCGCCCGAGCGATGCCGCCAAGGCGTTTGCGCGGGTGGTCGAGCTGGCCGGACGGCAGCCGGAGCTGCTCGGACAATGGGCGCAGGCGCAGTATTTCGCCGGTAACCGACAGTGGACCAAGGAATTGCAGGCGCTGACCGACGAAGCCCTGCGCGCTGATCCGCAGGAGGTGACCAGCCTGGGCCTGCTCGGGATCGCCGCCTACGAAGAGGGGCGCTTCCAGGATGCGATCGGCTTCTGGGAACGCCTGGTGGCCACGCTGCCGGAAGAGGACCCCTCGCGTGAGGCGATCAAGGGCGGCATCGCCCGCGCGCGCGAACAGCTGGGCGAGACTGCACCTGAACCTGCAGCTGCGCCTGCGACCGCCAGCGAAGCGGCGGCGGTTCGGCTCCAGATCGAGGTAGCCCTGGACCCGGCGCTGCAGGACGATGTGCGTCCGGATGACAGCGTATTCGTGTTCGCCCGTGCCGTATCGGGCCCGGCGATCCCGCTGGCGGCCAAGCGCCTGCGCGTCGCCGATCTTCCGGCTAGCATCAGCTTGGGCGACGCAGATGCGATGATGCCGCAGTTGAAGATGTCCAATTACCCCGAGGTGACGCTGGTGGCGCGCATTTCGCGCGAGGGTAATGCAACCAAAGGCGAGTGGACGGGTCAGAGCGAAGCGTTGAAAACCGCAGGTGGCGACAAGACGGTTCGCCTGATGATCGACAAGCCCGACGCTCCTTGACGCGCCGGCAGGGAGCGGAGGGATGAAGATGGTGCGCGTTGGCGATATCTCGTTGGTGCGACACGCGCAGCGGATCGCAGCGCTGGGCGCGACGCTGCTTCTGGCAGCCTGTGCGGGTACGCCCTACGAAGCCGAACGGCCGCTGCCACCTGCCAAGCCTGTGCCGCAGGCACCGACGCCACGCGGTCCGGTTATCGCTCCGCCCCCCATCCAGACCCCGCCGGCACCGCGGGCGCCATCGGTGCAGCGCAGCCATCCGCGCTATGCGCCGCCGCCGCATGCCGCGGCGCACTGGGATAATCGTCTGGGCGTCTATGTGGTGGAAGGCACCGAACTGTTCTACCGCGAACGTCTGTACTACCGCTGGGATGGCGCGTGGTACTGCTCCGGGCGCCCGGATGGCCCGTGGGATCCGGTGGCGCCGCCCAGCGTTCCGCCCGGGCTGCGCAATCGCTACTGATCGAGGTCGGCTTGCACGGCGAGTCTTTTCGTCGGCACGGCTAAAGCCCGCTGGCAGCGGGCCGATAAGCAGGAAGCAGCTACCAGCTGCATGATCAGCCTGCCCGGAGTCGATCCATGAATATGTCCGCCAAACGTCTCGAAGAAACCGGCAGCGCGCTGCGCAATGCGCTGGCGCAACAGGACTGGGCGGCCATCAGCGTGCTCGATCGTCAGTGCCGGCAGGCGGTCGACGCAGCCATGAGCGAGCCGGAGCGCGACGAAATCCAGATGCGTCAGGGCATGCAGCAGTTGCTCAGCCTCTATGGCGAACTGGTCGGCGCATGCCAGGCAGAGCGGCAGCGTATTGCGGCTGAGTTGCAACAACTCAACCAGGCTCGACAGGGCGCCAAGGTCTACCAGCTGTTCGGCTAGGTACTTATCCGCCGCTGACGACGACGTAGCGGCAATCTGCCGCGGCTGGCCGTTTCGCTCTCGAGCGCGGCGTACTGCCTTTACGTCGCTCGCTTGATTGTCCCGGCAACGCTTCCTTGAAAATGCAGTATCTTCCTGAGAATGCTGTCAAGCTGCCATTAAATAGCTTGATCGATGGATTTTTGACTATTTCAGCGTATCGCTTCCACCTGCCCGACGCCCATGTCAGGCGGCGCGAGAAGTGTGTGCCGGTGCCGATTGACGACATTTCCGCGGCTGCCTTTGGTCGATAATTCACGCCATAAATTTGACTCAGTTCATTTTTTTAATTAACTACCGGCCCATTGCCTTTGGTGTGGCCGCGTTTCTCCATGGATGCGAAAACTCCGGCGCTTCTTCCCTGCAAGCCAAGAGCCTATAAACAAGATGTGGCGCGATACCAAGATTTTGTTGATAGACGATGATCGTGACCGTTGTCGTGACTTGACCGTGATCCTGAGCTTCCTCAGCGAGGATCATCTGGCGTGTTCCAGCCACGATTGGCGCGACGCCGTGGATGGGTTGGAGTCGCGGAGCGTCATTGGCGTCATGTTGGGCGAGGTGACCAGCAAGGGCGGTGCCGTCGAGCTGTTCAAGCAGATGAGTCAGTGGGACGAAAACGTACCGGTGATCCTGATCGGCGAGCCGGTGCCGACGGACTGGCCGGAAGAGCTGCGCCGCCGCGTGCTGACCAGCCTGGAGATGCCGCCCAGCTACAACAAGCTGCTCGATTCGCTGCACCGCGCGCAGATCTACCGGGAAATGTACGATCAGGCCAAGGGCCGTGGGCGCCAGCGCGAGCCTAATCTGTTCCGCAGTCTGGTCGGCACCAGCCGCGCGGTGCAGCATGTTCGCGAAATGATGCAGCAGGTCGCCGACACCGAGGCCAGCGTGCTGATACTCGGCGAATCCGGGACCGGCAAGGAAGTCGTCGCGCGCAACCTGCACTATCACTCCAAGCGTCGCCAGGCGCCGTTCGTGCCGGTGAACTGCGGCGCGATTCCGGCGGAACTACTGGAAAGCGAGCTGTTCGGCCACGAGAAGGGCGCCTTCACCGGGGCGATCACCGCACGCGCCGGGCGTTTCGAGCTGGCCGAGGGTGGGACGCTGTTTCTCGACGAAATCGGCGACATGCCGCTGCCGATGCAGGTCAAGCTGCTGCGTGTCCTGCAGGAACGCACCTTCGAGCGCGTGGGCAGCAACCGCACGCAGGTCGCCGATGTGCGCATCATCGCCGCGACGCACAAGGATCTGGAGAAGATGATCGAGGCGGGCACCTTCCGCGAGGATCTCTATTACCGCCTGAATGTCTTCCCGATCGAGATGGCGCCGTTGCGCGAGCGTGTCGAAGACATACCGCTGCTGATGAACGAACTGATCTCGCGGATGGAGCACGAGAAGCGCGGCTCGATTCGCTTCAACTCGGCGGCGATCATGTCGCTCTGCCGGCACGATTGGCCGGGCAACATTCGCGAGCTGGCCAATCTGGTCGAGCGGATGGCGATCATGCATCCCTATGGCGTAATCGGCGTAATGGAACTGCCGAAGAAATTCCGTCATGTCGATGACGACGACGAGCAATACGCCGTCAGCCTGCATGACGAACTGGAGGAACGCGCCGCGATCAGCGCGCCGATGGCGGTCCCCGAAGCGCATGCCATGCTGCCGATCGAGGGGCTGGACCTCAAGGAATACCTCGGCAATCTCGAACAGGGGCTGATCCAGCAGGCGCTGGAAGATGCCGGTGGCGTGGTCGCGCGGGCCGCGGAGCGGCTGCGCATCCGGCGCACGACACTGGTGGAGAAAATGCGCAAGTACGGCATGAACCGCCGCGACGACGACAACGGCGAGCTGGCAGCAGCCGAAGACTGATTGTCTGGCGGGCGTGGCCGTATCGGTTGTGGCCGGTGCGGCTCGTCTAGGTCCATCCTTCTCCACGCTCAGCGTGCCGCGGGCACGAACCTTGCTCCCGTCCGTGACAGGTCTATTTTTTGACAGTCACGAGTGGAACAGTGAGCCCAGTCGCCAGCCCAGTCCCCGCCGAGCTTCCGTGCGCGCCGTCGCTCGAGGGGCTTGTCCATCTGCAAAACCAGCTGGATGCCTCCCAGCAGCTGATGGCTGCGCGTGTGGCGGCTCTCGAAGGCCAGCTCGACGTCGCCAGCGCACAACGCCTGCGCGAGCTGGACGAGAAGGAGCGACTGGCCCAGCGGCTGCAAAGCCTGCTCGATCTGCTTCCCGGCGGCGTGGTGGTGCTCGATGGGCACGGCGTGGTGCGCGAGGCCAATCCGGTTGCCGTCGAGCTGCTGGGCGAGCCGCTGGAAAACCAGCTGTGGCGCAACGTCATTGCACGCTGCTTCGCCCCGCGTCGCGACGACGGCCATGAAATATCGCTCGCCAACGGGCGGCGGGTTGCGCTCGCCACACGCTCGCTGAGCGGCGAGCCGGGGCAACTGGTACTGCTCACCGACATGACCGAGACCCGCCGACTGCAGGATCAGCTGGCACGCCATCAGCGCCTGTCCTCGCTCGGGCGGATGGTCGCCTCGCTGGCGCATCAGATTCGCACGCCGCTGAGTTCTGCCTTGCTCTACGCCAGCCACCTGGAAGAGGGTGGGCTGAGCACAGAGCAGCAGACGCGTTTCGCCGGACGCCTGAAGAGCCGGCTGCACGAACTGGAGCATCAGGTTCGCGACATGCTGGTGTTCGCCCGCGGTGATCTGCCTCTGCAGGACCGTATCACGCCTGCCGGGCTGTTCGACGCGCTGCGTGCGGCGGCCGAGCCGCGTTTGCAGAATATCCACCTGCGCTGGCAGTGCGATGCGCCGCAAGGGCTGCTGCTGTGCAACCGTGACACGCTGGTCGGCGCATTGCTCAATCTGCTCGAAAATGCCGTGCAGGCTACAGGCGCCGATGTGCGTCTGAAGATTCATCTCTATGCCCGCGGCGACCGGTTGCGTCTGTGCGTCAGCGACAACGGACCGGGCATCGAGCCGGCGCTGCTGGCGCGGCTGGGTGAACCCTTCCTCACCACCAAGGCGACCGGTACCGGCCTCGGGCTGGCGGTGGTCAAGGCGGTTGCGCGCGCCCATCACGCAGAGCTGCAACTGCTTTCCCGACCCGGACGGGGCACCTGTGCGCGACTGGTGCTTCCCCTGGCTCTGCCGGGCCCGCAGGAGATGCCCGAATGACCGGCAGGATTCTTCTGGTCGAAGACGATCACGCATTGCGTGAAGCGCTCGGCGACACCCTCGAACTCGGCGGCCATGTCTATCGCGCCGTGGCAAGCGCCGAGGCGGCGTTGCAGGCGCTGCGAGAGGAGGCGTTCGGCCTGGTGGTCAGCGACGTCAACATGCCGGGCATGGATGGCCACGAGCTGCTGGGCGTGATCCGCCAGCGCCATCCACAGGTGCCGGTGCTGCTGATGACCGCCTTCGGCGCCATCGAGCGCGCGGTGGATGCCATGCGCCAGGGCGCGGTGGATTACCTGCTCAAGCCCTTCGAGCCGAAGGCCCTGCTGAGTCTGATCGCGCAACACGCCTGTGGGCATCTGGGCGAGCCCGGGCAGGGGCCGGTCGCTCATGCGCCGCTTAGCCGGCAACTGCTGGAGCTGTCCACACGGGTGGCGCAGAGCGATTCCACGGTGCTCATCTCCGGCGAGTCGGGTACCGGCAAGGAAGTACTGGCGCGCTATATCCATCAGCAGTCGCCGCGAGCGAGCGGGCCGTTCATCGCGATCAACTGTGCGGCCATTCCCGACAACATGCTCGAGGCCACGCTGTTCGGCCACGAGAAGGGCGCCTTCACCGGGGCGGTCGCCGCGCAGCCGGGCAAGTTCGAACTGGCCGACGGCGGCACGCTGCTGCTCGACGAGATCTCCGAGATGCCCCTGGGGTTGCAGGCCAAGCTGCTGCGCGTGCTGCAGGAGCGCGAGGTGGAGCGGGTCGGCGCGCGCAAGCCGATCACGCTCGATATCCGCGTGCTCGCCACCACCAACCGCAATCTGCAGAGCGAGGTGGCGGCGGGGCGTTTTCGCGAGGATCTGTTCTATCGGCTGTCGGTCTTTCCGCTGGCCTGGGCGCCGCTGCGTGAGCGGGCGGCGGACATCGTGCCGCTGGCCGAGCGGCTGCTGGCCAAGCATGGACAGAAGATGCGCCAGGCGCCGGCGCGGTTGTCCGAGGCGGCGCGGCGCTGCCTGCAGGCCCATGCCTGGCCGGGGAACGTGCGCGAGCTGGACAATGCCATCCAGCGCGCTCTGATCCTCCAGCGCGGCGGCGTGATCGAGCCGGCCGATCTCTGCCTGGACGGCATCGAGCTGACGCCGGCGTCCGTCTCCAGCCAGGCTCCGGCAGCCGTCGCCGCTGCGGCGAAACCTGCTGCCGCGCTGGGAGACGATCTGCGCCAGCACGAATTTCAGTTGATCATCGAGACCCTGCGCAGCGAGCGCGGGCGCCGCAAGGAAGCCGCGGACCGGCTCGGCATCAGTCCGCGGACGCTGCGCTACAAGCTGGCGCAGATGCGCGATGCCGGGTTCGATGTCGAGGCGGCGCTCTACGCCGAATGATCCGCTGCGCCTGTGAGGGGCTCTGCTAAGCTGCGGCCTTCATTTGAGAAGGAGGTTGGCGGATGCACGAAGACTTCTGGCTGCAGCGCTGGGCGCGCGATGAAATCGGTTTTCACCTCGGCATGGCGCATCCAGGGATGCGCCGCCACTGGCCACGACTTGGACTCGCGCCGGGTGCGCAGGTGCTGGTGCCGCTGTGCGGCAAGAGCGTGGATCTCGCCTGGCTGGCCGAGCAAGGCTACCGGGTGCTGGGCGTGGAGCTGAGCGAGAAGGCGGTCGAGGCGTTCTTCGCCGAGCAGCAGCTCGAGGCCGAAGTCTCGCAGGTCGGGCCGTTCAAGGTGTTTCGCGCGGGGGCGCTGGAAATCCGCTGCGGCGATATTTTCGCGCTTGCGGCGCAGGATGTCGCTGATTGCCAGGCGCTGTACGATCGTGCTGCGCTGATTGCCTTGCCACCGCCGATGCGCCAACGCTATGCGGCGCACCTTTCGGCAATCCTGCCGGATGCCTGCCAGCAGTTGCTGATCACCCTCGATTACGAGCAGTCGCAGATGGACGGACCGCCCTTCGCCGTCGATACCGCCGAGGTCACGGCGCTTTATGCGGCCGCCTGGGATGTCGAATTGCTCGAGTCCAAGGAAGTTCTGGAGCGCAATCCGCGTATGCGCGAGTGCGGATTGGGGCGCCTGGAGGAGCATTTCTATCATCTGCGGCGGCGGGCCTGAGCCATCCCCGGGCCGCTCTCGTACCGCCGCAGGACGCAGGCGGGGCGTTCAGCCTCCCGCCTGCAGGTGGCGGATGAAGCTGTCCGCCTCGTCGATGGCGCGCTGCATGTCCGCCATCAGCTGGTCGACGTTGCCCTGCAGCGTCCGGTATTCACCCTGCAATGCGCCGATGGCGCGGGCGTTGAGGTTGTGCTTGAGAAACAACACCTGGTCGTGCAGCACGCTGAGTACCGGCGCAATGCGCTTCTCGGCAGCCTTCATGCGCTGCAGCAATGTGCGGTATTCGCTGCGCGTACGGCTCAGTTCGCGCGCGCTGGCGCTCTTCAGGCTGGCGTTGCTGTACTGCTGTAATTCATCTTCCCATTCGTCGAACAGTGCCTCGGCGACATCTTCGACGGCCTCGATGCGCGCGTGCACGTCGTTGGCCGCGGCGACGCTGGCCTCGTATTCCTGGTTCAGCGCGTCGTAGCGCTGCTCCAGATCGCCGCCGTCGACCTTGACGACGCTGCGGTAGCGCTCCAGCGCATCCTTGAATTGCTGCTTGGCATCCTGCTGCGAGTCGCGGGCGTCCTCGACGCGATCGACCAGGATGTCGCGTTTATGGATGCCGGCCTTTTCCATCGCGGAGTAATAGGCGCTCTGGCAGCCACTGAGCGTGAGCATGACGCAGCAGGCGAGGAGGAGTTGGCGCATGGTGGTTCCTTGTGCGCGGGAAGGGGAAGAATAGACAAACGAAAAGGGCGACTTGCGTCGCCCTGGTGCATCCGAACGAACTCAGCCGCGCTGACGCAGTGCTTCGATGCGGTCGTCCAACGACGGGTGGGTCATGAACAGGCCGGCCATGCCGTGCTTGAGTGCACCGTTGATGCCGAACGCCTTGAGGGTGTCGGGCATCTGCACCGGTACGCCTTGTTCGGCCTGCAGTCGGCGCAGCGCACCGATCATGGCCTGGGTGCCGGCGAGTTGCGCACCGGCTTCGTCGGCGCGGTATTCGCGTTTGCGCGAGAACCACATGACGATGATGCTGGCCAGCAGGCCCAGTACCAGTTCAGCGAAGATGGTCGCGACGAAGTAGCCGATGCCCTGGCCTTCCTCGTTCTTGAGGATGGCCTTGTCGACGAAGTTGCCGAAGATGCGCGCGAAGAACATCACGAAGGTGTTCACCACGCCCTGGACCAGCGCTAGCGTGACCATGTCGCCGTTGGCCACGTGACCGATCTCATGGGCCAGTACGGCCTTGACTTCGTCCGGCGAGAAACGCTCCAGCAAGCCCTGGCTGACGGCAACCAGCGCATCGTTCTTGTTCCAGCCGGTGGCGAAGGCGTTGGCCTCGTAGGCGGGGAAGATGCCGACTTCCGGCATCTTGATGCCGGCTTCGCGCGACAGTTGTTCGACGGTCTGCAGCAACCACTGCTCATGACGCGTGCGAGGCTGGCTGATGATCTCGGTGCGGGTGCTCATCTTCGCCATCCACTTGGAGATGAACAGCGAAACCAGCGAGCCGGCGAAGCCGAAGACCGCGCAGAAGGCCAGCAGGCTGCCATAGTTCTGGCCGGTGTAGCGGTCGACCCCGAGTACCTTGAGCGTGATGCTGGCGATCAGCAGTACCGCGAGGTTGGTGGCCACGAACAGAAAAATGCGCATCATGGTTGCGACAGACTCCGGGAGTACGAGAAAGAACGTAGGCTATATAAGGTGCGCCCCCGGCCTATTCAACCGGGCGACTATTTCAAGCTATGTCGTGTCGTGTCGTGCTGGCAGCGGGCCGCTTTCGAAGAGCAGTCGGGCCAATCGGGCGAGACGCTCGCTGTTTCCGCTTTTCAGCGCTTCGCGCAGCTGGTGGGCGAGGCTGGCATGAACGCGTTGCACGCTCACAGGCAGGGTTTCCGTGGCCGCGGGCAGCTCGGGAGCGCTGCGAGTCAGGCGCAGGAACGCCTTTTCGGTGAGTACGGCCTGATCCAGCGCCTGATACTGAATGGTGCTGTCGAAGCGCAGGTAGCCTTCCTCGGCCAGCCATAGCAGCGCGCCGAGGCAGCCCTGGTGGCGCTTGCTTGGCAGGCCGAACTCATCCGGCTCCTCATGGCCGATCAGGTCCTCGACGTACAGCGCGACCTTGCGCGGAAAGGCCTGGTAGAGCATCAGCAGGCCTGCCGCGGTGTCCCGGTAGAAATCGTCGATGTGCAGGTCCATGCCGTTACTGGCGATAGGTCTTGAGGAAGTTGCCGATGCGGCCGATCGCCTGCTCCAGGTCGTCGACGCGCGGCAGGGTGACCACGCGGAAATGATCCGGCCACGGCCAGTTGAACGCCGTGCCCTGGACGATCAGCAGCTTCTCGGCCAGCAGCAGATCGAGCACGAACTTCTCGTCGTTGTGGATCGGGCAGACCTTCGGGTCGATCCGCGGGAAGGCGTAGAGCGCGCCCATCGGCTTGACGCAGCTGATGCCCGGAATGTCGTTGAGTAGTTCCCAGCTGCGGTTGCGCTGCTCGAGCAGGCGGCCCGGCGGCAGTACCAGGTCGTTGATGCTCTGGTAGCCGCCCAGCGCGGTCTGGATCGCATGCTGGGCCGGCACGTTGGCGCACAGGCGCATGTTGGCGAGGATATCCAGGCCTTCGATGTAACTCTGCGCCTTGTGCTTGGGACCGGAAATCGCCACCCATCCCGAGCGAAAGCCGGCGACCCGGTAGGATTTGGACAGGCCGTTGAAAGTCAGGCAGAGCACGTCCGGCGCCAGCGAGGCGGTGGAGATGTGCACGGCGTCGTCGTAGAGAATCTTGTCGTAGATCTCGTCGGAGAACAGCACCAGCTTGTACTGGCGTGCCAGTTCGACCATGCCTTCCAGCACTTCCTTCGGATAGACCGCGCCGGTGGGGTTGTTCGGGTTGATCAGCACCAGCGCCTTGGTGTTCGGCGTAATCTTGGCCTTGATGTCGGCCAGGTCCGGCCACCAGTTGGCCTGCTCATCGCACAGGTAATGCACCGGCTTGCCACCGGCCAGGCTGACGGCAGCGGTCCACAGCGGATAGTCCGGGGCCGGGATCAGCACCTCGTCGCCGTTGTTCAGCAGAGCCTGCATGGACATGACGATCAGTTCGGACACGCCGTTGCCGAGATAGATGTCCTCGATGCCGACGCCTTCGACCTGCTTCTGCTGGTAGTACTGCATGATCGCCTTGCGGGCGCTGAACAGACCTTTGGAGTCGCTGTAGCCCTGGGCGGTGGGCAGGTTGCGGATCACGTCCTGGAGAATTTCCTCCGGGGCCTCGAAACCGAACGGCGCCGGGTTGCCGATGTTCAGCTTGAGGATGCGATGGCCTTCCTCTTCCAAGCGTTTGGCGTGCCGTAGCACCGGCCCGCGAATGTCGTAGCAGACATTGGCGAGCTTGTTCGATTTGCTGACCTGCATGATCCTGAGTGTCCCGAAGTGAAAACGCGCCAGCTCCGGAGTGGCTGGCCGCGCTTGGCATGAACCCGGGCGCCTTGGCAGTCGGAAACCCCGCTGCCAGACTAGGCGTCGAAGAGCCAAGCATGATACGTGCGGCCCGATCACCGGAAAAGGTACAGATCGGGCTTTTTTAAGCTGTGGAGGTGTACCGATGGACAAGCTGGAAAAGCCGCTCGAAGTCTGGCGCGAAGAGCTCTCCGACGAGCAGTTCCAGATCTGCCGCCTCGGTGCCACCGAGCGCCCGTTCAGCGGCCAGTACAACGACAGCAAGACCCCCGGGATCTACCGTTGCGTCTGTTGCGGCGAGCCGTTGTTCGATTCGGCGGCCAAGTTCGATTCCGGCTGCGGTTGGCCCAGTTACTTCCAGCCGGTCAGCGCCACGGCGATCGCCAGCCTGGATGATTTCAGCCACGGCATGCATCGCATCGAGGTGCGTTGCGCGCGCTGCGACGCACACCTCGGGCACGTGTTTCCCGATGGACCGCGGCCGACCGGACTGCGTTATTGCATCAATTCCGCGTCCCTCCGGCTGGAGCCGCGCGAGGCCTGAGGCTTGCCGGCATGACCCGTGCCGGCACTCGATGACGGCACCGCCACGGGCCGACGGTGCCGTCGCGCCTGTCGCTTTTTTCTATGAACTGCCATCTGGAGTCGTTCGATGGATGTCGAGCTGAAAGCCTTTCTGCGGCGCGCCGAAGCGGTGCTGAGTCGGGTCGAGCCGCTGCTGCCGGCAGCGCATGAGCCCATCGACTGGAGTGTGACCATTGCCGCACGCTGGCAGCGCGATACGCGCGGGGGCTGGTTGGCGCCCTTGAGCGTGAATCTCGATCTGTCGCTGGACGACCTGATCGGCATCGATCGCCAGCGCGATCTGCTGGCGGCCAACACCCGCCAGTTCGTTGCCGGCTTGCCGGCCAACCATGCGCTGCTCTGGGGCGCGCGCGGCACCGGCAAGTCGTCGCTGATCCGCGCGCTGCTGGCTGAATATGCCGCGGTCGGGTTGCGCCTGATCGAGATCGAGCGCGACCACCTGGCCGATCTGCCGCGCCTGGTGGAGGCGCTTGCCGGCGAGCGGCGGGCGTTCGTGGTGTTCTGCGACGATCTTTCCTTCGAGGCCGGCGAGGGGGACTACCGGGTGCTCAAGAGTGTGCTCGACGGCTCGCTGGAGCGGGCGCCGGAGAACGTGCTGCTGTACGCCACCTCCAACCGCCGCCATCTGGTGCCGGAACAGCAGAGCGATAACGAGCACTGGCAGATGGTCGATGGCGAGTTGCATCCCAACGAGGCGGTGGAGGACAAGATCGCCTTGTCCGACCGGTTCGGCCTGTGGCTGTCGTTCTACCCGTTCAGCCAGGAGCACTACCTGAGCGTGGTGCGCCACTGGATCGGCTCGCTAGCCCGCGAGGCAAGGCTGGAGTGGGGCTGGGACGAGGCGCTGGAGAAGGATGCGATTCGCTGGGCGTCCGGGCGCGGCAACCGCAACGGGCGCTGTGCCTATCAATATGCGCGCCAGTGGGTCGGCCGGCGGCTGCTCGAACCGTGTGATTGAAGGGGTCGCAGCGCCTCGTTGCGGACGCTGCGTCATGGCCGATGGCGGCTGGCTTCAGTGTGCCGCCGCCCTGGCCATTTCCTTGAGCTTGTCGTTCATCCGCTGCTCGCCGGGCAGCAGGCTGGCGAGCGAAGGCAGGGCGATCATGCGGGCGTAATGAGCGCCTAGTGCGGGCCAGCGCCCGGCGTCCAGTGGCTCCTCGCCGTGGGCCATGTTGATCAACTGGCTGGTAACGGCGATATCGGCCAGCGACAGGCGGGTGCCAACGAAATACTCATTCCGTCCCAGCTGCTGCTCGAGGTAATCGAGGTGTGGTGGCAGCTTCTCGCGCAGCGCTGTCTGTACGGCTTGCTCGTCGCAGGCTTGCCCCGAGCTCGGTTTGAGGATGCGGTTGGCGAAGACGCAGAAGGTTGTCAGCGGCGCGAGTTCATAGTCGGCGTACTTCTCCAGCCAGCGAATCCTCGCTCGACTTGCCGCATCATCGCCGTACAGGCGGTGCGTCCCGGCATAGGTGTCTTCGAGGTACTGGCAGATCACGCTCGAGTCGGCGAGCGTGAGATCGCCGTCGCGCAGCGCCGGGATGCGGCCGAGGGGATTGAGTTGCAGGTACCAGTCCGGCGGACTGAACGGCATCACCTTTTCCAGCTGGTAGTCGAGGTCCTTTTCCAACAGGCAGAGCCTGACCTTGCGTACGAAAGGCGAAAGCGGAACGCCGTAAACCGTCAGTGTCATTGCTGTTCTCTCCGCGGGGTTAGTAGACGTTGTTCTTCTTCCACAGATCCTCGTCGTCGAACGCCTTCATGCCTTCGGCCAGTTCGCTCGGCTCATCCGTGGCGGGGCGTGCCTGGTTCGCTACCAGCGTATTGGCGTGATCGAGAAGGGTCTGCAGTTGCTTGAGTTGCGCCGAATACTCGGTTGCGGACGGCTGTTTGCGGATGTGCTGGATGGCGCGCTCGAAAGCCAGGCGTGCGCGTTGTGGCAGGTTCTGTTGCAGCGCCTGACGACCGAGGCCGGCGAAGTATTCGATGTGCAGCACGGCGAGCAGGTGCTGGATTTCGTGAACCCAGCGGCGGCCTTCCTCCTGGCTGAGCTGCTGCTCCTTGGTTGCCCGGACGATCTGCGCATGCAGGTCTTCGAGCATGAAGCGCACCTCCTTGGCCTGGGCTTCGCTGGCGATCTGTCGTGGCGGATTGCGAACCGGGATCGCCTCGCCTTCGGCGATCTCGGCGCGCAGGCTCTGGATTCGGCTGGTCAGCTGAGCGTTGCCGCGTTCGAGCGGCAGCAGCCGTTCGCTGAGATTCAGTTCGAGGCGGGCGAGTACCTGCTTCAGTGCCGGCGTCATCATCTGCCCGGGCAGCGCTTCGCTCAGATTGCCGCAGCGGCGCCGGCGATCATTGAGGTCCGCGCGCAACCTGGCTTTCTCCAGGTTCTTGCGTTCGACGAGTTGGTTGATGTAGCCGATAGCAACCAGCAGAACCACGCCGGCAACGACCAGACCGGTGATCATTAAAGGAGACACATCAGGCACTCCGTGCGGCTGAGTTTGCGCCTGAGTGTAGTGGCTTGGAGAGGCAGGCTGATAGGGTCGGCGGCGACACATGCAGGATGTGAAATTTTTTTGTTTTGCAGGGTTGACGCCTTATCGGTGCCTCCATAAAATGCGCGCCACTTGCAGCGTGAAGCACCAAACGAAGCGCAGCAAGCCGGAATCAAGCTGTAGTTTCCGGGGTGTGTCCCCTTCGTCTAGTGGCCTAGGACACCGCCCTTTCACGGCGGTAACAGGGGTTCGAGTCCCCTAGGGGACGCCAAGTTTGCGGGAATAGCTCAGTTGGTAGAGCACGACCTTGCCAAGGTCGGGGTCGCGAGTTCGAGTCTCGTTTCCCGCTCCAAATTATGATCTATAGACGTCTATTGAAGTCTGTAAGTCATTGAAAAAGGGCCTTAGGGCCCTTTTTTCGTTCCAGCGAAATCTACTGGAATCCGTCCCCAGCCAGGGCTTTTAAGTCCATTTTTAAGTCCATCTTTGCGGGGTGCGTGGTTTCCGGATTGTTGCTGGAGGAGCGTGGCCTGCGAGACAAGCATCTAGCCCTGACCTATGTTCAGGAGCTATACCATGGCGCTCACAGACGTCACTGTCCGGCAGGCTCGGGCGACTGGCAAAGACTATACCCTCACAGACTTCGACGGCCTTTCTCTGGCGGTATCTGCCGCTGGCGGTAAGTCTTGGCACTTCAGATATTACTGGGCTACCAAGCAGAAACGAATGTCGCTGGGCACCTATCCGAAGGTCAGCCTTCGGGAAGCGCGTGCGTTACGCGATGAGGCCCGCGCCCTAGTAGCGAAAGGCGTCAATCCCAAGATTGATCGTAAGCAAAAACTTCGAGCTGTCCGTTTCGCGACGGAGAACAGCTTCAAGGTGGTTTATCTGCAGTGGCTTGGGCACCGCAAGCTGGAACTCAAGGAGGGCAGGCAAAGTACCCTCTCGCAGATCCAGCGTATCTTCGATAAGGACGTGTTGCCCGCGTTAGGCGCCGTATCCATCTTCGACATTTGCCGTCCCGACCTGTTGGACGTGCTTGCTAGTATCGAGCAGCGCAGGGCATTTACCACCGCCGAGAAAGTGCGCACCTGGCTCAGGCAGTTGTTCCGCTTTGCGATGGTGAAAGTCGCGGGGCTGCAAAGCAATCCCGCATCGGATCTGGATGTCGTGGCTGTCCCCAAACCACCGGTGGTCAATAATCCCTTCCTGCGGCTGCCTGAACTGCCCAGTCTGCTGAACAAGCTACGCAGTTATAGAGGCAGGATCACCACACAACTTGGTATTCGCCTGCTGTTGCTGACGGGTGTGCGTACTGGTGAGCTGCGACTGGCGACCCCTGATCAATTCGATCTTGAGCGCGGCTTGTGGATCATTCCTCCCGAGGTAGTCAAGCAACTGCAGAATGGCATGCGCAAGCGGGGGCAGCGGCCGCAGGATATTCCGCCCTATGTCGTGCCGTTATCGGTCCAGGCCATCGAGATCGTTCGCTATCTGCTGGAGCAGACCAAGCCAGCCCAGCGCTATCTGCTTGCACACCGAAGCGAGCTGAGAATGCGCATTAGCGAGAACACGCTGAACGGCGCGATCAAGCGTATGGGCTATAAGGATTTGCTCACCGGTCACGGCATCCGTGCCACGCTCTCCACGGCCCTCAACGAGTTCGGTTACCCCAAGAATTGGGTGGATGCCCAACTCTCGCACGCTGATCCCAACAAGGTCAGCGCCACTTACAATCACGCATTGTATGTGGAGCCCCGCCGGAAAATGATGCAAGACTGGGCCGATCGGCTCGATTTGTTAGAGCAGAACAAGGTAGAAACGGCCAGTACGCACCTTACTATCCGCTTCGATGGTATGCGGCTGCTGGACCAAGGTGCGGAAATGTCCGTCGAGCCTGTTGATGATGGTAAGTCGCTAGTTCTGGTGTCGTCAGTTGGTGGGCCTATTGAGCGCCTGTCGATGGTGGCTAGAGCTTAGATTTCAGTTGTTGCGGTGTGGAATGTTGGGCCGGCACCGCCGGCTGCTCTGATGACAGTAGGCTGTAGCGGCGATTGCATTTCCGTTAGCCTGCTGGCCAGCCAGGGGTAGAACACGCCCCTCCAGAAGTGGAGGGGCTAATCTAGATTCGGCCGTTGGCTTGGTGCAGGCGTTTGACGAAACTCTCAGCGTCGGTTTCGCCAACAGTACGGAGATCTTGCCATTCTTCGCCATTGGGAGCGAATAACTGCAGTGCCGGTGGGCCGAACAGCTGGTAGCGGTCGAGCAGGGCGCGTTGCTCGGCATCGCTACGAGTTATGTCGAAGCGCACCAGTCGGTAACCGGTCAGTTGCTCACGCACGGCGGGTGCTGCCAGCACTTCTCGTTCAATTACTTTGCAACTGATGCACCAGTCGGCGTACCAATCCAATAGCAGTGGTTGGTCGGCATTTTTTGCTGACAGCAGAGCGGCATCCAGAGCAGCTGGTGTATCCACGGTCTGCCAGCCGGCGTTAGCGCCGCTCGGAAGTACGGCTTTGGCGTCCAGCTGACCCAGCGGTCGCAGCGGATCGGATTGACCTTGCAAAGCGCCGAGCCAGGCGCTGACACCGTAGACCAGTAGTGCCACACCGAGTAGTTGGGCGAGCCTTTGCCGGCCGGACTTGAGGGTGAACTCCAAGGCACCGAGCCAAATCGCGCTGCCAACTGCCAAAAGGCCCCACAAGGCCAAAGTCACTGGAGCGGGTAGCACGCGTTCTAGCAGCCATACAGAGACAGCCAGCAGCATCACGCCGAAAGCTTTGCGCACACCGACCATCCAGGTGCCAGACTTGGGTAGCAATGCTCCGCCGCCGATGGCGAACAATACCAACGGCGCGCCCATGCCCAACCCGAGGGCAAACAGCTTAAGGCCGCCACCCAGTGCGTCGCCGGTGGTGCTTATGTAGAGCAGTGCGCCGACCAGAGGGGCAGTCACACAGGGCGAAACCAGCAGGCTCGACAGTACGCCGAGCGTGGCGGCGCCCAACATTGAACCCCCGCGGGCCTGGCCGGCTAGGAGATCTAGTCGTTCGGTGATAAAGCGCGGCATGCGCAACTCGAATACGCCGAACATGGCCAGAGCGAAAACAGTGAAGAACATCGCAAAGGGCACCAACAGCCACGGTGACTGCAGGCGCGCTTGTAGGTTGAGGCCAGCGCCGAACATGCCCATTAGCGCACCAAGCAGGGCGAAGCTGGCAGCCATGGGGAGTACGTAGGCAAGCGATAGGCGTAATCCACGCGTTCCGCCGAGTTGTCCGCGTAATACCACGCCAGACAGAATTGGCAGCATCGGTAGCACGCAGGGTGTGAAAGTCAGGCCCAAGCCCGCCAGGAAGAACAGCGCCAGACTACGCCAGTCAATGGCGACCCCTTGTTGCAGGGCTGCAATGAGGGGGGGATCACCTACCTCGAAGCTGCGAATCTCTGGCGGATAGCACAGCCCCAGATCAGCGCAGCCCTGATAGCTCACCTGTAAGGTGAACGGTGTGTTCTGAGGGTTATTAACGGGTAGCAGCAAGTCGGTAACGCCGTAGAACACCTCGACATCGCCAAAAAATTCATCGGTTTTCGGTTCGGCCGCGGGCCATTGCGGGGTGCCGATTGACACTTGCGGGTGGTCGCTGGTGAATGCGAAGCGATGTTTATAGAGGTAATAACCCTCGGCATTTATGAAGCGCAGGCGGACGCTGTCCTTACCGGCTTCCAACAGGTCGAGGCGGAAGGCCCTGTCTACCGGAAGGAAATCCTGGCTGTTATTCAGCGGAGTGCCGAACAGAGCCGACTGAGGACGCGAAGAATCAAATATCTCGGCGTTGGCTGGCAAGGTAAGCAGTAGCAGCAGCAGACACAGCAGGAGGCGGGACATGACCATCTCGCGGGCTGATAACGAAAAGGAGGTGAATTTCAGCTTGTTAACGGAGCCGGGCTTTTTGAAGTGCGGGCTGGGGATGGTCTCCGCTGCGATTCAGTGCATCGCAGGATGCCAGCCAGTACCAGCCCGCCCGGCGAGCTGCTATTAATTCGGGGCTTGTTCCAGCGGATAATTGGCAATGACCTTTTCTCGGCCAGTGCGAGTTATCCCGATCACCTGGTAGGGATGTTTGACGTCGCCATACTCCATGCCTGGTGAGCCAGCCGGCATGCCTGGCACGGCGATGCCCAGCAGGTCAGGGCGCTTGCGAAGCTCCAAAATCTGCGCAACGGGCACGTGGCCTTCAACGAACTTTCCATCGATCACGCCTGTATGGCAGGAAGCCAGACGCGGTTTCACGCCGAGGTCTTGCTTGACCGTGTTCATGTTGCGTTCGACGTGATCGCGGACTTCGAAGCCGTTGTTCTCCAGGTAGGTAATCCAGTCCTTGCAGCACCCACAGTTGGCGTCGCGGTGCACATCAATGATCAGGGGTTGCGCGGCCTGGGCGGCGCCACTTAGCAGCAGGGCGGCGAGCGCCGCGGTAGTCAGTGTTCTGGACATAAAAAACCTGTTTCCAATGGTTTGCTCACTTGCAACAGCAGCCACCGCTGCCACCGCTGCCACCGCATCCGGTTTTCCTGGCGGGGCTCGATGAGGCCGCCGGACTGCTCAGTTGGGCGGGGTATCCAGCATCACCCAGGGCGGCGACAAGCACATCGCTGTCGCACTCAGCGCTGACCCGCACACTGGCCGCTTGCAGATCGACGTCGACCTCGGTGACGCCTTCAACTGCGTTGAGCGCCTCGGTGACATGCAGGACGCATGAGCCGCAGCTCATGCCTTTGACACTCAATTCAACGGTGCTCATGACAATCTCCTTGCGAGGTTGCTGCTGGGGTTGAGGCAATTCTCAACCTTGCCAAGTTGGCAAGGTCAAGAGTTTCAGTCGATTGATACCTTGCGCAGTCTCAAGGCGTTGAACACCACCGAAGCGGAGCTCATGCTCATCGCCAGCGCTGCGATTATTGGTGACAGCAGGAGGCCGGTTAGCGGGTAGAGCAGGCCGGCTGCCAAAGGAATGCCCAGAGCGTTGTAAAGAAAGGCGAAGGTCAGGTTCTGGTGCATGTTGCGCACGGTGGCCACCGACAGGCTGCGCGCGCGCAGGATGCCGAGCAGGTCGCCCTTGACCAGCGTGACCTGGGCGCTGTTCATCGCCACATCGGTGCCGGTGCCCATGGCAATGCCGATATCGGCGCGCGCCAGGGCCGGGGCGTCGTTGATGCCGTCGCCGGCCATGGCCACGCGGTGCCCTTGCTGTTGCAGCGAGGCGGTCAGGCGTTCCTTGTCCTGCGGCTTTACCTCGCCGTGCACCTCCTCGATACCCAGTTCGCGGGCTACGGCACGGGCAGTCGTCAGGCCATCGCCGGTGGCCATGATCACCCGTATGCCGTCTGCCTGCAGGCGCTGGATCGCCAGTTTTGAGGTCGGTTTGATCGGGTCGGAAACCGCCAGCAGACCGGCCAGTACGTTGTCCACGGCCAGGAACATGATGCTCACGCCTTCGCCGCGCAGCTGTTCGGCATGCCCCTTGAGCGGGCTGGCATCCACGCCGGCATCATTCATCAGCGCGGTGTTGCCCAACTGCAAGTCGCGGCCGTCAACCTTGCCACGCACGCCGATGCCGGAGGCCGATTCGAAGGTTTCAGGCGTGCTCAGCGCAAGGCCCTGGGCACGGGCATGATCGACGATGGCGTGTGCCAGGGGATGTTCGCTGCCCTGATCCAGGCTGGCGGCCAGTCGCAGCACCTCGTCCCGCGTGAAGCCGGGCGCCGCCTCGACGCTGTGGAAAGCAGGGCGGCCTTCGGTGAGGGTGCCGGTCTTATCGACGATCAGAGTGTCGATCTTGCGCAGGTTTTCTATCGCGGCAGCATCGCGGAACAGCACGCCGCTGCCGGCCGCTTTGCCGGTGGCGACCATCACCGACATCGGCGTGGCCAGGCCCAGGGCGCAGGGGCAGGCAATGATCAGTACCGCGACTGCGTTGATCAGACCGAACACCCAGCTCGGTTCCGGCCCCCACAGGCCCCATACGACAAAGGTCAGAGCAGCGATGGCGATGACCGCCAGCACGAAACGCCCGGCAATGACGTCGGCCAGCCGCTGCATTGGCGCCTTGGAGCGCTGCGCTTGGGCTACCATCTGCACGATCTGCGCAAGCACGGTCGAGCTGCCGACCTTTTGTGCCTGCATCACCAAGCTGCCGTGGCTGTTGAGGGTAGCGCCGATCAGGCTATCACCGGCGCGTTTCATGATTGGCACCGGCTCGCCGGTCAGCATCGACTCGTCCACCGCGCTTTCGCCTTCCACCACCATGCCATCAACCGGCACTTTTTCGCCTGGGCGCACCCGCAGCTTGTTGCCGCTGTGCACGTGGGTGAGGGGAATGTCCTCTTCGCTGCCATCGGCGTTGATGCGCCGGGCGGTCTTGGGCGCCAGACCGAGCAGCGATCTGATCGCCGCCGAGGTCTGCGAGCGCGCCTTGAGTTCCAGGATTTGGCCGAGCAGAGTCAGCGAGATGATTACCGCTGCCGCCTCGAAGTACACGCCGATGCGTTCACCCTGCATGAAGTGGTCGGGGAATACGCCGGGCGCCAGGGTGGCGATCAGGCTGTACAGGTAGGCGGCGGAGGTTCCGAGGCCGATCAGCGTCCACATGTTCGGGCTGCGGTTGATGAACGATTGCACGCAGCGCACGTAGAAGGGCCAGCCGGCCCAGAGCGCCACCGGGGTGGCTAGCGCCAGTTCGACCCAGTTCTGCGTGGCGCCGTGAAACAGCGAGATAGCGTGCTCACCCATTGCCAATACAGTGACAATCACGGTCAACGGCAACGTCCACCAGAAGCGTCGAGAAAAGTCTCTGAGCTCCGGGTTGTCCTCTTCTTCCAGTTCGGGCATGACCGGCTCCAGGGCCATGCCGCATTTGGGGCATGTGCCTGGGCCGATCTGCAGTATTTCCGGGTGCATCGGGCAGGTGTATTCGGCGCCGTGATCGACGGTCGGCGTCTCGCCGTGAGCATCCCCAGCATCCAAATATCTGCTTGGCTCGGCATTGAATTTTTCCAGACAGCGTTGGCTGCAGAAGAGCAGTTGTTGGCCGGCGTGGCTGGTCTGGTGCGGACTGTCGGATTTGACCGTCATGCCACAAACAGGGTCACGATCCGATGGGGTCTGAAGTGTGGGATGTGGCTGATTGGCCTGAGACATTACCGCTCCTGTTAAACCTGTCTACGCACACGCGGGGGTATTTTATATAGGGTATCCCTGACGGGCTGACAGCCGCCTGACCCAAGAATTACATTATTGTAAGCTTGCGGCAGACACCTGGGCATTCCGCCAAGAAATGGTTCCTATATCGATAATTAGTTAACTTACGAATTTGTAACAAGCGAAACAGCATGCCGTAAGGGTGGTGCCTTTAAGATTTAGGCATCAATTACCCAGAGGTGTTAATCATGAAGATCCTGCGGAAAGCACTCACTGTTCTCGCTCTAACAATGGCCGCCTCTTTGGCGGTGGCGACTGAAACTGGCCAAGAATCGCAGATGCGACATGATTATTCGGCGGCTGATGGCAAGCAGGTTCTAAATAAACTTCTTAAGGATGGTAAGGTTTTAAGCGTGGATTATAAGGGCAAGAGAGTTATGGGTCGCTCTGATGGTCGTGTACGGCCATATGAAATAAAGATTCGCACCCCCGATGGCGTCATTCATACTGTAGAATACCGAGGCGTGCCGGTTGGCATCAATAACGGCTGATTTTTTAAGGGCTAATTGCTGTCTTTGCCAAGGCTTGAGATTGCCCTGGCAAAGGCAGCAAGTTCGACTACGCAGCCATGCGTTCACATTCTTCAGCACACTTCATGCAAGCCTTTGCGCATTCCTGGCAATGATCCATCTGATGCTTGGCGCACTCTTCGCCGCAGGCCCGGCAGATCTTTGCACACAGTGCGCATAATTCTTTGGATAGCTGGCTCTGGCGACTCATAAGTCTGGCTGCCAGAGCGCACACGTCAGCACAATCCCTGTCGAGTTCAATGCAACGAGCCATCGCCTGGACGTTTTCTTCACGTAGACAGGCAGATGCGCATTTTTCGCACACGAGGGCGCAGTTAGAGCAAGCTTGAATACAGTTATCGAATATTTTGTTGTCCATATGTCCTCCTGAAGTTCATGGTTAGCTTTGAACCTTACGCCGGTCGCGGCAATCATCAGCTAGGTCCATTCAATACGACAGGCTTAGAGTCCTTCTGTTTCGATGACTTACATTACAATATTGTAAGGCTATTGGTTCGCTGTAGCTGCTTGATATCAAAGGTGATTGCCTTTGCTGCTATGCGGCTTGCCGGGGAACTCCATATAAAAGGCCGTTACGCCACCTGCAGAGGTACACCAGATTCTCCCGTTATGGGCTTCAACGATGGATCTAGTGATTGCCAAACCGAGGCCAGCGTTGCTTGGGTTGCCCTCACGCCGTGCTGGATCGACCCGATAGAAACGATGGAAAAGTTTTTCCAGATGTTCTGGTTTGATCGTCCCGCCGGGATTCTCGACGCTAAGGACGACCGTCTCTTCCGTCTCACGAATCGTTACAGAGATGTTTTCCCCGGTCGGGGTATAGCGCAGCGCATTGGATAACAAGTTGGAGAGCGCTCTATTGAGCATCAACTTATCTCCCAGCACCTCGCCTCTGCCTGAAGCTGAGAGGTGTATACCGCGCTCTTCGGCCAATAGGTGGTAATACTCAAGCAGCTTGGAAACTAATCTCGAAAGTTCGATAGTGCTTTGTTCTGGAATTATCAATCCGTTGTCAGATTTTGCTAGAAAAAGCATGTCATCAATCATGCGTGACATTCGCTTAAATTCTTCCAGATTGGAGTAGAGGTTATCCTCGTAAGCATCAAGGTCCCGCTTTCGGGTGAGCACTACCTCGGTGTGGGTCATCAGATTGCTGACAGGGGTTCGCAGTTCATGGGCGATGTCAGCCGAGAAATTGGACAGCCGTACGAAGGCATCTTCCAGGCGGCCCAGCATCGCATTGAAGGACAGAACGAGCTGCTGCAGCTCTAGTGGTACTGGCTCTAGCGGAATTCGCTCCTGTAACGACCGGGCTGACATTGATGTTGCGAGGTGGGTCACTTGCCGAAGAGGTCTTAACCCGCTTCGAACAACGACCCAGCCTAGAGCGGCACTGATCAGGGCGCTGATTACTAGCCCGGCAATGAACCATCGCTGCAGGGTCTCGAAGAAGTGCGCATGGCTCGTGACATCGAGAATCAACAGAGCTGTGAGGGGTTCGGACTTGTCTGCCACGGAAATTTGCGCAGTCATCCCTCGATACAGGTGTCCTGCATTCTGCCATTCCCACATGCTTTGCTCTTCCGCATGCCTGAAGCTTTCCGGGACATCGGCTGCCTTGGGATCGGAAAAAAGCACCCTGCCATCACCGCTCAGGATGGTCGCCGCCAGATCATGATGGGCACCGAGCAGCGCTCGTAACTGCGGCAGTTCCTCGGTGAGGCTTGCGTCGCTGCGTGCGTTATTAAGGATGTGTCGGGTCGATTCGAGCTTCTCGACCAGGGCCTGTCGATCCAGCACTTCGAAGTGGTGCTGGCTGAGCACGTTGAAACTCAGGCCGGCCATCGTCAGAACCACCACCACTACTGACATGAACATCAGGCTCATGCGGGCGGTCAGCGAAAGGTGGCGCACGCTCATTCCGGCGCATCCATCATATAGCCCATGCCGCGCACGGTCTGAATCAGCTTGGGCTCGAAGTCGTCGTCTATTTTTGCGCGCACACGGCGCACCGCGACCTCGATGACATTGGTGTCGCTGTCGAAGTTCATATCCCATACCTGAGAGGCAATCAGGGATTTCGGCAGCACCTCGCCGCGCCGGCGCATCAGCAATTCCAGCAGTGCAAATTCCTTGGCGGTCAGGTCGATCCGCTTGCCGGCACGGATGGCGCGGCGTTTCAGCAGGTCCACTTCGAGATCAGCAATTTTCAGGGTGGTCTGGGTAGGGGAGCCATTGCCCCTGCGAAGCAAGGTCCTGACCCTTGCCAGAAGCTCGGAGAAAGCGAACGGCTTGATCAGGTAGTCGTCCGCGCCCAGCTCAAGGCCTTTGACGCGGTCTTCCACGCCATCACGGGCGGTCAGGAACAACACCGGCATGTCTTTCCCGGCTGCCCTGACCATGCGCAGCACCTCCCACCCATCCAGCCCGGGCATCATCACGTCCAGAATCAGCAGGTCATAGGTTTCACTCAACGCGTACTGAAGCGCATCTGTCCCGGTCATGACCCGGTCAACAGTGAATCCGGCTTCAGTCAGGCCTTGTTGCAGATACGCCCCGGTTTTGGGTTCGTCTTCAGCTACCAGTAATTTCATGCGTACAGACTCCGAAACTCGACAGCCTGAGTGTGCAGGCAATTAGTGCCCTCAACCAGAAGCTTACAAAAATGTAACGCCCGCTTCAGGTTGCCGACAGAACAGGGCGTTTAGAGTTTGCAGGGTATCGGTTGTGCTCACGATCCGGTGTGGCTCCGCACGGCGTTATGGCGAGTAGATTTTTTAGGCCCTCCTCATTGCTCCTTGGCCTTCACGGCGCCTTCGGGCGCCTTTTTTTCTGCTTGCGCCTTTTGCTAAAGAGGCGGGCCGAACGTTACACAAATGTAATTTCAGGGTAAGCCAGCCGGCAGGTCAGCCGTCCTACTCTTGGGTACTCCTCAATCACTTGAATGAGCTCCAGCCAATGAAAATTTATTCTCTTTCCCTTTTTTCCGCACTGGGTTTGGTTTTCAGCACGACTGCTGCAATGGCCGCCCCTGGCCATAGTCATGCGCTCGACTTTGGACAGCCGGGCGACGCGCAGGCGGTGGATCGCACCATTGAGGTACGAATGAGCGATAACGTCTTTGCGCTTGAGACGATTGAAGTCAAGGCGGGTGAGACGGTCCGTTTCGTGTTGCATAACGACGGAGCCCTGCTGCATGAATTCAACCTCGGCTACTCGGACACCCATGCCGCGCACGAGCAGGAAATGATTGCGATGTTTCGCAGCGGCATGCTTACCCCGACAGGTGCTCATGACATGAGTCATATGGCGGGTGAAATGGATGGCGGGATGACACACGACGATCCGAACAGTGTTCTGATCGAACCCGGCGCCCGCGAAGAGTTGATCTGGACGTTCTCGAAAACAAAGAATCTGGAGTTTGCTTGCAATATTCCGGGACACTATCAAGCGGGAATGGTCGGCAAGGTAGAGATACGTTAAGCGCCTAACGTAAAAGTACTGCCCCGCTTAATGAGTGGGGCATGGTTGTTATCTTGTAAGTTCGCTTATCAGGACTGATCAGCAAGTTTTTTGAGTTACTGCGTGCTTTAAATATTCATCAGGGCGCCACAAGCCCGAAGCTGGATTAAAACTACCAGCTCATCTAATAATTGGATGAAGAAATATGCATAGAAAACCCACAAGGCGGACCTTCATCAAAGGGTTAGCCGCAACTGGAATACTTGGTGGCTTGGGCATGTGGCGCGTGCCGGTTTGGGCGGTCACTAGCCCAGGACAAGCTAACGTGCTGACCGGTAACGACTTTGATCTGTTCATTGGTGAGGTTCCAGTAAACATAACGGGTGCGGCCCGCACCGCAATGACTATCAATGGTTCACTTCCAGGGCCGATCCTGCGCTGGCGGGAAGGAGATACAGTCACTCTTCGGGTTCGCAATCGTTTGCAGGAGGATACGTCCATTCACTGGCACGGCATTATCCTGCCGGCCAACATGGACGGTGTGCCTGGCTTGAGCTTCCATGGCATCGCTCCGGACGGCATGTACGAGTACAAATTTGATGTCAACCAGAATGGTACCTATTGGTACCACAGCCATTCGGGCCTCCAAGAACAGGCCGGAGTTTATGGTGCCTTGGTGATCGATGCGAAAGATCCCGAACCTTTCAGCTACGATCGTGACTACGTGGTGCTGTTGAGCGACTGGACCGACGAGAATCCGGATCGGGTCCTGGCAAAGTTGAAGAAGCAATCGGACTATTACAACTATCACAAACGCACCGTCGGTGACTTCATTGATGACGTGAGCGAGATGGGATGGTCCGCTGCTATTGCCGACCGCAAGATGTGGGCCGAGATGAAGATGAGCCCTACGGATCTTGCCGACGTCAGTGGCTACACATACACCTACCTCATGAACGGCCAGGCGCCGGACGGCAACTGGACGGGCATCTTCAAGCCGGGCGAAAAAATTCGACTGCGTTTCATTAATGCTGCAGCCATGACCTACTTCGATGTCCGTATTCCTGGTCTGAAGATGACGGTGGTTGCGGCTGATGGGCAGTACGTCAAACCGGTCAGTGTCGATGAGTTCCGCATCGCCGTGGCCGAAACCTACGACGTCATCGTCGAACCCGAAAACGAGCAGGCTTACACCATCTTCGCGCAATCCATGGATCGTACCGGCTATTCCAGGGGCACCTTGGCGGTTCGCGAAGGGCTGAGCGCGCCTGTCCCAGAGGTCGACCCTCGTCCGCTTATCTCAATGGCCGACATGGGCATGGATCACGGCAGCATGGATGGCATGGAGCATGGCTCTATGCAGAGCGGGATGGCCTCTATGGCCGGTATGGATCACAGCAAGATGGCAGGCATGGACCACAGCCAAATGGCAGGCATGAGCCATGGCAGCATGTCCGGTATGGATCACAGCCAAATGGCGGGGATGGACCATGGCACGATGCAGTCGCACCCGGCTTCCGAAACCAATAACCCTTTAGTTGACATGCAGACCATGACGCCGGCGCCAAATCTGAGCGACCCGGGAATCGGCCTGCGTGACAACGGGCGTCAAGTCCTCACTTACTCTGATCTTCGCAGCACCTTCCTCGATCCGGACGGCCGCGATCCGAGCCGCACCATTGAACTGCACCTCACCGGGCACATGGAGAAGTTTTCTTGGTCGTTCGACGGTATCAAGTTCTCTGATGCTGAACCGCTGCGACTCAAGTATGGCGAGCGTGTTCGTATCACTTTGGTCAACGACACGATGATGACCCACCCAATTCACCTGCATGGCATGTGGAGTGATCTTGAAGACGAGAACGGCAACTTTCTGGTGCGCAAACACACCATCGACATCCCGCCGGGCTCGAAACGTAGTTATCGCGTGACGGCCGATGCATTGGGGCGTTGGGCTTACCACTGCCACCTGTTGCTTCACATGGAAATGGGCATGTTCCGTGAAGTTCGTGTGGACGAGTAGAGGAGAGATTCAATGAGCAATTTGCTGAAACGAAAAGCGCTGTTTGGTGGTGTCGCCGTGCTGAGCCTGATAGCCACCTTGTACGTCCCTACCTCGATGGCAAATCAAGATCACAACGAGCATGCCCAGCACTCGGCTGAAACGCACAAGGGTGCTGGTGGCAAAGCGGCTCCTGCGTCGCAAGAAAAGACATCCCAGATGAAGCAAATGGACCATGGCGCTATGGATCACGGTTCCATGAATCATGATGGGATGGATCATAAAAAAATGATGGGTGGGCATGGCGGCAAAGCCGAGGCAGGTTCGAACCATGACCACTAGGATCACGCGTCCTTCGTTCATAGCGCTGGCTGTATCGCTGAGCGCCCTCAGCGGTGGTTTCACCGCAGCTGCTGAAATGGACCATTCCGCGATGGTCCATGGCTCCATGCCCATGGACCATAGCCAGATGAATCATGGCTCTGCACCGAGCGCAATGGGAGGCATGGATCATAGCCAGCCAACCAGGGTGCGAACGTCGCAGAACCAGACTCCTGCGGCTGATCACAGCAAGATGGATCACGGCGCCATGCAAGGGCAAATGGGTGAGATGGATCATAGCGCCATGGATCATTCCAAGATGAACCATGGCTCCGCTGACGTTGCGAGAGCGACCAGTCGTACGCCCATTCCGGTTCTTACGGACGCCGACCGGAAGGCGGCGTTTCCGCCGCTGCCCGGCCATCAGGTACATGACAGCGCCATCAATGGCTTTTTTCTTCTTGATCAGCTTGAGTATCAGGATGCGAATGACGGTAGCGCCCTTGCTTGGGACGCCTCCGGCTGGCTTGGCGGCGATATCAACCGGGTCTGGTTTCGCTCGGAGGGGGAGCGCACCAACGGCGTTACTGAGGATGCCGAACTGCAGCTACTTTACGGGCGCTCGATCGGACCCTGGTGGGATGTGGTTGCTGGCGTCCGCCAGGATTTTAAGCCGGACTCACCACAGACGTGGGCGGCGTTTGGCGCGCAGGGGTTGGCGCTCTATGCTTTCGAAGCAGAAGCTACCGCATTTATTGGTGAGAATGGCCAGACCGCAGCTCGCCTCGAGGGTGAGTACGATATTTTGCTTACCAACCGGCTGATTCTTCAGCCGACAGCCGAGGTGAACTTCTACGGTAAGAACGACCCAGAACGAGGCGTAGGGTCGGGGCTGGCCAATACCGAACTTGGTTTGCGTCTGCGCTATGAAATCGTCCGGCAGTTCGCGCCCTATATCGGTGTTTCCTGGAGCCGCTCCTATGGCAACACTGCAGACCTGGTGCGTGAGGGGGACGGGGATGTTTCAGAGGCGCGCTTTGTCGCTGGCATCCGGGTATGGTTTTGAGTCAGAGAGGACGAAGACAGTTATAAGCTAGGAGGCAGAGGGCACTGTCGGTAACGCTGAAGTTTTAGCCGGAGGCGACGTCGGTGCTCTTGATGCCCATTCCCCGTAGTGCATGCTTCGCCCGCGAAGGCGCACGAATGTTCCATTGATGCCCCCCATGGAACATCCACGTGCCGGAGTTGAGTAGTAAATCGCTTATCCGTGTTCGCATTGGTAAACGCATCTTCAGATGCGTTAGATGCCGCTTAGCACCAAGGCTCGTCGATACTGAACTGTGCCAAACGCTATACCCGGCAGCCTTGACCAGATCAAAGCCACCGGTATGTCTGTTTGAGGCATGAGTGACGAGTAAATTTGAGGCATGGTTGCTTTCCTGCAAGCTGTCGAAATGGGCGCTGAGCAAGATCAGGCTCTACCGTTATCGGTCACTGGCTCACCAAGCGCACTGACTTCATCGGGATCGCCGCTGTCTGGCACGCTAGATATGGATGTAGGCGGAGTTTTGCATGTCTGCAAGGTGATTGGCATGTATACAGCGTGACGCTGGTCAGGTAGCTGCCGTGTTACCACTAGCCGGTAGTGGTATCACAGCTTTCAATGCCCCTGACCCGCATTGTTGGACGCGATACATAAAGTCGGCTGAAAGCTCAGCGATAGGTGGGTTATCTCTCTGGTATATAGCGTAATCATATGCGAGCGGCCTTCATGCCGCTCGACAGTTGAACGCTCCTTGTGTTATCCCGGGCAGTTAGTTCCAGCTACATGATATTCAAGAATATTTAAGTTGCCCTTGGAGTCCTCGTAAGTCATCTGTGCTGGTATCACCTCATTGCAAGTTATGTCAGTTCGTGTGGTTTGGATGACTTTGGCAATGTCTAGCTCCATTCCATAACGATAGTGCACTACTTTTGGTGGATTCTTTCCGGTGGAGATGGCGTATTCCTGCATCGCCTTTTCGTTTGCGCGAATCATTTCTCCATAAGTGCTATCCGAACTACCTCCAGCCATGGTCAGCGAAGTTACCGTCATCAATGATAATGCGGCCATGATTCTGCCAGTGTTCATGTTCAACTCCTGATTAAAATGTCGCTGGCATTATAAGCTTGGCGGGATTTCAGGTGGATGACTTCAGGATTACATTGTTGTAATTGATTGGTTTGTCCGGCTAATGTTTTTTAAAAAGTTAATATTTAAGAACGCAAGTCTCGTTGCGCCAGATCTCCGTGTTGGATTTTCGGCATATCAGTATTGCTTTGAAAAAGCTGACATCGATGTAATGTCCAGGTCATCTGCATGACAGGCCTGATCTGCAATAAAGCCAGGCAATAAAAAACGCTTCTTAATTCGAGGCTCGGATCACTAACGAGCCCATGCTTTTCCTTGTGCCGACTCCGCGTGCTACGGAGCTAGATCTGATGAATATTTTGAGAAAAGGAAGTGGCTCATTGGTGCACCTTTCGCTCTGCGCGATGAGAGAGAGCCTGGTGGACCTAGCCGAAGCTGGGAAAGGTTTTGGCTTTCGGCGCTGCGATCAAAGGGGCCGGCATAGCAGAAAGGGGAAGCTATGAACTGGATCGTTCAACCGTTGCCTGGCAGCCAACGAGTGCTGCTGGCTGCTGTCACCCTGGGCCTTGTTCTGAGCGGCAGTGTTCAAGCCGCACCAGAGTCAGCCGAATTTGGCGCCACCTTGCCTCCGCTGCTCGACCTGCTCGAACGCCAGAGCCCTGAGCTGCGGGCTGCAGGGTATGAGAGACAGGCCGCCTGGGAGCGGCCCGACGTGGCCGGCTCGCTTCCTGATCCGATGCTCACGTTCGAAGAAATGGGTATCGCCCGTGACGACCCGAGCCTCTCGCCGAGCGGCGTCGGCAGCACACGCTACGCGTTCCGTCAGACCTTTCCGCTGGGCGGCAAGCGAGGGCTTGCCCGCGAGATCGCCGAGGCGGGCGCAGAGCAGGCGGTGGCGCGCGAGCGCCTGAGCCGGGTCGAGCTCAGAAGCCTGGTCA
The DNA here is from genome assembly GCA_000263395.1 of Stutzerimonas stutzeri TS44. GTDB lineage: Bacteria > Pseudomonadota > Gammaproteobacteria > Pseudomonadales > Pseudomonadaceae > Stutzerimonas > Stutzerimonas stutzeri_C. The sequence goes on from AJXE01000004.1 coordinate 198,918, forward strand.
AACTCGCCTTCAACGAATACCAGTACGCCCATGCCGCCACCCAGGTGACCGAGGAGTTGCGGAGCCTGGTGGATGAGCTTGAGAGCATCGCCGAGGCGCGCTACCGGGTCGGGCTTGCACCGCAACAAGACGTGATCAAGGCGCAGACCGAGCACAGCAGCCTGCAGAGCGAGCTGCTAACGCTGGAGCGTGACCGGCGCGGTACTGCGGCGCGGCTCAACGGTATTCTGGCCCGCCCGGCGAACGCGCCGCTGGCGACGCCTGCCGGTTGGTCCGCGCTGCCTGCCGCGGTGCCTACCCTGGCGGAGCTGCAGGCGAGAATCCTTGGCGGCAATCCTCAAGTGGCCGAGCTCAATGCACGGATTCAGGAAGCCCGGCGCGCCGAGGAGCTCGCGAATCGAAACTGGATTCCGGATATCACCGTCGGCACCGCCGTTGTGCAGATGGGCAACCGCGCAGAAGAATTCGAATTGATGCTGGAGATGAACGTTCCACTGTGGGGCAGGCGCCGCAGCGCCGAGCAGCGCGAGGCCGTCTCAATGCGCTATGCCGCAGAGGCGCGGCGCGAAGCGGTCAACAGTCGCCTCGCCGGTAGCGTCGGTGAAGCATGGTCGGCGTTGGAGACAGCCTTTCGGCAGCACGCGCTAACCGAAAGAACGCTCTTGCCGCAGGCGGAACTCACCTATCAATCGGCGCTCGCCAGCTATCAGACCGGCAACGTCGATTTCGCCACCTTGCTCGATGCCCAGCGACAGATCCGTCAACTGCGGCTGTCGCTCCTTTCGTATGAACTGGAGCAGCGCGTACGGGTGGTGGAACTGGAGCGTCTTGTCGGAGCAGAGCTATGAAACGCAGCATGATTCTGGGCGCCGGCGCATTTGCCCTCGCCACCGCAATCGCCGGGTTTGCCGGCGGTTACATGATGGCGCAAAAGCCCGCACCTTCAGCGGCCGTCGGTAGCAGCGCGCCACAGGAGCGCAAGGCTCTCTACTACCGCAATCCCATGGGCCTGGCCGATACCTCGCCGGTGCCGAAGAAGGACCCGATGGGGATGGACTACATCCCGGTGTATGCCAACGAGGCGCCCGCTGGCGCGCGGGGCGAGCGCAAGGTTCTCTACTACCGTAATCCCATGGGCCTGCCGGACACCTCGCCAGTGCCGAAGAAGGACTCCATGGGCATGGACTACATCGCCGTCTACGAGGGTGAGGAATCCGGAAGTACCGTAACCATCAGTCCCGAGAAGATCCAGCTACTGGGTGTGTTGACCTCGCCGGTCGAGCGCCGCGTGCTCACGCGCACGGTGCGTGCCGTCGGTACGGTGCAGGTGGACGAGCGTGGCCAGTACACCCTGGCGCCGAAGTTCGACGGATGGATTGAGAAGCTCCATGTGAACACCACCGGTGAGCCGGTCCGTAAGGGCCAGCCGTTGATAGACGTCTATAGCCCCGAGTTGGTCTCGGCGCAGCAGGAGTTCTTGATCGCCAATGCTGGACGACAGCGCCTAGCGGCTGGCAGTGCGAATGCCAGGCAGGGGGTCGCCTCACTCTCAGAATCTGCCATGCAGCGGCTACGCAACTGGGATATTGGCGAAGCACAGCTTGAGCGCTTGCGCCGTACCGGCAAAACCAGCCGTACCTTGACGATCACCGCTCCGGTGGATGGGGTCGTACTGGACAAACCGGCGTTGGAAGGCATGCGCTTCCAGGCCGGGGACGCTCTCTACCGAATTGCGGACCTCGATACCGTCTGGCTTATCGCTGAGGTATTCGAGCAGGACCTGGCGTTGGTAAAACCGGGGCAAGCGGTACAGCTCACGGTCAGCGCCTATCCAGGCCGCCATTTCACTGGCGAGGTGACCTTCATCTACCCCGATCTCTCGCCGCAGACCCGCACTGTAAAGGTTCGTATCGAGCTGTCCAATCCCGACGGCCTGCTCAAGCCGGCCATGTTTGGCACTGCCCAGCTGGCTGCTGGGGAGCGCACACCCGTGCTCGCGGTTCCCGACTCGGCGGTGATCGACAGCGGCACTCGGCAGGTCGCACTGGTCGCCCTGGGTGAGGGTCGCTTTGAGCCGCGCGAACTGCTCACCGGCAGACTGGCAGACGGCTTTCTTGAAGTGCTTGAAGGGCTGGGCGAGGGAGAGTCCGTGGTCACGCGGGCCAACTTCCTGATCGATGCCGAGAGCAACCTCAAGGCAGCGCTGAGCGGCATGAGCCCGAAGTCGGCGGCAGCCGATGCCCATGATCATGGGAGCCACGAAAGTCCTGGCCATGCCGCCACCCCGACCGATGACGACGCACACAGCGGCCATGCTGGCCACACTGAAAGCAGCGACGACAATCATGGGGGCAGTCACGGGAGCAGCGAGACTCATGCTTCGCCGGATGATGTGCATGACCACGAAAGCCACACTAAGCCAGGAGCACATTCCGGTCATGTCATGCCGGATGACCACGACAACTCCCATGGGGGGCATTGAATATGCTCTCCAGAATCATTGAATGGTCGGTTCGCAACGTCTTCCTGGTGTTGCTCGCCACGCTGATCATTATCGGCGCCGGCGTCTACGCCGTGGTGAAAACCCCGTTGGACGCGCTGCCGGACCTGTCCGACGTGCAGGTGATCGTCTACACCGAGTTTCCGGGGCAAGCGCCGCAGGTGGTAGAGGACCAGGTTACCTACCCGCTCACCACGGCACTGCTTTCGGTACCCAATTCCAAGGTGGTACGGGGCTTCTCGTTCTTTGGCGCCTCCTTCGTTTATGTGATTTTTGAGGACGGCACCGATATCTACTGGGCACGCTCGCGGGTGCTTGAGTACTTGAACTTCGCCTCCAAGAGCCTTCCAGCTGGAGTGACACCGGCGCTGGGGCCGGACGCCACCGGCGTTGGCTGGGTCTACCAATACGCGCTGACCAGTGCGCGGCATACCCTTGCGGAGCTGCGCACGCTGCAGGACTGGTTTGTGCGCTATCAACTCACCAAGGCCGAGGGTGTGTCCGAAATCGCCAGCATCGGCGGATTCGTCCAGCAGTACCAAGTCACCGTCGATCCGCAGAAGCTGCAGGCCTACGACATCCCGTTGAGCCGCATTTCCGACGTCATTCGGACCAGCAATGCCGACGTGGGCGGTCGCATCGTGGAAATGAGCGAGACCGAGTACATGGTGCGCGGTCGCGGCTATTTGCGTGGTGCAGCGGACATCGAGAAACTGGTGCTCAAGGCCGCGGGCGGGGTGCCGGTTCTGCTGCGCGATGTGGCGCGCGTCGAGCTCGGCCCTGATGAGCGTCGCGGCGTGGTCGAGCTCAACGGGGAGGGCGAGGTGGTCGGCGGCATCGCCGTCGCCCGCTACGGCGAAAATGCCATGAACGTGATCGACAACCTGAAGGCCAAGATAGAGGAGATTCGTCCCGGCCTGCCGGAAGGTGTCGAGATCGAGCCGGTATACGACCGTTCGGATCTTATCCAGCGCGCCGTGGACAATCTCAAGGTCACGCTGCTGGAAGAGTCGATCATCGTCGCGCTGGTGTGCATTGTGTTTCTTCTGCATGTACGCAGTGCGCTGGTGGCCATCCTCATGCTGCCGGTGGGCATCCTGATCGCCTTCATCGTCATGCGCTGGCTGGGGCTCAATTCCAACATCATGAGCCTGGGCGGCATCGCCATCGCTATCGGCGCAATGGTGGACGCGGCCATCGTGATGATTGAGGCCGCGCACAAGCACCTGGAGCGAGCGTCGCCGGACAAGCCGAGGGCAGAGGTCATCATTGAAGCCTGCCGCGAGGTGGGGCCGGCGCTGTTCTTCTCGCTGCTGATCATTACCGTTTCCTTCCTACCGGTGTTCACGCTGGAGTCCCAGGAAGGACGGATGTTCTCGCCGCTCGCCTTCACCAAGACCTTCGCCATGGCGGGTGCGGCGGTACTCTCGGTGACGCTGGTGCCGGTGCTGATGCTGTTGTTCGTGCGCGGGCGGATCATCCCCGAGCACAAGAACCCGGTGAACCGTTTCCTGATCTGGATTTATCGCCCGATCATCCATATCGTGCTGCGATGGAAGGTGACAACCATCGTGGTGGCGCTCGTGGTTTTGGGCGTGAGCATCCTGCCGGCGCGCCAGCTTGGCAGCGAATTCATGCCGCGCCTCAACGAAGGCACGCTGCTGTACATGCCGGCCTCGCTCCCGGGCATGTCCATCACCAAGGCTGCGGAACTCATGCAGGCGCAGGACCGGATCATCAAGAGCTTTCCCGAGGTAGCCTCGGTATTCGGCAAGGCGGGCCGCGCGGCCACGGCCACCGACCCGGCCCCGATCGAAATGTTCGAGACGGTGGTCAACCTCAAGCCGGAAGAGCACTGGCGGCCGGGAATGACGATGGATAAGCTCATCGCCGAGATGGATGAAGCGCTCCGGTTTCCGGGTGTGGCCAACAGCTGGACCATGCCCATTCGGGGGCGCCTGGACATGCTATCTACCGGCATACGAACGCCCATTGGCATCAAGGTGTTTGGCATGGACCTCGCCGGGATCGAGCGGCTGGCCACCCAGATCGAGACGGTTGTGCAGGCGGTGCCCGGGACAACCAGCGCGTTTGCCGAGCGCATCACGGGTGGCTTCTATCTTGATATTGCCCCCGACTACGATGCCCTGGCCCGCTACGGCCTGACGGTGGGGGAGGTGCAGATGGTCATAGCCACTGCGTTGGGCGGCGAGCTTGTGACCACGACCGTGGAAGGGCGCGAGCGATTCGGCGTCAGCGTTCGCTACCCACGGGAGCTGCGCTCCGACCCGCAGCGTATTGCCTCCGAGGTGCTGGTGCCCACGCCGGGCGGCGCACAAATTCCGCTCGGGCAGCTCACCGATATCAGCGTTTCCAAGGGCGCGCCCAGCATTCGTACCGAAAACGCGCTGCTCTCAGCATATATCTATGTCGATATTCGCGGCCGCGACATCGGCAGCTATGTGCGAGAGGCACAGCAGGCGGTCAATGATCAGGTGACCTTTCCACCCGGTTACTACGTGACCTGGAGCGGCCAGTTCGAATACATGGAGCGGGCGGCGGAGAGGCTAAAAATCGTCGTGCCGCTGACCCTGGTGTTGATCTTCCTGCTGCTGTACCTGAATTTCCGCCGGCTTACCGAGACGCTGATCGTCATGCTCTCGGTGCCGTTCTCGCTGGTGGGTGGTATCTGGCTCATGTGGGCGCTGGGCTACAACTTCTCGGTGGCCGTGGTGGTGGGCTTCATCGCCCTGGCTGGCGTGGCTGCCGAGACCGGTGTGATCATGCTCATCTACCTTGACCATGCGCTCGCCGAGCGCCGAGCCGAACGGGAAGCAGCCGGCGAGCAGTTAACGGTGGCTGATCTCTACCAGGCAGTCATAACTGGTGCAGTCGAGCGAGTACGGCCGAAGATGATGACGGTAGTGGCCATCATGGCCGGCCTGCTGCCGATCATGTGGGGCACCGGTACCGGCTCGGAGGTGATGCGACGCATTGCCGCGCCGATGGTGGGTGGGATGATTTCTTCCACCGTACTGACGCTTGTGGTCATTCCGGCGATCTACATGCTGGTCAAGCAGCGCAGTCTGCGGTGATCGCTCGGTAGCGTGTTCATTCGCAGCTTACCCGGAGGTTTGGAGGCGCCACCCAGGCCTCCGGGAGCAAATAAGCAGACAACAAAAGCCCGAGTAGCTGCTGAGTCCAGAGATGGTTGTATGTTGCAACGAGCGAGGCTTCGGCACTTTCGTAGTCCACACTAGCGACATTCTCTTGCTCAAGTCGGGTCAGCTGCGATCAACGCCAAGTTGTAAGAACGGGTTGTTGAGCGGCACTTCCTCGAACAGATGCCTCGGATCTGCCAGCAGGTAACCATGCAGTCGTCGTGACTTGCGTGGTCCTGTCACCTCGCAGGTCCAGATGTTCAGACCATTGACCTGCTTGCGGTGCAGTTGCAACTTTTCGAAGCGCTTTTGCACCCACTGCCAATCTGCAACCTGATCCTGCTTGGCGAGCGTGGCCGTGTTCGGGTGCTCTTGTGCGTAGCGCTGAAACACACCGGGGCTAACCAGAAATGCCGTGTCGGCCACGGTGTGCACCAGGGCCCTGGCGTCATTGATGATGAGTTTGCGGCTCTGTACACGCTGCCGCAGCCAAGCCAGGAAATGTTCGCCGGAAGGTGACTCCGGTGAGTTTCCACCGTTTTCGATGGGCGGAAGTACAGCGGCAGGGGGCAGCATTGAATCGTTCGCCTGGGAAGGTGCGGCCGGGTCATTGATGCCCGTTGCTGGGGGTGGTTCAACCTCCGGCCTCTGTGGGTGCGGTTCGGTATCTGAGGTGCCGAGCAATGCCAGCAGGGCGTCGACGCTATCGGCAGCGGGTGCAGCAGAGGCCGCACGTGCGGCGGTCGCCACGGGTGAGGTTTCACCGCTATCGATGAATGATTCTGTGGTCGCATCGTTGCGCTCTACCTCAATCACGACAGTGCCAGTGAACAGCTCCGGCCGACCATCTCCCTCCCAGATCAGAGCCGGCGCCAATCGCAGCAGTGTGAACGTGTGCGACCAGCCTGCGTCGCTCGTGACCGTTGCTCGCCAGATTGCCTTGCCGTCAGTGGTGGGCTGGAGCATGCCGTGATCCTGCAGCACGTTGAACACGGCAGTGTTGTTCGCAGGGATACCTTCGATGCCCTGTGCCAGCAAGTGCGCGCGCAACTTGTCCGAAACAGTCTTGCTGACCAACCACAGAGAATCCTGCGTCAGCCAGCCGTCCGACGCCTGGGGTTGGTTGAGTTTCAGCTCCTCCTTCAGCAGGTAGCGCAGGCCATTGAGCAGCTTGCGCTGCAGCGCTTGCTTCGGGGCCGCCATAGCCCGTGCAGGATCGCCGCCCAGGGCCTGGGCAACCGAAGCACGGTCGGCCTGAATGACCAGCTCACCGAGGACGCCGGCGTGTTCGTACTGGCCGGCCAGAACGTACAGCAGTGCGGACCAGAGTGGCGGGAAGGTGCTGAGCCAGTCGAGAATCTCGCCATCGAGCACCTGGCGATACAGCAAGCCCGTGGCCGCGTTGTGTAGGCGGTATTCGCGATCCTGCCGGTAGCGGAATCGGTAGGGGTGGGTCAGCGGGCCGTGCCAGGGGTGCCAAGTGCTGCCGTCGGCATGTTCGACGTGCAGATCGACGGCGATCTTGCCGATGTCATGCAGCAACGCGGCGTAGGCGATGGCGGCGGTCCAGGCTTCTGCCTGTACTACTTGGTCCTCGGGTTTGGTGCCACTGGGTAGGAGATACGACTGCCGCAACTTGAGCGCATACGCAACGATTTCCAGGCCGTGG
>AJXE01000005.1 GCA_000263395.1 Stutzerimonas stutzeri TS44
TCGCCGGGGTGTTGTACATCGAGCCGTTGTCGGCGGCGATCTTGTAGTCGAGCATCGTCGGGCAGCTGGAACGGGCGCGGCCGAGCAGGTCTTCGCGGACGATCACTACCACCAGACCGCTGGGACCGATGTTCTTCTGCGCGCCGGCGTAGATCAGGCCGAACTGCGAGACATCGATCGGGCGCGACAGGATGTCGGACGACATGTCCACCACCAGCGGCGTGTCACCCAGGTCCGGTACCCAGTCGAACTGCAGGCCGCCAATGGTCTCGTTGCTGGCGTAGTGCAGATAGGCCGCGTTGTCGCTCAGTTGCCACTCGTTCTGCCCTGGAATGGCGAAATAGTCGTAGGACTTGGCGCTGGCGGCCAGGTTGACGGTGCCGAAGCGCCGCGCCTCCTCCATGCTCTTGCGCGACCAGATACCGGTGTCGACATAGTCGGCCACGCCATCTTCGGGCAGCAGGTTCAGCGGAATCTCGGCGAACTGCTGGCTGGCGCCGCCCTGCAGGAACAGCACTTTGTAGTTCGACGGAATCGCCAGCAGGTCGCGCAGATCCTGCTCGGCCTTGCTGGCGATGGCAGTGTAGTCGGCACTGCGATGGCTCATCTCCATCACCGACAGGCCGCGGCCCTGCCAGTCGAGGAGTTCCGCCTGGGCACGTTGCAGTACAGCTTCTGGAAGTGCGGCCGGACCGGCGCAGAAGTTAAAGGCGCGTTTGCTCACGTTGTTTGCTCTCAACTCGAATTTGATAACCAGCCATTCGGAACAACTCCCCTTCGCCGGGTGCGGCGAAGGGGCACCCACTCAAGCGGTCGCTTGCCGCCCGATCACTGCTCGTCGTCGGTAGGCACGACATCCGGCGACACGTCGCCCGCGCCGCCCAGCAACTCGTCTTCACTCGGTTCGGTGCTGATCACTGGCATCTCTTTCTCCAGCGCTTCCTCGTCGAGCAGCGCCTCGATGTCCTCCAGCACTTCCTCTTCGGATGGCTCCTGCACCCGCTCCAGACCGACCAGATGCTCGCCCTTGCCGAGCTTGATCAGCGTGACACCCTGGGTGTTACGACCCAGCGACGACACTTCGTCGACACGCGTGCGCACCAACGTGCCCTGGTCGGAAATCAGCATGATCTCCTCGCCCTCGAGCACCTGCACGGCGCCCACCAGCGGCCCGTTGCGCTCGTTGGTCACCATCGCGATCACGCCCTGGCCGCCACGCCCGCGCCGCGGGAATTCCGCCATCGCGGTGCGTTTGCCGTAGCCACGCTCGGACGCGGTGAGGATCTGCGCCTGCGGCTCGGGAATCAGCATGGAAATGATCCGCTGCCCTTCGAGCAGACGCATGCCGCGCACGCCGCGGGCATTGCGACCCATGATGCGCACCTTGCCTTCCTTGAAGCGGATGACCTTGCCGCCATCGGAGAACATCATCACTTCCTGGGCGCCATCAGTCACCGCGGCGGCAATCAGGGTGTCGCCCTCCTCCAGCTTCAGTGCGATCAGGCCGGATGTGCGCGGCCGGCTGAACTGCACCAGCGGCGTCTTCTTCACCGTGCCCTTGGCGGTCGCCATGAAGATGTAGGCGCCGGTCGGCTCGTCCCGATCGTCATCGTCGGTCTCTTCGGAGTCGTTCTCGTCACCTTCGTCGTGTTCGATGGCCTGGGTATCGTCATCCAGCTCCTCGTCGCCTTCCGGCGCCTGCTTGCGCAGCGCCTCCAGATCGACCTGCAGCATCGCGGTGATGCGCTCGCCCTCGTCGAGCGGCAGCAGGTTGACCAGCGGACGACCACGCGAGGTGCGTGAGGCCTCGGGAATTTCGTAGGTCTTGAGCCAGTACACCTTGCCCTTGCTGGAGAACAGCAACAGCGTGGTGTGGCTGTTGGCGACCAGCAGGTGCTCGACGTAGTCCTCTTCCTTCACCCCGGTCGCGGCCTTGCCGCGACCACCGCGGCGCTGTGCCTGGTAGGCGGCCAGCGGCTGCGACTTGGCGTAACCGCCGTGGGAAATGGTGACCACGCGCTCTTCTTCGGTGATCAGGTCAGCCAGCGTCAGGTCCAGGCGGGATTCGAGAATCTCGGTGCGACGCGCATCGCCGAAATCGCGTTTGACGTTTTCCAGCTCCTCGCGAATGACCTCCATCAGCCGCACGGGGTTGGTCAGGATGCGGATCAGCTCGCCGATCTGGGCGAGGATTTCCTGGTATTCGCTGAGCAGCTTCTCGTGCTCGAGCCCGGTCAGACGGTGCAGACGCAGATCGAGGATGGCCTGGGCCTGTTCCGGCGAGAGGAAGTACCTGCCTTCGCGCAGGCCGTATTGCGGATCGAGATTTTCCGGGCGGCAGGCATCGGCACCGGCGCGCTCGACCATCGCCTCGACGGCGCTGGACTCCCACGCCGTGGAAATCAGCGCGTCCTTGGCCTCGGCCGGCGTCGGCGAGGCCTTGATCAGCGCGATGACCGGATCGATGTTGGACAGCGCGACCGCCTGGCCTTCGAGGATATGACCGCGTTCACGCGCCTTGCGCAGTTCGTAGACGGTACGCCGGGTGACGACTTCGCGGCGGTGACGAACGAACGCTTCCAGCAGCTCCTTGAGGTTCAGCGTGCGCGGCTGACCGTCGACCAGCGCCACCACGTTGATACCGAACACGCTCTGCAGCTGGGTCTGGGCATAGAGGTTGTTGAGGATCACCTCCGGCACTTCGCCGCGGCGCAGCTCGATGACCACGCGCATGCCGTCCTTGTCGGATTCGTCGCGCAGCTCGGTGATGCCTTCGAGCTTCTTCTCCTTGACCAGCTCGGCGATCTTCTCGATCAGCCGCGCCTTGTTCAGCTGGTACGGCAGCTCGGTGATGACGATTTGCTGGCGGCCGCCGACCTTGTCGATGTCCTCGATATCGGCGCGCGCACGGATGTAGATGCGCCCGCGGCCGGTGCGATAGGCCTCGATGATGCCGGCGCGGCCATTGATGATGCCTGCCGTGGGAAAGTCGGGACCGGGAATGTAGTGCATCAGCTCGTCGATGCTGATGTCGGCGTTATCGATCAGCGCCAGGCAGCCGTCGATGACTTCGCCGAGGTTGTGCGGCGGGATGTTGGTCGCCATGCCCACGGCGATACCGCTGGAACCGTTGACCAGCAGGTTGGGGATCTTGGTCGGCATGACCGCCGGAATCTGCTCGGTGCCGTCGTAGTTCGGCACCCAGTCGACGGTTTCCTTGTCCAGGTCCGCCAGCAGCTCATGCGCCAGGCGCGCCATGCGCACCTCGGTGTAACGCATGGCCGCCGCCGAGTCGCCGTCGACGGAGCCGAAGTTACCCTGGCCGTCGACCAGCATGTAGCGCAGCGAGAACGGCTGGGCCATGCGCACGATGGTGTCGTAGACCGCCGAATCACCGTGCGGGTGGTATTTACCGATCACGTCACCGACCACGCGGGCGGACTTCTTGTACGGCTTGTTCCAGTCGTTGCCCAGCTCGCTCATGGCAAAAAGCACGCGGCGATGCACCGGCTTCAAGCCATCGCGCGCATCCGGCAGCGCCCGCCCGACGATGACGCTCATGGCGTAATCGAGGTAGGACTGCTTGAGTTCGTCTTCGATATTGACCGGGAGGATTTCTTTGGCCAGTTCGCCCATGGAAGCCTGGTTCCTTTTAGTCAGCAGGGTCCTGCGATAAGCGCGGAATGGTAACACAAGGCGGGGAGTCGCTGGAGGCCGGCGGTGTAACGAAGAAGCATGCCGGATGGCCTGCGGCGCGGCTCAGAGACTGTTGCGCCGCGCGCGACGTCAGTGCAGTCGCCGGCGACTGAGCAATGCCTCGATTCCCGCCGCACTGGGACGCTCGACCACGCCTTTCTCGGTGACGATTGCATCGATAAGGTCGGCCGGCGTGATATCGAATACCGGGTTGAAGGTTTCGACATCCGCCGCGCAGCGCTGGCCATTGACCTCCAGCAGCTCCGTGCCGGCACGTTCCTCCAGCGGTATGTCATCACCACTTTCCAGCGTCAGATCGATTGCCGAAGTCGACGCCACCACCATGAAGCGCACGCCGTGGTGCATGGCCAGCACGGCCAGCGCGTAGGTGCCGATCTTGCTCGCCACGTCGCCATTGGCGGCAATGCGATCGGCACCGACGATGATCCAACTGATGGCGCGGGTCTTGAGCAGATGCGCGACCACCGAATCCGCATGCACGCACACCGGCACGCCCTCGCCCTGCAGCTCCCACGCGGTCAGGCGCGAGCCCTGCAGCCAGGGACGGGTCTCGCCGACATAGACACACTCCACCAGCCCGGCGAGGTGGGCGGCGCGAATCACGCCCTGCGCGGTGCCGAACCCGCCGCTGGCCAGCGCGCCGGTATTGCCGTGGGTCAGCAGATTCTGCGGACTGCCCCGGTGCTTGCGGATCAGTTCCAGACCGAACTGCGCCATCGTCAGGTTGGCTTCGCGGTCGCTGGCGTGAATCGAAGCGGCCTGAGCCTCGAGCGCCACCAGCGGATCTTCGCCGGGCTTGAGCCGCTCCAGCCGTTCGCGCATCTGCCTCAAGGCCCAGAACAGGTTCGCCGCGGTCGGGCGCGACTCGGCCAGCAGATGGAAGTCCTCCTCCAGCGCCAGGCGCCAGTCGCCCCCCTCGGCAAGGCGCGCGCGCAGTCCCATTGCCAGTCCATAGGCGGCGCTGATTCCGATGGCCGGCGCACCGCGCACCACCATTGCGCGGATCGCGCTGGCCACGTCGGCGACGGTATCGCAGGTGTGCCAGAGTTCCTGCATCGGCAGCCGACGCTGGTCCAGCAAGCGCAGTCGACCCTCGCACCAGTCGATCGACTTCACCTTCTCCGTCGCCAGCAAGCGCTCGCGCATGACGTTCCCTCTGCACAAAAACCGGTGATTATACGCCGATGTCACCTGACTGGGCTCGATCGCGGACACACCGCCGGCACTTCTCGCACCCAAGAAAAAAGCCCGCATCTCGCGATGCGGGCCTCGGCCTGACGACGGCTGCCTCAGTGTGCGAACAGGGAGCCGCCCACCTTGCCGGCCAGCTTCTCCGGCTTGATCAGGAAGCGCGCCAGCGCCGGCAGCAGCCACAGGGCGCCGAACATGTTGACGATGAACATGAAGGTCAGCATCAGGCCCATGTCGGCCTGGAACTTGATCGCCGAGAACATCCAGGTCGCCACACCGATGGCCAGGCACAGGCCGGTGAACAGCACGGCCTTGCCGGTGGACTTGAGTGTTTCGTAGTAGGCCTCCTGCAGCGGCAGCCCGGCACGCAGGAAGCTTTCCAGGCGGCTGTAGATATAGATGCCGTAGTCCACGCCGATCCCCACGCCCAGTGCGATCACCGGCAAAGTCGCGACCTTCACACCGATACCGAGGAAGGCCATCAACGCGTTGCCCAGGATCGAAGTCAGGATCAGCGGCAGCACGATGCAGATCGTGGCAGTCAGCGAACGGAAGGTGATCAGGCACATGCCGGCCACGCACAGGTAGACCAGGATCAGGATGATCAGCTCCGACTTGGCAATCACCTCGTTGGTGGCGGCCTCGATACCGGCGTTACCCGCTGCCAGGAGGAATTCCAGGCCTTCGCGATTGTTCTCCTCGGCGAACGCCTCGACCGCCGTAACCACACGCTTGAGCGTCTGGGCCTTGTGGTCATTGAGGAACACCATCACCGGCGCCACGGAGCAATCGGAGTTGTACAGTCCCTCGGCGCGGGAAATGGAGTTGTTGAGCACGTCCTGGTTGCGTGACAGTGTTTCCCATTTCAGGCTGCCCTCGTTCATGCCCTTGATGCCCTGCCGGGCGAACGAGACCATCGACACGGCCGACTGCACACCCTCGGTGTTCTCCATCTTCCACATCAGCTCGTCCATCGCCGATAGCGTGTCGTAGTGCGAGCAGCCTTCCGGAGCGGTCTTGACCATCACCACCAGCACATCGGAACTGGTGGAGTAGTTACGGATGACGAAATCGTTGTCCTGGTTGTAGCGCGAATCCGGGCGCAGTTCGGGCGCACCCTGGTCGAGGTCGCCCACCTGCAGATGCTGTTTCTGGTACCAGAAGCCACCGACCGCCACCAGCAGCGCCAGCACCAACGAAACCGGAGCGACCGCCGGATGTGCGAAGTTGGACAGCAGGCGCCAGAACGGGTGATCGCTGACGGCGTCCTTCTTGCTGCGCGCGACCGCCTTCTTGCTGATACCGATGTAGGAAATGGCCACCGGCAGCAGGATCAGGTTGGTGAAGACGATCACCGCCACACCGATGGAGGCACCGATCGCCAGCTCGCGAATCACGCCGATATCGATGATCAGCAGCGTGATGAAGCCCACCGCATCGGCCAGGATGGCGATCATGCCGGGCAGGAACAGCTGGCGGAACGTACGCCGGGCGGCGGTCAGGGCATCGTCGGCATCGCTGGACTGCTGCGCGATGCCGTTGATCTTCTGCACGCCGTGGGAAATGCCGATGGCGAAGATCAGAAACGGTACCAGCATCGAATAGGGATCCAGACCGAAACCGACCAGATGCATCAGCCCCAGCTGCCAGCCCACCGCGATCAGCGTGGTGATCAGCACCGCGATGGTGCTGCGGATGCACCAGGTGAACCAGTAAAGCAGGACGAGGGTGATCAGGAAGGCCATACCGAAGAACGCGACGACCATGATCAGGCCGTCGATCAGATCGCCGACCTTCTTGGCGAAGCCGACGATATGGATCTCGACGTTGGGGTTCTGCGCCTCGTACTTGTCGCGAATCTTCTCCTCGAGTTCATGGGAGAACTTCTGGTAATCCAGCTTGATCTGCCGGCTCTGATCGTTCGGATCGGAGTACGACTCCTGCAGCGGTACGTCGATGATCGAGGAACGGAAATTGTTCGCCACCAGCCGACCGATCTGGCCGGACTTGAGCACGTTGTTGCGCAGCTCGTTCAGGCTTTCGGCAGAGCCGTCGTAGGTCTGCGGGATCACCTCGCCACCGTCGAAGCCCTCCTCTGTCACCTCGGTCCAGCGCACGCTGGGGCTCCACAGCGATTTCATGCCGGAGCGGTCGACGCCGGGGATGTAGAACGCCTCGTCATGGATCTGCCGCAGCGTTTCCATGTACTCCTGAGTGAAGATGGTGCCTTCCTTGGCCTCCACCGAGATGCGCACGGTGTTGCCGAGGTTGGCCAGATCGTTGCGAAACTCGATCATCTTCTTGATGTACGGATGACTCAGCGGAATCATCTTTTCGAAACTGGTGGACGGGCGGACCTGCGTCGCCTGGAAGAACAGGAAGATGCTCGCCAGCAGACACAGCAGGATCACGACCGGCCGGTTGTTGAAGATCAGGCGCTCAAGAAATGTCGCCTTGTCCTGGTGATGCGAACTCATGGTGTGTGCCCCGATTCTTATTGTTTTTGAGCTGGTTCTGCGCCGGTCGCATCCGCGAGGTACACCCCGCCCTGCCCGACCAGAACCAGTTCGCCGCGTTTGTTGACTAGGGCGCTCGCCAGCGAACGCCGATCCCCACGGTGAATCACGCTGAACGTGCGCCCGCCGTCGCGACTGGTCAGCACCGCGCCGCCATGCCCGACGATCACGACGCGGCCATCGGCAAGCGCGCTGCCGCCGGCCAGGCCGGAGCGCAGCGGACGGCCTTCGTCGCTCACCTCGAGCTGCCTCCAGCTGGTGCCAAAATCATCCGAGCGGAACAGGTGCCCGCGTAGCCCGAAGGCCAGCACCACACCGGATCGCTCGCCCAACACACCGAACAGCGAGCCCTCGTACGGCGACTCGATCCGTTCCCAGCTCTGCCCAAGATCGGTCGAGCGGAACATGCCGCCCATTTCGCCGACGATGAACAGGCCGGAACCTTCGACGTGGGTGATGGCGTTGAGGTGATAGCCGTCCTCGTTGTCGAGACGATCGCTGATGTCGTTCCAGGTTTCGCCGCCATCGGTCGTTTCGATCAGCGCGCCGTAGGCGCCCACGGCGATGCCATGCCGCAGGTCGGCGAACCAGACGTCCAGCAGCGGGGCTTCGCGCTCGCGGTCCTCATGTTGCGTCGTCCAGCTCAGGCCACCATCACGGGTGGCCAGCACCAATGCATCGTGCCCCACGGCCCAGCCATGCTGCGCATCGACGAAGTGAACAGCGGTCAGCATCTGCCGGGTCGGCACCTTGGCCTGGGTCCAGCTGCTGCCGGCGTCATCGGAATAGAGAATGTGGCCACGATCCCCGGCGGCAACGAGACGTGTGCCGGCCTGGGTGATGTCGAGCAGAAGGGTCGTCGCCGCCTTGGGCGACTGGATAGAATCGCGAGCCTGGATATCGCTGGCGGCCAGCAGTGGCAATGGCGCACATGCCAGCAACACGAATGCGCAGCAGGAGAGCACGCCGGCAAGCGACGGGCGAAAACGCGTCGCGGTCGTCCGAACGGGACTCGCGGCGCAGCCGAACAGTGTGCGCCGCAGAACGGGCTCACGCATACATACCCCCTTTATTTTTATTAGGTAAGGGCCTGCCATGGCAGACGAAGCCATGCTAGCCAGCTTCCGCGCGCGCTTACAATTGGCTGGACGTTATGATTTGTTAACCCGCGAAAACGCTCACCCACCGGGGTGCAGCACCGTCGAAGAGACACTTCTGGCCGCCCGTTGCAGACGACGATGGGTGGAAGTCACGCAGGCGCCGCGCGCTTCCACCCTGCTCGGCCTCAGGCGAGGCTCTTGCTCACCACTTCGTAGACATCGCTGGACAGCTCGCCGGAGGCCAGGATGCGCTCCAGCTCGCCCTTCATCAGCGCCTGGCGCGCGTCGTCGTACTTGCGCCAGCGGGTCAGCGGCGCCAGCAGGCGCGAGGCGATCTGCGGGTTCATCGCGTTGAGAGTGATCACCTGGTCGGCGAGGAAGCGGTAGCCGGCGCCATCGGCGCGGTGGAAATTCACCAGGTTCTGGTTGGCGAAGGCACCGATCAGCGCACGCACCTTGTTCGGGTTCTTCAGGGTGAAGGCCGGATGCTGCATCAGCGCCTGCACCCGCTCCAGGCCGCCGGGCAACGGGCTCGCCGCCTGCACGCTGAACCACTGATCCATCACCAGCGGGTTGTCGCTGAAGTGCTCGGCAAAGACCTCCAGGGCCTTGGCGCGCTTGTCCTCGAACGGTGAGTTGACCAGCGAGGCCAGCGCCGACAGGCGTTCGGTCATGTTGTCGGCGTTGTCGAACTGGTCCAGGCACAACGAGAGGATGTCCGAACGCTCGCTGAACATCAGGTAGGCCAGCGCGATGTTCTGCAGCGCGCGGCGCGCGAAATGCTCCGCCGAAGCCACGTAGGGCGTCTGCCGCGAGACTTCGCGGTGGCTCATGTAGCGCTGGTAGAACGGCTCGAACAGGCGGTTGCCGATTTCCCGGCGGGCGAACTCGCGCGCCGCATGGATGGCATCGACATCCGCCACTTCGCTGATCTCGGTGAGGTAGGCCTCGCCCGGCAGCGAAAGCATCTCGGCAACCATCGCCGGATCGAGGGCATCGTTCTGCAACACGCTGCGCAGCGCCTCGACCAGGCGCTCGTCCAGCGCCAGTGCCTCGCCGCGCTGATGCTGGCCGATCAGCTCCTGCAACACCTGCACCGACAACTGCTGGCCGGCTTCCCAGCGGTTGAAACCGTCGGAATCGTGCTGCATGAGGAACATCAGCTGGTCGCGGCTGTAGGGAAATTCCAGCTTCACCGGCGCGGAGAAGCCGCGCAGCAGCGACGGCAGCGGGCGTTCGGCCACGTCGATGAAGGTGAAGCTCTGCTCGGCCTCGGTGACTGCCAGCACACGGCTGGTGCCCACGGCCTGCGCCTCGCCTTCGAGACGCAGCGGCATGTCCGCGCCATCGGCGGCCAGCAGTCCCAGCTCGACGGGAATCACGAACGGCTGCTTGCTCGCCTGGCCCGGTGTTGCCGGGCAGCTCTGACGGAAGGTCAGGCGATAGGTCTGCGTCGCCTCGTCGTACTGTTCGTCAACCGTCAGGCGCGGCGTACCGGCCTGGCTGTACCAGCGCTTGAACTGGCTGAGATCGGCGCCGTTGGCGTCTTCCATCGCCTTGACAAAATCATCGACGGTCACCGCCTGGCCGTCATGGCGTTCGAAGTACAGGTCGCTGCCCTTGCGGAAGCCTTCCTTGCCGAGCAGCGTCTGGATCATGCGCACCACTTCAGCGCCCTTCTCGTAGACGGTCAGGGTGTAGAAGTTGGAAATCTCGATGAACGACTCCGGGCGCACCGAGTGGGCCATGGGGCCGGCGTCCTCGGCAAACTGGTGGGTGCGCAGGTAAGCGACATCCTCGATGCGCTTGACCGTCGCCGAATTCATGTCGGCGCTGAACTGCGAGTCGCGGAAAACCGTGAAGCCTTCCTTGAGCGACAGCTGGAACCAGTCGCGGCAGGTCACGCGGTTGCCCGACCAGTTGTGGAAATACTCGTGGGCGACGATCGCCTCGACGCGCTGGTGCGCGGCGTCGGTGGCGGTTTCGGCGCGGGCCAGCACGGCGCTGGAGTTGAAGATGTTGAGCCCCTTGTTCTCCATCGCGCCCATGTTGAAGTCGTTGACCGCGACGATCATGAAGATGTCCAGGTCATACTCGCGACCGTAGGTCTCCTCGTCCCACTTCATCGACTTTTTCAGGCTGTCCATCGCGTGTTGGCACTTGTCGATGTTTTCCGGCTCGACGTAGATGCGCAGCGCCACGTTGCGCCCGCTCAGAGTGGTGAAGCTGTCCTCGACGCACCAGAGGTCGCCGGCTACCAGGGCGAACAGGTAGGCCGGCTTCTTGAACGGATCTTCCCAGGTCGCCCAGTGCCGACCGTTGTCCTCGCTGCCGCTGGCGATCGGGTTGCCGTTGGAGAGCAGCACCGGATAGGCCTTCTGTTCGGCACTCACGGTGGTGGTGAACTTGCTCATCACGTCCGGGCGGTCGAGGTAGTAGGTGATCTTGCGAAAGCCCTCGGCTTCGCACTGGGTGCAGAACATGCCGCCGGACTTGTACAGCCCTTCCAGTGCGGTGTTGGTTTCCGGGTGGATCACCACCGAGCTGTCGATGACGAAGGCGTCGCTGTCCGGCTGCAGGGTCAGGCAGTCACCGCCGATCTGGTAGTCGCCCAGACCCAGCTCGCGGTCGTTCAACGCGATGGACAACAGTTCCAGTTCCTGACCATGCAGTTCCAGCGGCGGCAGCTTGCCCGTCGGGCGCGCGGGGTTGCGGCGCATCACCAGCTGGGCGTGCACCAGGGTGCGATCCTCGTACAGCTCGAAGGTCAGGTGGGTTTCATCGATCAGGTACTCGGGCGCCTGATAATCCTTCAGATGAATGACTTTCGGTTGTTCGGTACGCATGGCTTGGACCTCTGCGAGGCAGCTTCAAGCGACAAGCTTCAAGCTGCAAGTTGAGAATGACGTCAGCTTGCAGCTTATGGCTTGCAACTGATAGCTGTTTGGTAGGCGGTGAACTTGCGGATGTTGATCACCCCGGTATCGAGGATCAGGTACTGGCCCTTGATGCCCCTGAGCGTACCCTCGACCACCGGAGTCTTTTCCAGGTCGAGGCTGACGATCTTGGTCGGGTAGGCCTCGACTGGATAGCGGATCTCGACCACTTCGGCATCGGTCGCCGGCTGGATCGCCTGCAGGCCGAAGCGCTGCTGCAAGACCCGCAGCCCGTCGGCGCAGGCATCGAAGATGCGCTCGCGGGCCTGGATCAGATCGAGCGGCTCGGCGTCGCCCTTGAGCAGCGCGCGCCAGTTGGTGCGGTCGGCGACCTGGCTGCGCAGCAGGTCTTCGACCAGCCCCGACTGCTGGCGGGTGGCCACGCGCATGATCGGCAGCGCCTGGCTCGCGCCCTGGTCGAGCCAGCGCGTCGGCAGTTGTGTGGCGCGGGTGATGCCGACCTTGATGCCCGAGGAGTTCGCCAGATAAACCACGTGATCGGTCATGCAGAACTGCGTACCCCAGTCCGGGTCGCGACAGGTGCCCAGCTCGTGGTGGCACTTCTCCGGGCTGACGATGCAGGTGTCGCACTGCGGCAGTTTCTTGAAGCAGGGATAGCAGTAGCCCTGGCTGAAGCTCTTGTTGGTCTTGCGCCCGCAATGGGTACAGTGGATGGCGCCCAGGTACTCCAGGCGAATCTGCCGGCCGATCAGCGGGTTGACCGGCACCAGCCCTTCGCCGAGGCGCAAGGCATATTGCACCGGCACGCCGGATTCGAGCTGGACCACCATCTTCTCCAGCGCGCCGCGTCCGAGCTCCTGCATCAGTGGCGGGTTCCCGAAGCCGGGGCGAACAGGCTGGTATCGATGGGGGCCTCGGCCTTCTTGCTCTTGGAACCGCACTCCTGCCCGCCCATGTAGCCGGTGCGCTCGTCCTCGGGAAGGTTCTTCATCTCCCAGGCGATGATCGCCTGCATGCAGGTTTCCTTCTGCTCGGGAGTCAGCTTGCGGCCGTCAGCCCATTTGCCGAGCTCGATGGCCTGTTTGAGGCTTGCGTAGATTTCGGGGGTGATGTTTTCGGCGGTTTGGATAAAGGACGACATGGCCAGCTCCCAGGGAAACGAGCGGGCATTCTAACGGAATAAGCCGCTGCCAGCCTCAAGCCATAAGCTGCAAGCACGGCCCCCATCCCCACTGCCGCTATCTTCTACGCGCCAGCAGCCCGCCGACAACACCGGTGGCACACCCGGCAACCAGGCCGCCGACATGCGCGGCATTGGCGATGGCCAGGGTGCCGAAGCTCAATACGTCGATGACGCCGCTCAGGCAGATCACCAGCCAGACCAGCATCAGCCCGACCACGCCCGGTGGCAGCCGGTAGGCCGCGTTCGGCGCGAGGCGCTGGAACAGCCAGCAATGGCCGAGCAGACCGTAGAGCACGCCGGACAGGCCGCCGAAGATGCCCGGCCCGCCGAACAGATACTGCGCGAGATTGGACACCAGGCCGAACAGCACGGTCAGGACCAGCAGCATCCAGGCGCGCTGGCGAGCTTCGATCCGCCGCCCCAGCTCCCAGAACCACATGCCGTTCATCGCCAGGTGCAGGATGCCGAAGTGCACGAAGATCGGCGTGAGCAGCCGCCACCACTGCCCCGCCGCCAGCGTCTGCTCCAGCGTGGCGAAATAGGCGTACTCGCCGTCAATGCGAAAATCGACGAAATTCAGCCAGCGGATGGTCGCGAAGTTGTCGCCGAGCTGGGTAATCAATGCGACCAGCAGGGTGATGGCCAGCACCGCTGCCGTGAGCGGGCTGACGCGCAAGGCTGCGATGAAACCACCGCGCCGCCGCGGCTGTTCCGCCACCGGCACAGCGCCGCCGTCGGGATAGCGCGCATAGAGTTCGCGCACCTGCTCGACCGCTGCGTCCGGCACCCGCAACACCTGCTGGTCGCCCTCCACCGAAACCCGGCACGGCACCCGCAAATGGCGCAGCAGCCCGACGAATCCACTCAGGTCCTGCGACAACGGCAGGCGCAGGGCCTCGACCACGACACTCATGTACGGAATACCGCGCAGACGTCGACCCAGGCGAACTTCGCCGGGTCCAGACGGGTTTCCTGATCCAGCCGATACGCCACCAGCTTGCCCTTCTTCACCGCGCTGTAATCCAGGCAGGCCAGGTTGTCGCGTAGCGGCCCCGGCTGCCCGCGCCGCCAGTAATGGCCGACGAACAGCAACGGTTCGTCCGGCCCGTAGAGGAACAGCCGGCTCTTCTGCTGCGCCGACAGCGGCAGACTCGCCGCATGTTCCGGCAGGCCGCCGGGCTGGAACACCACATCGCCGTAGGTCTGCGGGTTTTCCTCCCAGAACTTGGTGCGGAAGAAGGTGCGCACGAAACCTTCCTCACTGGTCAGCGTCATGCCGTGCGGCAGCGGCATGTCGGTGCCACGCAGCAGTCGGTCCAGCGCCTGACAGATGAAACTGCCGGGCAGCCCCGCTTCGCGCAGAAGCGCCGGGTTGATCCGCCCCTGGTTGAGAAACGGCTGCAGGCGGGCGATCACATCGGCGTCCCAGCAAGCGTGCACCGCGCGGAAACGCTCGGTCTCCAGGTACAGCGGCAGCTCGTAGAACCAGTCACGAAAGGCCTGCCATTCGGCAGCGTAGTGTTCGAATTGCTGGAAAGTTTCCTGCAACAGGCGGGCAAAGCGCGGCGAGCGATCACGCACGAACTCCCGGCCACTGCCCGGCGGCGCCCGCATGTACCAGCCCAGCGCATTGAATTCGTGGTTGCCCATGATGCAGTGCGCCTGTTGCTGGTCGACCATGTCGTGCACCAGATGCAGCGCCTCGCGGATATGCGGCCCGCGGTCGATGATGTCGCCGAGGAAGATCGCCTGTCGGCGCGGGTGTCGCCAGACACCGCCCTGCAGGCGATAGCCGAGCCCGTCCAGCAGGCGTCCCAGCGCATGAGCGCAGCCGTGAACGTCGCCGATCAGGTCGTAGCCGCGTGCGGGATCGAGCTCCATCAATCGCCTCCGCCGAGGCGACTGCCCCAGCCGAGCTTGGTCCGGCAGACTTCGTAGTAGTTGTGATCCAGCGGGTGGATCAGGTGCAGCTTCTGCGATTTCTTGCGCACGGTGAGGGTATCGCCCGGTGCGCAGGTGAAATGGTTCTGCCCGTCACAGGACACCTGCGGATAGATCTGCATGTTCGACGACACGACGATCTTCAGTTCGCTGTTGCCGTCCACCACGATGGGCCGGCTGGACAGCGTATGCGGGTACATCGGCACGATGACGATGGCGTCCAGGCGCGGATGCATGATCGGCCCGCCGGCCGAGAGCGCGTAGGCGGTGGAGCCGGTCGGCGTGGCGACGATCAGGCCGTCGGCCTTCTGGCTGCAGACGAACTGGCCGTCGATGAACAGCTCGAACTCGATCATCCGCGTCGACTTGCCCGGATGCAGCACCACATCGTTGAGCGCATCGCCGGCGCCGATGGTTTCCTCGAAGCGCCGCGCCTGGGCTTCGAGCAGGAAGCGGTTCTCCAGCGTGTACTGCCCGCTGAGCACCTCGGCGACCTTCTCTTCCAGTTCGTCCGGCTTGATGTCGGTGAGAAAGCCCAGGCTGCCGCGGTTGATCCCCAGCACCGGCACGCGGTGCTTGGCCATCGCCCGCGCGGCGCCGAGCAGGCTGCCGTCGCCGCCGACCACGATCACCAGATCGCAGGCCTCGCCCAGGCGCTGGCGCGAAGACGTCTGCATGCCGTGGCCGGGCAGGACCTCGGCGATGTTCTCCTCGAGGATCACGTGCAGGTGGCGCTCGACGAGAAACTTCTTCAGCCGGCGGATGGTATCCAGCACCTGGGAACTGCCCAGGCGACCGATGATGCCGATATTGCGAAATTGCTCCATTGAGGCTCCCAGATGTGCATGGCAGGACGGGGCTGGCGAAGGAAGCGCCGGGCGCGGCCTCGCATCGTTTGGAACGCGGGCGGGCGCAGGTGATCCACCGGCGCGGCGATTATGGGCGAAACCGCGAAGCAGCGGCAAACCAACCTCGACTATGCTCCAGGCATGTCTATTTCCAGTCTGTACGACTTGCCGGCACGCCTCCTGGACCCGCAGGTGCGCGATCTCGCCTGGGCCATCGTCTCGCCGCCGCTGCTCGGCGGCTGCGCCCGGGCGCAGCGCCACCCGCTGGCGGCGAGTCGTTGGCTGGCCGCACCGGAGCTGCTGGCCGACTGGCTACTGCGCCAGGACAGCGACCCTTCGGCTCTGCACGGCTGGCTCGCGCGCCGCAGCATTCGCCGGCTGGGGCTGTATTACGAGCGGCTCTGGCAGTTCGTGCTCTGCCAGGTGCCGGATGTCGAACTGCTGGCGGCTAACCTGCCGATCCGCCAGGCCGGCCACACGCTGGGTGAGCTGGACCTGCTGCTGCGCGACGCCGAGGGCGTGCATCACCTCGAACTCGCCGTGAAGTTCTACCTCGGCCTCGACCAGGGCGACGGGCACCGGCACGACCACTGGCTGGGGCCGGGCAGCCACGACCGGCTCGATCTCAAGCTGACGCACCTGAGCCAGCACCAGTTGCCGCTGGCAGCTACGGCGCCCGCCACCGTCCTGCTACGTGAGCTTACCTGCCAGCCGGTACGCAGCAGCTTCTGGCTGGGCGGCTATCTGTTCCGGCCGTGGCCATCCGGCTGCGCGCACCCCGCCGACTGCAATCCGCAGCATCTGCACGGACGCTGGCTGCGGCAGGCGCAATGGCCCGCACTCATGCAGTCGCAGCCCGCTGCGCGCTGGCAGCCGCTGGTACGCCAGCGCTGGCTGGCACCGGCGCGCCTCGACGCGGACCATTTGTGGACACCCGGCGTCTTCGCCGACTGGCTGGCCAGCGCGCCAGCCACGACGCAACCGCGGCTGCTGGTGCGCCTGGAAGCGGATGCAAGCGCGTGCTGGGTCGAGCGGGAGCGCCTGTTCCTGGTGGGCGATGACTGGCCGAACCCGGCGGGTTGAAGCACTTCAGCTTGTCATGAAGCCCGACTAAGCTGGCCGACCGCCAACCTGCAACGCCCCTCGCACGTCAGCCAACGGACCGATCATGACTGCTCCGCATCACCCTGCCGCACCCTCGCAATCCAGCACCTGGGCGATCTTCCTGGTGTTTCTGCGCCTGGGCCTGACCTCGTTCGGCGGGCCGGTTGCGCATCTTGGCTTCTTCCGTAACGAATTCGTCGAACGCCGGCGCTGGCTGGATGAGCGCAGCTACGCCGATCTGGTCGCGCTGTGCCAGTTCCTGCCCGGTCCTGCGAGCAGCCAGGTCGGTCTGGCGGTGGGTCTGCTGCGCGGCGGCTATCGCGGCGCCCTGGCGGCCTGGGCGGGCTTCACCCTGCCCTCGGCCCTCGCCCTCGCGCTGTTTGCCATCGGCATTCGCTCCTGGGGCGATGCGTTACCTGGCGGTGCGCTACAGGGTCTGAAGATCGTCGCCGTTGCGGTGGTGGCCCAGGCCGTGTGGGGCATGGGCCGCAGCCTGTGCACCGACCGCCTGCGCATTGGCATCAGCGTTCTTGCTGCTATCACGCTGCTGGCGCTGCCCTCGGCCTGGACGCAGGTGGCGGTGATCGTCGTGGCGGGCCTGCTTGGTCTGTACTGGTTCCGCACCAACAGCGCACCGGCCACCACGCAGTTGAGGGTCACGGTCGGCCGGCGCAGCGGATTGGTCTTGCTGGCGCTGTTCTGCGTCCTGCTGCTCGGCCTGCCGCTGCTTGCGCAAGCCTCCTCGAATTCCCTGTTGGCGATGGTCGACGCGTTCTATCGCACCGGCTCGCTGGTGTTCGGCGGCGGTCACGTGGTGCTGCCGCTGCTGCAGGCTGAAGTGGTGCCGACCGGCTGGGTCGACCAGGACACTTTCCTTGCCGGCTACGGCGCGGCGCAGGCCGTGCCCGGACCGCTGTTCACCTTTGCCGCATTCCTCGGTGCCTCGATGAACATCGCGCCCAGCGGCTGGCTCGGCGCGACCGTCTGCCTGCTGGCGCTGTTCGTCCCGTCGTTCCTGCTGGTCATCGGCGCCCTGCCGTTCTGGCAGCAGCTGCGCCAGAGTTCGCGCACCCAGGCGGCGCTGGGCGGGATCAACGCCGCGGTCGTCGGCCTGCTGCTGGCCGCGCTCTACGATCCGGTGTGGACCAGTGCCATCGGCGGCCCCACGGACTTCGCCGCGGCCCTGCTGGCGCTCGCGGCACTGATGGTCTGGAAGCTGCCATCCTGGCTGGTGGTGTCGGCGGGTGGTATCGGCGGGTGGCTGCTCGGCTGAGCATGCCAGCGGCGCGGCGCGCGGCCGGGTCGTTCAGCCACGCAGGCGCAGCAACTGCTCAGCGGCGGCACGTCGGCCTTGCAGGCCGCCGGTATGGATGAACAGCAGCCGGCTGCCGGCCGCCCAATCGCCCGCCTCGATGCGCGTGCGCAGCGCCAGTAGCGCCTTGGCGGTGTATACCGGGTCCAGCGGCAGACCGCTGTCGCGCTCGGCCTGTTGGATGAACCTGGCAAGCTCGGCATCGAAACGGCCGAACCCGCCACGGCTGGCATCCACCAGCCGGTAACCGGCATCCGCCCTGCCGGCCTCGTCCAGCAACCGTCGCACGTTGTCCGGCACGGCATGTGCCGGTGGCCCGGCCAGCGCGCCGATCACCGGATGGCGCCCGGCCTCGCCGATCACCAAGCCGGCCAGCGTGGTGCCGGTGCCGACTGCCAGCCAGAGCGCGTCGTAGTCGTCCCAACCGATATCGCCCAGGCGCGCCTGCATCTGCGTCACCAGCGCCACGCAACCCAGGGCGCCGGCCAGCCCGCCACCGCCTTCGGGCACACAGTGAAAATCCGGATAAAGCACCCGCCAGGCATCCCAGAACTGCGGCTGATGGCGCGTGCGGTAGCCGCCGTAGCCCAGCCAGTGGAGCCGCATGCCGAAACGCTGCAGGTCGCGCACGGTCGGCGTGTCCTGCTCGGTACCGCGCAGCAGGCCGACGGTCGTCAAGCCGAAGCGCTGTCCGGCCGCCGCCAGTGCGTGCAGATGGTTGGAATGCGCGCCGCCGAGGCTGATCAGGCCGGGAGCTCGTGCCGCATGGGCAGCGGCGAGATGATGCGAGAGCTTGAACCACTTGTTGCCCGACAGTTCCGGATCGACCAGATCCAGCCGCAGCACCGCCAGGCGCACACCGCGCAGCCAGTCGAATCGCAGCTCCTGCAGCACCACGCGCGTGGCGAACGAATCCGCGGCGATCATCAGCTACCGGTGCGCTCGCGACCCTCGGTGCGATGGCGCGAACAGCAATTGGAATGACCGATGACGAAACGGTTCGGGGTGTCGATCTTGTCCAGCGGAATGGCACAGCGCTCGCCGCTCGGCAAGCGCCCAATGCAGGCAGGCTGCTGGTAATGCTCCAGCCACTGGCGGTACTGCTCCTCGGAAACGCCGCACTTGGTGGCGGCATAGGCCAGCGGGCTGACCTGGTAACGGGGCATGTCCTGCAGGGTGATGGTCAGATGCCCGGCCCCAGGGTGGTAGGCCATGAACTGCACGCCCTGGCGTGTCAGCTGTTCGAGCACGCCGTCATCCTTGCGCGCGACCAGCTCGTCGCGCTCGGCGGTCAGGCGGCGGATCTCTTCCTCGAACTGCGCATCCAGCTCGTTGCGGTAGGCCAGTTCCACGTCACGGATGGCAACCTGCTCCTTGTACTCGGCGATGGCCGCGGCGATGCGCGCCTGTATCTCCTGCTCGAACTGGTCACGTGCGGCACTGGCCTCGATCCGGCCGTTCATTTCCAGGGTGCGCAGTTGCCCGCTCATTTCCTCGCGGGCGCTCTGAAAGGCCTGTGCCTGCTCGACGGCCTGCGCATGCAGGCTGGCATTGAGATCGACCTGCTGCTGCAGGCGCAACTGCAGGTCGGCCAGTTCGTTCTGCAGTTGCCGCATCTGGGCCTGCGCGGCTTCACGCAGTTTGGCGACATCCTCGTCCCGCTGGCGTTCGAGGTTGGCGATGCGCTGGCGCTGCTGCTTGATCAGCAGCGCGGCCTTCTGCCGCTGCTCCTGCGCGGCGGCCTCCGAGCGCTGGCTGGCGCTGCCCTTGGCCGACTCGCGCGGATACCAGGCATCCTCGGCGACCATCTGCAAACGCTCGGCCGGTACCGCCTTCGGCGCGTCCTCTTCCACCAGCAGGCCGAGCTGATTGCGCTTCACCCGCTCGGCCAGCAGCGAAAAGATCTTGGTGTTTTCACCGTCCTGGTCCGGGTCCCACAGGTGCATCTGGTGCCATGTCACCGGGCACTGGCTGCGACAGGCGAAGCGGATCGGCCCCGCGCCCAGGTCAGGGCCGCGCCCGGTGCGCTCGGCCAGGTTGCGCAGCGGGATGTTCCAGCCCTTGTCGGCAGAACCATCGTCGTTGAAGTCGATGTAGAACAGCACGGCGGCGCGAATCAGCAGCCGCGGATCGATCAGCACATAGGCCGCGCGTATCTGCTTGTCGGCGAATTCACGCAGGTTTACCACGCCATCGAGCACGGCCTCGAATTCGGGATACAGCATTTCCTTGCAGACGCCGCCCTCGTTGAAGAACAGCACGGCCTCGACCATCTGCGGTTTGATCTGCATCGTCGATGTCCCTTATCACTCGCAAGCAAGGCAATGGTAGTTCGCAGATAGCGTATCGCCATCAATGCAGGCGGCTATCTCGCGGGTCGCGCCAGTTTAGGGGAAACGATTGCGGGGGCAATGTGACTCGGTTGGCAGCGTCCCGGCCGTTCAAACGGTACAGGCGGCGCCGGCCGGTTTATTTGCGATGGGTTTGGCTAATAAAGCACAAGGCCGCAGCCCGGCGTTGCACCGGGCTGCGGCCGGCAGGATCAAAGGCTCGCCGCCAACCGGCAGCCCTGGTCGATGGCACGCTTGGCATCCAGCTCGGCGGCCACATCCGCGCCACCGATCAGGTGCACCGGCACACTGGCTGCTTGCAGCCCATTCTGCAGCCCATTCTGCAGCCCATTCTGCAGCCCATTCTGCAGCTCGCGCAGCGGCTCCTGCCCGGCGCATAGGATCACCGTATCCACCGGCAGCACCATCGGCTCGCCTTCGGCGACACGGATGTGCAGGCCGGCATCGTCGATCTTCAGGTACTCGACCGCGCTGATCATCTGCACGTGCTTGTTCTTCAGCCCGGCGCGATGAATCCAGCCGGTGGTCTTGCCCAGGCCGTTGCCGACCTTGGATTTCTTGCGCTGCAGCAGATAGACCTGCCGCTTCGGCGCGTGCGGTGCCGGCTTCACCCCGGCCACGCCGCCGCGCGCCTGCAGACCGAGATCGATGCCCCACTCCTTCCAGAACGCCTCGCGATCCAGGCTGGTGGATTCACCATCGTGGGTAATGTATTCGGAGACATCGAAACCGATGCCGCCCGCGCCGATCACCGCGACCTTCTGCCCGACCGGCTTGCGCTCGAGGATCGCATCCAGATAGCCGATCACCTTCGGATGATCGACACCCGGAATCTCCGGCGTGCGCGGCACGATGCCGGTGGCCAGGATGACTTCATCGAAGCCGCCGGCCAGCAGTTCGTTCACTCCGACGCGGGTGTTCAGGCGCAGCGTGACGCCGGTTTCCTGCAGGCGATTGGCGAAGTAGCGCAGCGTCTCGTAGAACTCTTCCTTGCCCGGCACGCGCTTGGCGACGTTGAACTGACCACCGATCTCTGCGGCCGAGTCGAACAGCGTCACGTCGTGGCCACGCTCGGCGGCGACCGACGCGGCCGCAAGCCCCGCCGGGCCGGCGCCGATCACGGCGATCTTCTTCACCGTGGCGGTGGGAATGTAGTTCAGCTCGGTCTCGTGGCAGGCGCGCGGGTTGACCAGACAGCTGGTCAGCTTGCCGCTGAAGGTGTGGTCCAGGCACGCCTGGTTGCAGCCGATGCAGGTATTAATCGTCTCGCCGTGGCCGGCGGCAGCCTTGTTGACGAACTCCGGGTCGGCCAGGAACGGCCGCGCCATCGACACCATGTCGGCATCGCCCTCGGCCAGCACCTGCTCGGCGACTTCCGGCGTGTTGATGCGGTTGGTGGTGATCAGCGGAATCTTCACCTCGCCGCGCAGCTTGGCGGTGACCTTGGTGAAAGCCGCACGCGGTACCTTGGTGGCGATCGTCGGAATGCGCGCCTCGTGCCAGCCGATGCCGGTGTTGATCAGCGTGGCACCGGCCTGCTCGATGGCCTTGGCCAGCGTCACCACCTCGCTCCATTCACTGCCGCCCTCGATCAGATCGAGCATCGACAGCCGGTAGATGATGATGAAATTCGGCCCGACCGCTTCACGCACGCGGCTGACGATCTCCACCGGCAGACGCATGCGGTTTTCGTAGCTGCCGCCCCAGCGATCGGTGCGGTGGTTGGTGTGCGCGACCAGGAACTGATTGATGAAGTAGCCTTCGGAACCCATGATCTCGACGCCGTCATAGCCGGCGCGCTGGGCCAAGGAGGCGCAGTTGATGAAGTCCTGGATCTGCTTCTCGATGCCCTCCTCGTCCAGCTCGCGCGGCGTGAAGGGGTTGATCGGCGCCTGGATCGCACTCGGCGCCACCAGCTTGGGACTGTAGGCGTAGCGCCCGGCGTGCAGGATCTGCATGCAAATCTTGCCGCCTGCCTCGTGTACCGCCTGGGTGACGATCTTATGCTCTTCGGCCTCCTCGGCCGTCGACAGCTTGGCCGCGCCGGCGCGTACCGAGCCTTCCTCGTTCGGCCCGACACCGCCGGTGACGATCAGCCCGACACCGCCGCGCGCGCGCTCGGCGAAGAAGGCGGCCATGCGCTGGAAGCCATTGGGCATCTCCTCCAGGCCGGTGTGCATGGAGCCCATCAGGGCGCGATTGCGCAGCGTGGTGAAGCCCAGGTCGAGCGGAGCCAGCAGATGCGGGTAGGCGGTCATGGTCGTTCCTCATGGCAATTGCCGCGCCTCGTGGGACGCGGTCGATGTGCAGCGACGATAACCACAGCACTCCAGCCGCTCAATGATCGAAAGTGACAAGTTCCTGACCCTTCCGCGCAAAATAGTTGCGCCAGTCCGGCAGGCTTGCCTAGTCTGAGCGCCTGTCCCAAGCCAATTCGACCCATGCGTACCTATCTGAAACTGCTGGTCCTGCTGCTGCTCGCCGTCGCCGGCCTGGCCCTCTACCTGAACTGGACCGGCGACCGACGCAGCGGCCCACTGCTCTCCGACCTGCGCACCCTGCCGATCCACAGCGTCGGCGTGCCGGGTGACGACGGCAACCTGCTCGGCATCGAGACGCGGCTGCAGCCGGCCGACTACCAGAGCCCGCAGCGGCTGCGCCTGAAGTTCGCCACCTATCTCGACCAGGCGCGCGACGCCGGCCTGCTCAATCCACGCACCATCGTCGTGCTGCCCGAGCATGTCGGTACCGGCCTGTTCGCCCTCGGTGAAAAGCCCGAAGTGCAGCAGGCGCGCACGCTGCGCGATGCCATGCAGTGGACGGCGCTGAGTAATCCCGGCCGCTACCTGCACGCACTGACCGACAACCAGCAGAAGGACGACCGGCGTACCGAGGCGGTGCTGTTGCTCAAGGCCAAACGAATGGCTGAGGCCTACCAGGCGATCTTCGGCGAGCTGGCGGCGCACTACGGCGTCACACTGGTGGCCGGCTCCATCGTGTTGCCGGAGCCGCGGCTGGAACAGGGTCGCTTGCGGATCGGCGAGGGTCCGCTGCGCCAGATCAGCCTGACGTTCGATCGTTCCGGCCAGCCGATTGGCCCGTTGCAGTACAAGCGCGCACTCGGCCGCTACGAACGGCGCTACAGCGCGGCGCCGGAGCATATCCAGCGCCAGACGCTGACGACGCCGGCCGGCCCGCTGGCCGTGCTGATCGGCTGCGATGCCTATCGCGAGCCTCCGCCGGCAGACGCCGCCTTGCTGGCCGTGCCCGGCGCGCGCGATGACTGGGCCGAAGCCTGCCCCGATTCCCGAGGCATCGCCGCGGGCGAGCGCCCCTACATGGTGGTGCGCACGCTCGGCGTGCCGTGGAACCTGCTCGGCTCGCCGCGCAAGCCGGCGCGTAACCTGCACGGTACGCCGGTGCAACTGACCAATCTGTGGTTGCAACGGTGACGCTCAATGCACAGCCGGTGCGCCTGGGCGATCTGTCGGTCAGCTTCACGCTGAGTCTGGGCGAGGCCCTGCGCGAGCGCGGCCTGGACCCGCAACCGCTGCTCGCCGGTTATGGACTGGACGCCGAGCGCCTGGCCGAGCCACAGGGGCGGCTGTCGATCCCGCGCTATATGCGCCTCGGCCACGCCGCCATCCAGCTTGCCGGCGATGCCGCGCTCGGTCTGGACATGGGCCGTTTGCGCCTGCCGAGTCACCTCGGCCTGGCCGGCATCACCGCGGCCCAGGCGCCGAACGTGCGCGAGGCGGCACGCACGCTGATTCGCTTCGAACCGTTGTACGCTTCCAACTACCGCGGCAGTTCCAGCTTTCATGAGGATGCCGGCGGCGCGTGGCTGCGCTTCTATTCGATCAGCCCGTACAACGCCTTCAACCGCTTCGTGGTCGACACCGTGCTGGCCAGCTGGCTGATCCAGCTGCAACGGCTGGCCGGCGAGCGCCTGTTGCCCAGCGCCGTGCATATCGAATTTACCGCCCCGGACTACGCCACCCGCTACGAGGTGCTGTTCGGCCGCGCTGTGGCATTCGGCGCCAGCGCCAACGAGCTGCATCTGGATCAGGCGGCGCTCGCCCTGCGCAACCCGGAGCATTGCCCGGCGACCTGGCGGCAGTTGCTGGCCATCTGCGAGGCGGAGCTGACGCGCCTTACACGCACGCGCAGCCTGCGCGAACGCGTCACTCAGGTGCTCGGCCCGCTGCTCAAGGGCCAGGAGCCGGACTTGCAGCAGATCGCCAGCCGCCTGCAGCTGCCCAGCTGGACGCTGCGACGCAAGCTGCACGAGGAAGGCACCCGCTACCGCGATATTCTCAACGACACACGGCGCGATCTGGCGATGGCCTATATCCGCGACACCGATTCGGCATTCGGCGAGATCGCCTGGCTGCTCGGCTTTGCCTCGGCCGAAGCCTTCCAGCGCGCGTTTCGCCGCTGGACCGGGCAGACACCCGGCGCGTACCGCCGCGCGCAGCGGCAGTTGCCCTGATCAGAGCTCGACGGCGTCTTCGCTGGCGTCGGGGCAATCCTGTTCGGCGGCGCGCAATTCGAGTATTTCGTCCTGGTAGTCGTCCATCGTTCTGGCTCCAGTTTGCATAGGTGGCTCGTGCCGATTCACATCAAGCAGTGTGCCAACCAAGCTATAAGCCGCAGATGAAGGAACGATGACGTCCGCGCCGACGAACTGCACACCCCCGCTCAGGTACTCAAACCGGCCGCCTGCATCGCCAGACGCAGCAGCCAGGCGACCACCGCCAGCGCCAGCACGCTGCCGCTCCAGAGCAGCACCAGCCAGCCGAGGCGCTGCCAGAGCGGCCTGTCCGCCTCGCGCGTGTCACGTGACCTAGTGGTAGCCATCTTCGGCGCTCACCTTGCCGCGGAACACGTAGTAGCTCCACGCGGTGTACATCAGGATCAGCGGGATGATCAGCAGCGCGCCGACCAGCGTGAAGCCCTGGCTCTGCGGCGGTGCGGCGGCGTCCCAGATGCTCACCGACGGCGGGATGATGTTCGGCCACAGGCTGATGCCCAGGCCGCTGTAGCCCAGGAAGATCAGCGCCAGCGTGAGCAGGAACGGCGTGAAACTGGCGTAGCGGCGAATCGCGCGCAGCAGACCGAAGGCGCAGAGCAGCACGAGGATCGGCACCGGCATGAACCAGAACAGATTGGGCAGGCTGAACCAGCGCTCGGCGATGTCCGGGTGGGTCAGCGGCGTCCACAGGCTGACGAGGCCAGTGACGACGAGCACCGCCCACACCAGCGGCACGCCCAGGTCATGCATGCGCTTCTGCAGTTCGCCGCCGGTGCGCATCATCAGCCAGGTGCAGCCGAGCAAGGCGTAGGCGACGATCAGCGCCAGCCCGCAGAACAGCGAGAACGGCGTCAGCCAGTCCCACGCACCGCCGGCGAATGCACGCCCCTCCACCGGCAGCCCGCTGATGAATGCGCCCAACACCACGCCCTGGAAGAAGGTCGCCGTCAGCGAGCCGCCGATGAAGGCCTTGTCCCAGATGTGCTGGCGCTCCTCGCTGGCCTTGAAGCGAAACTCGAAGGCGACGCCGCGGAAGATCAGCCCCATCAGCATCAGGATGATCGGCAGGTACAGCGCCGACAGCACCACCGCGTAGGCCAGCGGAAACGCCGCGAACAGTCCGGCGCCACCGAGTACCAGCCAGGTTTCGTTGCCGTCCCACACCGGCGCCACGGTGTTCATCATCACGTCGCGGTCGCTACGCCCGGGCACGAACGGAAAGAGGATGCCGACGCCCAGGTCGAAGCCGTCCATCACCACATACATCATGATCCCGAAGATGATGATCACCGCCCAGATCAGTGAAAGATCGATACCCATCTCAATTCCCCTGCCCCAGTTGATCGCCGCCGCTTTCGTCCAGCGCCTGATCGGCCGCCGAGATCGGCCGCATCGGCGTACGCGGCTGCCCCGCGCCGCCCGCGCCCCGCTCGCGCCCTTCGTTGACCACCGGACCTTTGCCCGCCAGCCGCAGCACGTAAACGATGCCCACACCGAACACCGCGAAATACACCACCACGAACAGCGCCAGCGTCAGCCCCAGCTGCCCGGCGCTGTGTGCGGACACCGCATCGGCGGTGCGCATCAGCCCGTAGATCACCCACGGCTGGCGACCGACCTCGGTGGTGAACCAGCCGGCGAGCAGCGCCAGCAGGCCGGACGGC
Source organism: Stutzerimonas stutzeri TS44 (assembly GCA_000263395.1). Classification (GTDB taxonomy): domain Bacteria; phylum Pseudomonadota; class Gammaproteobacteria; order Pseudomonadales; family Pseudomonadaceae; genus Stutzerimonas; species Stutzerimonas stutzeri_C. Next base: position 26,359 of record AJXE01000005.1, read on the forward strand.
CCCATCCACAGCACCAGGCGCAGGAACGGCCGGGCGTGATAGAGGCGATCACCGCGGCGCAGCAGCAGGCTCCACACACCGGTGAAGACCATCAACAGGCCCAGCGCGACCATGAGGCGGAACGACCAGAACACCACCGTCGAGTTGGGCCGGTCCTCGGGCGGGAAGTCCTTCAGCGCCGGGATCGGCTCGGTCAGGCTGTGCTTCAGGATCAGGCTGCCGAGGTAGGGAATCTCGACCTTGTAGCGGGTTTCTTCGGATTCCATGTCCGGCCAGCCGAACAGCAGCAACGGCGTCGGTTCGCCCGACGAGTTATCCCAATGCCCCTCCATCGCCGCGATCTTCGCCGGCTGATATTCCAGCGTGTTGAGGCCGTGCAGATCGCCGATCAGCGCCTGCACCGGCGCCACCAGCAGGGCCATCCACATCGCCATCGAGAGCATCTTGCGGATCGCCGGATTGTCGCGCCCGCGCAGCAGATGCCAGGCCGCCGAGGCGCCGACGAAGAACGCCGTGGCGAGGAACGCCGCCGTAGCCATGTGCGCCAGGCGATACGGGAACGACGGGTTGAAGATGATCGCCAGCCAGTCCACCGGCACCACGATGCCATCGACGATCTCATGCCCCTGCGGCGTATGCATCCAGCTATTGGAGGCGAGAATCCAGAAGGTCGAGATCAGCGTGCCGAGCGCCACCATCACCGTCGAGAAGAAGTGCAGCCCCGGACCGACGCGGTTCCAGCCGAACAGCATCACGCCGAGGAAGCCCGCCTCGAGGAAGAACGCGGTCAGCACCTCGTAGGTCAGCAAGGGCCCGGTGACGCTGCCGGCGAACTCCGAGAAGGCGCTCCAGTTGGTGCCGAACTGGTAGGCCATGACGATGCCGGAAACCACGCCCATGCCGAAGTTGACCGCGAAGATCTTCAGCCAGAAGTGATACAGGTCGCGATAGACCTCGCGCCGGGTCTTCAGCCACAGCCCTTCGAGCACCGCCAGGTAGCTGGCCAGACCGATGGTGATCGCCGGGAAGATGATGTGGAACGAGATGGTGAAGGCGAACTGGATTCGCGCCAGTTCGAGTGCTTCCAATCCGAACATGAAACGGCCCTCGGCTGCTGCACATGGACGCCCGGTTTGCGGCGATCCCGTGCAACTGACAGCAAAACGCCGCAAGGGTGCGCCATTGGTACCCAGGAGCGCTGGCGCGGCGACTGCCCGCTCGCAGGCTCGCCGCTCACCCGGCCTGGCCGTGCTCCAGCATGTGGCACATCGCGGTTTTCAGCTTCATCGGCCGCACCGGCTTGTGCATCAGCATGTGGCCCAGCTCGCGCACCTGCTGCTTGAGTTCGTTGCTGTAGTTGGCGGTGATCATCAGCGCCGGCAGCGGGCTCGCGCGGCGGGCGTTGACCGTGGCGACCACATCGATGCCGGTGTGGCCGTTGTCCAGATGGTAGTCGGCAATCAGCAGGTCTGCCTCGGCGTGGAAGTTGTCCACCTGGCGCGCCAGGTCCTCCTCCGACAGCGCCGTGGTGACCACGCAGCCCCAGCCTTCGAGCAGCGTGCGCATGCCGGCACAGATCGCCGTGTCGTTATCGAGCACCCACACGCGCGCGCCCTGCAGGCGCTCCAGCGCCAGCTCCGCGGTGCTCGGTTCGGCTCGCGCCTTGGGCGCGCGGCGCGCCAGAGGAACCTCGATGGCAAAGCACGAGCCATGCCCGAGTCGCGAACCGACCTGGATGCGATGGCCGAGCATGCGCGCGATTTTCTCGACGATGGCCAGGCCCAGGCCCAGGCCGCGATCCTGATTCGGCCGCACGCCGTCGCCGCGCTTGAACTCCTGGAATATCTCCTCGAGCTTGTCTTCGGCGATGCCGACGCCGGTGTCCCAGACCTCGATCGACAGGCTCTGCCGGCGCCGCCGACAGCCGAGCAGCACCCGCCCCTGCGGCGTGTAGCGGATGGCATTGGTCAGCAGATTGCGCAGGATGCGCGCCAGCAACTGGATATCGCTGCGTACCAGCGCCGAGCAGGGTATGAAATCCAGCTGGAGCTGTTCGCAACCGGCCAGCTGACGGAACTCCAGCGCGAGGTTCTCCAGCAGCTCGCTGACGGCGAACGGGGCGATATCCGGCTTGATCACGCCGGCATCCAGCTTGGAAATGTCGACCAGCGTACCCAGCAGGTTCTCCACGTCCTCCAGCGAATTGCTGATGTTGCGGATCAGCCCGCCGCTGGGTGTCGCCGGCTGCTCCAGCAGCGCGCTGGTGAACAGCCGCGCGGCGTTCAGCGGTTGCAGCAGGTCGTGGCTGACCGCGGCGAGGAACTTGGTCTTCGACAGGTTGGCCAGCTCCGCCTCGCGCTTGGCTTCACGCAGGCGCGCCTCGGCATGCGCGCGCTCGTCGATCTCGCAAAGCAGCTGGTCGTTGAGGCTGGTCAGCTCGGCGGTGCGCTCGCGCACCCGCTGTTCGAGGTTCTGGTAGGCCTGGTGCAGCGCCTCGGCGGTGCGCCGGCGGTCGGTGATGTCCTGGATCAGCACGAAGATGCCGGCCACCTCGCCGCTGGCCAGGCGGTTCGGCACGTAGGAGCGCAGCATGTAGCGCTGCTGGCCGGCGTGGTTGCGTTCGGCCATCTCGAAGCTGACGCTTTCGCCCGACAGCGCGCGGTCGATGTACGGCTCCAGCTGGCGCCAGTGCTCGCCGCTGTGCACCTCGCGCAGGCACTGGCCGAGCATGCCGTCGCTGGGCCAGCGGTACCACTCCTCGTAGACCTTGTTGGTGAACTCGTAGGTCAGGTCGGACGAGACGTAGGCGATCAGCGCCGGTACGTGGTCGGTGATCAGGCGAATCCAGCGCTCACTCTCGCGCAGCGCCTCGGCGTGACGGTAACGCTCGGTGATGTCGGTGAAGGTGTTGACGAAGCCGCCGGTGGGCAGCGCGTGGGTGCGGATTTCCAGCATGCGGCCGTCGAACAGCCGCTGTTCCAGCTCGCGCATCGGACGGCCGTTGGCGTCGCGCGTGTTGGGCGTCAGCAGGCGCAGCTCGCTGTCGGCCATCACCTCCTCGAACGGCCGGTGCGCCTCGATCGGCGCCAGCCCGCAGACTTCCAGGAAGCGCCGGTTCCACAGCTCCAGCGCACCCTCAGCGCTGACCATCGCCACGCCCTGGGACAGGTTGTCTACGGCGCGCTGCAGCAGTCGCGACTTCTGCGCCAGCGCCTGCTCGCGGCGCATGGTCTCGCTGACCTTCACCTCGGTGATGTCGGTGTAGAGCATCACCAGCCCGCCCTCGCGGGTCGGTCGCTCGCTGACCTGCACCCAGCGGCCGTTGTGCAGCCGGTAGACGGTGGGCTCGTCACCCTTGCCGCGGTGCTCCTCGACGATCAGCCCGGTGCTCTCGGCCAGCCGCCGCACCTCGGCCAGGCGGGTGCCGGCGTTGATGCGCGCACGGGTGCGACTCCACAGCGACTTGAAACGGCGATTGAACAGAACGATGCGCTGGTCCTTGTCGAACAGCACGAAGGCGTCAGAAATGCTCTCGATGGCGTCGACCAGGTGCTGGTGGGCGGTTTCGGCACGCAACCGCGCGTCGCTGAGCAACTGGTTGCTGCCCTTGAGCTCGGCCATCGCCTGGTTCAGCGCATCGGTGCGTTCGCGCACCTGCTCGGCCAGCTCCACCGAATGCTGGAACGCCGCATAGGAGGCATCGCGCCCCGCGCCGCCGGATTCGACGCGCTCGATCAGCGCGGCATTGATGCGTCTGAGCTTGAGATTTTCCCGTTCGAGCTCGGCCTGGCGGCTCAGCAGCTCAGCGACCGCCCCGTCCGCCGGGGCGCCCAATGGCGACACCGGTGAAGGTCTGGTTGATGTGCATGCCATTGAACTGCTCTCCGTAGGTGTTGAAGCCGATCACCTGCTGGCGTCGGAGAAAAGCCGAAGTCTCTTCACTGGTGCCGGCGGCCTCGATCTCCAGACGCCGCAGGAAGCAATCACAACCGATGGTCAGCAACGGTGGCCCGAGCCGCTGCTCCAGCCGCTGGAACAGCGCTTCCAGATTCGGCATCAACGGCCCGGGCTGCATGGCGGTGAGCACAATGCCGTTCTCTACCGCGCAGTAGAAGGTCAGGCTGAGGTCGTCGTTGACCTTCTGAATGGCGCGCACGTAGTACTGCTCGTTGATGCGCACCGCCAGCGGATGCGCGGCGAACAGGCGATGGTCGAGGTCAGTGACGTTCACCCCGATCAGTCGCGCGTACTCCTCGGCGGCCGGCTCGGCATTCAGCTCGTAAACGCGCCGGCTATGGCTGTCGGCGTGCGTCACCACCAGCTTCTCGCTGCGCGGCAGGATGTGGTGGGTGGTGAACACCTCGAAATCCAGCCAGGTGTTGACCAGCACCACGATGGCCGCGCCACTGTGGAACTTGCCGTCGTAATAGACGTGGGTGTCGGTCAGGTGTTTGTCGTCGCCGGCCGAGCCGCCGAAATGCGGGATGCTGCCGAATGCCGCGCTGAGTGCGGCGAGCACCACTTCCTCGCGGCTCGACAGGCCGTCGAGCAGGGTCAGGGCGAAGCTGTGGTCCTTGATCGGTGCCAGCGAGTTGCTGCGGCAGTCGCTGCCGAGGCGCTCCACCAGCTGCTGCGCCTCGACCAGGCCGAAGCGCTCCATCTCGTCGATCAATTCGCAGGCGATGGAGAAGTTGCGGTGATCGAAGCCGATGGCGCTGACGCAGCTGCGGTTGTAGCCCTGCGCGGTGATTTCCCCGGCCGTGGTGCAGCCGACCAGCCGCACGCCACCGAAGTACTGGCGCAGTGCGTCGCCGAGTGCCGGCAGGTCGTACTCGGCCGAGCAGAAGAACAGCACGAAGCCCAGATGCGGGTGCATCAGCTGGCGCGCGAGGTCCTGCGCCACCGTCTCGGCCTGGCAGGCTTCGGACATCGCCGTGCGAATCACCTCCGTCTGCTGTTCGCTCACGCACCACACTCCCGTACCACCGAATCGGATTGGCCCCATTCTTGGGTAGGGCTTTGGGGACGAAAATGCTACTTGAGTACCGGAAAAGGCCTGCCTAGGTAGCGGCGCGGCGAAACAGCGCGGTGATGGCGGCGGGTGAATCAGGTGGGCGGGAAGTGCTGCTGGCGCCTGTGGCAGGCCGTGAATCCACGATATCTGATTGGCTTTTGGGGATGTTGGCTGAGAGGGCTTTCAATTGCTGATTGCCTGAGTGCTTGGACGTCTGGTTTCGCCCTGCTGGGCGACTCACTTTTTTCAGTCGCGAAAAAAGTAAGCAAAAACGCTTGCCCCTGCATCCGGCCCTGCGCTGCGCGCAGGGTTCGCTCGCTCCATCGCCGCTCCGAGGGTCGTCGTACAAGGGCCATCCCTGGCCCTTTACGATTCTCGCCGCATCCATGCGGCTCGCCCCTCTGCGCAGCGATTGCGCTCACCCTCCTGAAAGGGGCGGTTGGTGCTGCCTGGCAGGCCGTGCAGGGAAAAGCCAAAGCAACAACGAAGAACCTTCAGGCGACACAGACTCGACTCCCTTCAGGAGGACGAGCGGCGCCGGAGCAAGGGGAGTCTGGCCGCAGGCCAGACCCGGATGTCGGGCGCCCTTCTTCTTTGGTTGAGTTCTCTGCGAGCAATGAGAAACGGAGCGGAGCGAAGTAACAGCCGAAGGCTGGCCCGAAGGGTGAGCGAACCGAGTCAAGTGACTCGGCCGAGGGGCCGAAACCAGAACCATCCGCACACTCGGTAATCGCCTGAATATCCAGACGCAAATCTGAAAACCGGCATCAATCCCCGCTTCCCCAAGAACGCGCAATGAACCAACAAAAAGGCCGGCCCCTCGCGGGTGCCAGCCTTGTTGTCGGTCGCGGCGTCTGGTGCCGTACCGTCAGGGCGTGGGGCGTACGCTCGACGACGAGCCCACTGCCATGCAACGAATGGAGCGACCTACGGTTCGACTGCCATTCGCGCCCTGACCCTGCGCTTAGAAACTCAGCGCGGCACCGACCGCGAAGGTGCGGGTGTCTTCGTCGAGTGCCGGGTTTTCCTTGCCGGCGATCTCGAACTGGTTCAGCTCGGCAACCAGCGTGAGGTTATCGTTGACGCTGTGGAACAGCGCCACGCCGCGGGTTTCGTAATCAGCCTCGCTACCCAGGCCGTTGCCGTCATCCGTGGTCTTGCCATAGGACAGGGCCAGGCGGTTCTTGCCGAAGCGGTAGGAGCCCTGCAGCAGGTAGCCGTCGCTGTCGACTTCGCGCAGCAGCGCTTCGCCGGCGTTGTTGGTGAAGAACGGGTTGATGCCCTCGGCCTGGAAGCCGGAAGCGGTCAGCGAGAGGTTGCCCATCTTGGCTTGAATACCGTAGCCCAGGCCCTTGGAATCAACTTCTTCAACGGTGCTGTCGGTGTTGTCCGAGCTCTGCTGCATGCCGTTGATCCAGGTGTAGAACTTGGTGCCACCCAGATCGAACTGGTAGGTGATCTCGGTCTCGAAGCGCGGCGCTTCCTGATAGGCCTTGCTGAGCGCCTTGCTGGTGTCCTCGGTGGTGTCCACCGGGTCCATGATGCCGGCGGCGATGCGCAGGCCGCTCATCTCCGGCGAGCGATAGGTGATCTGCGAGGTCGGGAACGGGTACGGGTAGCCGGTGCCGATGTTGCCGAACGACACGCCGCCGCCGTCGACCAGGCCCAGCACGTCGCTGACCTGGCCATAGCCGCTGAGCATCTCGTCGAGCAGGATGTTGGAGCGCGAGAACAGACCGAAGTCCTTACCGAACAGCACCTCGCCCCACTGCTCGTTGGCGGCGGTGGCGTAGAACTGACGAACGTCGATGCCAGTTTCGGTGCCGTTGGTGTCGCTGTCGTTGATCGTCACCCAGAACGAGGAGCGGCCGCCCAGCTTCAGATCGCCGACCTGCTTGGTGAAGTTGAAACCGATCCAGTTGGGCAGAAAGCCCATCTTGACCCGTGACTGCCGGCGATCGAACTGCTCGCCGTCACGATCCACGTCGCTGTTGACGTAGAAGGTGTTGAAGTAGCCATCGGTGGAAAACTTGGTGTCATCTTGATCGTAGAGCACGATTTCGGCGACAGCCGACTGGCTCATGGTCATGGCTACGGCGCTGGCCAGAGCCAGGGGCAGCAGGGTTGAAACGGCTTTCTTGTTGTTGTGCATGGCGCTCTCCGCTGTATTGACGACAAGCAGTCGTGACGGAGCGATTATCGAAAGGCCATCAGGGGCCACATACGCTGCCATAGCGGCGAAGCGCTAGTACTTTGGCCGCGGATCGAGGCCCGATCTCAAAGCACTGCTCCCCTACTCCCCGGAAACAACGCTTAGGTCGTAAATCCAAAGCAGCTGGAAGTACCGGCCGGTGCTGGCATGCCGGTTGCGGGCGCGCGCCGCCGCGCCCGAGCGGCGGCTCAGGCACGGGGCATGATGATGAAGTGAGGGGGCGATTGCCTGGCGGTCAGCGCGCCTGCCAGCGGGCATCGGGTGCCGCTGCGTTGGCCAGGCAGCACCAGCCACCCTGGGCATTGCGCAGCGTGGCGAGCGCGGCGCGCAGTGCTTCGGGCTGCAACTCGTGCATGGCTGCGGCGACGTGAGCCGGATGGTCAATGGCCTGGCCGGCCAGGCAGGCCTGCCAGATACGCTCGGCGCGCTGACGCGGATCGTCCAGGGCACTGTCGCCCGGCACTTGCGCGGTGTCCGCATCCAGGCTTTCGCTCAGCCGTGCGAGGAACTCCTCGATATGCGCGACGATCTGCGCCGCCGTGGCACTGGGCGATTGCACCGCGAAGAGGATGCCGGCGTGCTCGCCGAACTGGCGAAAGCCGCAGAACACCGCATAGCCCAGCTGCAGCTCGCTGCGCAGACGCCGGAAGAAGCCACTCTCCATTGCCCGCGCCAGAGCGCGCCAGGTGGCTTCCTGGCGGGCGTCGCGCGTCGGCAGGGGACAGAACAGCAGCACGGCCGTCTCCGCCGCGGGCTCGCCCACGCACCACCAGAGCCGGCGTTCGGCGTACCACGGCTGCGTGGCGTCAGCCGGCTCACGCAGAGGCCGGCCGGGCGTGTCGCGCAGCACGACATGCAGCGCGTCGTTCAGTTCGGGCGCGAGGCCGACCGCCAGCGCCTGCCAGCGTGCCCGCGTCCAGGCAGCGGACAGTGCAGCGCGATCGAGCGGCACCGACACGGCGGCATCGGCGCTGCCCAGCAGCCGTGGCAGGCGACCGATCAGCTGGCGAATGAGCAATTCCTCGCCGTGCAACCGCGCGGTCTCGGCGAACTGCCTGTCGCCGTCGACATAGGCGCCGACTGGCGGCTCGCCGAGCAGCTTGAGCAGATCGTCCGTGATGACCGGCAAAGCGGCGGCATAGCCGAACAGGCTCAGGCACCAGCCATTGCCGAAATCCTCGAAACGCAGCTCGACACCGGCCTGCCGCGCCGCCTGGATCGCCGGGCGCAACGCGCGGTCCAGCACATGCCACAACCCGCCTGGGCTCGCGCCGTCGAAGCGCCAGTGCAGGAAAAGCGCGCCCTGCCCGTTGGCATCCAGCGGGCCGACGCAGCGCAGCGCCGGTTCGGCCTGCGTCGGTGATGGCAGCGGTCGCGCGCGCAACCATGCATTGCCTGCCGGTAGCGTCCAGCGCCAGGCCAGCGGCGCGATGGTCGGCAGCTCCTCGGCAGCCAAGTGCAGCGTAAAGCCAGCGGTTTCGATGGACGGTGCCGGGCGCGGGTCCGCGGTCAGGATCGCCGGTGCGCTCTGCAAGCGGAGCACAACCTCGCGCAGCGCCTGATAGACCGTATCCGGCTGCTCATGCGCCAGCATCGCCTCCGGCTCGACCCAATAGCGCAGCCGCGCCAACGGCGGCATTACCTGCAGGCTGCGCTCACGCACGCGCCGGTACTCGTCCCAGCACGGCGTGAGCACCGCCTCCTGACCGAGGAACGACAGCCAGCTGTGCAGCGCGTTGATGATGCCGGCCCGCGCCGCCAGTCCCTGCCCGGTCAGGCCGAACTCGATCACCACCACGCCCTGGTCGGCGTGCCAGTAAGGCACGCGCAAGCGCAGACGATCGATCCAGCCGTGGTCGCGCAGCACCGCGAACAGGCTGCCCGGCGTCTCGGCTTGCAGACTGCTGGCGAGCGTGTCCAGCGCCGCCGCGCTGCCACGCGGCATGCCGTCGAGACAGAATGCCGCCTCCAGCCGCGGCCGGCCGTTGGCGAGCTGCAGGCGCGCGCTGCGCGGCGCCGCATGCAGCGGCGGCAGGCTGCGTGAAGGCTGCGCTCGCGCCGCGAGCCGGCATTGCGGTGCCTCCAGCAGGCTGAGCAGCGCAGCGGGCTCGAGCGGCGCGGCGACCAGCAGTTCGAGCGCGCCGGCGTGATAGAAACGCTGGTGATACACCCGCAGCGCCTGCTGGAACGCAGCACTCTCCACCGGCAGGCTGGCGCGATTGCCCGCGTGGAAAGCGGCGAATGGATGCACGGTATCCAGGGCCGTGCCGTGCGCGGCATCGCATAGCGTCTCGCTGTCCTGCGCGCGGGCGAGGTATTCGGCCTGCAGCACCTCTCGCTCGCGCAGCTGCGCGGCCGGATCGAGCAACGGCCGCGCGAGCATGTCGAGCAGACGCTGCAATCCGCCCTGAAAATTCTCGGCCGACAGCTGAAAGAAGAAATCGGTATGCCGCTCGCGGGTCGAGGCGTTGAGCTGGCCGCCACAACCCTGCACGAAGGCCATCAGGCTGTCCTCTACCGGATAGCTGGCGCTGCCGAGAAACAGCAGATGCTCGAGAAAATGCGCCAGGCCCGGATAAGCCGCCGGCGCATCGTGCGCGCCGGCGTGCACCCGCACCAGCGCCGCCGCCTGGCTGCCGGCCGGCAGGCGCAGCAGCCGCACCCGCAGGCCGTCGACGCGAGTAAAGCCCTGCGGGGATGCGAGCGGATCGAAGTGCGTGGGGTTCATTGATGGGTCATCGCCAGCCGGTTACCAGCGCACAGGATCAGGCCAACGACCGGCGCAGCACAATGCTGCTTGCGGATGAAACCGGGCGCTTCAGGTATCCAGCCGACCGGCGAGCAACTGCTGCAGGCGCCACCGCAGCGTCTGCGCCGCGCCGCCCAGGCAGGCGACCGGCGAGCCACGCAGCGCGTCCTCGACCAGCGCGGCGCCCTCGCCGGCCAGTGCCAGCGGGCAGTCCAGATGCAATGCCAGCCGCTGCACCCGCTGCAGCTGCGTCGCGTCCGGTGGCGCGCTGGCGTGAAGCACCAGCGCCTGCGGCTGGACGTTGGCGCAGACCAGCGCCAGCTCGTCCAGCGGCTGGCCGCAGGGCAGCACCGCGACCGCCAGCTCATCGCCGCCCAGCAGCAGCCCCGCCACCAGCAGCTCCAGTTCGCGACACGGGCCGGGCAGCGGCGCCAGCAGCACCGCCGGCGCCGCGCCGCGCTGTGCCAGTTGCAGGCGCTGCAGCACGCGGCCACGCAGGAAGGCGTCGAGGAACAACCATTCACTGGTGCGGCCGAACTCCTCCTGGCGTAACGACAGCGCCCGCCACACCGGCAGCAGCAGTTCCTGCCACACGGTCGCCAGCGGATAGCTGGTGAATATCTGCCCGTACAGTTGCTCCAGCCGCGCCTGGTCGAACGCACTGACAGCGCTGCCCAGGCGCGCCTGCCATTCGTCCCGCTCGGCGCTGCGTGCGGGCTGCCGTGCGTCGTCGGCCTGGCGTGCGGCGTTGCGCTCGAGAATGCCACCGACCTTGCCGACGGCGACGCCGCGTTCGGTCCAGGCAAGGATGTCGCGCACTCGCTCAATGTCGGCCGGCGAATACAGGCGGTGGCCGCTGTCGGTCCGGGTCGGCTGGAGCAGCCCGTAGCGACGCTCCCAGGCGCGCAGCGTGATCGGATTGACGCCGGTCAGGCGCGCCACCTCGCGAATGGGGAACAACTCGTGCTGCTCGCGCGGAGTCGAGACGGGGGTCGAAGCGCCGGAAGCGTCGGTCATGGGGCGGCTCGGTCGGAAAAACTGGCGGGAGTGTAACCCAGCCCCCACCGCTCGCGCGGCGCGGGCTGGAGTTGATCTAGAATGCGCCGCACGCCCCTCAGGACCACAGTCATGATCAACGCCGCACTGCTGCAACGGATAATCGACGCCTCCAACGACGGGATCGTGATGGCCGAGCAGGAAGGCGACGATACCATCCTGATCTACGCCAATCCGGCGTTCGAGCGGCTGACCGGCTACGCCGTGGATGAGGTTCTCTACCAGGACTGCCGCTTCCTGCAGGCCGGCGATCGCGATCAACCCGCGCTGTCGGCCATCCGCGAGGCGATGCAGCAGCGCCGCCCCTGTCGTCAGGTGCTGCGCAACTACCGCAAGGATGGCACGCCGTTCTGGAACGAGCTGTCGATCACCCCGGTGTTCAACGAAGGCGACCAGCTGACCTATTTCATCGGCATCCAGAAGGATGTCACCGCCGAGATCGACGCATTGCAACGGGTCGAGGCGCTGCAAGCGCGAGTGAGCCAGCTCGAAGCGCAACTGGCCGCGCGCAAAGCCTGAACAGGCCACCCGCGCAGCGCCGCTGAAACAGGCGCCAGGGCAGGTGCGGCGCCAGCCACGCAGGATGTCATCGACGTTTCATGACATAATGGCACTTAGCCATTTACTCCTGTAATCGGGTGCATTGCGCCCTTGGATGTCGCTCGTTGATCACCAATCTCCTCGTGGAAAACACGATCATTCTGTTCGCGTTGTGTTGGCTGCTGTCGTTCTGTTCGAGCAGCTGGACTCGCAAAGGCAAGCCTCTGGCGCAGAGCGCGGCCGGCGTCTGGTTCGGCATCGCCTGCATCATCGGCATGATGGTTCCCCAGGCCGTCCAGGCCGGGCTGGTGTTCGAGGCACGCTCGGCCGTGTTGAGCATGGCTGCCCTGTTTGGCGGACCGCTGGTGGCCGGCATCGCCGGCATGCTGGCAGCTGCCTATCGCATCTGGCTCGGCGGTGTCGGATTGCTGCCGGGGCTGGCCAACATGCTGCTGCCCATCGTGCTCGGGCTCGCCTACCGGCAGGCCTGCCGTCGCGGCCTGGTGCGCATCGGTTTCTGGCAGTTGCTGGTATTCGGCGTGCTTCTGCATCTGGGCACGCTGGCGCTGGTCACGCTGTTGCTGCCTGACGCCATCGGCCTGCCGGCCATTCGCGACATCGCCACACCCCTGCTGCTGGCACTGCCGCTGGGCACGACGGCGCTCGGCCTGCTGCTCAACGACCTGATCAAGCGCAGCAGCACCGAGCGGGCGCTCAAGGTCAGCGAGGCGCGCCTGCGCGCCATCACCCAGGCGCTGCCCGACCTGTTGCTGGTGATCGACGAGGACGGGCGCTACCTGGACATCATCTGCTCGGAACGCAACCTGCTTACTGACGATGCCTCGCGCCTGATCGGCCGTCATCTGCACGACGTCATGCCGCCCGCGGTGGAACAGCGCTTCCTCGACTTCATCCAGCAAACGCTGCGTAGCGATACCCCGCAGCTTCTGGAATATTCGATGCAGACACTCGGCGGCCGAAAGGTTTTCGAGGCGCGTGCGCTGGCGCTGGACCTACCGGAGGCGGAGAAGCGCGCGGTGGTCTGGCTCAGCCGCGACATCACCGAACGCACCAATGCCGAACTGGAACAGCGCATCGCCGCCATCGCCTTCGAGTCGCAGCAGGGCATGCTGATCACCGATGCGGACAACCGCATCCTGCGGGTCAACAAGGCCTTCACCCAGATCAGCGGCTTCAGCAGCGAGGAAGCAATCGGCCAGACCACCCGCCTGCTGGCCTCCGGCAAGCACGGGGGGGACTTCTACCAGGCGATGTGGGAGTGCCTCGCGAAAACCGGCACCTGGGCCGGCGAGATCTGGAACCGGCGCAAGAACGGCGAGGTGTATCCCGAGTGGCTGACCATCAGCACGGTGCACGATGCGCAGGGCGAGATCAGTCACTACGTTGCGGCCTTCACCGACATCACCGATCGCAAGCTCGCCGAACAGCGCATCCACTACCTGGCCTTCTACGACCCGCTGACCGGCCTGCCCAACCGTCGGCTACTGCTCGATCGCCTGCAGCAGGCGATCGTATCCAGCCGGCGCAGCGGACAGCTCGGCGCGCTAATGTTCATCGACCTGGACAACTTCAAGAACATCAACGACTTGCACGGGCACCACGCCGGCGACGAAATTCTGCGGCTGGCCGCCGGGCGGCTGTCCGCCAATATCCGCGCCAGCGATACCGTGGCGCGACTCGGCGGCGACGAGTTCGTGGTAATGCTCGAAGGGCTGACCAGCGATGCCGAACAAGCCGGCAGCCTGGCCGAGCATATCGGCATGAAGCTGCTCACCTCACTGGATGGAGCCTATCGCCTGCAGGAGCTGAACCTGCACAGCAGCGCCAGCATCGGCGTGGTGCTGTTCGGCGAAGATGGCAGCACCAGCGAAGAGCTGATGAAGCGTGCCGACATGTCGATGTACGAAGCCAAGCTGTCGGGCAAGAACGCCCTGCGCTTCTTCGATCCGCGCATGCAGCAGGTCGTGCAGGAGCGCCTGCGCCTGGAGGAGGAAATCCGCCGCGGCCTGGGGGCAGGCGAGTTCATTCTCTATCTGCAGGCACAGATGGAGCAGACCCGGGGCCTGGTCGGCGCCGAGGCGCTGGTGCGCTGGCAGCATCCGCAGCGCGGCCTGCTGTCGCCGGCGGCATTCATCGTCCAGGCCGAACGGGCCGGGCTCGTCCGGGAGCTGGATATGCTGATGCTGCAACAGGCATGCCTGCAGCTCGCACAGTGGTCCGACCGCGACGGATTCGACGAGCTGTCGCTGGCGGTCAACATCAGCGCGCACCTGCTCTACCGGGACGACTTCACCACGCGGTTGCTGCAACTGCTGCAGGTCAGCGGCGCCAACCCCCGGCGGCTCAAGCTGGAGCTCACCGAAACCCTGCTGCTGGACAACATGCCCGAGGCCATCACCCGGATGAACCAGCTGAAGGCGCACGGCATCCGTTTCTCCCTCGATGACTTCGGCACCGGCTATTCGTCGATGAGCTACCTGCAGCAACTGCCGCTGGATCAGCTGAAGATCGACCAGGCCTTCGTCCGCGGTCTGCCGGACGACGCCAGCAGCCAGACCATCGTGCGCGCCATCTGCGCGCTGGCGGTCGGGCTGGATCTGGAAGTCATCGCCGAGGGTGTGGAAAGCGAGGCGCAGCGCAAGGCGCTGCTTGCCAACGGCTGCCACCGTTATCAGGGCTACCTGTTCGGCAAGCCCATGCCGGCGCAAGAGTTCGAACGGCTGGCCGCCGTTCAGCCGCAGCGCGCGAACGTCTGCAGCTGAACGCGACGGGCGCGGCGCTTCAGAGTTCCTGCGGCGCCCGGCGGCACAGCGCGACCAGCGCCTGTATCCAGGCTTCGTGGGCATTCAGGCAGGGCACCAGCTGCAGCTCCGCGCCACCCGCCTCGATGAACTGCTCGCGGCCGCGATCGCCGATTTCCTCCAGCGTTTCGATGCAGTCGGCGACGAACGCCGGGCACATCACCAGCAGCTTCTTCACGCCGCGCTTTGCCAGTTCGTCCAGGCGCGTCTCGGTGTAGGGCTCGATCCACTTGGCCCGGCCCAGCCGCGACTGGAACGACACCGACCACTGCTCGTCGCGCAGCCCGGCGCGCGTGGCGAAACCGGCAGCGGTGCGCAGGCACTGCGCGCGATAGCAGCTGGCGAGCACCTCGCCCTCGGCGCGCTGGCAGCAGTCGTCGCCCTTCAGGCAGTGCGCGCCGGTCGGATCGCTCTTGTGCAGGTGGCGTTCGGGCAGGCCGTGGAAGCTCAGCAGCAGATGATCGAAGTCCTGTTGCAGATAGGGCGCGGCACTGGCGTTCAGCGCCTCGAGGTATTCGGGCTGGTCGTAGAACGGCTGCAGGATCGACAGCTGCAGGTTCAGCCCGTGCGCGCGGATCACCCGCCGGGCCTCCTCGATCACCGTGGTGGTGGTGCTGTCGGCAAACTGCGGGTACAGCGGCGCCAGCGTGACCCGGCTGATACCCTGCCCGGCCAGCTCGACCAGCCGGGTCTCGATGGACGGCTCGCCGTAGCGCATCGCCAACTCGACCGGCCCCTGCGGCCAGTGCGGCCGCAGCGCATCCTGCAGCTGCCGGCTCAGCACGATCAGCGGCGAGCCTTCCGGCCACCAGATCGATGCGTAGGCATGCGCGGACTGCTCCGGGCGTTTGATCAGGATCAGCGACACCAGCAGGCGCCGCAGCGGCCAGGGCAGATCGACGACATAGGGATCCATGAGGAACTGGTTGAGGTAGCGGCGCACATCCGCCACGTCGGTGGAGGCCGGCGAACCCAGATTGACCAGCAACAACGCCTGCTCTGTCATGCAAATTTCCTGAACGGTTGGGGGTGGCGCCTCGCGGCAAGCGCGCCATTTTCACACAGGGTGCGGCCTTTTGGGCTGCGGCAACAGGTCGGCCAGCGCCGCTTCCAGCTCGCCGTGGCGAAACTCGAAGCCTGCCGCCTGCGCCCGCACCGGCAGCGCCCGCTGGCCACCCAGCAGCAGGCCGGCGAGTTCACCCAGCGCCAGTTTCAGCACGGGCGCCGGCAGCGGCAGCAGCGCCGGCCGATGCAGGCAGCGGCCCAGCGCCCGGGCGAAGTCCGCATTGCGCACCGCCTGCGGAGCGCACGCATTGTAGGGGCCGCGGGTCTGTGGCCGGTGCAGAAGAAAATCAATCAGGCCGACCTCATCCTGCAGATGGATCCAGGACATCCACTGGCGACCATTACCGATGCGCCCGCCCAGCCCGAGGCGAAACAGCGGCAGCAGCCGCTGCAGGAAGCCACCCTCGCCGGCCAGCACCAGCCCGGTGCGCACCAGCACCACGCGCATGCCCAGCGTTTCGGCCTCGCTCGCGGCCTGCTCCCAGGCATCGCAGAGCTGACTGGCGAAATCGCTGCGTACCGGCTGGCTGTCTTCGCTGAGCTGATGCTCGCCGCCATCGCCATACCAGCCCATCGCCGAACCGGAGATCAGCACCTCGGGGCGTTGCTCGCGCTGCGCCAGCCAGGCGACCAGCTGTTCGGTCAGCCCTACCCGGCTGCGCCAGAGCAGCGCTCGCCGCGCCTTGGTCCAGGGCCGATCGGCAATCGGTGCGCCGGCCAGGTTGATCACGGCGTCCAGCGCCACGCTGTCGATTTGCGCCAGCGCGCCGATGCCCTGCACGCTCGGCCCGCACAACTGCGCCACCCGCTCCGGCGTGCGACTCCAGACCCACAACGCATGACCCTGGGCGGTCCAGTGCCGGCACAGGGCACGGCCGATCAAGCCGGTGCCGCCGGTCAGCAGTATGTTCATGGTGGCCTCCTGGGTGCTGCGCAATGGATATGCTCATCAGCATACACCTGTACATATTATTTTTATGTACAACTATTTTGTATTTAAGCATTGCCTGAAAAATCTGCAAACATTTGAATTTGTAAGTTTTTCTTCAAATTAAGCAGCATAACGACGTCACCAATAGCTATACATAATCAATTGACATGTATAACTATTGACTTATCCTGAAGCCGCCGCTTTCTTCAGATGAGGCCAGGCCATGCACACTTCCGTCGTCACGCCCAGAATCGGCATCAGCGCCTGCCTGCTCGGCGAGCCGGTGCGTTTCAACGCCGGGCACAAACAGTCGGCGCTCTGCCGCGAGGTGCTGGCGCAGCATCTGCAATTCGTACCGCTGTGCCCGGAGCTGGCCATCGGCCTGGGCACGCCGCGTGAGCCGATCCGGTTGGTCGGTACCGCCGAACAACCGCGCGCCCGTGGCAGCGTGCATGCGGAACTGGACGTCACCGAGCAACTGGCCGCCTACGGCCGTGAAGTCGCCGCGCAGCTGGGCGACATCAGCGGCTTCATCCTCATGCAGAAGTCGCCGTCCTGCGGCATGGAGCGGGTCAAGCTGTACGGCGAGAACGGCCACAGCCTGCCGGCCACCGCCAGCGGCATCTTCGCCCGCGCACTGATGGAGGCCCGCCCCGATCTGCCGGTCGAGGAAGACGGCCGGCTGCACGATCCGGTGCTGCGCGAGAACTTCCTTACCCGCGTCTATGCCCATGCACAGTGGCAGCGCCTGCTGCGCGACGGCCTGAGCCACAGGGCCATCGTCGACTTCCACTCGCGCTACAAGTACCAATTGATGGCCGCACACCCGCAGCAGTACCGCGCACTCGGCCGGCGCGTGGCGAACCTGCGCGAGCAGGCGCTGGAGGACTTTGCGCCGCAGTACCTGCGCGACTTCATGCAGGCACTCGGCCGCCCGGCGACCCGTGGCACGCACTGCAACGTGTTGCAGCACCTGTGCGGCTACCTGAAGAACGCGCTCGCGCCAGCCGATCGCCACGAACTGGGCCGGCTGATCGAGCAGTACCGCAGCGGTATCGTCCCGCTGGTGGTGCCGCTGACGCTGCTCAAGCACCACCTGCGTCACCATCCGCACGCCTATCTCGAGCGCCAGGCCTACCTGCAACCGCATCCCGAAGCACTCAGCCTGCGCAACGCCATCTGAGTCGGATCAGCCCGCATCCCACCGACGCTCACCAGGAAGCACACCGCCATGCCCCAACTGCTCTGGCTACGCCGCGATCTGCGGGTGGCGGACAACACCGCGCTGAACGCGGCGCTCGCCGCCGGGCCGACGCTGGCGCTGTTTCTCATCACTCCCGGCCAGTGGCGCGCCCACGACGACGCACCGTGCAAGGTCGATTTCTGGTTGCGTAACCTCGTCGAACTGGCCGACGGGCTGCGCCGGCTCAACGTGCCGCTGCTGATTCGCCAGGTCGACGACTGGCAGGCCGTAGCGCCGGCGGTGCTGCAGGTCTGCCAGGCGCATGGTGTGCGCGGCGTACACTTCAACGCCGATTACGGTATCGACGAACAACGTCGCGACCGCGCCGTGACGACCGCCCTGCAACGCGAAGGCATCGCCGCGAGCAGCCATCTCGACCGGCTGCTGTTCGCCCCCGGCAGCCTGCTGACGCAGAGCGGCGGCTATTTCAAGGTATTCGGCCAGTTCCGCAAGGCCGCCCTGGCGCGGCTGCAACTGGCGCTGCCGCCATGCCTGCCGCTACCGATGGCGCAGGCGCCGCTGCACATCGCCAGCGATCCACTGCCGAACACGGTTGCCGGATTCGCCGCCCCCGGCGCCGCCCTGCGCGCACTCTGGCCGGCGGGCGAGGCCTGTGCGCGTCAGCGGCTGGCCCATTTCGTCGAGAACGCGATGGCCGATTACCACAACCGCCGCGACCTGCCCGCCGAGCCGGGCACCAGCCAGCTTTCGCCCTATCTGGCCGCGGGCGCGATCTCGATCCGCCAGTGCCTGCATGCGGCGCTGGGCGACAACCACGGCGAACTCGACAGCGGCAGCGCCGGCGCCGTCGGCTGGATCAACGAACTGCTCTGGCGCGAGTTCTATACGCACATCCTGGCCGGCTATCCGAGAGTCTCGATGCACCGCGCCTTCCGTGGCGAAACCGAGGCGCTGCCCTGGCGTCACGCACCGGATGAACTGGCTGCCTGGCAGGCAGGCCGCACCGGCTTCCCCATCGTCGACGCCGCCATGCGCCAGTTGCGCGAAACCGGCTGGATGCACAACCGCCTGCGCATGATCAGCGCGATGTTCCTCAGCAAGAATCTCTTGATCGACTGGCGCGAGGGCGAACGCTGGTTCATGCGTCAGCTAATCGACGGCGACCTGGCGGCCAACAACGGCGGCTGGCAATGGAGTGCCTCCACCGGCACCGATGCGGTGCCCTACTTCCGCCTGTTCAACCCCATCAGCCAGTCGCGACGCTTCGATCCGGACGGGCGCTTCCTGCGCCGCTGGCTGCCGGAACTGCGCGACCTCGGCCAGCGCGGGCTCCACGATCCCGCGCGCCACGGCGGGCTGTTCGCACCGGGTGGCTATCCGCCGCCGATCGTCGATCTCGGCGCAAGCCGCGCACGGGCACTGGCGGCCTTCCGCGAGCTGCCGCCGGCGCGCTGAACGCTCAGGCGCCGGCGCGGATGTGCCGTTGCAGCAGGCGCGTAGCACCCTGCGCGCGCTGCGTGTACCACAGCACCCGGCTGACGCCGCGCGTGACGGCCACGTAGGCCAGGCGCAGGCTCTCGTCGGCCAGCGCCTGGTCGTAGCTGTTGCGAAAGCAGCCCGAAGCCGCGTACAGCGCGTTGCGCAGCGGATGCGGCTCCACGGGCAGGCAGTCGTCGAGGATGATCGCCACCTCGGCCTGCAGCCCCTTGGCACGGTGGATGGTCATGGCCTTGACCGGCAGCTTGCGCTCCAGCTGCGCCTGCACCTGGCGCAACGCTTCATTGCGCCGGCCGAGCAGCAGCACCGCCGTGCGCTCGCGGCCCTGGCGCGCGGCGGCGTGTGCACATTGCGCCTGGATCTCGCGCAGCAGTTCCGGCAGGCGGCGGTTCAGCTCGAAGCCGGTCACCAGCTTCACGCCGTGGTCGCCCGGCTGCACCGGCCTGACCGCCCGGCTCGCCTTGTTCTGCTTGAACTCGACACCGGCCAGCACCGCCTCGGCATCGCGCAGCAGCGGCTCGATGGAGCGGTAATTGGTTTCCAGCAGCAGCGTTTCGCTGCCCTTGGCCCTGCCCCGGCGCGGGAAGTATTTGTCGAAGTCCATGAACAGCTCCGGCGAACTGCCGCGCCAGCCGTAGATCGACTGCCAGTCGTCGCCGATGGCCATCAGGCTCGGCGCCACGCCCTGGCGCGCCAGCCGCCGATGCAGCGCCTGCAGCCACTGGACGATCTGCGGCGAGATATCCTGGAACTCGTCGATCAGCAGATGAGTGAACGGTGCCAGCTGCTCGAGCGTGATGCCGTCGTCCGTGGCCAGGCGGTCGCCGATCTGCTGGAAGGCGCCGTTGAACGTGCGCAGCCCCTGCTCGTCCAGGCAGGCCTGGAAATGCCGGTCGAATGCCACCAGCGCCTCGACGAACAGACGTTCGCGCGGCCCGCCTTGCAGCGTCTCGGGGCGCAGGCGGTCGAGGCGCAGGCCGATGCTCTCGATGAATCCGGCCTGCAAGTGGAAGGCCTCGTACAGCGGCATCGCCCGCCGCTCGCCGGCCAGCCGAAAATCGTCCAGCGGCGCCTTCGGCACGGCACGCTTGCTCTTGGTCGGCTCGTCGGCGGGCGCCGGCAGCCCGAGCAGCGCATGCACCTGCCGGCGAAAATCCGCTTCAGCGGCGTAGCAGCGCTGGTACGCCTGTTTCAGCAGACGCTGCTGCGCCGGTCGCAAGCGCCCGGCGGTCAGCGGGTTGTCCGGTTCGCCGGCCGTCGCCGAACGATCGTCGAGCTGCTCGAACCACGCGCGCGGCTCCAGCACCTCGCGCGCCAGCACGCCCATCGCCGAATGGAAGGTGCGCACGCAATCGCGCGCCTGCCCGGCGTCGAAGGGATACGCCCAGAAGCCGAGCACCTTGAGCAACTGCTCGCGCAGCTGGACGCAGGATGCGTTGGTGAAGGAAATCACCGTCAGCCGCGCCGGCTCGATGCCTAGGTGGCAAAGCATGAACACCACCCGCAGCACCAGCGTGGTGGACTTGCCCGACCCCGCGCCGGCGAAGATCCGCGTCACCGGGCTGCGGCAGAGAATCATCGCCCACTGCTCGTCCGACGGCGGGCTGATGACCCCGGCCGCCACCGCCGCGGCGACGCGCTCGCGCATGGCCTGGATATGCGCATCTTCGACGGCCAGCTCGGCGGCGGCGTAGATGCCTGCGATGCTGGTCTTCTTGCCCGGCTTGGCGGCGCGTGGCCGCGCTTCGCCCGTCGCGCCGGTCTTGCCCGGTTTGGCGCGTCCCTTGGCGCCCTTGCTCCGCTTGCCGGGCGCCGGCGGCGCAGCCGGCGTGCCCCAGCGACGAAACACCAGTTCGTCCTCGTTGCGCAGGTGCGCCGCCGTGCGGGGAAAACAGCGCGCCAGCGCCCCGGTGACGAACGAGGTGTAACGTTTCACGACAGACAACATGGTAAATCCGGTGCGGGAGTCGAACGGAGGCAGTCGGGCATTCGGCGCGAGGCGCGTGCAGCTCGTCGGCAGGGCTCTAGGGTACGGGTTTTCTCCACTCCACCAAAATCGCCGCAGTCTGGCGGTCGGTCGATCGGGAACAGGAAACCTGCGATCAACACCCTTGATACCTCAAGAATATTGTTACCAATCAGCAATGGTATTCATTAGATATCACCCAAAGCGCGGCGGAGAATTGCGAGCGTGACTCCAAGGTGCCTGACCAAAGGAGTCGTCGCGCCCACCGCCAGCCGATATTTGAGCGGTGCGACAGTCATAAAATCGAAGGAAACATCCATGAAGAAAATCGTGATTTCTCTGTTCGCCCTCGGCGGCGCCCTGGCTCTGCAGCCGGCGCTGGCGCAGGACGGCGAAGCGCTGTTCAAGAGCAAGGGCTGCGCGGCCTGCCATTCGATCGACGCCAAGCTGGTCGGCCCGTCCTACAAGGAAGTCGCTGCCAAGTACGCCGGTCAGGCCGACGCCGCCACCATGCTCGCCGGCAAGATCAAGAACGGCAGCCAGGGCACCTGGGGCCCGATCCCGATGCCGCCAAACGGGGTAACCGAGGAAGAGGCGAAGATTCTCGCCGAGTGGGTGCTGAGCCAGAAGTAATGCCCATCGCCAAAGGCAGCTCGCTTGGCCGCGACGACTGCCTTTGGTCCTCTGTTTCACCCTTATATCCCACTATTTGACTAGGTCTTGACCCTTATCAACGCCTCAAGAGGCCGCTATGACCACATTGCCAATACATACGCGCCGTTCGGAGGCTCAAATGTTTGGCTCTGTACGCTGGAACGAGCACTTGATGCAACGCTACGGGTACCTTGACCCCCATCAGTGTGGCTATCCGCGAACCGCCGATTTCACCACACCCATCGCGCCGCTCGATCTGCTGCGCGCGTTGCGCGACAGCCGCAAGGCACAGCGCCCCCTTTCCCTCGCCGTGCAGCTGCCACTGCTGCCGCACGACGAAATGACGTCCTACATCACCGACCTGCAGCGCGAGATCGATCTGCTCGCCTGCCACCTCGGCGCGCATCCCCGGGTCGAGCGCCTGCAACTCAACGCCGGTCGGGCCAGCCTCGAACAGCTGCGCCAGCTGATCGGCCACGTGCAGTCACGCTTCGAGCTCAGCCCCCACGAGCCGAACGAGTTCAGCGTCGAGGTCGAACTCGCCCGCGCCGACTGGCCGCTGGTCGGCGTCCTGCGCGAGCTGGGCTTCGACCAGTTGAGCGTCAGCGTCCCCGACCTGCATGCCGACCAGGGCAATTCCGTCGAATACTTCCAGAGCACCAGCCGCATTCGCGCGCTGATCGAGGCGGCGCACACGCTGCACTACCTCTCGGTGAACGTCGATCTCGGCTACGGTCGTTCCTGGCAGACGCCGACCAGCTTCTCCCGCAAGCTGGATTCGATCATCGAGCTGCAGCCCGACCGCGTCTCGATGTTCGACTACCGCCAATTGCCGGTCCCGGCCTCGCAGCGCTTCAGTCTTGCGCCCAGCGATACCAGCCGCGCCTTGCACCGCTGCGGTATCGAGCGCCTCACCGCCGCCGGCTATCGCTTCATCGGCCTGGGACACTTCGCCCTGCCCCACAACGAGCTGGCGATGGCGCAGGAGCTTGGCAACCTGCACCACGACATCGGCGGTTACACCGTGCTGGCCCAGTTCGATCATCTTGGCCTGGGCGCCGGCGCAGTCAGCCGCGTCGGCGATCTCTACGTACGCAACCACACACAGGTCGCGCACTACCGGCAGGCGCTCGCCCAGGGCCAGTTGCCTACCGACCGCGGCCTGCTGCCGGCCGATGTCGATCGCGGCCTGCGGGCGATCATCGAACAACTGCTGTGCGACGGCTACCTGGATTTCAGCGGGCTGCAGGCACGCTTCGGTGTCGTCTTCCAGGAACGCTACGCCACGCTGCAACCGCTGCTGCGGCAGCTGCAACGCGACGGCCTGCTGCGCCTGCGCACGCACGGCATTGAAATCCAGCCCGACGGCAACCTGGCCATCCCGGCGCTCTGTGCCGCGCTGGCGCAGCCCGGGCTGGCCGATCGGTTGACGGATGCGCTCTCGTCTGCCGATTCCGCTTCGTTGAGCGCGAGGTAGCCGCATGGCCAAGAAGTTTCCGCTCAACCCGCCGCATCCCGAACGCATCTGCTGGGGCTGCGACCGCTACTGCCCGGCGACCTCGCTGGGCTGCGGCAACGGCGCCGACCGCACGATGCACCCTTCGGAGATGCTCGGCGAAGACTGGTACCTGTACGGCGACTGGGACATCGAGCCCGCCGACATCCCACAGAAGCCAGACGACCCTGAGCTGATCGCCCGCCAGGGCTGACGATGCCACGGCTGCGGAACGCCTGTGGCGAAGCGCAGTCAGTTGCTGCATCAGCCCTGACGAGGATTGCCCGATGAACTCACCCTACGACTCCCGCGAGCAGAATGTGCATGGCTGGGAGCGCGCCGCCTCGCTGGCCGGCGGCCTGCTGTTGCTCGGCCGGGGCGCGCGCCGTGGCGGTGCGGGCGGGCTGTTGCAGGCGGCGACCGGTGCCCTGGTGCTGCTGCGCGGCATCAGCGGTCGCTGCGAGGCCAAGCGACTGCTCAGCGCCGCACCAGTGCAGCGCCAGCCGGCAAAGGCGCGCTACAGCCACATGCCGCTGGATTCGGAAGTCCACAGCCCGGACTTCGAAAACGCCGGCGTCAGCCTGCCCGACGCGACGCCGATGGGCCACGAGCGGTCCACCTCCCGCAGCTGACGGCCGCGCTGGAGAAACCCCGGCGCCGATGGTAAAGCTGACGACGCCGGCCTACGACACGGGCCGGCTTCGGAAACAGGAGTTCGCTTTGATCCCCGCAGCGCTCATCACCTCCTTGCGCGACGCGCGTCATGCGCTGGTGTTCACTGGCGCCGGCGTCTCGGCCGAGAGCGGCATCGCCACGTTCCGCGACACGCCCAGCGGTCTGTGGGAGCGCTACGATCCGGCGACGCTGGCCACCGCGCATGCATTTCGCCAGGATCCGACGCTGGTCTGGGGCTGGTACGAATGGCGCCGCATGCAGGTGCTACAGGCACAGCCGAATCCGGCCCACCTCGCGATCGCGGCACTGGCGCAACGGGTGCCGAAACTCACGCTGGTGACGCAGAACGTCGACGATCTGCACGAGCGCGCCGGCAGCAGCGAGGTCATCCACCTGCACGGCAGCCTGCACCAGCCGCGCTGCTTCGCCTGCGCACGAGCACCGAGCCAGCCGCTCGGCCTGCCCGACGAACCCGAGGGCGGCCGCCACCTCGAACCGCCGCGCTGCGAACACTGCGGCGGCAGGCTGCGCCCCGGCGTGGTCTGGTTCGGCGAAAGCCTGCCGGAAGCGGCACTGACCGCAGCATTCGCCGCGGCCGACGACTGCGATGTGCTGATCTCCGTGGGCACTTCCGGCGTGGTGCACCCCGCCGCACAGATCCCCGAGCGCGCCTGGCGGGGCGGTGCCGTGCTGGCGCACGTCAATCCACAACCGCTCGGCAGCCATGCCGAACGCGAGTTCCTGCTGCGTGGCACGGCGGCGCAGCTGATGCCGCAGTTGCTCCAGGCCGCCTTCGGCGATTGAGTGCGCCCCGCCAGGCCGCGCCGCTGAGCCTTCCGTTCATCAATCTCGCTTCGCTTATAGTGGCGGCCAGAACTAGACTGCTATCAGCAACTTGCAGGAAGCCAGGCACACGATATGGGCGCAGTATGGCGGTCTGACAGTCCTCCCTCAGGGCGCTCGCAATGCGCTGCGAACAACCGTTCCCGCAAACCTGAACCGAAGAAGGATCGTCGCCGGATGCGCCCGCTCGGTCTGCTATTGTTCGCCGCCCTACTGGGCGCTGGCGGCTATGCCACCTGGCATGAGCTGCAAACCTCACAGTGGCAGGCGCGCTGGTTCAGCCGCTACGCCGCGAGCCTGGACTATCACGTCGCGCCCGGCCCCAGCAGCGAGATCCGCTTCCCCGAGGACGGCCCGTTCGACCGCCGGCTGGGCTACGTACAGCTGCCAACCTTCATTGAACGGCTGAGCGCGCGCGGCTTCGACGTGCAGGCGCAGGCGCGCTTTTCGCCAGCGTTGCTCGACTACGCCAGTCGTGGCTTCTTCGTCCCCTATCGGCACCAGTCGCAGGTCGGTCTGAGCATCTACGACTGCCGGGGCATGCCGCTGTATGCCAACAGCTATCCGCAGCAGTTCTACGAGAGCTTCGAGGACATTCCGCCGCTGGTGGCGCTGAGCCTGCTGTTCATCGAGGATCGCGGCCTGCTGGACGCCAGCCGGCCGACCGTCAATCCGGCGGTGGACTGGCCACGCTTCGCCAAGGCGGCGCTCAGCCAGCTGGAGAAACACCTCGGCCTCGGTGGTCAGGCATCCGGCGGCAGCACCCTGGCGACCCAGGTGGAGAAATATCGCCATTCTCCCGAGGGGCGCACCGGCGATCCGCAGGAGAAGCTGCGGCAGATGATTTCCGCCAGCGTGCGCACCTATCGCGAAGGGCCGCAGACCCTCGCCGCCCGCCAGCGCATCGTGCGTGACTACCTCAACAGCGTGCCGCTCTCGGCGGTGCCGGGACATGGCGAGGTCCACGGCATCGCCGATGGCCTGCGGCTGTGGTATGGCGCCGATTTCGCCAAGGTCAACCGCCTGCTCGATCCGCACCGCAACGCCGATAGCGACCTGCAGACCCAGGGGGTGGCGCTGCGCCAGGTGCTGTCGCTGCTGATCGCGCAGCGCCGGCCGTCGTATTACCTCGGCGCCGGCCGCAAGGAGCTGGCGTCGCTGACCGACAGCCACATCCGCCTGCTGGCCGCCGGCGGCATCGTCGATACACGCCTGCGCGAAGCCGCCCTCGCCCAGCAGATCGAATTCCGCGATCTGCAGCGCGAGCCGGCGCTGCGCACGGTGGAGGCCACCAAGGGCATCAGCGTCGCGCGCATGCGCCTGGCCGGCCTGCTGGGCATGCCGCTGTACGATCTCGACCGTCTCGACCTCAGCGCCAGCACCCCGCTACAGGGCGAATTGCAGACCAAGATCAGCGCCTATCTGACGAGCCTTGCCGATCCGCAGGTGGCCGCCGAGGTCGGTCTGTTCGGCGAACGCATGCTCTCGCCGGAGAAGACCGCCGACGTGCGCTACAGCTTCACGCTGTTCGAGCGCGGCGAGCAGGGTTTCCGCGTGCGGGTACAGACCGACAACACCAACCAGCCGTTCGACATC
Source organism: Stutzerimonas stutzeri TS44 (assembly GCA_000263395.1). GTDB lineage: Bacteria > Pseudomonadota > Gammaproteobacteria > Pseudomonadales > Pseudomonadaceae > Stutzerimonas > Stutzerimonas stutzeri_C. The sequence continues at coordinate 52,678 of AJXE01000005.1, forward strand.
AACGAAGGCAGCAAGCTGGAACTCGGCTCCACCGCCAAGCTGCGCGTGCTGACCACCTATCTGGAGATGATCGCCGAGCTGCATCAGCGCTACTCGATCCTCGACACGCGCCAGCTGCGCGAACTGCAAGTGCGCGACCCGCTCAGCCGCTGGGCCGTGGCCTATCTCGCGCAGAGCAGCGATCGCAGCCTGCCGGCGATGCTCGATGCGGCGATGGAGCGGCGTTACTCGGCCAGCCCCGCCGAGCGCTTCTTCACCGGCGCCGGGCTGCACCACTTCAACAACTTCCGCCGCGAGGACGACCACCGCATCGCCAGCGTGCGCGACGCGCTGCGCGAATCGCTGAACCTGCCGTTCGTGCGGCTGCTGCGCGATCTGGTTAGCTACAGCACCCATGAGGCGATCAACAGCGCCGAACTGCTGAAGAACGACAAGGACCCGCGGCGCCTGGAATACCTCACCCAGTTCGCCGACCGCGAGGGTTCGATCTTCCTCCAGCGCTTCTGGCGCAAGTACCGCGGGCAATCCGCCGAGCAGCGCATCGAAACCTTCCTGCAGGGCATGCGCCCGACGCCGGTACGGCTGGCGGCGGTGCACCGCTACCTGCTACCCGACGCACCGCGCGCGGCGTTCGATCACTTTCTGACCTCGCGCCTGCCGGCCGCCGATCTCGACGCCAAGGATCTGGAGGGGCTGCATACCCGCTACGGCCCCGGCGCGTTCAGCCTGCCGGATCAGGCCTACATCGCGCGCACCCATCCGCTGGACTTGTGGCTGCTCGGCTACCTGATTCAGCATCCCGACGCCAGCCTGTCGAAAGTCGTCGCCGCCAGCCGCAACGAACGCCAGGAAGTCTACGGCTGGCTGTTCCGCAGCCGGCACAAAAGTGCCCGCGACAGCCGCATCCGCATCATGCTGGAAGTCGAGGCCTTCACCGACATTCATCGGCGCTGGCAGCGGCTGGGCTATCCGTTCGACAACCTGGTGCCATCGCTGGCCACCGCGCTGGGCAGCTCGGGCGACCGGCCGGCGGCGCTGGCCGAACTGATGGGTATCATCCTCAACGACGGCGTGCGCCTGCCGAGCGTGCGCATCGACAGCCTGCACTTCGCCGAAGGCACGCCCTATGAGACCCACCTCGGCATTCGCCCGAACCTCGGCGAGCAGGTGCTGCCGCGTGAAGTGGCCGCAACCTTGCGCGAGGCCCTCGCACAGGTCGTCGAAGGCGGCACCGCGCGGCGCCTGCAGGGCAGCTTCGTGCAGGGCGATGGCAGCCCGCTGCGCGTCGGCGGCAAGACCGGCACCGGCGACAACCGCATCGACACCGTGACGGCCGGCGGCCGGCTGATCAGTTCGCTGGCGATGAACCGCACGGCCACGTTCGTCTTCTACCTGGGGCCGAATCATTTCGGCACGCTGACCGCCTACGTGCCCGGCCAGGCGGCCGACAGCTTCCACTTCACCTCGGCGCTGCCGGTACAGACGCTCAAGGGCATGGCGCCGATCCTGCAGCCCTACCTGCAGACAGGCGCCGCCAGCCTGTGCCTGCCGCCCCGACCGAGCCGGCAGGTACCGTCGGCACAACCGACGCGGCTCACCGCCGGTATGCCAGGCACACAACAGTAGCCAGGGTCGGGACCGCGCCGGACTCGATCCGGCGCGGCCTTAACCTTGTGGCAGGCCCAGCAGTCGTGCCTGATTCTGCTGTGCCAGCTCCTTGAGGTAGTCCCAGGTGGTGCGCATGCGCGCCAGGTCCTTGAACTCGATGGGCATCAGCATCCAGAAGGTGCGAGTGAAACTCACCGCCTCGGGCAACAGCAGTTGCAGGCGCGGATCGGCATCGGCGGCGAACGCCGGCAGGATGGCGATCCCCGCGCCCATCGCCACCGCTTCCTGCTGAGCCAGCAGGCTGGTGCTGCGCAGGCCGATGGAGCGGGCGTCGGCGATGCCGTCGAGAAACAGCAGCTCCTTGCTGAACAGCAGATCATCGACATAGCTGACGAAGCGATGCGTGGCCAGGTCTTCGCGGCTGCAGATCGGCGCGTGCTCGGCCAGATAGGCGGGCGACGCATACAGCCGCAGCACGTAGTCGGTCAGCCTGGTAATGATGAACGGACCGCGCTCCGGCCGCTCCAGGGTGATGACGATATCCGCCTCGTGGCGCGACAGGCGCACCGCGCGCGGCAGCGCCAGCAGGTCGATGTTCAGGTGCGGATAGCGCCGGCTCAGGCCGGTGAGCTGCCCGGCCAGCATCACCGTGCCGTAGCCCTCGGTGGCGCCGATGCGCACCTGTCCGGAAAGGCCGTCGCCCATGCTCGGCAGCGAATGCTCGATGGCGGCACTGGCGCTTTCCATCGCTTCGACCCGCGGCAGCAGGTTGCGCCCGGCTTCGGTGAGGCGATAGCCGCCCGGTTCGCGCAGGAACAGCTGCAGGCCCATGCTTTTCTCCAGCGCCTGCAGGCGCCGCGACACCGTGGTGTGATCCACCGCCAGTCGACGCGCCGCGGTGGTCAGGCGCCCGGCGCGGGCGACTTCGAGGAAATAACGCAGATTGTCCCAGTCCATGTTTGTCGCTCTGGCCGATGGTTCCCGTGCATATTTGCACAACGACTCTGCAGTCAGCCGCCTTGTATTGCGATTTTTTGCATTGCTAGGATCAGTCAACCCTCTCGCAGCGGTCCGCGAGCCGATAACAACAACTGAGCCTAATCAGGCGGAGAGCGATATGACCGGTTCCATCCCCAGCGTGAAACTGCTGATCGGCGGCGAGTTCGTCGAATCCACCACCCAGGACTGGCGCGACGTCGTCAATCCCGCCACTCAGGAAGTGCTGGCCCGCGTGCCGTTCGCCACCGCTGCGGAAGTCGACCGCGCCGTCGCCAGCGCCGCCGAGGCATTCAAGACCTGGCGCAAGACGCCGATCGGCGCCCGCGCGCGCATCTTTCTCAAGTACCAGCAGCTGATCCGCGAGCATATGAAGGAGCTGGCGGCCATCCTCACCGCCGAACAGGGCAAGACCCTGCCCGATGCCGAGGGCGACGTGTTCCGCGGCCTGGAAGTGGTCGAGCATGCGGCCGGCATCGGCAACCTGCAGCTCGGCGAGCTGGCCAACAACGTCGCCGGCGGGGTCGACACCTACACCCTGCTGCAGCCGCTGGGCGTCTGCGCGGGCATCACCCCGTTCAACTTCCCGGCGATGATCCCGCTGTGGATGTTCCCGATGGCCATCGCCACCGGCAATACCTTCGTCCTCAAGCCCTCCGAGCAGGACCCGATGGTCACCATGCGCCTGTGCGAACTGGCGCTGGAAGCCGGCGTGCCGCCGGGCGTGCTCAACGTGGTGCACGGCGGGCCGGAGGTAGTGAACGCGATCTGCGACCACCCGGACATCAAGGCGGTGTCCTTCGTCGGCTCGACCCGCGTCGGCACCCACGTCTACAACCGCGCCAGCGCCGCCGGCAAGCGCGTGCAGTGCATGATGGGCGCGAAAAACCACGCCATCGTGCTGCCCGACGCGCAGAAGGACCAGAGCCTCAACGCCATCGCCGGTGCCGCCTTTGGTGCCGCCGGCCAGCGCTGCATGGCGCTGTCGGTGGTGGTGCTGGTCGGCGAGGCGCAGCAGTGGATTCCCGACCTGGTGGCCAAGGCGAAGTCGCTCAAGATCAGCGCCGGCACCGAGCCGGGCGCCGACCTCGGCCCGCTGGTCTCGTGTGCCGCGCTGGATCGCGTCAGCGGACTGATCGAGCGCGGCGTCGCCGAAGGCGCGACCCTGGAACTGGACGGGCGCAACCCGCAGGTGGCCGGCTTCGACAAGGGCAACTTCGTCGCGCCGACGATCTTCTCCGGCGTGAAAGCCGAAATGAGCATCTACCAGGAAGAAATCTTCGGCCCGGTGCTGTGCGTGATGGGCGCGGCGACGATGGATGAAGCCATCGCCCTGATCAACGCCAATCCCAACGGCAACGGCACCGCCATCTTCACCCGCTCGGGCGCGGCGGCACGGCACTTCCAGGAAGAGATCGACGTCGGCCAGGTGGGCATCAACGTGCCGATCCCGGTGCCGGTGCCGATGTTCTCCTTCACCGGCTCGCGGGCCTCCAAGCTCGGCGACCTCGGCCCCTACGGCAAGCAGGTGGTGCAGTTCTACACCCAGACCAAGACCGTCACCGAGCGCTGGTTCGACGAGGACGCGGTCGGCTCCACGGTCAACACCACCATCAACCTCAAGTGACCCGCAACGGGCCGGCGGACGCGCCGGCCCCTCAAGGAACGCTCATGACATTCGAAACCCTGCTCGTCGACATCCAGGATCGCGTCGTACTGATCACGCTGAACCGCCCGCAGGCGCTCAACGCCCTGAACAGCCAGCTGATCAGCGAGCTGAACAGCGCCCTCGGCCAGCTTGAGGCGGACCCCGCGGTCGGCTGCATCGTGCTCACCGGCTCGGCCAAGGCCTTCGCCGCCGGCGCCGACATCAAGGAAATGGCCGACCTCAGCTACCCGCAGATCTACCTCGACGACTTCTTCGCCGAGGCCGACCGCATCGCCAGCCGGCGCAAGCCGCTGATCGCCGCGGTGGCCGGCTACGCGCTGGGCGGCGGCTGCGAGCTGGCGCTGTTGTGCGACATGATCTACGCCGCCGACAACGCCCGCTTCGGCCAGCCGGAAATCAACCTCGGCGTACTGCCGGGCATCGGCGGCACCCAGCGCCTGACCCGCGCCGTGGGCAAGGCCAAGGCCATGGACCTGTGCCTGACCGGCCGCCAGATGGATGCCGAGGAAGCCGAACGCGCGGGCCTGGTGGCACGCATCCTCCCGCCGGAAAGCCTGCTGGAGGAAACCCTGAAGGCCGCCCGGGTGATCGCCGAGAAATCGCTGCCGGCCACCATGATGATCAAGGAAAGCGTCAACCGCGCCTTCGAAACCACGCTGGCCGAGGGCATCCGCTTCGAGCGTCGTGTCTTTCACGCGGTGTTCGCCACCGCCGACCAGAAGGAAGGCATGGCCGCGTTCGCCGAGAAGCGCAAGCCGGAGTTCAAGAACCGCTGAGCCACGCCGCTCGGCAATGGCGCACAAGAACAAGAGGAACGAGCCATGCATATCGGATTCATCGGACTAGGCAACATGGGCGCACCGATGGCGCGCAACCTGCTCAAGGCCGGCTACGCGCTGAGCGTGTTCGACCTCAACGACGCCGCGGTGCGCGACCTGATTCAAGCGGGTGCGCTGCCAGCCGAGTCGCCGGGCGCCATCGCCCGCGGCAACGCCGACGTCATCATCACCATGCTGCCCGCCGCGCCCCACGTGCGCAGCGTCTACCTGGGCGACGACGGGCTGATCCAGAACGTGCGCCCCGGCGTGCTGCTGATCGACAGCTCGACCATCGACCCGCACAGCGCCCGCGACGTCGCCGCGGTGGCCGCCCAGCACGGCAACCCGATGCTCGATGCGCCGGTCTCCGGTGGCACCGGCGGTGCAGCGGCCGGCACCCTGACCTTCATGGTCGGCGGCAGCGACGCGGATTTCGAGCACGCCCGGCCGATCCTCGAGGCCATGGGCAAGAACATCGTGCACTGCGGCGCCGCCGGCAACGGCCAGGTGGCCAAGGTCGCCAACAACATGCTGCTGGGCATCTCGATGATCGGCGTCGCCGAAGCCATGGCGCTGGGCGTGGCGCTGGGCATGGATGCCAAGACTCTGGCCGGGGTGATCAATACTTCCAGCGGTCGCTGCTGGAGTTCGGACACCTACAACCCCTTCCCCGGCGTGCTGGAGAACGTGCCGGCTTCGCGCGGCTACAGCGGCGGCTTTGGCGCCGACCTGATGCTCAAGGACCTGGGCCTGGCTACCGAGGCGGCCAAGCAGGCGCGCCAACCGGTGGTCCTTGGCGCGCTGGCCCAGCAGCTCTACCAGAGCTTCAGCGCCCAGGGCCACGGCGCACTGGACTTCTCCGCGATCATCAATCAGTACCGCAAGGATTCCCCCCATGAGTGAAGCCGAACGCCCCGTGCTGGCGGCTGTGCGCAACCACGTCGGCCATCTGACCCTCAACCGCCCGGCCGGGCTCAACGCGGTGAACCTGGAGATGGTGCGCCTGCTCGATCAGCAATTGCGCGCCTGGGCGGCCGATCCGACGATCCACGCGGTGGTGTTGCGCGCCAACGGCGAGAAGGCCTTCTGCGCCGGCGGTGACATCCGCTCGCTGTACGACAGCTTCAAGCGCGGCGATACCGAGCACGAAACCTTCTTCGAGGAGGAATACGCCCTCGACCAGTACATTCACGCCTACCCCAAGCCGCTGCTGGCGCTGATGGACGGCTTCGTCCTCGGCGGCGGCATGGGGTTGGTGCAGGGTGCCTCGCTGCGGGTGATCACCGAGCGCACGCGGATGGGTATGCCGGAAGTCGGCATCGGCTACTTCCCGGATGTTGGCGGCAGCTACTTCCTCTCGCGCCTACCGGGTGAGCTGGGCACCTACATGGGCGTGACCGGCCTGCCGATCCGCGCCGCCGACGCGCTGCATGCCGGCCTGGCCGACTGGTGCATCGGTCACGAGCAGATCGCCGAACTGGATCGCTGCCTCGACCACATGAGCTGGAGCATCCATCCGCAAGAAGCGCTGCGCACGCTAGTCGCGACCCTGGGCACGAGCAAACTACCGGGCTCGGAACTCAAGGCGCTGCACCAGGCCATCGACGTGCATTTCACCCAGGCCGACGTGCCGGCCATTCGCGCCTCGCTGGCCGCCGAAACACGTCCCGAATTCGCCGACTGGGCCGAGGAAACCCTCAAGGTGCTCAACAGCCGCTCACCGCTGGCGATGTGCGTGACGCTGGAGATGCTGCGCCGTGGCCGCGAACTGCCGCTGGCCGAGTGCTTCGCGCTGGAGCTGCACCTGGATCGTCAATGGTTCGCCAAGGGCGATGTCATGGAGGGCGTGCGCGCGCTGATCATCGACAAGGACAAGTCGCCCCGCTGGAATCCGCCGACGCTGGCCGAAGTCACGCCCGAGCGGGTGCAGGCGTTCTTCGCCGACTTCAAGGCCACCACCGGCAAGACCCGCCGCAGTGCCACGGCCTGAAGCCTCTTTTGCAGCACGACAACAAGAAGAGAACGCGCTATGCATGACCTCGAACTCAGCGAAGACCAACGCATGATCCGCGACATGGCGCGCGACTTCGCCCGCCGCGAGATCGCGCCCAACGCCCAGGCCTGGGAAAAGGCCGGCTGGATCGATGATGCCCTGGTCGCCCAGATGGGCGAGCTTGGCCTGCTTGGCATGGTCGTCCCGGAACAATGGGGCGGCAGCTATATCGACTACGTCGCTTACGCACTGGCCGTGGAGGAAATCTCTGCCGGCGACGGCGCCACCGGCGCGCTGATGAGCATCCACAACTCGGTCGGTTGCGGCCCGGTACTGAACTTCGGCTCGCAGGCGCAGAAGGACGAATGGCTGGCGGAACTGGCCAGCGGTCGCGCCATCGGCTGCTTCGCCCTCACTGAGCCGCAGGCCGGCTCCGAAGCGCACAACCTGCGCACCCGCGCCGAGCTGGTCGACGGCCAGTGGGTGCTCAACGGCAGCAAGCAGTTCTGCAGCAATGCCCGCCGCGCGAAGCTGGCCATCGTCTTCGCCGTCACCGACCCGGAGCTGGGCAAGAAAGGTCTTTCCGCCTTTCTCGTACCCACCGATACCCCCGGTTTTGCGGTGGAACGCAGCGAACACAAGATGGGTATCCGCGCCTCGGACACCTGCGCGGTATCGCTCAGCGACTGTCGCGTACCGGCCGCCAACCTGCTCGGCGAGCGCGGCAAGGGCCTGGCCATCGCCCTGTCGAATCTGGAAGGTGGACGCATCGGCATCGCCGCGCAGGCTCTGGGCATCGCCCGCGCCGCGTTCGAGGCCGCGCTGCGCTACGCCCGTGAGCGCGTGCAGTTCGGCAAGCCGATTGCCGAACATCAGAGCATCGCCAATATGCTCGCCGACATGCAGACCCAGCTGAACGCCGCACGCCTGCTGATCCTGCATGCCGCGCGACTGAAGAGCGCCGGCCTGCCCTGCCTGTCCGAAGCCTCACAGGCCAAGCTGTTCGCCTCGGAAATGGCCGAGAAGGTCTGCTCGCAGGCGGTGCAGATTCACGGCGGCTACGGATACCTGGAGGACTACCCGGTCGAGCGCTACTACCGCGATGCGCGCATCACGCAGATCTACGAAGGTTCCAGCGAGATCCAGCGCCTGCTGATCGCCCGCGAGCTGGCCCACTACCCCCTGTAATCTGCACAGAAACACGAAGGCCCGCCCCCGCCCCGCCATCACCGGACGGTGAATGACGGGACGAGAAGCGGGCCTTTTTCAGCCGCTGTTTCAGATCAGGCGGACAGTTCCACCAACAGCTTGTTCAGGCGCTGCACATAGGCAGCCGGGTCCTTCAGGCTGTCACCGGCGGCCAGTGCGGCCTGGTCGAAGAGGATGTGCGACAGGTCGGCGAAACGATCTTCGTCAGCCTCGGCATCCAGCTTCTCGATCAGCGGGTGCTGCGGGTTGAACTCGAAGATCGGCTTGGCTTCCGGCACCTTCTGCCCGCTGGCTTCGAGGATCTGGCGCATCTGCAGACCCAGGTCCTGCTCGCCGATGGCGAGGATCGCCGGCGAATCGGTCAGACGATGGGATACACGTACCTCGGCCACTTCGTCACCGAGCGCACCTTTCAGGCGTTCGATCAGCCCTTCCTTGGCCTTGGCGATTTCTTCCTGGGCCTGCTTGTCTTCCTCGGAGTCCAGCTTGCCGAGGTCCAGATCACCGCGCGCCACATCGACGAACTGCTTGCCGTCGAACTCGGTGAGGTAGCTCATCAGCCACTCGTCGATGCGGTCGGTGAGCAGCAGCACTTCGATGCCCTTCTTGCGGAAAACTTCCAGGTGCGGGCTGTTCTTGACCTGCGCATAGCTCTCGCCGGTGAGGAAGTAGATCTTGTCCTGACCCTCCTTGACGCGGCCGAGGTAGTCGGCGAGCGACACCGTCTGCTCGCCGGATGCATCGTTGATGGAGGCGAAGCGCAGCAGGCCGGCGATCTTCTCCTTGTTGGCGAAATCTTCCGCCGGACCTTCCTTGAGCACCTGGCCGAACTGCTTCCAGAAGTTCTGGTAGTCCTCGGGCTTGTCCTTGGCGAGCTTCTCCAGCATGTCCAGCACGCGCTTGGTCAGCGCCGACTTCATGCTGTCGATCACCGGGTCCTTCTGCAGGATTTCGCGCGAGACGTTCAGCGACAGGTCGTTGGAGTCCACCACGCCCTTGATGAAGCGCAGGTACAGCGGCAGGAACTCGTCGGCCTGATCCATGATGAACACGCGCTGCACATAGAGCTTGAGGCCCTTGGGCGCTTCGCGATGGTACAGATCGAACGGCGCGCGACCCGGCACGTAGAGCAGCGAGGTGTATTCCAGCTTGCCCTCGACCTTGTTGTGGCTCCAGGCCAGCGGGTTCTCGAAGTCATGGGAGACGTGCTTGTAGAACTCCTGATATTCCTCGTCCTTCACGTCGCTGCGCGGCCGGGTCCACAGGGCGCTGGCGCGGTTGACGGTTTCCCACTCGGTTTCGGTCGGCTTGTCCTTCTCCTCGCCATGGAATTCTTTTGGCAGTTCGATAGGCAGCGCGATGTGGTCGGAGTACTTCTTGACGATGTTGCGCAGGCGCCAGCCATCGGCGAACTCTTCCTCACCCTTCTTCAGGTGCAGGACGATGCGGGTGCCGCGCTCGGCCTTGTCGATGGTGGCGACTTCGAATTCGCCCTCGCCCTGCGAGGACCAGTGCACGCCCTCGCTCGCCGGTGTTCCGGCACGGCGGCTGTAGACATCGACCTTGTCGGCGACGATGAAAGCCGAGTAGAAACCGACGCCGAACTGGCCGATCAGGTGCGAGTCTTTCTTCTGGTCGCCGGAGAGGTTCTTCAGGAAATCGGCGGTGCCGGACTTGGCGATGGTGCCCAGATGGGCGATGACGTCCTCGCGGTTCATGCCGATGCCGTTGTCCTCGAGGGTCACGGTCTTGGCATCCTGGTCGAACGACAGGCGGATCTTCAGCTCGGCGCCGCCTTCGAGCAGCTCGGGCTTGGCCAGCGCCTCGAAGCGCAGCTTGTCGGCCGCGTCGGAGGCGTTGGAGATCAGTTCGCGGAGGAAGATTTCCTTGTTCGAGTACAGCGAATGGATCATCAGGTGAAGCAGCTGCTTCACTTCGGTCTGGAAGCCCAGGGTTTCTTTTTGAGTCTCCACACTCATCGGTCACACACTCCACATCGTCGATTGGCACGGGCCGCGGCTGCGGCAGTGTCAGGCAGATGGGGGTTGAGTGACGGATTTCAAGGGTGGCGGCGGCCGCGCAAGCGTGCAACGGCCGAGTGGTTCATCGGGCAGCGTTTACGGTTCGAGGAGTTCCAGCAGGACGATCTCGCCCGGCGCCAGGTTGTAGTAGGCCTCGCCGGGGCCGCTGATGACCCGGCGGATACGCAGGTTGCCGTCCTTGTCGAGACCGGCGAAACGCCCTTCCGCCACACCCCCGCGCTCGGTATGTGCGCGTACCAGCAGATGCTCGTAACGGCCAGGGTTCTGCAGCAGCCGCTCCAGCGAGAAGCGTGGCCGACGGTCGAGGTTGCTGGTCGGCGCTACGGCAACCGGCTGCGCCTCGGCCACGCTCGGTTTCGCCTCCGGCTGCGGCTCGATGGCCAGCGGCGGGTAATCGTCGCCATCCACCGCCCAGCCCTGCGCGCTCTTGAGTAGCACCAGCGGCTGCTCGGCCGCTGCACCGGCAATCTGCCCACGCACCGTCAGCTCCAGCCGGGTCGCCGGCAGCTTGATGTCATCCAGCGGCGCCAACTCGACATCGCGGGTACGGTGGCGACGTTGCAGGTAGTCGCGTGCCACGTAGGTCAGCGTATCGGTGGAATCGTGCCGACGGTCGACAGCACCATCGCGAAAGCGCAGGTGGCTGCTGTAAAGCTCGACCTTGCCGCTCAGGCTGGTCGCAAAGTGCGGCGGCAAGACCAGATGAAAATCGCCGCGCAGGCGGTTGGGCGCCTCCGGGACGAGATCGAGATGCAGGGTATAGCCGCGCGTGATGCGCCGCGACTCGGGCAGTTCCCGCCCCGGCTCCAGCCATGAAAGATGGATCACCGGCAGCGCGCCTTCATCGTCCGGCAGCACGTCCAGCGCCCGCGCCCCGCTCATCGCTTCGGGCAGATGGATGCTGACTTCCTGCCGGGCGAAGAACTCCGTGCCGGCACGCAGCGTCAGCACCCCATCGATCAGCTCGCCATATTGCGGCTTGAAGGTGCGGCCATTCAGCTGGCCGCGCAGCTCGGTGGCCAGTTCGGGCTTCACCTCCTGCGGCAGCCATTGCAGGCTGAAGATGGCCGTCAGCCGCTCCGGATCGCGCGCGGCCAGTAAGGAAAGACCGACGATCGTCGGGATGAAGCCCAGCCCGATGACCAGCATGGCCTTGCGCGCCACGTTCCAGTGGCGCACCACATACGCCAGGGTGATAGGCGGCAGCAGGCTGCCGATTCCCCAGAACAGGCTGGTGGCGAAAGCGAGGCTTACCAGCCAGACGAGCCCGACGAGGGTCAGCAGCACACCGCCGAGAATCAACAACGCATCCATTCACAATCCTTGAGTTACACGTGGGTGGTCGCCAGCCGGCCACTCCGCGCGCGAACGTCAGGGCTCGTCGATCTTGAAATGGCAGCGGGCGGTGGCGATGGGTTCGGCCTGTGTGGTCTGCCAGGCGGTGATCGCAACGTTGGCGACCCTGCGGCCCTGGCGCCAGACCTGGCAGGCAGCGAAGGTGTCACGATAGTGACCGGCCCGCAGATAATCTATCGAGAAGTCGATGATTTTCGGCAAATGCGGAGCACCCATGAACATCAGCAGATGCAGCATCGCGGCGTGTTCCATGAAGCCCGCGATGACGCCGCCGTGAATCGCCGGCAGCAGCGGATTGCCGATGTTGTCTTCGTTCTGCGGCAGGCGGAATACCATGTCGTCGCCCAGACGCAGGCACTCGATGCCGATCAGGCGTGCGTAGGGCACCAGATTGATCAGCGGATCGTAATCGTTGCTGGCATGCGCCTGGCGAACCAGTTCGTTGAAGTTCATCTTGCTCATGCCTGCGTGCCCTTCCCACCAGCCGGCTGCGTGCCCTTGCCCATGCGCATGAAGGCGCCGACCACATGGGCGATCGGTTCGTTGATATCGCGCTGGTAGGCAACACCGCGCGTGAAGATCACCGTCGGGGTGACGCGATAGCATTCGGCGAAGCCGAACACGTCGTGCCCCGGCTCGGCCGGATGCATGTAGTCGATACGCAGGTCGAGCGTCGGACAGACCTCCAGCTCGGGCAAGGCGCAGGCCGTGGAGATGCCGCAGGTGGTATCCATCAGCGTGGTGATCGCGCCGCCGTGAATGCCGCCGGTTTCGGGGTTGCCGATCAGCTTCTCGCTGTACGGCAGACGCAGGGTCAGCCCGCTGCGGTCGGCATGTTCGACGCTCAGGCCAAGCACCTGGCAGTGCCGTAGCAGGGCAAGAAAACGCTGGGTACGTTCGAGAATCTGGCTATCGCTCATCTGCACGCTCGGATGATCAATCGAGCCGGGCATCATAGCGGCTCGCCAGCACCCGCCCTACTCCTTGAGCGATTCGCTGATGGAAGTTGGCGTGAACACCATGACCTTGAGCACGTCGGAGTGGAACTCGCGGCGATAGAGAATCAGTACCACGCCGGTAGTGACCGCCATGAAGAACCACGGGTGGATGAACCAGGCCAGCGTCGCCATGCCGAAGTAATAGGCGCGCAAGCCGAAGTTGAACTGGTTGGCAGCCATCGAGAGGACCCGCGCCGCACGCTGGCCGAACGCCTTGCGCTCGTGATCGCTGACGTCGCGCTCACCGACCATCGGCGCGGAAGCAACCAGCACCGCCGCGAAGTTGTACTGGCGCATGCACCAGCTGAAGGTGAAGAAGGCGTAGACGAACACCACCGCCAGCCCCAGCAGCTTGATTTCCGAGAGGCCGCGGCTGACCGGCTGAGTGAAGGGCAGGTCCGCCAGCAGCGAGACCGCGCGATCGGAAGCCCCCAGCGCGGTGAGCACACCGGCGAGGATGATCAGCGTGCTGGAGGCGAAGAACGAGGCGTTACGCTCGAGATTGCCGATCACGTTGGCGTCGGCGATGCGGTTGTCACGCAGCAACAGGCGCTGCATCCAGTCCTGTCGGTACAGATGCAGCACACTGGCCAGGCAGGCGGTATCGCGGCCGCGCCAGGTGGCATAGCGGGTATAGCCGACCCAGCAAATGATGAACCAGGCGACCGCGACGATGTGCGGCAGAAGATGATCGGGAAACATCATGGACAGCCCCTCGTGAACTGCGCCGGATTATAGCGAGGTCGCATGACCGCCAGTACCCGGGCGCGGTAGCGAGGCGCCAGCCGCACGCTCATGCCTGCCGGGGCCTGCCGAGCAGACGATCGAGCAGCGCCGCAGCGATCAGCGTCACCAGTGCCGGTACCAGCCAGCCCATGCTCTGCGCGGCCAGCGGCAACGCACCGAACCACGCGGGAACCAGTTGGGTGAAACCGGCTGCAGCCAGCCCGTCGGTCACACCGAAAATCAGCGTCACCGCCATCACCGGCCGGAACACCCGCGCCTGCGACATCCAGAGCCGGTCGAGCAGGCTCAGGGCGATCAACACGATGGCCAGCGGATAAAGTCCGACCAGCACCGGTACCGAAACGCTGATCAGCTGGGTGAGGCCCTGGTTGGCCACCAGCAGGCTGAAGAGGCTGAACACAGTCACCACAGTGCGGTACGAAACCGGCAACAGTGCGCTGAAGAACTCGCCGCAAGCGGCCGTCAGACCAACCGCCGTGGTCAGGCAGGCCAGCGTGATCACCGCGGCCAGCAGCACGCTGCCCATCGTGCCGAAGGTGTGCTGGACGTAGCCGGTCAGGATCTGCACGCCATTCTGCGCATCGCCGGCGATGCCCTGGCTGGTCGCACCGAGATAGAACAGCGACAGGTAGACCAGCGACAGGCCGATCGCCGCAATCACGCCGGCCGTCATCGAGTAACGGGTCACCAGCGTTGCCTCGCTCACGCCCTTGTCGCGGATGGCGGTGGCGATGACGATACCGAAGACCAGCGCGCCGAGGGTATCCATCGTCAGATAACCCTCGAGAAACCCCTTGATCATCGGGCTGGCGCGATAGTTCTCGGCGGTGCTGCCGATCTCGCCTGCCGGCAGGAACAGCGCAGCCCCACCGAGCACCAGCAGTGCAGCCAGCAGCACGGGGGTGATGATTTTGCCGACACTGTCGACCAGACGCCCGGGGTTCAGCACCAGGAACAGCACCGCTGCGAAGAACAACGCGGTATAGATCAGCAGCGGCGTCGCGGTATTGCCGGTGAACGGCACGATGCCCATCTCGAACGACACCACAGCCGTGCGCGGGGTGGCGAATAGCGGGCCGATCGCCAGGTACACCGCGATCGCCAGCAACGTACCGGCAACCCGGCCGAGCGGCGCGGTGAGCCGATCCATCCCGCCGCCCACCCGAGCCAGCGCCACCACCGTCAGCAGCGGCAGCCCTACGCCGGTGAACAGGAAGCCCAGCGCCGCCTGCCAGACGAACTCACCAGCGGCCATGCCAGCGCTGGGCGGGAAGATGATGTTGCCGGCGCCAAGGAACAGCGCGAAGGTCATGAAGCCCAGGGCCAGCAGATCGAAGCCTTTCAAACGATTCATGCGAAACAACTACCGGAAAGGATGTGGCCGTCGAGAACAGCAATGCCGCCAGGGCCTGAAGAGGCACCGGCATTCTGATCGCAACGGCGGAAATGGTTTGGGGAAGTCTCCGTGAGTTTGGAAATCGGGAGCTCGGCCTGATTGGACCAGTCCACTGTCGCGCGCCTGCATCTCTCGTGAAGACCGCAGGCGACACTAAAAAGGCGGCAATGATGCCATTGTCCTGCAATGTATGCCGAGGCAAACCGTCGGTTCAGGCGCAGAAAACGCAAAAGCCACCCCGTGGGGTGGCCTTCGGCAGCAACAAGGACGATCAGGCGTCCTTCATGCTCCAGCCGGTGACCTCGGCAAGTGCCTTGCCGATGTCCGCCAGCGAACGCACGGTCTTCACACCGGCATCCTGCAGAGCGGTGAACTTCTCATCCGCCGTGCCCTTGCCGCCGGAAATGATCGCACCCGCGTGGCCCATACGCTTGCCCGCCGGCGCGGTGACGCCCGCAATGTAGGACACCACCGGCTTGGTGACATTGGCCTTGATGAACGCGGCGGCCTCTTCTTCGGCCGAACCGCCGATCTCGCCGATCATGACGATGGCTTCGGTCTGCGGATCGTTCTGGAACAGGGTCAGAATATCGATGAACGTCGAACCCGGGATCGGGTCGCCACCGATACCGACGCATGTGGACTGGCCGAACCCGGCGTCGGTGGTCTGCTTGACCGCTTCATAGGTCAGCGTGCCGGAACGGGAAACGATGCCGACCTTGCCCGGCTGGTGGATGTGCCCGGGCTGGATGCCGATCTTGCATTCGCCGGGAGTGATCACGCCCGGGCAGTTCGGCCCGATCAGGCGCACGCCCAGTTCATCGCACTTGATCTTCACTTCGAGCATGTCCAGCGTCGGAATGCCCTCGGTGATGCAGACGATCAGCTTGATACCACCGTATGCGGCCTCGAGGATCGAATCCTTGCAGAACGGCGCCGGTACGTAGATCACCGAGGCATCGGCACCCGTCGCTTCGACCGCTTCCTTGACGGTATTGAACACCGGCAGGCCGAGATGCAGCGTGCCGCCCTTGCCCGGCGTGACGCCACCGACCATCTGCGTGCCATAGGCGATCGCCTGCTCGGAGTGGAAGGTACCCTGCGAGCCGGTAAAACCCTGGCAGATGACTTTGGTGTTCTTGTTGATCAGCACGCTCATTACTTGCCCTCCGCGGCTTTGACAACCTGAATGGCCGCATCGGTCAGGCTGTATGCGCCGATGATGTTCAGCCCGCTATCGCTCAGCATCTTGGCACCCAGATCGGCATTGTTGCCTTCCAGTCGCACCACTACCGGCACCTGCACACCCACTTCGCGTACCGCACCGATGATGCCCTCGGCAATCATGTCGCAACGCACGATGCCGCCGAAGATGTTGACCAGCACCGCAGCGACGTTGCTGTCGGAGAGGATGATCTTGAACGCCTCGGTGACGCGCTCCTCGGTGGCACCGCCGCCGACGTCGAGGAAGTTGGCCGGCTTGCCGCCGTGCAGGTTGACGATATCCATGGTGCCCATCGCCAGCCCCGCACCGTTGACCATGCAACCGATGTTGCCGTCCAGTGCGACGTAGTTGAGCTCCCACTTGGCCGCGTGCGCCTCGCGCGGATCATCCTGAGATGGGTCGGCCATGTCGCGCAGCTTCGGCTGGCGGTAGATGGCGTTGCTGTCGATGTTGAGCTTGGCGTCCAGGCAGTGCAGGTTGCCGTCCTTCTTGATCACCAGCGGATTCACTTCCAGCAGCGCAAGGTCGTAATCCTTGAACAGCTGCGCCAGGCCCACGAAGATGTGAACGAACTGCTTGACCTGGTCGCCCTTGAGTCCCAGCTGGAAGGCCAATTCACGCGCCTGGAACGGCTGCGCGCCGACCAGCGGGTCGATGGTCGCCTTGAGAATCTTCTCCGGCGTGTCATGGGCGACCTTCTCGATATCCACACCGCCTTCGGTGGACGCCATGAACACGATGCGTTGACTGGCTCGGTCGACGACGGCCCCCAGGTAAAGCTCCTTATCAATATCGGTGCAGGCCTCGACGAGGATCTTGCTGACCGGCTGTCCGTTGGCATCGGTCTGGTAGGTCACCAACCGCTTGTCGAGCCATTGCTGGGCGAAGGCGCGGGCCTCGTCCTTGCTGCGAACCAGCTTGACGCCGCCCGCCTTGCCGCGACCACCGGCATGAACCTGCGCCTTGACCACCCACTCGGTGCCACCGATCTTGTCGCAAGCCTCGGCGGCTTCCTTCGGACTATCGACCGCATAGCCCTTGGAAACCGGCAGACCATATTCAGCGAACAACTGCTTACCTTGGTACTCGTGAAGATTCATGCTTCTTACCGTTGTTTATGGATATTGCATACAGCAGGGCACTAACACGCCCTGCTCCCTCCAATGCAAGTTCCTGAAAACTATTCGAGATACCTTTCAGGAACCTGTATTGACCACAAAGCATTCTACTTTAGTCAAAGAAAAACCCGGCGTGTTCGGAAGAACAGGCCGGGCTTTTTTTTCACCAGAAACGCTTAGCGCTTCTTGCGATTGGCGATGTGAATGGCGTGACCATTGACCGCCAGAGCCGCCTCATGCAGCGCTTCGGACATCGTCGGGTGCGAGAACACCATCATGCCCAGGTCTTCGGCACTGGTGCCGAATTCCATGCCGATGGCGCCCTGCTGGACCAGCTCGGCCGCGCTCGGCCCCATTACGTGGACGCCAAGCACGCGATCGGTCTTGGCATCGGCAATGACCTTGACCAGACCTGCGGTGTCGTTGGCCGCCATCGCACGACCACTGGCCGCGAACGGGAATACGCCGACGTTCACTTCAACGCCCTCGGCCTTCAGCGCCTGCTCGCTCTTGCCGACCCAGGCGATTTCCGGGTGGGTATAGATGACCGACGGGATCAGGTCGTAGTTCATCTGAGTCTTGTGACCGGCGATGCGCTCGGCAACCATCACGCCCTCTTCGGACGCCTTGTGCGCCAGCATCGCACCGCGCACCACGTCACCGATGGCGTAGACGCCCGGAACGCTGGTCGCGCACTGGTCATCGACGAAGATGAAGCCACGCTCGTCCATGTCGACGCCGGCATCGGCAGCCAGCAGATCGGTGGTGACCGGACGACGACCAACGGCAACGATGAGCTTGTCGAAGGTCATCTGCTGCTCGCCTTCAGCGCTGGTGAAGCTGACGGTGACCTGCTCACCAGACACCTGCGAAGCGGTCAGGCGCGCGCCCAACAGGATCTTCAGACCCTGCTTGGTCAGAACCTTGAAGGCCTCCTTGGCGATCTGCTCGTCGGCGGCCGGCAGGAACTTGTCCATCGCCTCGATGACAGTCACCTCGGCGCCCAGACGCGCCCATACCGAACCCAGTTCCAGGCCGATAACGCCAGCACCGATCACGCCCAGGGTCTTCGGCACGCTCTGGAAATCCAGGGCACCGGTGGAATCGACGATGACGTTCTGGTCGACCGGAGCCGGCGGAATGTTCACCGGGGTGGAGCCGGACGCCAGAATGACGTTCTCGGCCGCCAGGGTCTGGACATTGCCGTCCAGGCCGGTCACTTCGACCTGCTTGCCGGCCAGCAGCTTGCCGTGGCCTTCGAAGACGGTCACACCGTTGGCTTTCATCAGCGCAGCGACGCCGCCGGTGAGATTTTTGACGATCTGATCCTTGCGCGCGATCATCGTCGGCACATCCATCGCCACTTCACCAGTGCTGATGCCGTGGACTTTGAAGCTCTCGTGAGCCTCATGATACTTGTACGAGCTGTCCAGCAGCGCCTTGGAGGGAATGCAGCCGACGTTCAGGCAGGTTCCGCCCAGCGCAGTCTTGCCCCCCTTGCCCTGATACTTCTCGATGCAGGCGGTCTTCAACCCCAGCTGCGCAGCCTTGATGGCGGCTACATAACCACCGGGGCCAGCCCCGATGACAACTACGTCGAACTTCTGGCTCATTACGAATCCTCTTTCTAAGCAGCAGGCAACGAGCCACAAGCCACAAGCGGGGCTGCTCGTTTCCAGCAGCTTGCCGCTTGTCGCTTGTAGCTGTTTTTATCAGATATCCAGCAGCAGGCGAGCCGGATCTTCCAGCAGGTCCTTCATGGTGACCAGGAAGGTGACAGCTTCCTTACCATCGATCAAACGGTGATCGTACGACAACGCCAGGTACATCATCGGCAGGATGACTACCTGACCATTAACGGCCATCGGACGTTCCTGGATCTTGTGCATACCGAGAATGGCAGTTTGCGGCGGGTTGACGATCGGCGTGGAAAGCAGCGAACCGAAGACACCACCGTTGGAGATGGTGAAGGTACCGCCAGTCATTTCCTCGATGGTCAGCTTGCCGGCCTTGGCCTTCTTGCCGTAGTTGTTGATGCCGCCTTCGATCTCGGCCAGGGTCATGTGCTCGGCGTTGCGCAGCACCGGGACCACCAGACCACGATCGCTGGAGACGGCAACACCGATGTCCTGGTAGCCGTGGTAGACGATGTCGTTGCCATCGATCGAGGCATTCACGCCCGGCTGGCGCTTGAGCGCTTCGACCGCGGCCTTGACGAAGAAGGACATGAAGCCCAGACGCACGCCGTTGTGGGTCTTCTCGAACAGGTCCTTGTACTTGGCGCGCAGCTCCATGATCGGCTTCATGTTGACTTCGTTGAACGTAGTCAGCATGGCCATCGACGACTGGGCTTCGACCAGGCGCTCGGCAACCTTGGCGCGCAGGCGGGTCATCGGTACGCGCTTCTCGACGCGATCACCGGCGGCGAAGATCGGTGCAGCGGCAGCCGGGGCAGCGGGCTTGGCGGCAGCGGCCGGAGCGGATTTCTTGGCCTCGACGGCAGCAACCACATCTTCCTTGGTTACGCGACCATCCTTGCCGGTGCCGCGGATGCTGTTCGGGTCGATACCGTTTTCTTCGGCCAGCTTGCGGGCGGCCGGCGCCAGGATCGGCTCTTCGGTGGTAGCAGCCGGAGCAGCAGCGGCAGCGGCCGGCGCCTGGGCTGGAGCGGCAGCAGCCGGTGCAGCGGCAGTAGCACCCGCTTCCAGCTTGCCGAGCAGCTCGCCGCTGAGAACGGTATCGCCCTCGTTCTTGACGATTTCGACGAGAACGCCGTCGGCCTCGGCCAGTACTTCCATGACCACCTTGTCGGTTTCGATGTCGACGATCAACTCGTCGCGCTTGACCGCTTCACCCGGCTGCTTGTGCCAGGTGGCCACGGTGCCGTCGGCAACCGATTCCGGGAAGGTAGGGGCTTTGATCTCGATAGCCATTATCAGGGGTCCTATTTGATTCGGTTTCTACATCGAGGCCGCGTATTGCGCGGCCTCTCTCGCAGTAGCAATGGATTAAACGGTGAAAGCATCCTGCAGGAGCTTTTCCTGCTGCTCGGCATGCATCGACGCATAACCGACTGCCGGAGCCGCGGAAGCATCACGACCAGCGTACTGAAGGAACAGTTCCTTCTTGTGCGCAACGGCGACACGACGCATGTGGTGCTGGCTGCAGTACCAGGCACCCTGGTTCATCGGCTCTTCCTGGCACCAGATGATCTGCTTGACGTTCTGGTAAGGCGCCAGCACCTCGGCCAGATCTTCCTCGGGGAACGGATAGAGCTGTTCGATGCGCACGATAGCGATATCGTCGCGACCTTCGTTGCGGCGCTTGTCCAGCAGATCGTAGTAGACCTTGCCGCTGCACATGATCACGCGCTCGACCTTCGCCGCCTCGATCGGATCGATCTCCGGAATGACGGTCTGGAACGAGCCCTGGGTCAGATCTTCCAAGGTCGAGATAGCCAGCTTGTGGCGCAGCAGCGACTTCGGCGTCAGAGCGATCAGCGGCTTGCGCAGCGGGCGAATCGCCTGGCGCCGCAGCATATGGTAGACCTGCGCCGGCGTGGTCGGTACGCAGACCTGGATGTTCTGCTCGGCACACAACTGCAGATAACGCTCCAGACGTGCGGACGAGTGCTCCGGCCCCTGCCCTTCATAACCATGCGGCAGCAGCATGGTCAGACCGCAGAGACGGCCCCACTTGTGCTCGCCACTGGTGATGAACTGGTCGATCACTACCTGCGCGCCGTTGGCGAAATCGCCGAACTGCGCTTCCCACACCACCAGGGCGTTGGGAGTGGTGGTGGCATAACCGTACTCGAACGCCAGAACCGCTTCCTCGGAGAGGAACGAATCGTACAGATCGAAGCGCGGCTGCCCTTCATAGAGATGCTGGAGCGGAATGTAGGTGTTGCCGTCTTTCTGATTGTGCAGCGCAGCGTGGCGATGCGAGAAAGTACCGCGACCGACGTCCTGGCCGGAAATCCGCACCGGATGGCCTTCGAACAGCAGCGTGGCGTAGGCCAGAGTCTCGGCATAGCCCCAGTTGATGGCCAGTGCACCGGCACCCATCTTCTGGCGATCTTCGAGAATCTTCGAAACCTGGCGCTGGACGACGAAGCCTTCGGGCACTGTCAGCATCTTGCTGGACAGGTCCTGCAGGGTCTTCAGGTCGAAACTGGTGTCATGACGCGCGGTCCAGGCGTGCCCCAGATATGGGCGCCAGTCAACGAAGAGCTCCTTGTTCGGCTCCTTGACCAGGCTTTTGACCACGTGCAGGCCATTGTCCAGAGCGGTGCGATACCCGTCGACCTTGGCCTGAACGCCTTCGGCGTCCAGCACATTGGCCTGGATGAGCGCATCGGCATACAGTTCGCGAGTGGTGCGCTGCTTGGCGATCTTCTGGTACATCAGTGGCTGGGTGCCGCTGGGCTCGTCGGCCTCGTTATGGCCGCGACGGCGATAGCAGATCAGGTCCAGCACGATGTCGCGCTTGAACTGCATCCGATAATCCACAGCGAGCTGGGTGACGAACAGCACCGCTTCGGGATCATCCGCGTTCACGTGGAAGATCGGCGCCTGAATCATCTTTGCCACGTCGGTCGCGTACTCGGTGGAACGAGCATCTTCCTGCTTGTTGGTGGTGAAACCGACCTGGTTGTTGACCACGATGCGGATGGTGCCGCCAGTGCGGTACGCGCGGGTCTGCGACATCTGGAAGGTTTCCATCACCACACCCTGGCCGGCGACAGCAGCGTCACCGTGGATGGTTACCGGAAGAACCTTGTCGCCGGCCGGATCACAGCGACGATCCTGACGCGCACGCACCGAACCTTCGACTACCGGCGAAACGATTTCCAGGTGCGAGGGGTTGAAAGCCATCGCCAGATGGATCTCGCCGCCGGGAGTCATTACGTTGGAAGAGAAACCCTGGTGATACTTGACGTCACCGGAGCTGAGGCCTTCGACCTTCTTGCCTTCGAATTCGTCGAACAGGTCGCGCGGATTCTTGCCGAAGGTATTGACCAGCACGTTAAGGCGGCCGCGGTGGGCCATGCCGATGACGATTTCCTTGGTGCCATAGGAGCCGGAGCGCTGGATGATCTCGTCCAGCATCGGAATCAGGCTCTCACCACCCTCCAGACCAAAACGCTTGGTTCCCGGATATTTGGTGCCGAGATACTTTTCCAGCCCTTCAGCAGCTGTCAGTCGCTCCAGTAGATGGCCCTTGATTTCCGGCGAGAATTCGGGACGGCCACGTACGCTTTCAACGCGCTGGATGAACCAGTTGCGCTGCTCGGAATCGACGATATGGGCAAACTCCGCGCCGATGGTGCGGCAATACGTCTCTTGCAGCGCCTTCAGGATTTCACGCAAGCTGGCTTCGTCTTTGCCTATCGCCAGATCGCCAGTGCGGAAGACGGTATCCAAATCTGCGTCGGTCAGACCGTAGTTGGTGATCGCAAGATCAGCGGGAACCGGACGCTGCTGCAGTGCCAGGGGATCAAGCTGCGCCGCTTGATGACCCCGCAGTCGATATGCCTGGATCAGCCGTAGAACTTCGACCTGCTTCTTCTCATGCTCGCTGCTGACACTACCCGCAGAGACAGGCTGTGCGCGACGCTGGTTCTTCGCCAGCAACACGAAATGATCGCGAATCGTCGAGTGCGACACGTCTGCTGCCGCACTGCCGCCAGAAGGCAACTTCTGGAAATAAGTGCGCCACTCTTCGGGCACTGCGTTGGGGTCGTGCAGGTAGAGCTCATAAAGCTCTTCCACATAGGCAGCGTTACCACCGGATAGGTGGGCGCTGTCCCACATGCGCTGCATTACGCTTTCTTGCATGTCTGGTCACCTTTGATAAGGAGACACCACCAGCGTGGAGACCGCAGCATGACTTCCCAAGTTCTGAAGCAGCGACTCAGGTAAAGCCACTACGGACCGCGCAGATAGTTTCCGGGAACTGCCCCGGATGCTCCTGCTGGTCAACAAATTTTCAGAGTGGAATTCCGACTTTTTGGGCTGAAATTCCTACTAAAGCTACGGCGCCTGGATCTTACTCCGGCGCCGCAGGTACCACAGCAATACAGTGTCGGTCGCTCGCAGCCAGCGAAGCGCTCACGACCGCCCTTTCATCAAGTACCGCTCTGCAGCAGCATGTTGCGAATGTGACCAATCGCCTTGGTCGGATTCAGCCCTTTCGGACAGACATCAACGCAGTTCATGATGCCACGGCAACGGAACACGCTGAACGGATCGTCCAGTGCTGCCAGACGCTCTTCGGTTTCCGTGTCCCGGCTATCAGCCAGGAAACGATAGGCTTGCAGCGACGCAGCCGGGCCAAGGAACTTATCCGGGTTCCACCAGAAGGACGGGCAGCTGGTCGAGCAGCAAGCGCAAAGAATGCACTCGTACAGCCCATCCAGCTTCTCGCGATCTTCCGGGCTCTGCAGACGTTCGATAGCCGGAGGTGGCGTATCGTTCATCAGATAAGGGCGCACCTTCTCGTACTGCTTATAGAAGATGCTCATATCGACGACCAAGTCACGAATGACCGGCAGTCCCGGCAACGGACGAATAACCAGCTTATTGCCCTTCACCACAGCAGACAGCGGGGTGATGCAGGCCAAGCCGTTCTTGCCGTTGATATTCATGCCGTCGGAGCCACACACACCTTCGCGGCAGGAGCGACGATAAGAGAAACCCTGGTCCTGTTCCTTGATCAGAGCCAAGACATCGAGAACCATCAGGTCTTTACCGTCTGTATTGACCTGAAAATCCTGCATGAACGGCTTTTCGTCCTGATCGGGGTTGTAGCGATAAACACTCACTTGCAACATATTCGACGACCTCAATAAGTCCGAACCTTGGGCTCGAAGGCCGGAACGGTCTTCGGAGCGAAGTTCACGGCACGCTTGGCAACGCGCTTCTCACCCGGGAAGTACAGGGTGTGGCACAGCCAGTTCTCATCGTCACGCTCTTCGAAGTCCTCGCGAGCATGCGCACCACGGGATTCTTTGCGGGTTTCCGCCGCAATCGCCGTAGCTTCGGCAACTTCCAGCAGGTTCTGCAGCTCGAGCGCTTCGATGCGCGCGGTGTTGAACGCCTGGCTCTTGTCAGAGATCTTGACGTTGGCGATGCGCTGACGCAGATCTACCAGCTGGGCGATACCTTTCTGCATGTATTCGCCGGTACGGAACACGCCGAAATAGTTCTGCATGCAGTTCTGCAGTTCCTTGCGCAGCGGAGCAACGTCCTCGCCAGTGGTGCGCTCGTTGATGCCTGCAAGACGACCAAGAGCGACATCCAGATCAGTTTCGCTAGCACCGCGATGCTCGATGCCCTCCTTGAGGGCCTTCTCCAGGTGCAGACCGGCCGCACGACCGAAGACCACCAGGTCGAGCAGCGAGTTGCCACCCAGGCGATTGGCACCATGCACGGATACGCAAGCCACTTCGCCGACAGCGAAAAGGCCGTCGATAATCTTGTCGTTGCCGCTGGCGTCCTGCGTGATTGCCTGACCATGAATGTTGGTGGCGATACCACCCATCATGTAGTGGCAGGTCGGCACGACTGGTACCGGTGCGGTAACCGGGTCGACGTGGGCGAAGGTCTTCGACAGTTCGCAGATACCCGGCAGACGGCTGTGCAGCACTTCCTCGCCCAGGTGATCCAGCTTCAGCATTACATGATCGCCATCCGGGCCACAGCCGTTGCCCGCCAGGATTTCCTTGACCATCGAACGTGCAACGACGTCACGACCGGCCAGATCCTTCGCGTTCGGCGCGTAACGCTCCATGAAGCGCTCGCCATGCTTGTTGATCAGATAACCGCCTTCACCGCGGCAACCTTCGGTCACCAGCACGCCAGCACCGGCAATACCGGTCGGGTGGAACTGCCACATCTCGATGTCCTGAACCGGCACGCCGGCACGCAGAGCCATGCCCACGCCGTCACCGGTATTGATCAGGGCATTGGTGGTCGAAGCATAGATACGACCAGCACCGCCGGTAGCAAGAACGGTGGCTTTCGAACGGATGTAGACGGTTTCGCCAGTCTCGATGCAGATGGCGATGACACCCACGACAGCGCCATCCTGGTTCTTCACCAGATCGACCGCGTACCACTCGTTGAGGAAAACGGTATCGTTCTTCAGGTTGCCCTGGTAGAGAGTATGCAGCAGCGCGTGACCGGTACGGTCAGCTGCAGCGCAGGTCCGTGCAGCCTGGCCACCCTTGCCGAAGTCCTTGGACTGCCCACCGAAAGGACGCTGATAGATGCGACCCTGCTCGGTACGGGAAAACGGCAGGCCCATGTGCTCGAGCTCAAACACGGCTTCCGGACCTACGGAACACATGTACTCGATAGCGTCCTGGTCACCGATATAGTCGGAGCCCTTGACGGTATCGTACATGTGCCAGCGCCAATCATCGTTCGGGTCGGCCGACGCGATGGCGCAGGTGATGCCACCCTGAGCAGAAACGGTGTGAGAGCGGGTCGGGAAGACTTTGGTGACCACCGCGGTCTTGTGGCCGGACTGCGACAACTGCAGTGCCGCGCGCATACCGGCGCCACCGCCACCTACGATGATGGCGTCGAAGGAAAGCGTACGAATATTAGCCATGAATCAGATACCCCACAGAATCTGCACGCCCCAGACGAAGAAGGTGAACATGGCAATGCCACACCCCGCCTGGAACAGGAAACGCACACCGGTAGCCCACTTACCGATCGCCATGTTGGTCAGGTAGTCGGTGGAAATCGTCCACATACCCACCCACGCGTGCACACTCAGGGCAACCAGAGCCAACAGACTGAAGATCCGCATCCAATTGGCAGAGAAAAGCTCATGCCACTGCGCATATTCCAGCTCTGGATTTGCGATCAGATAACCCAGCAGGAACAGAAAATAAGCCGCGAGGACCACCGCAGAAACGCGCTGCGCCATCCAGTCATAGAGGCCTGAACGCGAAAAGTTTGTGACATTGGTTACCATATCCACACCCCCGCCAGAACGATCAGCACCACCGAGACGGCGATTACGATTTTCGAGCCCAGCTTGCCGCCTTCCAGCGTCTCACCGTGGCCGGCATCCATGATCAGGTGACGAACACCTGCCACGAGGTGGTACAGCAGTGCAGACAGCAGCCCCCAGCTAATCAGCTTCGCCAGCGGACCACCCAGATACTCTCGAACCTCCTCGAAGCCTTCTGGAGAAGACAACGAGGTATCGAGCGCAAGCAACAACAGGGCGATACCGACGAACAGAATGACACCGGATACACGGTGGAGAATCGACGTGTAAGCAGTGATTGGGAGTTTTATTGTCCTAAGATCTAGGTTTACAGGTCGTTGGCTTTTCACGGCTTCTTTTCACACTTGAGAGCCCCTGAACGCAGGGCAAAGTTGTTGGGAAGAGTACGCAGCAGTACCCGCTACCCACGAGTGACAACCTACAGAATGTCGCCTGTAAGGCCCCTGCCGGTCGGTTTCCGAGTATAAACAGTTAGGTCACTAATGACAATGTGGTGAAGTGCCACTAAAGGCGGATGGCAGCCCCCTATATAAATGCCGTAAACAGTCGCCCCATGCTGCACCGATACCCCGCAAACCCCTCTGCAGCATGGGTTCGAGCAAATTGACTTTGCGATTTATCACACTATAGTGATGCGGGCCCTGCGTGGGGGGCCATGATGATTCCAAGCACAAAACAGGAGGCCATACATGGCTGACAAGAAAGCGCAGTTGATCATCGAGGGCACCGCCCCCGTCGAACTGCCCGTTTTAACCGGTACCGTAGGGCCTGATGTAATTGACGTCCGAAGCCTGACCTCCACGGGTCACTTCACCTTCGATCCCGGCTTCATGTCGACCGCCTCTTGCGAGTCCAAGATCACCTATATCGACGGCGACAAGGGCATCCTGCTTCATCGCGGCTACCCCATCGAGCAGCTGGCGGAAAAATCCGACTATCTGGAAACCTGCTACCTCCTGCTCAACGGCGAGCTGCCGACCACCGAGCAGAAAGCCCAGTTCGTCAGCACCATCAAGAACCACACTATTGTTCATGAGCAGCTGAAGACCTTCCTCAACGGCTTCCGTCGCGACGCCCACCCGATGGCCGTCATGTGCGGCATCGTCGGTGCCCTGTCCGCGTTCTATCACGACTCACTGGACATCAATAACCCGCAGCATCGCGAAATCTCCGCGCATCGCCTGATCGCCAAGATGCCGACCATCGCCGCCATGGTGTACAAGTACTCCATGGGCCAGCCGATCATGTATCCGCGCAATGATCTGAGCTATTCGGAAAACTTCCTGCACATGATGTTTAACACTCCGGCCGAGATCAAACCGATCAGCCCGGTGCTGGCGAATGCCATGGATCGTATCTTCATCCTGCACGCCGACCACGAGCAGAACGCATCGACCTCTACCGTGCGACTGGCCGGTTCCACCGGGGCCAACCCGTTCGCCTGTATCGCAGCCGGTATCGCTGCTCTCTGGGGGCCGGCACACGGCGGCGCCAACGAAGCCGTGCTGACCATGCTGGACGAGATCGGCAACGTATCGAATATCGAGAAGTTCCTGGCCAAGGCCAAGGACAAGAACGATCCGTTCAAGCTGATGGGCTTCGGCCATCGCGTCTACAAGAACTTCGATCCGCGCGCCAAGGTCATGAAGAAGACCTGCGACGAGGTACTGGGTGAGCTGGGTATCAACGACCCACAACTGGAACTGGCGATGAAGCTTGAAGAAATCGCCCTGAAGGATCCCTACTTCGCCGAACGCAACCTGTACCCGAACGTGGACTTCTATTCGGGCATCATCCTCAAGGCCATCGGCATTCCGACCAGCATGTTCACCGTAATCTTCGCGATGTCGCGCACTGTAGGCTGGATCTCGCACTGGAAGGAAATGATCGCCTCCGGTCAAAAAATCGGGCGTCCGCGCCAGCTTTACACTGGCCATGCACAGCGCGATCTGCCGCGCTAAGCACTCGAGCCAAACGAGAAGGCTGCCCACGGGCAGCCTTTCTTTTTTCTGGATCCCACACTACTTCTAGCAGGGTTATAGCTGCCTACGACTCACTCAGGCGGTCTCCTGCTCCAACCACCCAAGCAAACGAATCGCCTCTTCGCGACTGGTGCCACAACATAACGGATCGGCGCCGAACGCCGTGCATACCTCCGGTCTCCGTGGATCACCGAAAAGTAGACAGAGAAACTGCGACGACAAATGCACACAGCGCTCACCTGCGGCCTTGCCATGCGGCATGCCAGGTATCGGCGAACTGATGGAAGGGGCAATGCAACAAGCACCGCAGCCAGGACGGCAATCCATGAATGAACAACCAGTAAAAACGGGGCGGCAATAATAATTCAGACGAAGTTGTGCGCACCAGAAGCGCATATTGCCGCGCAACCACACCCAGAATAGGCTTTCACGCCCATTCTCTTACGAGCCTTCCGCCATGCCCATCTGGCTGCAAACCGCCGCCCTGCTCTGCTGCTCCAACCTGTTCATGACGTTCGCCTGGTATGGCCACCTCAAAACCTTGAACGGCAAACCGTGGCTGATCGCCGCCCTGATTAGTTGGGGCATCGCCTTTTTCGAGTACATGCTGATGGTGCCGGCAAATCGTATCGGCTACACCGAACTATCTATCGGCCAGCTCAAGATCATGCAAGAAGTCGTCACCCTGGCAGTTTTCGTACCCTTTAGCGTCCTTTATATGCAACAACCACTGAAACTCGATTATCTATGGGCAGGCATATGCCTGGTCGGCGCAGTTTATTTCATATTTCGCAGTTAGATTGACGCAACCCAGCCGCACTAGACCAAGCCGAGAAGAGCCGGCAAGACCTCATTCGCAGATGACGCCGGTAGGCCGCTTCGGCATACTAGCGGCCTTTTTTCCCTCTTTAGGTAATCGCCATGTTCAAGGTTAACGAGTACTTCGACGGTACCGTAAAATCCATCGCGTTCGATATGGATGCAGGTCCAGCCACCATCGGCGTCATGGCCGCGGGCAACTATGAGTTCGGAACCAGCCAACTGGAGATCATGCATGTGATTACCGGCAGTCTGGACGTGAAGTTGCCCGGCAGCGAGAAGTACGAAACCTATGGCACAGGTACTCAGTTCACCGTGCCCGCAAACAGCAAGTTCCAACTGAAAGTCGCCACCGACACCGCATACCTCTGCGAGTATCGTTAAGCGACGAGACGTCGGCGCCGCGAGAAAAGCAAGCTTCGGTGTGAACTTTTTCAAACCGGCGCTAAGCGAGTGCAAGCCGCGCTAGCGCTTGAATCAGTCGAGCGGCTTATAGGCGCTCGCGGCCTGCTTCGACTGGTTCAGACGTGTCAGCTCCAATGCCAGCCGCTCCCGTTCGGCGCGACTATCCTGCTGCAATTGCGCATACAGATGCACCAGATCTTCTAGTTGCTGACGCAACACCTGATCGACCCCGACCTCATCCGCCGCAGCTTCGCCAAGCAGTGCGCTAACCTGCGCATCAAGCTCGGCAATGGCATCCCACTCTTGCCGCGTCAGGGCCTCGCGCAGTGCACGACCAAGCTCTTCAAAACGCTGTGCAGCAGTGGGCATCAGCAACTCCTTCTGCATGTTCAGGCGATGCCGTCCCAGCCGGACTTGACCTCACCAAGCAGCTTCGCCACCTCATCCAGCTTGCTTACGTCGTTGTGGCGGCTAGCTTCGAGCAGGCGCATCGTCATGTACTCATACAGACGTTCGAGATTGGTAGCCAGTTCGCCACCCGCCTCCTTGTCCAGCACGTCGCGCAGCCCGCCGATGATGTTGATCGCCTTGCCGATCAGCACGCCTTTCTCAGCATAGGCCTCGCGCTCCATAGCCCCCCTGGCCTGCGCGATACGATCCAGCCCGCCCTGCATCAGCATCTGGATCAGACGATGCGGATCGGCCTCGGTAACCTGCGCCTTTACGCCGACCTGCTGGTATTGCCGCATTGCTGCCATAGCATTCATCTGGATGAGCCTCTTACCACATCAATTTCACATACCTACTTATCGGTCGCCTAGCGCAGGACTTGAGTTTGTTCTGAAAACAAAAAACCGCCTGGCGGCGGCTTTTTTCTTGAAGCGGAGTCCCTTACTTCTTCGAGTTATTCGCTGCCCACGGCAGGTTTTCCAGCGAAGCCAACAAACTCGACGACGTATTGGACAACTGCCCCACCAACAGATCCATTGCATTGAACTGCTTGTACAGTCGCTCCTGAAGCGAGGTGATACGGCGGGTGAGCGCCTCTTTCTGATCATCTATCTTAGTGATCGTCTCGGTCATTGCCTTGTTGCGCTGCTCGAGTATTCCACCGGTCTCGGTGTATGGCTTCAGCTTCGCATCAAGCCTGGAAGCCAACCCCTTGTCACCTGTGAACAGGCCCGACAATTCGCCGAAATTACCGGCCATCGCCTTGTCCAGCTTGGCGCTGTCAATGGCGAGCGTGCCATCCTTCTGTGTGGTGATACCAATATCGGTCAGCGCACGCAGTGCACCATCACCCTGCACGTTAACCAACTCGTTGCGAATCGTGTTGAGCAGGGTACGCGCCGTGGCATCACCTACCAGTGCTCCCGCGACCGGCGCCTTATCCTCGCCTACCGATGTGACCTTGGTCTGCGCGTTAATCACACCGATCAGCTTGTTGTAGCTGTCGACAAAGGACTGGATCTGCTTTTTAACCCCCGCCTTGTCTTCCGCCACCGCGATGGTCAGCGGTTCGTTTGCAACGGTTTTGGCCTTAAGGTCGAGCGTGACGCCCTCAATGGCACCATCGACTTTGTTGGTTTCGCTGATTACCTTCAAACCGTCGACATACAATTCAGCACTCTGTGCCGAGGTCAACACGCGAGCATCTTTGCCGGTGCCTGAGGTACCGTCGAAGTTCAATGCGGAAAGACCGATGAGCCCTGGTTCGTCTGCCCCGGTTGCAGTGACGGTAATATCGCGCCCTGCGCCCGTCTTGCTGCTACTCAGCACCAGTCGAGAACCATACTCGTCCGTAACGATGGTGGCGCTAACCCCCATGTCTTTCCCGGCCGTGTTGATTGCATCACGCACACCGACGAGCGTGTTGTTGTCCTCGTCAATCGTGACGGAAAAGGATTCCTTGGTGTTCGGCGCGGGCGGGATGCCTGGCACACCAAGCGAGACCTCGAACGTTCCACTGGTAAAACGCGCAGGGGCTTCGGCCGTATTGGGAATCGCGGCCAATGCAACCTTGCTGCTGCTCGCCAGTGATTTGACTTCCAGTTGATAGCTGCCAGCTCCCGCGGTGGTTGTCGCCGTAACGCCCACGAAGTCCGACTTGCTGGAGGTAGCCGAGCGCGCTTGGAACAGCTCTGGCTTGTTTAGCGCACCCAGTGCAGTCTGGAAATCACTGATTGCACCCTTTAGCGCGCCAACCGCCGTGATCCGCGTAGTGGTCTTCTTTTCGAGGGTTGCAAGCTGGGTTTCCTTGGGCGCGCGCTCGGCAGCCACCATGCTGGCCACGATGCTGTCGATGTCGATCCCGGAACCGATGCCTGTTACGCCTGCCATAGCTTCACCTCGTCAAATAAACCACGCGACCGTACTAGATCTAAAACCAAACAAGAAACGTGCCTAGGCCTTGGCCTCGAACAACAGGCTGCGCATCTCATCCAAACGCTCTGCCAGGCGCAGGATATCCTCGGATGGAATCTGCCGCACCACTTTGCCCGAGTCGCCGTCCAGCACCTGTACTACAACCTGACCGGAGGAATCATCCACGCTGAAGTTCAAATCGCGCTGCAAGTTCTGCATCTGCGTGCGAATTCGCCCTACTGCTTCGTTTACATCTACTTTCTGTGGCGCCTTGCCAGAGCCACCTTCGCCCTGCAACGACGAAAGCCCAGCCTCCTGACGAAAGCTGGGCATTGCATTGCTCGACGAGGATGACGCAAGTGTGGCACTGGCTGCTCTTGCGACGTCCATGATTCACCTCTCAATGAATCGATGGGGTGGATTAACCACCCCATCGGTAAGCCTCGCTTACTGCAGCAAGCTGAGAACGGCCTGCGGCAGCTGCTTGGCCTGAGCCAGGATCGCGGTACCGGCTTGTTGCAGAATCTGGTTCTTGCTCAGATTTGCAGTTTCGGCAGCGAAGTCGGTGTCCTGGATGCGGCCGCGGGCAGCGGAAACGTTCTCGGAGATGCTCTGTAGGTTAGCGATGGTATTGTCGAAGCGATTCTGCACCGCACCCAAATCTGCGCGCTGGCTATCAATACTGGCTAATGCCGAGTCGATAATGGCGATAGCAGATTGGGCACCGCCTTGGGTACTAATGTTTACGCTAGAAATCGCTTTCAACGCCGAGGTTTCGGTGCCAACAGCACCAGTAACATCAGCTGTATCAGCGGTAATCGAGAACGCCCCAGAACTAGTAGTGCGAACAACACCAACCGCAGTAGCAGCTGCAGCAGTAGTCTCGGTGATAGTGAATGTACTAGTCGTAGCTTTACCTTCATAATCGAGCGCGGTAGCTACTACCGACTGGTTGCCAGTAGCGTTGCCAGCGAAGTTAGTAATCTTAATATCATCGCCAGCTTCGCTTATCAGTTGAAGCTTACCAGACGAGTCGGCCACAGCGACGATCCCAGTGCTACTACTAACCGCGTTAATCTTATCAGCAAAGTCGGCAAAATCGGTCGCTGAGGTTGCAGTCGCTGTGATAGCTACAGCGCTGGAGTTTGCACCCTGCAAATTAAAGGTGTAAGTGGCAGCTCCTGACAGCGTAGAAAGCTGCAACCCTGTGCGCGCGTCTGCAGCAACACCGGTATTACCGGTTTCAGCATTAATGGCTGCGGCTGTGGTCTTTGCAGACACCCCTACCCCAACGTTGATTGCTGCGGCATTACTGCCCTGAGGCCCCGTAATGTTCAGCACCGTAGCAGCGACCGCATTGGCTGCAGAGACCGTGCCGATATCGCCTGCTGCCGCACCCGTAAGGTCGTTGAAATTCGTGCCCAGCGAGTTAGCAGACGCTCCTTTCAAGGCCACGTTAATAGTTTCATTTGCATTCGAGCCGACCTGAAAGGAGCTCGTTCCAAAGGTACCGTCCAACAACTTGCGCCCACCGAACGTAGTCGTGTCCGCAATCCTGGTTAGCTCAGACTGCAGCTGAGCTACTTCCTTCTGAAGGGATGCTCGATCTGACCCATCATTACTTCCATTAGCTGACTGCAGCGAAAGGTCACGCATGCGCTGGAGAATGTTTGTTGACTGCTGCAGTGCCCCTTCTGCAGTTTGTGCCAAGGAGATTCCATCGTTGGCGTTACGAACGGCAACTCCCAAGCCGCTGATCTGACTAGTCAGGCGGTTGGAAATCTGCAGACCCGCCGCATCATCCTTCGCACTGTTGATGCGGCTACCGGTGGAAAGACGCTGCATGGAGGTGGCCAGCGCATTGGAAGAGTTGCTGAGGTTACGCTGAGTATTCAGCGAAGCGATGTTGGTATTGACAGTAAGGGCCATGGTATTTGCCTCCAAAGGCACTATGACTAGGTTTGCCTGAGCTTGCGACTCCGGGCCGGCTCTTGCCCAGGCACCCATCGAGTTCGCATTCGTTCCTTTTATCGGCGCCGTTTGGGTTGGCTTTAGGGCAAATTCGAACTTTTTCGTGAGCCCGGTACCGCTCCAACGCTACGCCAGCGCATCCATACTGCGGACTTGCTTGACTAGCTTTTCGGGTGAGGCGGGGAAAACTTTAGGGGGGATAGCTGAAGCCGTTTCCCTGACCTGGGGTCAAAGGGGCTCGCTCACTGCTGGTGAACTTTGCTGGCGCGTCCCGGCCAAGGCCGCTCCCACAGGTTCGGTGAAACATTTGGGGAGCGGGTATGACAGCGAGGCTCGCTGGGATGAGGCGTTGCTGACGTGCTATGAACCAAGCTGTGCGAGACGCTCGAGGAATTGCGCTTCATCGAGCACCGTCACGCCGAGTTCGTTGGCTTTGGTGAGCTTCGAGCCCGCGCCAGGGCCCGCTACTACGCAGTTGGTTTTGGCGGATACTGAACCGGCGACCTTTGCCCCCAAAGCCTCCAGCCGCGCCTTGCCTTCATCACGACTCATGGTTTCCAGCGTGCCGGTCAGTACCCAGGTCTGCCCGGCCAGCGGCAGGCCTTCCGCAGATTTCCTCTCGCTCTCCCAGTGCATACCGAAATCCCGCAGCTGGGCTTCGATAGCACGGGCGCGCTCGGCGTTACCAGATTTGTCGAAGTAGTCACGCAGTGAGCGCGCGGCCTTTTCGTTCAGCCGTTCAACCTGACGCAGATTGAGCCAGTCGGCGGCGATGATTGCTTCGAGCGTGCCGAAACGCTCTGCCAGACGCTGCGCACCGGTGCGGGCGATATGGGGGATGTTGAGCCGGTCGAGCATGTCAGCCAGCGTCGCGCACGCGGCGAATTCCGGGTGTACGTCGCTCTCCTCCTGCGGTTCGACGCCGCGTTCGCGCAGCAGCGCGATGACAGTGCGGTTGTGTTCGTCCTCGAAGAAGCTATGGATTTCATGGGCGACTTCCAGACCGATGTCGGGCAGGTAGACGAGCACGTCGGGCAATGCACGGCTGATTCGCTCCAGCGAACCTAGCGCCCGCGCAAGCAACTTGGCGGTTTCTTCACCGACGTCTGGGATGCCGAGGGCGTAGACGAACCTTGCGAGGCTCGGTTTGCGGCTGGCATCGATGGCATTGAGCAGATTGCGCGTGGAAATCTCGGCGAAACCTTCCAGGTCGATGACCTGATCATGGGTCAGGCAGTAAAGATCCGCCGGCGATTTGATCAACCCCCTGTCGACCAGCTGCTCGACGATCTTGTCGCCCAGGCCGTCGATATCCATCGCTCGGCGCGATACGAAATGGATGATTGCCTGCTTAAGCTGAGCCTGGCAGGCCAGACGACCGACGCAACGGTAGATCGAGCCTTCGCTCACCGACTCACGGCCCTTGCTGCGCTTGATCAGCTGGGTGCGCTCCACGGCGGAACCGCACACCGGGCACTGCTCCGGCACATGCACGGCGCGCGCGTCGACCGGGCGGCGTTCGGCGATTACGCCGAGGATCTGGGGGATCACGTCGCCTGCACGGCGCACGATCACCGTATCGCCGATCATCACGCCAAGCCGCGCCACTTCGTCCATGTTGTGCAGCGTCGCGTTGGAAACCGTAACGCCCGCCACCTGCACGGGCTTCAACCGGGCGACCGGGGTGATCGCGCCGGTACGGCCGACCTGGAACTCTACATCGAGCAGCTCGGTGATTTCTTCCCGCGCGGGAAACTTGTGGGCGATGGCCCAGCGCGGCTCCCGCGCACGGAAGCCCAGCTCACGCTGCTGCGCGACTGCGTTGACCTTGAACACCACACCGTCGATTTCGTAAGGCAGCGCGTCGCGCTTTTCACCGATGGCGTCGTAGTAAGCCCGGCATTCGGCCACGCCCCTGGCCAGTTTCAGCTCACGACTGATGGGCAGGCCCCAGCTTTTCAGCGCTTCGAGAATCCCGATGTGCGTGCCCGGCAGCTCGCCGTCGCTACGTCCGACACCATATGCACACAGCTCAAGCGGACGACTTGCGGTGATCTTCGAATCCAGCTGGCGCAGGCTTCCAGCAGCGGCGTTGCGGGGATTGGCGAAGGGCTTGCCGCCGCTTTCCAGCTGCCGCGCATTCAGCGCTTCGAAGCCGGCCTTGGGCATGTAGATCTCGCCGCGCACCTCGAGCACCGCCGGCCAACCACTGCCATGCAGCTTCAATGGAATGTTGCGTACGGTGCGCACGTTGGCGCTGATGTCCTCACCCGTGCTGCCATCGCCTCGAGTGGCGCCGCGCACCAGATAGCCGTTCTCATAAAGTAGGCTGACCGCCAGACCATCCAATTTGGGTTCGCAGCTGTACTCGACTACAGCGCCATCGCCGAACAGGTCACCCGCCGGCAGATCCAGTCCTTCGCGCACACGACGATCGAAGTCGAGCAGATCCTGTTCGTCAAAGGCGTTGCCGAGGCTCAGCATCGGCACTTCGTGGCGTACTTGGCCGAACGCCGCCAACGCCGCGCCACCGACCCGCTGGGTCGGCGACTCGGGCGTCACCAACTCAGGATGTTCGGCTTCCAGCGCCTTTAGTTCATTGAACAGACGGTCGTACTCGGCATCCGGAACGCTCGGCTCGTCGAGAACGTAATAACGGTAGTTATGTGCGTCGATTTCGCTACGCAGTTCGGCGATGCGCTCGGCAGCGGTCTGGGCAGAAGGCATATAGCAAGCGGGGCCGTAGGCTGTGGCTGTGCCAATCGCAACCGCATCAGCACGCCGGAGATTAATGAGAAGGCGATTCTAGCCGATCGCCCCAAATGATGCGGCTCACTACCAAGGCGGCACGCCGGGCAAAAAACAACGGGCGAAAAAAAAGCTGCCTAGGCAGCTTTCTTTGCCCACTCATTATCGTTTGATAACGGCGGAAGATATGGCGCAGCGGACGGGACTCGAACCCGCGACCCCCGGCGTGACAGGCCGGTATTCTAACCGACTGAACTACCGCTGCGCGTCGGTCTCGCAAAGATGGTGGCTGATGACGGGATCGAACCGCCGACCCCCTGCGTGTGATGCAGGTGCTCTCCCAGCTGAGCTAATCAGCCGATCGCCTTGCGAGGCGCGCAATTTACTGATCCCCCTTAGCTAAGTCAACAGCAGCATTGGATTTTTTTATCGCGCTACTGGTCCATCGTTACTGGCTCACGGATTGAAATCATGCCGCGGCACTATCGCGCTGCCCTGCGGTCTTTGTTCTGCCGCAACGGCAACAGGCGTAACGAGTCTCGCGACAGTCGCCTGTCGAAAAGCGCGATATGTGCCTAAGGTTGAAGACGTAACGGACATAACATCACGATGCGGCATGGAGTACCTCGCTTGTATTTGCCCGGACCGTTGCGGAACTATCGACAGCACACCCCGCTAGCCCTGAGCGCCCTGCTGGTCTGCCTTTTCGGCATTTTCCTGGCGAGCCAGATCAAAACGGTGTGGCAACTGAGCCGCGCCCCTCTCACGGCAGAGGTCAGCCCTCCTGCCGTCAGCGCTACCGGCAGTTCCGATCCATCGCGCCTGGACGCCCTTTTCGGCACCCCGCCCGCGCTTCAGGGCAGTGCAACGACCAGCGCCGCAGGCGTAACCCTGCATGGCAGCTTCGTGCATGCCGACCCTAGTCGCTCCAGCGCCATTATTCAGATTGCCGGTCAACCACCCCAGTTGGTCTGGCAGGGCCAGGAGCTACAAAGCGGCGTGGTGCTGCGCGGCGTGCATCCGGACCACGTGCAACTCATGCGCGACGGTCAGATAGAACGGCTGGACTTTCCTGCCGTGCGTTCGCCGGTATTCGTTCCCGATGAGGCGCCGCAACCGTACGAGACCGAGGATGCGGGCGATGAGGAAATGCAGCAACAGATGGAGGCGCTGCGCCAGCAACTGGAGAACGCCGTCAGCCCGCCCGCTTCGCCCACCCCCGAACGTACCGACCAAGGAAGATGACTGAACGATGCCGCCGTTTCTCATGCGTCCGCTGCTTGCCCTGACCCTTTCCAGCGTTCTGATCATGCCGCCGGCTGCACTGGCGGCAGTTGCGGATACCGGTATCGAGCCAAGTTCCAGCCAGGAAGACGGTTGGACTATCAACCTGAAGGATGCCGACATCCGCGCATTCATCGATCAGGTCAGCCAGCTCAGCGGCCAGACGTTCATCGTCGACCCACGGGTCAAAGGCCAGGTCAGCGTCGTATCCAACGCCACGCTGACGATGGATGAGGTCTACCAGCTATTTCTTTCGGTGATGGCGACTCACGGTTTCAGCGTGCTGGCACAGGGCGACGTCGCGCGCATCGTACCTAACGCCGAGGCGAAGGCCGAGGCCGGTGGTGGTCCGGCCGGCGGCGATCAACTTGAAACACGCGTCATCCAGGTTCAGCACACCGCGGCGACCGAGTTGATTCCGCTGATTCGCCCGCTAGTCCCGCAGTATGGCCATCTGGCCGCGGTCACGTCTGCCAACGCGCTGATCATCAGCGACCGTAGCGCCAACATCGCGCGTATCGAGGATCTGGTGCGACAGCTGGACCGCACCGAAAGCGACGACTACAGCGTGCTCAACCTGCGCCACGGCTGGGCCAGCGATATTGCCGAAGTCCTGCGCAGCTCCCTGATCCGTGGCGATGCGAAAAGCACCGCCGGGCTGCAGATCATCGCCGATTCGCGCACCAACCAGCTGATCTTCATCGGCCCGCCGCAGGCTCGCAGCAAGCTCGCCAGCCTGGCGCAGACCCTGGACACCCCGGCCACCCGCTCGGCCAATACGCGGGTGATCCGCCTGCGGCACAACGATGCCAAGTCGCTGGCCGAAACCCTCGGCGACATTTCCGAGGGACTTAAGGATTCCGGCGAAGGCGAGACGACCACCAGCCGTCCGCAGAACATCCTGATCCGTGCCGATGAGAGTCTCAACGCCCTGGTGCTGCTCGCCGAGCCAGAGCTGATCGGCACGCTGGAAAGCATCGTCCGCCAACTGGACGTGCCGCGCGCACAGGTCATGGTCGAGGCGGCGATCGTCGAGGTTTCCGGCGATATCAGCGACGCGCTGGGCGTGCAGTGGGCAGTCGATGCGCGCGGTGGTACCGGTGGCGTGGGGGGTGTCAATTTCGGCAACACCGGGCTGTCGATCGGCAGCGTGCTGAACTCCATCAACGAGGGCGAGATACCGAGCAACCTGCCCGATGGCGCGATCCTCGGCATTGGCACGCGCAGCTTCGGTGCACTGGTGACCGCGCTGTCCTCCAACAGCAAGAGCAACCTGCTGTCGACGCCGAGCCTGCTTACCCTGGACAACCAGGAGGCCGAGATCCTCGTGGGCCAGAACGTGCCGTTCCAGACCGGCGCCTATACCACCGACTCCTCGGGCGCGAACAACCCGTTCACCACCATCGAGCGGCAGGATATCGGCGTGACGCTGAAGGTGACCCCGCACATCAACGAGGGCGCGACACTGCGCCTGCAGATCGAGCAGGAAATCTCCTCCATCGCCCCCACGGCGAGCCTTACCGCGCAGGCCGTGGACCTGGTCACCAACAAGCGCTCGATCAAGAGCACCATTCTTGCCGAGGATGGCCAGGTGATCGTGCTTGGCGGCCTGATTCAGGACGACGTGACCCGCACCGACTCCAAGGTCCCGCTGCTGGGTGATATTCCGTTGCTCGGTGCGCTGTTCCGCTCGACGCAGGAGAGCCATGTCAAACGCAACCTGATGGTTTTCCTGCGCCCGACCGTGGTGCGTGACCGTGCCGGCCTGGCCGCACTATCGGGCAAGAAGTACAGCGATATCCGCGTGATCGAGACTGACTCGTCCAGCCCCACCATTCTTCCAGCCAACCCCGAGCGCCTGTTCGATGGCCAGGGCGAACCGGCGCCGGCCATCGACCTGCGCGCCAACGAACCGCGTCAAGGCTCGCTGGCGCCGCCTCCGCCGGCGCGTAGCACCAAATCCGGCATCCCGCCCGGCGTTACAGGCAGCTGGGCGATTCAGCTGGCCAGTCTGCGCAATCCGGCTAATGCCGAAGCGCTGCGTGAACGCCTGGTCGGACTTGGCTATGAGGCTTATGTTCGACCGGGCAGCAACACCAGCCGGGTCTACGTCGGGCCGCTGGCGAGCCGCGACGAGGCCGCACGTCTGCGCGAGCAACTCTCGAAGGAACAGCGGCTGGACGGCATCGTGCTGAGAATCGAGCCTACGCGCGAATAAGCCGCAGAGGCTCATTCGCGCGACTGCCAGCTAGCTGGCCGCTCCGACGAATCAGAGCGCCGCGAGGCCGCGTGCCAGATCGGCCTGCAGATCGGCGACATCTTCCAGCCCGACCGCCACGCGAATCAGACTGTCACTGATGCCAGCGCTGGCGCGATCTTCGGCAGACAGCCGGCCGTGCGTAGTCGAGGCCGGATGGGTGATGGTGCTCTTGCTGTCACCCAGGTTGGCGGTGATGGAAATCAGTCGGGTGGCATCGATGAAGCGCCAGGCGCCGTCCTTGCCTCCCTTGACCTCGAAGCTCAACACGGCACCAAAACCCTTCTGCTGACGCTTCGCCAGTTCATGCTGCGGATGGCTTGGCAAGCCTGCGTAATAGACCCGATCCACCGCAGGTTGGCGCTCCAGCCATTCGGCCAGTTGCTGTGCGCTGGCACAGTGGGCCTGCATGCGCAGGCGCAAGGTTTCCAACCCCTTGAGGAAGACCCAGGCGTTGAACGGGCTGAGCGTCGGCCCAGCGGTGCGCAGGAAGCCGACGATCTCCTTCATCTGTTCTTTACGCCCGGCGACCACACCGCCCAGACAACGCCCCTGGCCATCGATGTACTTGGTCGCCGAATGAATGACGATATCTGCGCCGAGCGCCAGCGGCTGCTGCAACACCGGCGTGCAGAAGCAGTTGTCGACCGCGAACAGCACGCCCTTGGCCTGGCAGAGCTGGGCCAACGCGGCGATATCCACCAGCTCGGCCAACGGATTTGACGGCGACTCGACGAACACCAGCTTGGTGTTGGACTTGAAGGCTGATTGCCATGCCACAAAATCGGTCAGCGGTACGTAGTCGACCTGCACACCGAAGCGCTTGAAATACTTCTCGAACAACGAAACAGTGGCGCCGAATACGCTGCGCGACACCAGAATATGATCGCCGGCCGAGCACAGGCTCATCACCGTCGCCAGGATCGCCGCCATGCCGGAGGCCGTCGCGACGGCCTGCTCGGCACCTTCCAGCGCGGCAATGCGCTCCTCGAAGGTGCGCACCGTGGGGTTGGTGTAGCGCGAATAGACGTTGCCCGGCACCTCACCGGCAAAGCACGCAGCCGCAGCGGCGGCGCTGCGAAACACATAGCTGGAGGTGAAGAACAGGGGCTCGCCATGTTCCGCCTCGGGGCTGCGATGCTGCCCGGCACGCACGGCCAGGGTATCGATCCCGACACCGTCAAGATCGCTGTCCAGTCGCCCGGCTTCCCACTCAGTCGTCATAGTCTTGCTACCTCCGGCGCCCAGCTTAGTCGTTGTACAGATCGATGATGGCGCTTACCGCGTTGGCCTTGCTCTTGCTGAGGTCGTTGCGTGCCTGCTCGATCCTGTGCAGATAGGTCTCATCGATATCGCCAGTGATGTACTTGCCATCGAACACCGCGCAATCGAAGTGCTCGATCTTCACCTTGCCGCCGCCGACGGCTTCGATCAGGTCGTCCAGGTCCTGATAGATCAGCCAGTCGGCGCCGATCAGTTCCGCCACTTCCTCGGTGCTGCGGTTGTGCGCGATCAGCTCGTGGGCGCTGGGCATGTCGATGCCGTAAACATTCGGGTAGCGCACCGCCGGTGCCGCCGAGCAGAAATACACGTTCTTCGCCCCAGCCTCGCGTGCCATCTGGATGATCTGCTTGCAGGTGGTGCCGCGCACGATGGAGTCGTCGACCAGCAGCACGTTCTTGCCACGGAATTCGAGGTCGATGGCGTTGAGCTTCTGGCGTACCGACTTCTTGCGTGCCGCCTGGCCGGGCATGATGAAGGTCCGGCCGATGTAGCGGTTCTTGACGAAGCCTTCGCGGAATTTCACGCCCAGCCGGTTGGCCAACTCCAGCGCGGAGGTGCGGCTGGTGTCCGGAATCGGGATGACCACGTCGATATCGTGCTCGGGGCGCTCGCGCAGGATCTTGTCGGCCAGCTTCTCGCCCATGCGCAGGCGCGCCTTGTATACCGAGACGCCGTCCATCAGGGAGTCTGAGCGCGCCAGGTAGACGTACTCGAAAATGCATGGTGAAAGCTTCGGTGCGTCGGCGCACTGACGGGTGTACAGCCGGCCATCGGTGGTGATGTAGACCGCCTCGCCCGGTGCCAGGTCGCGGATCACGGTGAAGCCGAGCACATCGAGCGAGACGCTTTCCGAGGCGATCATGTACTCGACGCCCTCGTCGGTATGACGCTGGCCGAAGACGATCGGACGAATCGCGTTCGGGTCGCGGAAACCGACGATGCCGTAGCCGGTCACCATCGCCACCACCGCATAGCCGCCGCGGCAGCGCTCATGGACCTTGCTGACCGCGGCGAACACGTCCTCCTCGGTTGGTTGCAGCTTGCCGCGCACCGCCAGCTCATGGGCGAACACGTTGAGCAGCACTTCCGAGTCCGAGTTGGTGTTCACATGGCGCAGATCCGACTCGTAGATTTCCTTGGTGAGCTGCTCGACGTTGGTCAGATTGCCGTTGTGCGCCAGCGTGATGCCGTACGGCGAGTTGACGTAGAACGGCTGCGCTTCGGCCGAACTGGAACTGCCGGCGGTGGGATAGCGGACATGACCGATGCCCATGCTGCCGATCAGGCGCTGCATGTGGCGCTGCTGGAACACATCGCGCACCAGGCCGTTGTCCTTGCGCAGGAACAGGCGATCGTCGTGGCTGGTGACGATTCCGGCGGCATCCTGCCCACGATGCTGCAGTACGGTAAGCGCGTCATACAGCGCCTGATTGACGTTCGACTTACCGACGATGCCGACAATGCCACACATGCAAGGAACCTCTCAGTTTGTTTCAGGCTGACGCACCGGCAGAAGAGTGCCAGACGCGTCTTCGATAAATTTTGCCGAACCGGACGAATCGAGCGAGCCGGCCAGCCACTGGCTGCTGAGCTCGAGAATCAGGCTCTTCGACCAGTCGGCGACCAGCAGGAAATGCGGCAGCAGAGCCGATTCCTGCCACCAGAGGTCCTCCTGAACCGGCGCCAGGCTGAGCAAGCCGGTCAGCACCACCACCAACAACCCGCCGCGCGCCGCGCCGAATACCATGCCCAGCAAACGGTCGGTACCGGACAGCCCTGTCACCCGAATCAGTTCACCGATCAGGAAATTGACCAGCGCCCCCACCAGCAGCGTGGCGACGAACAGGATGGCGCAAGCGGCGATGATCCGCGCCGAGGGCGTGTCGATGAACTCGGCCAGGTGATGCGACAGCGCGCCGCCGAACATCCAGGCGACCACCCCGGCAATGATCCAGGTCAGCAGTGACAAGGCCTCCTTGACGAAGCCCCGCTTCAGACTGATCAGACTGGAGACAGCAACGACGGCGATGATGATCCAATCGACCCAGGTAAAAACCACGACGTCTTCTGCATAGGAGAAAGGCGGAACATTTTAGCAGAGGGCCGGGGAGTAAGCACAAACACCTTGTGCATCGCGTCCTGCCCCTGCCCCGGCAAGACCCGCCCGTTCGCCGGCCCGGTTCAGCGCGCTTCCGGCTTGAAGCGCACCACGAAGCCATTCAGCTTCTGCTGGCGCTGCAACTGATCGCGCAACCGGTTGGCCTCTTCGCGCTCGATGAGTGGCCCGACGAAAACCCGGTTCATGCCGTCCGCCGTACGAATGTAGGCGTTATAGCCCTGTTCACGCAGGGTCTTCTGCAGCTTCTCCGCACTCGCCCGGTTGGACAGGCTGGCCAACTGAACAGACCAGCTCACCGGCAGGTTATCGGCATCCACCCGCGACTGCGGCACAGGAGCCGCGGGTTCAGGTGCTTTCACCGGCTCTGGGGCTGCCACTGGCGTCCCGGCCGGCTCGGGGGAAACGGCTGTAGACGGGGTTCCGGAGTCCTCCTCGACGATCTCGAAGCCCTCGGGAATCGATTTCGGTTCCGGGACCTGCACCGGTTCCATCTCGATCTGCGCCACCGGCGGCGTAGCGGGCATCGCCGGGGCATCGACGACGACGTGGCGCAGATCATCCTCGCGGGTGAACAGCATCGGCACGAAGATCACCGCCAGAGCGATCAGCACCAATGCGCCGACCATGCGCTGTTTCAAGCCCTTATCCAGCAGCGCCATCTCCC
Source organism: Stutzerimonas stutzeri TS44 (assembly GCA_000263395.1). Taxonomy (GTDB): domain Bacteria; phylum Pseudomonadota; class Gammaproteobacteria; order Pseudomonadales; family Pseudomonadaceae; genus Stutzerimonas; species Stutzerimonas stutzeri_C. Next base: position 96,780 of record AJXE01000005.1, read on the forward strand.
GCTTCCTCCGTATGCGTGGCGAGCCATTGCAGCGCTTCGGCTACGCAATAGAACGAGCCAAACAGCAGAATCTCGTCCTGCTCGCGGGCTCTCTCGCACTGTGCTTCCAGTGCCTGCGCGAGGGAAGCATAGGCATTCACCGTCGCCTTGCGCGCAGCCAATGCCGCGTACAGTTCGGCCGCGGGGCGCGAGCGCGGGCTGGCAAGCGGCGCAACCGCCCATTCGCTCACGTACGGCAACAGGACATCCAGAATACCGGCAAGATCCTTGTCTGCCAGCAAGCCGAATACGGCCAGGCGACCAGGCGATGGCTGCTGCTCGAGATAGCTGGCCAGGTAGCTGGCCGCATGGGGGTTGTGCGCGACGTCCAGCAGCAGGCTGAGCGTACGTCCCTTCCAGTGAATCGTCCGGCGGTCGAAACGGCCAGTGATGCGGGTTCGCTGTAGTGCCTGCGCCAGAACCTCGGGCCGCCACGGCAGATCCAGCAAGGCGTAGACCTGCAGCGCAAGCGCGGCATTTTCCAGCGGCAGTGACAGCAGCGGCAGGTCATGCAGTTCGAGCGGTGCGCCGGCCGCATCGACACCGCGCCAGTGCCAGCCAGTCGTCCCGCTCGCCAGATCGTAATCCCGGCCACGCAGGCGCAAAGGCACCGCCAGCGTCCTGGCCTGCTCCAGCAACGACATCGGCGGCTCAAGATCACCGCACACTGCGGGAGTCGCACGACGGAAGATTCCCGCCTTCTCGAAACCGACGCTCTCCCGATCATCGCCCAGCCACTCGGCGTGATCGAGACCGATGTTGGTGATCGCTGCCACATCGGCATCGACCAGATTGACGGCGTCCAGGCGCCCACCAAGACCGACCTCAAGAACCGCGGCGTCAATCCCGGCCCGCTGGAAAAGCCAGAAAGCGGCCAGGGTACCCACCTCGAAATAGGTGAGCGAGGTGCTCGCGCGCGCGCGCTCGACGGCTTCGAAGGCCTCGCAGAGCGCGCCATCGTCGACTTCCAGCCCGTCGATGCGCACCCGCTCGTTGTAGCGCAGCAGATGCGGCGAGGCATAGACACCGACACTAAGGCCTTGCGCCTGCAGCAGCGAGGCGATGAAGGCGCAACTGGAACCTTTGCCGTTGGTGCCGGTGACCGTGATCACCCGTTGCGCAGGGCGCGTCAGGCCCAGCCGTTGCGCAACCTCGCGCACCCGCTCGAGTCCCATATCGATAGCCGAGGGGTGCAGTTGCTCAAGATAGCTCAGCCAATCGGCGAGGCCGCGGGTGCTCATGCAGAGGCCGCAACCTGTGCTGGCACGGCGGTCGCCGGCAAGCGCTGCAACTGCGCCAGCAGACGGGAAAGACGGGGCCGCAGTTCGGCACGCGAAATGATGAGGTCGATAGCGCCGTGATCCAGCAGGAACTCGCTGCGCTGGAAGCCCTCGGGAAGCTTCTCGCGAACGGTCTGCTCGATGACCCGCGGACCGGCGAAGCCGATCAGCGCTTTCGGCTCAGCGACGATGACGTCGCCCAGCATGGCCAGGCTGGCCGAAACACCGCCATACACCGGATCGGTCAGCACCGAGATGAAGGGCAAACCTTCTTCGCGCAAGCGCGCCAGCACGGCGGAGGTTTTCGCCATCTGCATCAGCGAAATCAGTGCCTCCTGCATACGCGCACCGCCGGAAGCGGAGAAGCACACCAGCGGACAACGCAGTTCCAACGCCACGTTGGCGGCACGCACGAAACGCTCGCCGACGATCGCGCCCATCGAACCGCCCATGAAGGAGAACTCGAAAGCACAGGCAACGACCGGCACCTTGAACAGAGTGCCCTGCATCGCGATCAACGCATCCTTTTCGCCGGTCTGCTTCTGCGCGGCGGACAGGCGATCCTTGTACTTCTTGCTGTCACGAAACTTGAGCCGATCTACGGGCTCCAGGTCGCTGGCGATCTCCTCGCGGCCCTCGGCATCGAGAAAGATATCCAGCCGGGTACGTGCGTCGATGCGCATGTGATGCTGGCATTTAGGGCATACGTCCAGCGTCTTTTCCAGTTCGGGGCGATACAGCACAGCCTCGCAGGAAGGACACTTGTGCCACAGCCCTTCGGGCACCGAGCTCTTCTGCGTCTCGGAGCGCATGATCGAAGGGATCAGCTTGTCTACCAGCCAGTTGCTCATGCTCTTGTTCTCCAAAGCTTCCATTCGGGTCGCCTCAATTTGGCGCCCCGGTCAAATTTATTATCGCGGCCCGGCACTCCGCTGGCGTATTCGCTAAAGCGGAGCCCCCGCTTCTTTCCGGGCTGACTGCCCGGCGCCGGTCGAACCAGCGATTCGTACTGGACGGCAAAGAGCCGCCAAGCGTCACATGACAGAGCGAACTCGCTGTACGAATGCCCGAACCTTTTCGGCGCTCTTGATGCCTTTGCTCAACTCGACGCCACCGCTCACATCAACCGCATAAGGACGCACCTGGGCAATTGCCTCGACCACGTTATCGCAGGTCAGGCCACCTGCCAGTATCAGCGGCCTGGGTAGATCGTCAGGAATTAGCGACCAGTCGAAACGCGCTCCCGTTCCACCCGGCACGCCGGCTACATAGGTATCGAGCAACAGCGCGCTGGCCCCGGAGTAACGTGCGGCCTGTGCGCCGATATCGCAGCCGGGGGCGACGCGCAGCGCCTTGAACCAGGGACGATGGAATCCTGCACAGTCGGCAGGCGCCTCATTGCCGTGGAACTGCAGCACATCGAGCGCAACCGCAGCCAGTATCTCTTCGATCTCACCTCGACCAGCATCGACGAAGAGGCCCACAGTGGTCACAAAGGGAGGTAAAGCCTCGACGATTTCACGTGCCTGTCGGATGCTGACCACGCGCGGACTGTTGGCATAAAACACCAGGCCGATGGCATCCGCTCCAGCCTCGGCGGCCAGCAACGCATCCTCGACCCGGGTAATTCCACAAATCTTGCTTCGAACGACCGACAACTCTTACTACCTTTGCAAAGGACAACGGATGGTAGCAAAAGCCCCGCGGCCTGCAAGCCAAACCAATGCCCCGAAAAAGTCGCAGCGCATGAGCGGGCGACCGTTACGCACGGAGCATCGCCGCGCTAGCCATTGACCTGGACAGAATCCTGGCAGTCGGCGAGGCCGGAAAGAAAATGCGGGCCAAGATACCGCTGCGGCAGCTCGAATTCGTCTGGATATTCAACCCGCACCAGATACAGGCCATAGGGATGGGCCGTGACTCCGCCGGTTCGGCGTATACGCGTCTGCAATACCTGCCGAGCCCATTCGACCGGCCGCTCGCCCGCGCCGATGGTCATCAAAACCCCGGCGAAATTACGCACCATGTGATGCAGAAATGCATTGGCACGCACGTCGATCACGATGAACTTGCCGTGCTGTAGCAGTTGCAGATGATGCACCGTCTTCACGGGTGACTTGGCTTGGCACTGGCGCGCCCGGAAGGCGCTGAAGTCGTGGGTGCCGACGAACGCCTTGGCAGCCTCGCGCATCAACTCGATGTCGAGTGGCCGATGATTCCAGGTCACCTCTTCGGCCATATGGGCGGGACGGATCTGATCGTTGTAGATGACGTAGCGGTAGCGACGCGCCATAGCACTGAAGCGTGCATCGAAATGAGCCGGCATCACCTTTGCCCAGGTCACACTGATATCGCCTGGCAGGTTCATGTTCGCGCCCATGACCCATGCGTGCATGCTGCGCTCTACCGACGTATCGAAATGCACCACCTGCCCGCTCGCATGCACCAGCGCATCGGTACGCCCGGCACAGCTCAAGACAACGGGGTGCCCACCGGCAACCCGACTCAACGCTTTTTCCAAAGCCTCCTGCACGGAAGGCACACCGGCGCGCTGACGCTGGAAACCGCGATAGCGCGACCCTTTGTATTCGACACCCAGTGCAATTCTGGAAACGCCAACGGCAGCCGATACGGCTGCCGCTTCAGGTACGTCGTGGAGCATCAGGCCAGCTTGGCGAGCATCTCTCGCGCCTCTTGCTGCTGTTGTTCACTACCCTCCGAGAGCACTTCGTCGAGGATATCGCGAGCCCCTTCGGCGTCGCCCATATCGATATAGGCGCGCGCAAGATCGAGCTTTGTAGTTGCCTCGTCGGTATCCGAGAAGAAATTGAAATCATCCTCCTCTTGTTGTGCGTCATCGAGCCCGGCATCCAGCGTCTCGGGAAACGCCATCTTGGGCTCATCCAACTCACTGGACAGAGCATCCAACTCCATGTCACCGAGCTGATCAGTCAGGCTCTCACTTTGCAGTCCAGCCACCGGCTCGTGATCGAGGGACAGGTCGAAGTCAGCGGACAGCAGATCCTCATCGGTGCTGACGGCGTTGCTGGTTGCGGTATCTGGCGCCAGGGATTCGTCCAGATCGAAACTGAAGTCCTCTACCGAAGACTGCGCCTCTGTCCCCGGAACCCCCTGTTCTGGTGCCTCGAGATCGAAGGAAAAATCACCCAGGTCATCGGTAAGCGAGGTAGCCGGCACGGACTCTTCTGCCAGACCGGCGAATTCATCGCCTGTACCGATATTTGACCCTGTGCTGGGTGCCAGCTCGTCAAGCGACAGGTCATCAAAGCTCAGAGGGTCATGTTGCGTAGCTTCGTTGATCGGCGTAGTCGACGACAGACTGGCCTGATCGCTGTCCAGGTCGATATCCAGATCGTCCAGGCTCAGATCGAAGGCGTCGTCCGGATCCTGCCCGACAGCCTTCGCGGATACCTGCTCCTCGAACTGCAAGTCATCCAGATCAAAATTATCAAGATCGACATGTGTTGCCGCCGCGGCAGCGGTTGCTGCGGCTGTGACGGCAATTGCCGGATATTTGAGCTTCAGCCGTTCGATATCGCCGCCTGCACCGCCGATTTCGCGTAATTCCGCCTCCTGGCGGGCAAAACCGTCGCGATCACCCAGTTCTGCATAGACCTCCATCAGTTTCAGGCGCAAATCACTACGCTGCGGCTCGTCGTTCAGGGCGTTGCGCAGCAACTCGGCAGCCTGGTTGAAACGACCATAGGCGATATAGATATCCGCCTCTGCCAAGGCATCGCCGGCAGACGCATGCGTCTGTGCGATTGGTTCGACCTCGGCAAAGTTGGCAGCCGTGCCCGGGAGCGATGCCTCTGAATGTGAATGCAGGTCCTGCAGCGATTCCGGCTGCAAACTGAAGCTCTCGTTCTCGCTCTCGGCCAGGAGCTGCTCTTGAAGCTCCGCCTCCTTCATTGCATTGCGCCGGGAAAGCGCCATCAAACCTACCAGCAACAGCAGCAGCGCACTGCCACCCAGAACACCGAGCAACATGGGGTTGCCCAGGTACTCGTCAAGCAGACTCGGCTCTTCGGGAGTGGCAGCAACAGGCTTGGCCGGAGCCGGTTTGGGGGCAACCTCCGGCTTGCTCGCGGGCTGTGCGGCAGGCGCCGCGGCGCTCGCCGGAGCCTCCTGATTAGCCGCCCGCTCCACCTCATTTCTGGTCGCATCATCCGCTTTACCAGCTTGCTGCTCAGGAGCAGTTGTCGACTCCTGGCCGGCTGGCGCCGCTGCATCCACAGCTGCCGGGAGTTCAGCGGAATTCGCCGCACCGTCGACGGCCAGTTGAGCCTGCAGCTTGGCCAGCTGATCATCCTTGAGCTGCATCAGGCGCTGCAGTTTCTCCAGTTGGCCTTGCAGGTCGTCCAGGCGCTCTTTCAGATCGGCATTTTCGCGGCGACTGGAGTCGAGGCTCTCTTGAGTCGTGGCAAGGCGATCGCGCAGGGCCTTGCTGTCCCCGCTGGCGCCGGTATCGCTTCCAGCTGTCGATTTTCCGGCATCCGGAGCCACGAGCCGCAGATTATCCCGGCTGTCGCTTTGCGCAGGAGCGTCGCCAGCAGTGGTCCGGCGAGTCGCATCGACCTGTCTTGCGGCATCGCGAGGTGCGGTGCGTGTCTGACGCCAGGTCGCATTCTGCTCAGCGACCTGCGTGATAGCCTCGGCCTGGGTGCGGCTGTTGATCTGTTCGGCGCCGGGCAGGCGAAGGACCTGGCCACTCTTCATACGATTGATATTGCCATCGATAAAGGCGCCCGGATTCAGATCCTGAATGGCCAGCATGGTCTGGTGAACCGTACCCGAACGGGCGTTTCGTTCGGCAATTTCCCAGAGCGTATCGTGCGAGGATGTCTTGTACTCGGTACTTGCCGACGCCCCCCCGGCTGCCTGCCCCGCCGTCGACACAGGCGAAGAAGGCCTCACCTGGCTCGGTGCAGCCGAAACAGCCGGCGCGCGGGTCGGCGCCACCGTGGCGATTGGCAGTTGCGGGGCAACGGCAGCGACGGTCTCGGGGGAATACAGCGGAGGGTCCAGCAACAATGTGTATTCACGCAACAAACGGCCGCTGGGCCATAGCACTTCAACCAGGAAATTCAGATAGGGCTCGCGCACCGGCTTGCTCGAGGAAACCCGGATGACACTTTTGCCATCGGGCCGCAGCACCGGAGTGAACTTCAGGTCGGTCAGAAAGTACTGGCGATCGATTCCGGCCCGGTTGAATTCCTCAACGGAGGCGAGCGAGGGAACCACCTCGCCCGGAGCGAGCATCTTTGCGTCGAGCAGTTCGATTTCTGCAACCAGTGGTTGATTCAGCGACGACTGCAGCCTGACCTCGCCAAGCCCCAGCGCATGGGCCACCTCGGTAGTCAGCGCAGTAGCAGCTGCAATTGCCAGTACCAGATTTCGAACCCGAACCATTGTCTATCCTTTGTTTATCTTTTTCTCGAAGACCGAGAAAGGATCTTAATAGCCACTGCCCGCGCCTTGCAGCGCCCCCAATCAGCGATAGGCCGCACTTGCACAACTTAGAAAAGTTCTTCGAATTGCCGGTAAGTATCTTTTACAGATGGTGTTTTATCAACAACTTGGCGGACAGCACGGCATTCCACGCCGTTCCTTTTCGCACGTTATCAGACTCAATCCACAAATTGACCGGCCAAGTCCCATACGCGCCACCAGGCTACAGGACGGCGACCCCCGCACCGCTACGCACGCCACCGCCCGGCGCTCCAACGCCGACATCCGCAGTCCGGCGCAAGAGCGCTTCGCGATGTCTGGCATACACGCCAACACAGAGTCTGCCGGATGATGGCGAAAAAAAACCGCGGCTGACCGCGGTTTTTTAACGAGTGGCTCAACGCTCCAAGAGTATGCGCAGCATCCGGCGCAACGGCTCCGCGGCTCCCCACAGCAGCTGATCACCTACGGTGAAGGCGCCGAGGAAATGCGATCCCATGTTGAGCTTGCGCAGCCGCCCGACCGGTACGCTCAACGTGCCGGTAACGGCCGCCGGACTCAGCTCCTGCATGCTGGCGTCACGATGATTCGACACCAGCTTGACCCACGGATTGTGCTGGCCGATCAGCCCCTCGATATCCGAAATCGGCACATCCTTGTTCAGCTTGATGGTCAGTGCCTGGCTGTGGCAGCGCATGGCGCCGATGCGCACGCAGATACCGTCAACCGGGATCGGGTTCTTGAAGCGTCCCAGGATCTTGTTGGTCTCGGCCTGCGCCTTCCATTCCTCACGGCTCTGCCCGTTGGGCAGTTCCTTGTCGATGTAGGGAATCAGGCTACCGGCCAGCGGTACGCCGAAATTATCCACCGGGAAGGATTCGCTGCGCTGGCTCTCGGCGACCTTGCGATCGATATCGAGAATGGCGCTGGCCGGGTTGGCCAGGTCATCGGCAACAGCAGCGTTGATGGTGCCCATCTGCTTGATCAGCTCGCGCATGTTCTGCGCGCCCGCGCCGGAGGCGGCCTGGTAGGTCATGGCGCTCATCCACTCGACGAGGCCCGCCTCGAACAAGCCGCCCAGCCCCATCAGCATCAGACTGACGGTGCAGTTGCCGCCGATGTAGTTCCTGGTGCCAGCGTCCAGCTGCTGGTCGATCACCCGGCGATTCACCGGATCGAGCACGATGACCGCGTCATCCTGCATGCGCAGCGCCGAGGCGGCATCGATCCAGTAGCCTTGCCAGCCCGCCTCGCGCAGCTTCGGGAAAACCTCGTTGGTGTAGTCGCCGCCCTGGCAGGTCAGGATCACGTCCAGCCCCTTCAGTTCATCGATACTGTAGGCATCCTTCAGCGGGGCAGTTTCCTTGCCGATGGCAGGACCCTGGCCGCCGACGTTGGAGGTGGTGAAGAACACCGGCTCGATCAGGTCGAAATCCCGCTCTTCCAGCATCCGCTGCATGAGCACGGAACCAACCATGCCGCGCCAACCGATCAGACCTACACGTTTCATCGCAACTACACCTATAAAAAAAGTGGCCCGCACATAACCAAGGCGGGCAAAAAGCTTACAACTTCGCGAGAGCCGCGACTACCGCATCACCCATCGCCTGGGTGCCTACCTTCTGGCAACCTTCGGACCAGATATCGCCGGTACGCAGCCCCTGGTCGAGCACGTCGCTGACTGCGCGCTCGATGGCGTCCGCCGCGGCCACCTGGCTGAAGCTGTAACGCAGCATCATCGAAACCGACAGAATGGTCGCCAGCGGGTTGGCGATGCCCTTGCCGGCGATATCCGGCGCCGAGCCGTGGCAGGGCTCGTACATGCCCTTGTTGCTGGCATCCAGCGAGGCCGACGGCAGCATGCCGATGGAGCCGGTGAGCATGGACGCCTCGTCCGAGAGGATGTCGCCGAACATGTTGTCGGTGACGATCACGTCGAACTGCTTGGGCGCGCGTACCAGCTGCATGGCGGCGTTGTCGACGTACATGTGCGACAGCTCGACCTGCGGGTAATCCTTGGCCACTTCCTCGACCACTGCGCGCCACAGCTGGCTGGAGGCCAGCACGTTGGCCTTGTCCACCGAGCAGAGCTTCTTGTTGCGGACCATGGCCATGTCGAAACCGACCTTGGCGATACGACGGATCTCGCTCTCGCTGTAGGGCAGCGTGTCATAGGCCATGCGCTCGCCATTCTCCAGCACCTTGCTCTCGCGCGGCTTGCCGAAGTAGATGCCGCCGGTCAGCTCACGCACGATGAGGATGTCCAGGCCGGCGACGATTTCCGGCTTGAGCGAAGAGGCTTCAGCCAGTTGCGGGTAGAGCAGCGCCGGACGCAGGTTGCCGAACAGACCCAGCTCGGAGCGGATTTTCAGCAGGCCACGCTCGGGGCGAATGGCCGGGTCGATGGTGTCCCACTTCGGGCCGCCCACGGCACCGAGCAGGATGGCGTCGACCTGGCGGGCGCGCTCCAGGGTTTCATCGGCCAGCGGCACGCCGTACTTGTCGATGGCCGCGCCACCCAGTTCGTCGTAGCTCAGCTCGAAGCCGAGCTGGAACTTGTCGTTGGCCAGCTGCAGTACCTTGACGGCCTCGGCCATGATTTCCGGACCGATACCGTCGCCGGGGAGAACCAGAATCTGTTTGGACATGGGGGATTTCCTCTGGAAATAGCTGCAAGCTTCAAGCGGCAAGCCCCAAGCAAAAGCTGCTTCTACTTGCAGCTTGAAGCTTGCGGCTTGCCGCTTCGGTTATTTGATTGCGCCGAACAGCCAGGGCTGGCTCTGCTGGTGGCGGGTTTCGAAGGCGCGAATCGCATCGGCGTCCTGCAGGGTCAGGCCGATATCGTCCAGGCCGTTGAGCAGGCAGTGCTTGCGGAAGGCATCGACTTCAAAGGAGTACTGCTTGCCGTCCGGACGGGTCACGGTCTGTGCGGCCAGATCGACGGTGAGCTGGTAGCCCTCGGTCGCCTCGGCCTGCTCGAACAGCTCGTCCATCTCAGTTTCACTGAGGATGATCGGCAGCAGGCCGTTCTTGAAGCTGTTGTTGTAGAAGATGTCGGCGAAGCTCGGCGCGATGATTGCGCGGAAGCCGTATTCTTCCAGCGCCCACGGCGCATGTTCGCGGGACGAGCCGCAGCCGAAGTTCTCGCGGGCCAGCAGCACGCTGGCGCCCTGGTAGCGCGGGAAGTTCAGCACGAACTCCTTGTTCAGCGGGCGATTGGAGCAGTCCTGATTCGGCTGCCCCACATCCAGATAGCGCCACTCGTCGAACAGGTTGGGACCGAAGCCGGTACGCTTGATCGACTTGAGAAATTGCTTGGGGATGATCTGGTCGGTATCGACGTTGGCGCGATCCAGCGGGCAGACCAGGCCGGTGTGTTGGGTAAAGGCTTTCATGTGTTGCTCCTCAGGCCTGGATCAGTTCGCGAACATCGATGAAACGGCCGGTCACCGCGGCGGCGGCGGCCATCGCCGGGCTGACCAGATGGGTACGACCGCCGGCACCCTGGCGCCCTTCGAAGTTGCGGTTGGACGTGGAAGCGCAATGCTCGCCGCTGCCCAGCTTGTCCGGGTTCATCGCCAGGCACATGGAACAGCCCGGCTCGCGCCATTCGAAACCGGCCTCGATGAAGATCTTGTCCAGCCCCTCGGCCTCGGCCTGCTGCTTGACCAGGCCGGAACCCGGCACCACCAGCGCCTGCTTGACGTTCGCCGCGACCTTGCGGCCCTTGGCCACTTCAGCGGCGGCACGCAGGTCCTCGATCCGCGAGTTGGTGCACGAACCGATGAACACACGATCCAGCTTGATCTCGGTGATCGGCTGGTTGGCGCTCAGGCCCATGTATTTCAGCGCACGGACGATGGAGTCGCGCTTAACCGGATCGGCCTCGGCGGCCGGGTCCGGCACGCGCTGGTCGACCGCCAGCACCATTTCCGGCGAAGTGCCCCAGCTGACCTGCGGCTTGATGTCCTCGGCCTTCAGCTCGACGATGGTATCGAATACCGCGTCGTCATCGGACACCAGATCCTTCCAGGCTTCGACTGCCTTTACCCAATCCGCGCCCTTCGGCGCGTAGGGACGACCTTCGACATAGGCGATGGTCTTCTCGTCGCAGGCGACCATGCCCACACGGGCGCCGGCCTCGATGGACATGTTGCAGATGGTCATGCGGCCTTCCATGGACAGATCGCGGATGGCACTGCCGGCGAACTCCAGCGCATGGCCGTTGCCGCCGGCGGTGCCGATCTTGCCGATCACGGCGAGTACGATGTCCTTGGCGGTGACACCGAACGGCAGCTTGCCTTCGACGCGCACCTGCATGTTCTTCATCTTCTTGGCGACCAGGCACTGGGTGGCGAGCACATGTTCGACTTCCGAAGTGCCGATGCCGTGGGCCAGCGCGCCGAAGGCGCCGTGGGTAGAGGTGTGCGAGTCGCCACAGACCACGGTCATGCCCGGCAGGGTGGCGCCCTGCTCCGGGCCGATGACGTGGACGATGCCCTGGCGCACGTCGTTCATCTTGAATTCGAGGATGCCGAAGTCATCGCAGTTCTCGTCGAGCGTCTGCACCTGGATGCGCGAGACCTCGTCGGCGATGGCTTCCAGGCCGCCCTGGCGCTCGCCCTTGGTGGTCGGCACGTTGTGGTCCGGGGTCGCGATGTTGGCGTCGATGCGCCACGGCTTGCGTCCGGCCAGACGCAGCCCTTCGAAAGCCTGGGGCGAAGTCACTTCATGCAGGATGTGACGATCGATGTAGATCAGCGACGAACCATCGTCGCGCCGCTTCACCTCGTGCATCTCCCAAAGCTTGTCGTAGAGCGTTTTGCCGGCCATCGGAGTTTTCCTCATCTGCTTTCTATGCGGGGCGAATAGCCCTTGCGCTTATGGGGCGATCCTAGGGGCTTGAATTGAATTACTCAAATTCATATTTTTTATCCGAAGCATTCCTCGCAGGAATTACGACAAACCCTCTGGATAGCGCAAATTCACGGCTGCGCAGCGCCAGCAACCACCCGGAATAATTCATGGATCTCGCCAACCTCAATGCTTTCATCGCCGTCGCCGAAACCGGCAGCTTCTCGCTGGCAGCCGAGCGCCTGCATGTGACGCAACCGGCCGTCAGCAAGCGGATCGCCGCACTGGAAGGGCAGCTCGACGTACGCCTGTTCGATCGGCTGGGCCGCGAGATCGGCCTGACCGAGGCCGGTCGCGCACTGCTGCCGCGCGCCTACCAGATTCTCAATGTGCTGGAGGATACCCGCCGCGCCCTGACCAATCTCAACGGCGACATCGGCGGGCGGCTGTTGCTGGCCACCAGCCATCACATCGGCCTGCATCGTCTGCCACCGCTGCTGCGCGCGTTCACCCGGGCCCATCCGCAGGTGACCCTGGACATTCGTTTTCTCGATTCGGAGGTCGCCTACGACGAGGTGCTGCATGGCCGTGCGGAACTGGCGGTCATCACCCTGGCGCCGCAAACAGCCGAGCCGGTGAAGGCGGTGAAGGTCTGGAACGACCCGCTGGATTTCGTCGTCGCGCCCGAACACCCGCTGGCGCGCCGCCCCGCCATCACTCTGGCCGATATCGCCAGCCATCCGGCGGTGTTTCCCGGCGGCAACACCTTCACCCACCACATCGCGCAGCGCCTGTTCGAGCGCGAAGAGCTGGCGCCCAACATCACCATGAGCACCAACTATATGGAGACGATCAAGATGATGGTGTCCATCGGCATCGCCTGGAGCGTGTTGCCGCGCAGCATGCTCGACGAACAGGTGGTACGCCTGGATCTGCCGGGCATCCAGCTGTCGCGCCAGCTAGGCTACATCCGGCACACCGAGCGCACGCTCTCCAATGCCGCCAGAGCGTTCATGACGCTGCTCGATCGCGCGGCGGATGATGCCGGGCACAAGGTAGGCGGCCAATAATAAAGAGGGACCGGCAATGTCCAGGGTCATGCTGATCACAGGCGCCAGTCGTGGCATCGGCGCCGCCACCGCGCAACTGGCAGCCGAACGGGGCTATGCCCTGTGCCTGAATTATCGTCACCGGGAAGACGCCGCGCGCCAGGTGCTGCGCGACGTTCAGCGCCTCGACGTGCAGGCCATCGCAGTGCAGGCCGATGTCGCCCGGGAAGAGGAAGTGCTCGCCCTGTTCGCCACGCTTGATAGGGAATTCGACCGCCTCGACGTGCTGGTCAACAACGCCGGCATGCTGGAGCGACAGATGCGCCTGGAGCAGATGGACGCGGCGCGCTGGAATCGCGTGCTCGGCGCCAATGTGATCGGCAGCTTTCTCTGCGCCCGCGAGGCGATCAAGCGGATGTCGACACGTCATGGCGGACATGGCGGCGCGATCATCAATCTTTCCTCGGCAGCCGCACGCCTCGGAGCCCCCGGCGAGTACATCGACTATGCGGCAGCCAAGGGCGCCATCGACAGCATGACGCTGGGGCTGGCCAGGGAAGTGGGCGGCGAAGGCATTCGGGTCAACGCGGTGCGTCCCGGCATCATCCATACCGACATCCACGCCAGCGGCGGCGAGCCGGACCGGATCGAGCGGGTCAAGACAAGCGTTCCGCTCGGACGCGGTGGCGACGCACGTGAGGTCGCCGAGGCGATTCTCTGGCTCGCCAGCGAGGGCGCCAGCTATACCAGCGGCGCGTTGCTGGACGTCAGCGGTGGGCGCTGAGCCGCCTACGCCAGCGCCAGCTGACGGATGGCCTGGGTATCCACGCCGAGCAGCGCATCGATCCGCGCGCAGTCGTTCTCCCGGCGTAGCTCGGCGAACAATGTCGCTGCCTGCGGATAATTGCGCGTCAGCAAGGCGAGCCATTGCTTGAGCCGGCCGGGCGCGTAACGCGGTGCGATCTTGCCGCGGGCCTGGCGCCAGAAGTCGGCCAGCATGGGCTTGAACTCGTCCCAGCCCATTTCCGCCACCGCCTGCCCCCGCCTCGTCGCGACGATCTGACGAGCCAGATCGGGACGCGAAACCAGCCCGCGCCCCAGCATCACATCCTCGACACCGCTGACCTCGCGACAGCGGCGCCAGTCCTCTACTGACCAGATATCGCCGTTGGCGTACACCGGCACATCCACCACCTCCTGCACCCTGGCCACCCATTCCCAGTGCGCCGGCGGCTTGTAGCCATCCAGCTTGGTGCGCGCATGCACCACCAGTTGCTGCGCGCCGCCGGCAGCCAATGCGCGTGCGCAATCGAGGGCGCCATCCGGGCTGTCGAAGCCCAGGCGCATCTTGGCGGTCAGCGGAATCTGCGGCGGAACGCTGCGGCGCACCTCGCGGACGATGGCATGCAGCAGCTCCGGCTCCTTGAGCAGCACGGCGCCGCCACGCGACTTGTTGACCGTTCGCGCCGGGCAGCCGAAGTTCAGGTCTATAGCCGGCGCCCCCAGGGTGCAAGCGTAGGCGGCATTATCCGCCAGGCAGGCCGGATCGGAGCCCAGCAGTTGCACGCGCACTGGCGTGCCGGCGCGAGTCACGGCACCGCTGTCCAGTTCCGGTGCAAGCTTGCGGAAGCTGCTCTGCGGCAGAAGGCGATCCGAGACACGAATGAACTCGGTCACGCACCAGTCGACCCCGCCCGCCCGGGTCAGGACATCGCGCAGGATTTCGTCGACCAGTCCTTCCATCGGTGCAAGGGCGATCTGCATGGTCCGCGGCGGCTCGTGGAAAAAAGGGACGGCATTGTACGGAGATCGACCGCGTTGATGAATGCCGGTCGATCGCCTGCGCCTGTCAACCCGATGCAGAAGCACGCGCAATCAATCGCCGAGCTTGTCCCGTTGCCCACGCCGGTGATGGACCATATCGGTCTCGTTGCCGGCATGACCGGGCTCACCGGCATTTCGATCGATCGGGCTCGACAGGCGCTCCGGCGCCTTCCCCAGGTTTTTTTCCGCTTGCTGCACTCGCTGGATCGCGGTGTCGGTTTTCTGCGCATCAACTCCCGCAGTTCCGTGCCCGGGCGGCACGCTGTCAGATTGCGCCAATGCAGCGCTCGCCCACCACAGCAGTCCGGCGACCAGCAGAAGATGCACACGCATGACTGTCTCCTTTTCACTCTTTATACATATTAGGCCGTGCGCCGTGACCCGCGTGCCCTTCGCGATCCGGAACCGCTTCCGGTACACAAGGTCCACTGCATGCCAAAGGACGAGATTTGCAGCACAGGATGCGCTACATGATGACGCCTGCCTTCACCCTCATGCTGATGCTCTTCGGCTGGTTCCTAGTCGCGCTGGCGCTGCTCTGGGGGATGATGCGTATCGCCCGGCGCCACCACCGGCCACTGGTAGGCTCTCGCTCCGACTGCCCGCGGGTGAAGATTTTTCAGCGTTCCGACCCTACTCAGAAAAACTTTCTAATAAGGCCGTGACAATCATGACAGAACCTGTAGAATTCGCGCCGCGGGATGGAGCAGTCTGGTAGCTCGTCGGGCTCATAACCCGAAGGTCGTCGGTTCAAATCCGGCTCCCGCAACCAATTCAAAAGGCCACTCATCGAGTGGCCTTTTTCGTTTTAGTCTAATCTGCACCACCTTGCATCGTTAACCCGCTGATTAAAAAGCTCTTTTCTCGAAAAATCGCTTGACAGCCGGCGCTCAATCCGTAGAATTCACGGCGCGGGATGGAGCAGTCTGGTAGCTCGTCGGGCTCATAACCCGAAGGTCGTCGGTTCAAATCCGGCTCCCGCAACCAATTCAAAAGGCCACTCATCGAGTGGCCTTTTTCGTTTCGCCTCCAGGCACAGTGCCATTCGGCCCAAGCCACTACCCTCTCCCGCCCTACTCTTCACGTCCTCACGGCTCGACTTTTCGTACCGGCTTGCTACCGTAACGGAAGCAACTCTCATTTCACAATTACTTATGCCGAACAATATTTTAAAAGGGAATTTTTATTTCCATAGGCATTCTCTTAGTGTCATGGTCAACTATTCCGCAGTAATAGCGCACTGTGCCAACTGCAATCCACCTAAGGATTGATTCTCGCGAAAACCGTCAAAATAATTTTTCTCTTTCTGCTCAAGCAGTTATACGAGCCGATTGAAACAATCCCATAGCGCAACAAGAAATCGCCTCCAATAGCTTGACTCTGATCACGCTTTGGCGGATATCTGTTGCCGCAAGGAGTGGTGAGCTGCGAGCAGTTAAGATCATCGGGAGCGATCAAGTTCAGCAGCCGAGTCATACCGCCAGGAAAGCCCCGAGAAATCGTCATTGCAAAAACCTCAAAGAGGTGAATGCGGTAGCTTTGTCCCGATGGACAAACAGTTGGCTTGCGGTACAGAAGTTAATCCAAGGACCACGCAACAGAAACAGCGCAATCGGCCTGAAACGCCGATGGGCGGTAGCATTTCCGGTTGCTTTCGGGTACGGAACAGGCTTTATCCATATCGCCATTCGCTCAGCGAATGCACTAGGCATCCGCATATATTTCGATATTGATATGAGCGGTACGAGCATATAGCGATAACGCACCGAAAATATATAGACCCACATATAAGAGCCTTCATCTACCACTGTTTTTTTGCGGGAGAAACTCGTGCGCGCTCAATCTTGCAAATTCGATAAAAACTCAGCTTCGCTTATTGCCAGGAATATCAATGAAGATGGTTATGCCTGCATATCCGAGTTCCTCAGCGCGCCGCAACTTGAACAACTTCGCACGCAACTGGCGATCGACGCCGAGCGCCATGCGGGGAACTACTTCGCCTATCACGGCGACAACGCGCTGGCTGGCAGTCTGCTCGTAGCGTTGAAGGCAGCGCCTGATTTCCAGACCATGCTCGCCGATGTTTATCGACAGGCGGCCGGAAACAACGCGCCGAGTTCGGAGATATTTCCAGTATTGCGCTGCGTCCAGGGTGGCAGCGGCCGCCGGGAATCCAATTGCTTTCATTTCGATGCCAGCCTGGTGACAGCCCTGCTCCCCATCGAAATTCCCCAGCAGGGCAATCCGAACGAGCGCGGCGACCTGCTGCTGTTTGCCAATCGGCGTCGTGTCCGCCCCAGCGTGCTGCTCAACGTGGTGGAGAAGGCGCTGGTGCAGAACACCTTCACGCGCAAGCTGATCAGCCTCGGCATACGCCTGCGTCTGCTCCGTCCGCAGCGCCTGTGCCTGGTGCCCGGCAACCTCTACCTGTTCTGGGGCTATCGCTCGCTGCACGCCAATGAGCCCTGCAACCCGGCCTATCGCCGTGCCACGGCGATCTTTCATTACGGCGATCCGCATGCCGGCAGCCTGCTGACCAGCCTGATCCTGGCGGTCAACCAGCACCGTGCGCGGCGTGCCAGCCAGATAAACGACCAGCACGCCATCTGATTGCCCTCCCCCTTGCTCGCCAGTAACCGGAGCACGGCCGCATGGCCCGATAAGGAAATCGACATGATCAACGTGACCAAGTCCTACCTGGGCAACAAAGACAAATTCATGGCCTACGTCGACCGCATCTACGACACCGGCTGGCTGACCAACCACGGCCCGCTGGGGCTGGCGCTGGAACAGCGGCTGCAGGAATACCTGGGCGTGAGGAACATCATCCTCACCAACAACGGCACCGTCGCCCTGCAGATCGCCTACCGGGCCCTGGGGCTCAGCGGCAGCGCGATCACCACGCCGTTCAGCTTCGTGGCCACCACCAGCTCCCTGCAATGGGAAGGCATCCGGCCGATCTTCGCCGACATCGACGAGGCCACCTGGAACATCGATCCCGAGCGGATCGAAGCGAGCATCGCGCCCGACACCAGCGCCATCGTCGCCACCCATGTGTTCGGCAATCCCTGCGCGGTCGAACACATCCAGCGCATCGCGACCCGGCACAGGCTCAAGGTCGTGTACGACGGCGCCCATGCGTTCGGCGTGCGTCATGGCGGCCAGTCGGTGTTCAACTGGGGCGACATCAGCACCCTGAGCTTCCATGCCACCAAGCTGTTTCACACCATCGAGGGCGGCGCGATCGTCACCAACGATGATGCGCTGGCCGCACGGATACGCCTGCTGTGCAATTTCGGCATCGTCGACACCGACGTCATTCAGGGTATCGGCATCAACGCCAAGCTCAACGAATTCTCCGCGGCGATGGGACTGTGCATCCTCGACGACATCGAGGACATCCTCGACCAGCGCGCCGAGATCGGCCGGCGCTACGAGCGCGAGCTGGGCGGCTATTTCGACCTGCAGGTGCACCAGCCGGGCAACGGGCGCAACTACAGCTACTTTCCCGTCGCACTGGCGAACGAGCTGCAACTGCTGCGCAGCCGCGAACAGCTGAACGACAACGGCATCAATCCGCGGCGCTATTTCTACCCCTCGCTGGACACGCTCGAATACCTGCAACCGCAGCTGCCGCAACCGCGCTCGCGCGCGCTCAGCCGCCGCGTGCTGTGTCTGCCGATCTACCCGGGCCTGCCGGCCAAGGTGCAGAGCCGCGTCATCCAGACCCTGCTCCACGAATCGCTCCACAGCGAGCAGGCCAGTCGTGCGCTGTTCAACCCGCTGGTGCAGGCCTTCGATCGGGTGCAGCCGCAGTTCACCGGCGCCACCTGCAAACGTATTTCCTGATTCGAATGGACGCACCTACCACCATGCCTGATCCGAAACGGCTTTCGGTATTGCGCAACACCGGCCTGAACTACCTTGGCCAGGCTTACGCCTTGCTGGTGGGTATTGTCATCCTGCCGTTCTATCTCAGCCATCTGGGCGCCGAGGCGTATGGACTGATCGGCTTCTTCGCGGTGCTGCAGGCCTGGCTGCAACTGCTCGATGCCGGATTGTCGCCCTCACTGGTCCGGCAGATCGCCCATTACCGCGGGCAGGCGGAGGATTTTGCCGAGCTGACCGAACCAGGCCGCCTGCTGCGCTCGTTCGAGATCATCTTCGTCCCCATCGCTCTGCTGACGTGGGCCAGCATCCACGCCGCCAGCGGCTGGATTGCCGAACACTGGCTGCAAGCCCACGAACTCAGCGGCGCCACACTCGCCCAGTGCATCAGCCTGATGGGCGTGCTGGTCGGCCTGCGGCTATACGCGACGCTGTACAAGAGCGGCCTGCAAGGGCTGGAACTGCATGGCTGGCTGAACGGCGCGAACATGCTGATCGCCACCCTGCGCTACTTCGGCGGGCTGTTTCTGGTCGCCTTCGTGACGCAGGATCCGCGTGACTTCTTCGTCTTCCAAGTCGCGGTTGCGCTGGTCGAAACCCTGCTGATGGCCTCGCGCGCCTATGCGCTGATGCCCAACCCGCATCTGTTCACCGGTTTCGACTGGTCGGTGGTCAGGCCGGTACTGCCCTTCGCCGCGGGGATGACGCTCACCTCGGTGCTGTGGATCGTCCTCACGCAGCTGGACAAGGTGCTGCTCTCCAAGGTGCTGCTGCTCAAGGAATACGGCTATTACTCGCTGGTCGCGCTGATCGCTACCGGGCTGCTCACCCTGACCAACCCGCTGGTGCAGACACTGCTGCCGCGCATGACCATGCTCACCGCCGAAGGGCGGATCGCCGACATGCGCGCGCTGTACCTCAACGCCAGCCGCTTCGTCTGCAGTGTGCTGTTCCCGATGGCGGCGGTGATTGCCTTCCACTCGCGGGAACTGATTTTCGCCTGGACCGGCGATGCGCAGGCCGCGGCATGGAGCGAGCCGATCCTCGCCTGGTACGTGCTGGGCAGCGCGATCCTGGCGGTGGGCGCCTTCCAGTTCTATCTGCAGTACGCCTTCGGCGAGCTGCGCCTGCACATCTGGTTCAGCGTCGTTTCCACGGCGATCAGCATTCCGCTGGTGGTCTGGGCCGTGCTGCAGCATGGCGCACTCGGTGCGGCGCTGGCGTGGTTCGGCCTGCGGTTGATCACCTTCGTCATCTGGCCGCCGCTGGTGCACCGGCGCTTCGTCCCCGGCCTGCACGGCATCTGGCTGAAAGACCTGATCCGTATCACCGCCGTGACCTTCCTCGGTCTGCTGCTCGGCGAACCGCTGTTCGACACCATCGCCAGCGACGAGCGCATCGACATCCTGCTGGCGCTGGCCAGCAGCGGCCTGGTCTGCCTGGCGCTGGTCGCCGCCAGCTCGCGGCCGCTGGTTCTCAAACTCTACGTACTGATCACCAAACCGAGCCTGTGAAATGGAATTGAAGAGCGAATACGCCATCAGGTCGCGCTGGCAAGACCTGACCGAGCCGGTCCTGAGCATCGTCTGCCTGACCTACAACCACGCCGCGTTCATCAGGAAGACACTGGAGAGTTTTCTCCAGCAGGAAACGGACTTCCCTTTTGAAGTGATCGTGCATGACGACGCCTCCACCGATGCGACCGCCGCGATCATCGCCGAGTACGCCGCGCGCTACCCCGGCATCGTCAAGCCGATCTACCAGCAGCAGAACCAGTTCAGCCTCGGCGTACCGTTCAGCACGCGGCTGTTCGCCCGTGCGGCGGGTCGCTACATCGCCTACTGCGAGGGCGACGACTACTGGACCGATCCGCGCAAGCTGCAGCTCCAGGTGGATTTCCTCGAACACCACCGCGACTACGTGCTGACCTACCACGACGCCTTCATGTTCAACAGCCAGGGCGTCATCCGCAGCCCGCAGTTCACCGGCAAGCTGCGCCAGGACGCCAGCGCCCGCGAGCTGATGCAGGGCCGGCCGCTGTCCACGCTGACGGTGTGCTTTCGCAACCTGCTGCAGGATCTGCCGCCCGAACTGCTGGGCGTGGAGGTGCTGGACATCTGCTGGTGGTCGCTGCTCGGCGCCCACGGCAAGGGCAAGTTCATCGCCGAAATCAAGCCGGCGGCCTACCGCATTCACGAAGGCGGCATCTTCTCCATGCGCCCCAGCCGGCAGCGCATCCAGATGGCCATGCACGCCCATTACTGCCTGGCGCGCTACTACCAGCGCATCGGCAACCACGCGTTGTACGAGTACTTCCTCGGCCAGATCGCGAGTGAGTGCCTGGCGCTCCTCTCGCCGCTGAGCAAGCTGCAGGCGCTCTGCGGTGTCGTCCAGAACATCGGGCTCAACCTGTTGCGGCGTCTGGCGCCGCGATCGGCCAAAGGCTGAGCCCACGCTGCCGTTTCACCGCACCATCAGGATGGATCCACATGACTGCACTGACCCGCTCCCCGCTGGAATACGACACGGACAGCCGTATCGACCTGGCCGGCATTCTGCGTACCGCCTACGACCACAAGGGACTGATCGCCGGCATCACCGCGCTGTTCGCCGCCCTGGGCATCGCCTATGCCATCGTCGCCACGCCGATCTACGAAGCCACGGCGATGATCCAGATCGAGTCGAAGAAAACCGGCATCACCGGCGTGCCGGAGATCGTGCCCCGGCTGGACTCGGTCTCCCAGGCCGTCACCGAGATTTCCCTGCTCAAGTCGCGCGCCGTGCTGGGCAAGACGGTGGAAAACCTCAAGCTCTACATCAGCGCCAAACCCAAACGGCTGCCGCTGCTCGGCGGCTACCTCGCGCGCCAGCACGACCCGGCGCTCGACGGCCCGCTGACCGCGCCGCTGTTCGGCCTTGCCAGCTACGCCTGGGGCGGCGAGCGGATCGAGGTCTTCCAGCTCGACGTGCCGCCGGCCTACCTGGGCAAGACGCTCACCCTCATCGCCGAGAGCAACGGCGGCTATCGCCTGCTGGACGAAGAACAGACCCTGCTGCTGCGCGGCGAAGTAGGCCAGGCGGTGACCGGTCGCGGTTTCAAGGTGCAGATCAGCGAGCTGCAGGCACGCCCCGGCACCGAGTTCGAGCTGGTGCGCAGCCGCCCGCAGACCACCGCGCTGGGCTATCAGGATCGCCTCATGGTCGGCGAAGCCGGCAAGGATTCGGGAATCATCTACCTGTCGCTGGAAGATGCCGACGCACAGCAGGCCACCGCCGTGCTCGACGAAATCGGCCGCCTCTACGTGCGCCAGAACGTCGAGCGCAGCTCGGCCGAGGCCGCGCAGCGCCTGGAGTTCCTGCGCTCGCAGCTGCCGCTGGTGCGCAAGGAGCTGGAAAAGGCCGAAGCCGCGCTCAACGCCTACCAGACCAGCGCCAAGTCCGTGGACATCAGCATCGAGACCGAATCGGTGCTCGAGCAGATCGTCGAACTGGAGAAACAGCTGTCCGAGCACAACCTCAAGCGCGTCGAGTACAACCGGCTCTACACCCGCGAGCACCCGCTCTACCAGACGCTGATAAGCAAGATCGGCCAGTTGCAGGCGCAGAAGGACGAGTTGCTGCACAAGGTCAATGCGCTACCGGAAACCCAGCAGGAGCTGCTGCGGCTCAAGCGTGACATGGAAGTCACCACCGAAACCTACACGCTGCTGATGAACCAGGCCCAGGAGCAGGACGTCCTGCGCGCCGGCACCATCGGCAACGTGCGCATCATCGACGACGCCTACACCACTCCCGAGAAACCGGCCAAGCCGGTCCGCCCGCTGATCGTCGGCATCGCCGTTTTCCTCGGCCTGCTGATATCGGCGCTGGTCATCCTGCTGCGCCAGGCGTTCTACCGCGGCGTGGAAAGCCCCGACGTGATCGAGAAGCTCGGCATTCCGGTGTATGCCGCAACGCCCTTCTCCAGCCGTCAGGAACAGCTGCACAAGGCCCGCAAGGCCCACGACGGCCTGGCCCGGCTGCTCAGCCTCACCGATCCGGCCGACCTGGCGGTCGAGTCCATGCGCAGTCTGCGCACCAGCCTCAAGTTCGCCACCCTCGAGGCCCGCAACCGGGTGCTGATGATCACCAGCCCCACGCCGGGCGTCGGCAAGTCGTTCGTCTCCGGCAACCTGGCGGCGGTCATCGCCCAGAGCGGCCAGCGCGTGCTGCTGATCGACGCCGACATGCGCCGCGGCTACCTGCACCACGTCTTCGGCCTCACCCCGCGCCACGGCCTGTCCGATGCGCTCGCCGACGGGCTGGCGCTGAACGAGGTGATCCGCCACACCGCGCAGCAGAACCTGGACTTCATCGCCAGCGGCTGCAACGCGCCGAATCCGTCCGAACTGCTGATGCACGACAACTTCGCCCGGCTGCTCAAGGAGGCCGAGCAGCACTACGACCTGATCATCGTCGACACCCCGCCGGTGCTCGCCGTGACCGACGCCGTGCTGGTCGCCCAGCAGGCCGGCACCAGCCTGCTGGTGGCGCGCTTTGGCCTCAGCAGCACCACGCAGATCGAGGCCGCCAAGCGCCGCCTGATGCACAACGGCGTGCTGCTCAAGGGCGCGATCCTCAACGGCATCCGCCGCCGCGCATCGAATTCGGCGTACGACAGCGGCGCCTACGGTTACTACAGCTACCCCCAGAAAGCCTGAGCCGCATAAGGAGGCGCCCGTGTTCCGAACCATCTCGATAATGCAGCCGTACCTTTTCCCGTACCTGGGCTATTTCCAGCTGATCAACATCAGCGATGTTTTCGTGCTGGGTGACGACCTGCAGTTCGAAAAGGGCTCCTGGACGAACCGCAACCGGATCCTGGTCGGCGGCCAGCCCAAGCTGATCACCTTCCCGCTGAAGAAGGGCCATCAGTACGACAGCATCAACCAGCGCTGGCTCAGCGACGATTTCGACCAGCAGGCCCGGACCCTGCTGCGCAGGATCGAACACGCCTACGCCAAGGCGCCGCAGCGCGAGCAGGTCATGCCGCTGCTGCGCGAGATATTCGAATACCCCGAACGCAACCTGGCGCTGTTCACCGAGCACTCGCTACGCCGCCTGTGCCAGTACATGGGCATCAGCACGCCGATCTTCCGCGGCTCGGACCTGTGCCTGCCGCCGACGCTGGACAGGCACGAGCGCATCGTCCAGGTGGTCCGGCGCCTGGACGGCGAGCTGTACATCAACCCCATCGGCGGCATCGAGCTGTACTGCCCTGCCCGCTTCCGCAACGACGGCTTGCTGCTGCGCTTCCTGCGCATGGACGACGACCTGAGCTACCCGCAGCTGAACCACCCGTTCGTGCCGTCGCTGTCGATCATCGACGTGCTGATGTTCAACGACCGCGAAGCAATCAAGGACATGCTCGACCGCTTCGGCGTGATCGAAGGCCGCGAGGCGCGGCCGACGCTGCACCTGGCATGACCCGCTGGCCGCTCCACTCAAGGGAAGGACCTCACATGACATCGCTGCACACACCCCGCTGGTATCTCATCCAGACCAGGCCCCGCCAGGAAGCGCGGGCCGAAGAACACCTGCAGCGCCAGCACTACGAGTGCTGGCGCCCGTTGCGCCCCGCCGCCGGCGGCAAACAACCGGCCCGCCACGCCGAACCGCTGTTCCCCGGCTACCTGTTCATCCGCCTCGATCGCGACCAGGACAACTGGTATCCGATCCGCTCCACGCGCGGCGTCAGCCGGGTCGTCAGCTTCGGCGGCCAGCCGACTCCAGTGCAGGACGAGCTGATCGAACAGTTGCGCCAGCGCCTTGCCGTGCCGGCGCTGCTCGCGGCGTCGTTCAACCCCGGCGAACGGGTGCAAGTCAGCGGTGGCGGCTTCCACGAACTGGAAGCGATCTTCGTCGCCAGCGACGGCGAACAGCGCTCGATCATCCTGCTCAACCTGCTGCGCCAGCAACAGAAGGTCACGGTGCCCAACCGCTACCTGCAGTGCTTTGCATGAACGACCGAATGCCCTTGGCACCTGGCGAACCAGCGAGTCTCGAACCGATGAAGATCCTTTTTCTCAACGCCTTCTATCCGCCGCACATCGGCGGCGGCGCCGAAGTGGTGCTGCGCCAGCTGGCCGAAGGCCTGCAGCGGCGCGGCTGCGACGTGGCGGTACTGGCGACCGGGCCGGATGCCGGCCTGCAGCAGCAGCTCCAGCAGGATGTGCGGGTCTATCGCGCGGGCCTGCACAACCTCTACTGGCATTACACCCAGCAGCGTCCCGGCCGCCTCGCGCGCATGGGCTGGCATCTGCTCGATCGCTACAACCAGCGCATGCGCCGTTACGTGCGCGCCGTGCTCGCGCTCGAACGGCCGGACATCGTGATCAGCAACAATCTGACCGGCTGGTCGATCTCCGCCTGGGACGAGATCAGCGCCGCCGGCGTGCCGATCGTCCAGGTGCTGCACGACCTCTATCTGCTGTGCCCCAAGGACACCATGTTCAACCACGGCAAGGTCTGCGCGCAGCAATGCGGCCAATGCCGGTTCATGCGCATCCGCCACGCCGGTGCCTCGGCGCAGGTGGCGGCGGTGGTCGGTGTCAGCCGCTTCGTGCTGGAGCGGGTCACCAGCCACGGCTATTTCTCCCGCGCCAGCCAGCATGTGGTGCACAACCGCAGCGCGGCCAACGCCGAACAGCGCATGCCTGAGCCACGCCGGGCGAACCGGCCGCTGCGCTTCGGCTACATCGGCACGCTGTCGGAGAACAAGGGCGTCGCCTGGCTGATCGAGCAGTTCCAGGCGCTGGCCATCGACGCGCGCCTGGAAATCGCCGGGCGCGGCAAGCTGGATTACGAAGCGCGGCTCAAGGCCCAGGCCGATCCGGCCAAGGTGACCTTCCACGGCTACCGCCAGACCGACGAGTTCCTGCGCGAGATCGATGTGCTGGTCGTGCCGTCGCTGTGGGACGAACCCTTCGGACTGGTCGCCGTGGAGGCCTGCGCCCACCACGTCCCGGTGATCGCCACCCGCAGCGGCGGCCTGCCGGAGATCATCCAGGACAACCTCAATGGCCTGCTCTGCTCGCCGCACGAGCCGCATTCGCTGGCCATCGCCATGCTCTGGCTGTACCTCGACGCCGACCTGCGCGAGCGCCTCGGCCGGCAGGCGCGCGCCAGCGTCGAACCACTGCTGGACCGGGAACGGATGCTGGACGAGTACCAGACCATCCTGCGCAAAACGCTTCAGGGAACGAGCATTCGCCATGAACCAGAGCCTGCTGATCACCGCTCCACGCCCGGCATCGCATCCGCTCGAGATCGATAAGTCGACACTGCTGGTACTGATCGCCGCCGCGCTGCTGCTGACCGAGACCTTCTCCGGCGCGCTGCGCTACTACAGCGCGCTGGCCGGGGTGTCCTGGCTGTTGTACCTGCCGAAGATCGCCTGTCTGGCCGCCCTCGGCCTGGAGCTGCTGAGCCACCGTGGCCAGCCGCTGTTCTGGCTGGTGCTGCTGGCGCTGGCGACGTCCGCCTGGCTGGCGCTGCTCAACGGTGCAGCGCTGGCCAACATCGGCTTCACCCTGTTCATGTACCTGCCGCTGCTGTTCGGCGTGGTCTGCGGCCGGCACCTGGAACGGCGGCTGGCGCTGCTGATCAAGGTGATCGGCTTCGGCCTGCTGGCCTCGTTTGTCGGCATCGCCCTGGACATGCTCATCAGCGTGCCGTGGAAGGGCTACAGCTACATGCTCGGCAATGTGGAACTGAGCGGCAATCGCTCCTGGGCGATGGACGATATCGACCGCATCGGCGGCTTCGCGCGCATGTCCACCAGCCTGTCGATGATGATCGCCGTGTACAGCCTGTTCCTCGCCGCGTTCATCCGCTCGCGGCTGTTGCGCGTGCTGCTGTATGGGGTGTCGCTGGCCGGCATCGTGCTGACCACCAACAAATCGAGCGTGGTGGCGTACGTGGTCACCCTGCTCATGCTGACATTCGCCGCGTACCGCTTCGCCAGCGCCACGGCGTTCCTGCTCGCGGTGCTGGGCGGCGTGGCGCTGCCGATCGCCAGCCTGCTGTTGCGCATCGACCCGATCGCCGCGGTCAGCAGCAGCCTGCTGTCCTCGTTCGCCGACCGCCTGATCAACAGCTGGCCGAACTTCATCGACAACGTGGCGAGCCAGGCCTCGGTCTGGTGGGGCGCGGGCTTCGGTGCGGTAGGCAGCGGTGGCACGGCGTTCCCCATTGCGGGCCTGGAGCTGCTGGCTATCGCCGACAACACCGCGCTGTACCTGTGGGGCATGCTCGGAGTGGGCGGCGTGGCGCTGTACCTGCTGACCCTGCCGCTGCTGCTGCGCCTGCACGAACGCGGCCCGCGCGTGCGTGGCGGCCTGCTGGGCGCGGTGTTCTGCATCTGTCTGGTGGCCTGGGCCACCGACGTGCTGGAAGTGTCGGTCGCCAGCCTGTTCCTTGGCCTGGCGATCGCCCATGTGCTCGCCCCACTCAACCTACCGGCGACCAGCCTGATGGCGCCGCGCATCACCGATCCCCGCCATCTGGCGTAACCACGACGAGACCGATGATGAAGCGCTTCACTCTGTTGCCGCTGGCGCTGTGTGGCGGCCTGCTCGGCTTCACCCTGACCACGGCGGCGCAGCCCGCCGATCCGCTGTTCACCGTTGGCGTCTGCTCCCATGAGCTGCACAAGGGCGTAGTCGGCAAGCAGCCCGGCGCGCTCGCCAGCGCCGCCGGCATCACCTCGGTGCGCACCGATGCGCACTGGGCCTATGTGGAGCGCGAGCGCAACCGCCTGCTGATCGAACCCTCCTGGCAGCGCTACCTGGCCGACAACCGCCGTCACGGGCTGGATTCGCTGTTCATCCTCGGCTATGGCAACCGTTTTCACGGCGAGGGCGAGAAACCGCGCAGCGAGCCGGTGCGCGCGGCATTCAACCGCTACGTTGGCCACCTGGTCGGCGCGCTGAAGGGCCAGGTGGCGCACTACGAAGTGTGGAACGAGTGGGACGTGGAAGACCCGCACAGCCCCGTCTTCAGCGAGGACTACGCGCGCCTGATCGCCGATGCCGCCGGCATCATCCGCGAACAGGACCCCGCCGCGCGGGTGCTGGCCGGCGCGGTGACCACCCAGGGCATTGAGTCCGGCTTCGCCCAGCGGCTGGTCGAGCATGGCGTGCTGCAAGCGGTCGACGGCCTGTCGCTGCATCCGTACGTGCACTGCCGCGGCTGGCGGCGCGACACCCCCGAGGCCTGGATCGACTGGCTCGCCGAGGTCGACCAGCAGCTGAGCGTAGCCGCCGGCCGGCCGGTGCCGCTGTACCTGACCGAGATGGCCTGGCCCGCCCACGACGGCGCCTGCGGCGTCAGCGAAACGCTGCAGGCGGCCTACCTGGCGCGCAGCTACTTCCTCGCCCGCACGCTGCCGAACATCAAGGGCATGTGGTGGTACGACTTCAGGAACGACGGCAGCGACCGCCACGAGCGCGAGCACAACTTCGGCCTGCTGCGCCACGACTACTCGGCCAAGCCGGCGTACGCGGTGCTGCAGGCGATCAGCGAAATCGTCGGCGAATACGAACTGCGCGGCCACGAGCGCCGCGCCCGGGGCGCGGTGCTGCTGCGCTTCGCCCGTGGCGACGACGAACTGCTGGTCGCCTGGACCGGCGGCCGCCCGCGCACGCTGGCCATCGAAAGCCCCCACCGGCAGACCGGCAACGTACAGATGCTCGATACCGCCACGCCGCAGCGCGGACGCTTCACCAGCGACGTGCACTGGAACTGCGCCACCGCCGGCCAGGCCTGTACGGCGCGCATCGAGCTGAACGAGTTTCCCAAGATCATCAGCACCCGCGCCTCGGCGCCGCGCTGAAACATCGCGTCTTGCCAGTGCCGGAGCGCTGGCGCAGGCCTCTGAAGGAGTAGACCCATGATCGTGATCAACGCCCGTTTCCTGACCCAGGAGATTCGCGGGGTGCAGCGCTTTGCCGAGCAGGTGTGCCTCGAACTGGGCAAGCTGCGCGGCGATCTGCTGTTCGTGGTGCCGCGCGACACCTGCCTGCGCGACAGCGCCGCGCAGCTCAACGTGCGCCACATCGGCCGCAACCGCGGCCATCTGTGGGAGCAGCTGGACCTGCCCCTGTGGCTGACACGCAACGGCCGGCCGCCGCTGGTCTCGCTGTGCAACACGGCACCGCTGGCCTACGCCAACCAGATCGCCACGCATCACGACATCACCTACGTGCGCCACCCGGAAAGTTATTCGCCGCTGTTCCGCCGCTTCTACCAGACCATGACGCCGCTGCTGCTGCGCCGTATCCGCGCGCTGATCACCGTCAGCGAGTTCTCGCGCCGGGAAATCGCCCAGCATTACGGCTACCCCGCGCACCACATCTGCGTGGTGCCGAACGCCGTGGCGCCGCGCTTCACGCCATTCAGCGCGAGCGAGCGCGAAGGTGCGGCGAAGCCGTACCTGCTGGCCGTCTCCTCACCCAACGCGCACAAGAATTTCGAGCGGATGGTCGCCGCCTTTCTCAGCCTGGAGGGTTTCGACGATATCGAGCTGCGCATCGTCGGCGACTCGCATTCGGTGTTTTCCGCCGGCAACTGCCCGATCAACGGCAACCAGCGCATCCGCATGCTCGGGCGCCTCAGCGACGAGGAGCTGGTGGAGGAATACCAGGGCGCGCGGGCGTTCGTGTTCCCCTCGCTGTACGAAGGCTTCGGCATTCCGCCGCTGGAGGCGCAGGCCTGCGGCTGCCCGGTGATCGCCGCGCGTGCTGCGTCGATTCCCGAGGTGCTCGGCGAAAGCGCGCTGTACTTCGACCCGCTGGACATCCGCTCGATGGCCCTGGCCATGAGCCGCGTGCTGCAGGACGCCAGCCTGCGCAACGACCTGCGCGTACTCGGCCGCGCCAACGTGGCGCGCTACTCCTGGGAGGCTTCGGCGCGAACGGTGTCGCGCCTGATCGACCGCACCCTGGCCGGCAAGCACAACCACCCGGCAGTCGCCCGCTGGAACCCCGGCCAGCGCTAACAACGCCGCATCGCCCCATTCGTGCGCCGGCGCCCCACGCTGCCGCGCACCTTCTCACTATCGAGGTGAACCCATGAAAATCGCCATCGTTCACGACTGGCTGGTGACCTATGCCGGGGCTGAACGGGTACTCGCCGCACTGTGCGAAACCTGGCCGGAAGCCGATCTGTTCGCCGTCATCGACTTCCTCTGCGACGAGGATCGCGCGCGGCTGGGCGGCAAGCGCGCCACCACCACCTTCATCCAGCAGCTGCCCAAGGCGCGCAGTGCCTACCAGAAGTACCTGCCGCTGATGCCGCTGGCCATCGAACAGCTCGACATGTCGGCATACGACCTGGTGATCTCCAGCAGCCACGCGGTCGCCAAGGGCGTGCTGACCGGCCCCAATCAGCTGCACATCAGCTACGTGCACTCTCCCATCCGCTACGCCTGGGACCTGCAGCACCAGTACCTGCACGAAGCCAGCCTTGATCGCGGCCTGAAGGCCAAGCTGGCGCGCATGCTGCTGCACTACATGCGCATGTGGGACCAGCGCACCGCCAGCGGCGTCGACGAATTCATCGCCAACTCGCACTTCATCGCCAAGCGCATCAACAAGAGCTACCGGCGCCAGTCGACGGTCATCTACCCGCCGGTGGACACCAGCCGCTTCACCCTGCACGAGGCCAAGGAGGACTTCTACCTCACCGCCTCGCGCATGGTGCCGTACAAGAAGATTCCGCTGATCGTCGAAGCCTTCGCGGCGATGCCGGACAAGCGCCTGGTGGTCATCGGCACCGGCCCGGAAATGGAGCGCGTGCGCGAAGTCGCCGGTGCCAACGTCACCCTGCTGGGCTACCAGAGCGACGAGGTGCTGCGCCAGTACATGCAGCGCGCCAAGGCATTCGTCTTTGCCGCCGAGGAAGACTTCGGCATCGCCCCGATCGAAGCCCAGGCCTGCGGCACGCCGGTCATCGCCTTCGCCCGTGGCGGCGTGCTGGAGACCATCCGCGACCTGGAGCAGGAAAAGCCCACTGGCGTGTTCTACCCCGAGCAGAGCGTCGACTCGCTCGTCGCCGCCGTGCACACCTTCGAGACGCATCGCCAGCGCATCAGCGCGGGCAACTGCCGCAGCAACGCCGAACGCTTCGGTGGCGAGCGCTTCAAGCAGGAAATCAAGGCCTTCGTCGAGGCGCGGATACGGGAAGTGTCGCTGCACGACGGACAACTGGCGCTGCAGGGACGTGCGGCCATCGCGCCGCTGCTTTCGGCCAAACACGCCTGAACAGATCGCAACCCAGCCACGGAGATTCACGGATGAATACCGCACAACACTGGATGAAGGCCGGACGCACCCTCGGCCTGGCACTACTGGTCGGCCAGGCCGCGCATGCCGCACCGCAGCAGGCGACCAGCCCGACAGCACCGGACTGCACAGACATTGCCGGCTACGAAAGCGCCATCAAGACGCCGCCGCGCACCACCTGCCCGCGACCACGGCTGCTGCGCGCCGTCGCCATCCCGACCACATCGCCCGTGCATGTGACGGCCGAACCGGCAGTCCGGCCGTACCTGCCAAGCACCTCGGATACCCGTCGTTACTCGTTCTGATCCACAGGGCGCATCAGCCGATGCGCAGGAGAACCATCATGCATCGCCCAGGCACTACCCGACGTTCAATGATCCTTGCTGACGGCTACTCCTACACCGAAATCATCCCGGCACCGCAGCCCGCCGGAGTCGGCCCGGGGCCGGCGTTCGTGGTCATTTTCCATGCGCTGTTCCACCCCAACGACGCGGACCAGCCCGTGGCGAGCCGTCCCGCCAGCGCCCTGCTGTCCACCGCCGACGAAGCCTGATGCCGTCCCGCCGCGAGAAGACCATGAAACGCACCACAACGATTGTGACCGTGACCTACGGCGACCGCCTGGACTACCTGCAACAGCTGATCGAACGCGCCCTGGCCTTCGCCGCCATCGAGCGCGTGCTGGTGGTGAGCAACGCCGCCACCGCCGCGCTGGATACGCTGCGCGAACGCTGGCCGGAACAGGTCGAGCTAATCGAGCTGCCGCACAACAGCGGCTCGGCCAACGGCTATGCGGTCGGCATCGAAGCCGCGCTGCAACGCGGTGCCGAGTACATCTGGATGATGGATGACGACAACGCGCCGAGCGCCGCCGCCGTGGAAATCCTCCATCGCGAGCTGGCCGAACTGGGCCACGAGCACGGCCTGGCGCGCGTCGCGGTGCTGGGCTTTCGCCCCACCCAGCAGGCCGACATCGCCCAGGGCGTGCCGGCCTGCTTCGCCATCCAGCCACGCTCGAGTTACTTCGGCTTCCATGTCGCCCAGCTGCCCTACAAGCTCTGGCGGCGCCTGCCCTGGGGCAAGCCGCAGGGCGCGCCGCCGCGGCGCATCAGCCTGCCGTTCGCCCCCTATGGCGGCATGCTTGCGCATCGCAGCCTGTACCAGCGCATCGGCGTGCCGCTGCGCGAACTGGTGCTGTACGCCGACGACACCGAGTACACCCGCCGCATCACCGAGGATGGCGGCAAGCTGTACCTGCTCAGCGACGCGCTGATCGACGAGCTGGAGCTGTCGTGGAACATCAAGGCGCGCACCCGCAACATCTACGAGGCCTTCCTGCTCGGTGACTCGGATTTCCGCGCCTACTACAGCGCGCGCAACCAGGCCTGGTTCGACACCCACGTCTGGGTCGGCTCGCGCTGGCTGCTGCGCCTGAACCGCACGATCTTCCTCGCCCTGCTGCGGCTCGTCGCCCGTCGCCGCAATGCCCCGCAACGCCTGCGCCTGCTGGAGCGGGCGATCCACGATGGCGAACGCCGCGCGCTCGGCATGAGCGACGCATTCCCACTGCGCTGACCCACCAACAAGGAGATTGTCGGTCATGAACGCCCCAAGCGATCCGCGCAACAACAACTTCGACTTTCTGCGCTTCTTCGCCGCCTCGACGGTGGTGTTCGGCCACAGCTTCTGGCTGTCCGGCCGTGGCGCCAGCGAGCCGGTACGCCTGTTCACCGGCAGCTACGACGGCGCCGATATCGCCGTCCACCTGTTCTTCGTGATGAGCGGCTACCTGATCGCCGCGTCCTGGCTCAACAGCCGCAGCCTGATCGACTTCGCCGGCAAGCGGGCGCTGCGCATCTTCCCGGCGCTGGCCGTCGCAGTGCTGTTCGGTGTGCTGGTGGTCGGGCCGCTGGCCACGCGGCTGCCGCTGGCCGACTACTGGAGCGAGCCGCAGACGCTGGGCTACCTGGGCAACATCGCGCTGCTGACGCAGTTCCAGCTGCCCGGCGTGTTCGTCGACAACCCCTTCCCCAACACGGTCAACGGCTCGCTCTGGACCCTGCCCTACGAGGTGATGATGTACGTCTCGGTGGTGCTGCTGGGCGTGCTCGGGCTGTTCCGCCGGCGCATGGCACTGCTCGGGCTGGCGATGCTGTTCGCCATCCAGTTCTACCTGATTCCGGCGCTCGATCTGCAGAGCGAGCTACTGCGCAAGTTCAGCCGGCTGGGGGTGTTCTTCTATTTCGGCGCGGTGCTGTACCTGTACCGCCAGCGCATCCGCTGGAGCTGGAAGATCGCCGTACCGCTGCTGGCGGCCAGCCTGCTCAGCGCCGGCCACGACATCTGGCCGCTGGTACATGCGCTGACGCTACCCTATCTGGTGATCTACCTGGCGCACCTGCGCATTCCGGCGCTCGCCGGCTTCGGCAAGGCCGGGGATTTTTCCTATGGCCTGTACATCTTCAGCTTCCCGCTCCAGCAGTTGCTGATGCACTGGAGCGCCGGCAGCCTGCCGCTGCTGCCGTTCATGCTGCTGGGCTTCAGCGCCAGCCTGCTGGCGGCCGTGCTCTCCTGGCATCTGATCGAGGCGCCGGCGCTGGCGCTCAAGCGCCACCTGCCGCGCGGCGTGCGCCGCGCGACGCAGCCCCGCCCCGCGCTGGCCGGTACCGCTACGGTACGGCGAATACCGTGACCCCGGCCGTCGCGGCGACCGCGTCCACCTCGATCGGCCCCTGACCGAGCTGGCGTACCTTGCGCAGCTGGCGCACGCGTTCGAGGTTGTCCCAGGCGGTGGCGTAATGCGACGGCGACTGCTCCATCGCGCTGCGGAAGAATTGCTCGGCCTCGTCCAGCCGCCCCTCGACCAGGCAGACGTAGCCCACGTCATTGCTGGCCTGGGCACGCGAGCTGATCTGCTCGAAGGCCGACAGCGCCGCCTCGTAGCGCTGCGTGCGCGCCAGCAGCAGGCCGTAGTTGCGCCACAGCGGCGCGTAGCTGGCGCTGCGGTCGAGCGCGCGGCGGTAGACCCGCTCGGCCTCCTCCCAGTGCCCGGCCATGTAATACGAATAGCCGAGGCTGTTCTGCACCAGCGCCGAACGCGGCTCGATCTGCAGCGCCAGCCGGTAGTAGCGCTCGGCCAGCGGGAAGTCGTTGGTCAGGTCGGCCAGCACACCGAGCGCGTTGTACAGGCGCAGCGGCGACTGCCCGTCCACCTGCAGCGCATCCAGCGGCGGCATGGCGTCCTGCGGCGCGTTCGCCAGGCGTTGCTGGTCCAGCAGCAACGCGCGCGACAGCAGCTCGCGCGCTGCGTCCTGGTCACGCTTGGCCAGTTGCAGCATGCCCATCTCGGCCAGCGCATCGAGGTCGTTCGGCGCCTTGCCCAGCACCTCCGCGAAGGCCAGTTCGGCGAGTTGGATGTTGCCGCGCTCACGGTGAATCCGCCCCACCCAGACCAGCGCCGAATAACGCTTGGGCTCCAGTTCCAGCACGCGCAGATACTGGAACAGCGCCTGGTCCATGTCCCCCGCCTGATAGGCCATGTCGGCCAGTTGCAGCGCCTGCCCCACCGAACCGGCCTGTTGCCGCGCGCGGTACAGCACCGAATGGTCGCCGGCGTAGATCGAACGCCCTTCGCCCGGTTCCGGGCCCATCGACTGGCACCCGGCGAGTACGACCGACAGGGCCAGCAGCAGACTGATTCTTCTCATCTCACAATCTCCCGAACGCTTTGAGAACACCGATCATGGCGGGGCCGATGGCGACCAGGAAAAAGCTCGGCCACAGGCAGAAAATCAGCGGGAATACCAGCTTGGTGCCGATCTTGGCGGCCTGCTCCTCGGCCGCCTGGGTGCGCCGGTCGCGAAACTCCTCGGCGTAGATGCGCAGCGTGTCGGCGACGCTGGTGCCGAAGCGGATGCTCTGCGCCAGCAGGCTGACCAGCCCGCGCACATCCTCCAGGCCGGTACGCTCGGCCAGGTGCGCCAGCGCCGCCGCGCTGGAAATGCCGGCGCGAATCTCGGCATTGACCAGCGCCAGCTCCTCGGCCAGCTCGGCCTGACTCACGGCCATTTCCTCGGCGACCCGCTCGATCGCCTGCGGCAGCGCCAGGCCCGATTCCACGCAGACCACCATCAGGTCGAGCGCATCGGGAAAGGCGCCGCGCAGCCGGGTCTGCCGGCCGTCGCGGCGCTTCTCGACGAACAGCGCCGGCGCCAGCCAACCGATGCCGATCGCCAGCCCCGCCACCGCCAGCCCGACGGTCAGGGTGGGCGTGGTCAGCATCGGCAGCACCAGCAGCGTCGCCACCAGCAGCGTCAGCGGCAGCAGCAGGCGGGTCGCCCAGTACATCTGCACCGCCGCCGCCGAGCGGTAGCCGGCATGCTGCAACAGCGCGGCGGTTGTCGAGCGCTGGCCGTCTTCCAGGCTGACGAAACGCTGGCCGACCTGCTCCAGCAGCATGTGCAGGTTGCCGTGCGGCGCTTGCGCGGCCTGCTCGGCACCGCGCAGGCCGCCACGTTTGATCACCGCCAGGCGCCGGCGCACCGGGTCCTGCAGGCCCAGCGCCAGTACCGCCAGGGTGCCCACCGCCAGCATCGCGCTCAGCGCCACGGCCACCAGGAAGATCAGCCGCACCTGCTGCTCGTCGCGCACCACGCTCTGCACCAGCCCGTAGAGATAGTCCATCACCGCGCCCCCCGCTCAAACCTGGATACGGATGATCCGGCGTATCCAGAAGATGCCCAGCAGCATCGCGACGAAGGCCGCCATGCTGAGTTTCTGCCCGATGGGTTCATTGACCAGCAGCGGCAGGTACTCCGGCGTGGTCAGCATGATCACCGCGGCCAGCACGAACGGCACCGACACCAGCACCCAGGCCGACATGCGCCCCTCGGCCGACAGCGTGCGGACCTTGCGCTGGAAGCGGAAACGCCCGCGGATCAGCCGGCTGAGGCGCTCCAGCACCTCGGTCAGGTTGCCGCCGGTTTCGCGGTGGATGAGGATGCTGGTCACCAGCATCATCACCGTCATGCTCGGCATCCGCTCCAGCAGGCCGAGCATGGCGCGGCGCACGTCGTTGCCGTAGTTGATGTCGGCGAAGGTCAGGCCGAACTCCTGGGCCACCGCACCCTGGTGCTCCTCGGCCACCAGCCGCAGCGTCTCGTTGAACGGATGACCGGCGCGCAACGCCCGGCACATGGCGTCCAGCGCATCGGCCAGACCCTCCTCGAACTCGGCGAAGCGCCGGGCGCGGTCGCGTCCGATCTTCAGCAGCGGCAGCCAGAACGCCGCGAACCCCAGCGGCACCGCCAGCCACCACAGCCGCAGCAGCAACCAGCTGAGCAGCGCCACCGCGACGCCCAGGATCAGCCCCAGCAGCACCACGCGATAGGCGCGATAGTGGTGCCCGCTCTGCTCGATCATCTGCGCCAGCCGGTCCATCAGCGGCAACTGCTCCAGCGCGGCATCCAGCGGCGACAGGCGCTTGAGGTACTTCTGGCGCAGCAGCACCTGCATGTTCGGCAGGTCACTGGCCTGCTCGAGCACCTGCAGGCGCGCGCGGATGCGCTTGCGCACCTGCCCCGCCTCGCCGAACACCGGTACCGTCAGGCCCTGGCTGAGCAGGAACACCGCGCTGAAGATCATGCCGAAGAACGCCAGGAAGAATTCACCGGGGAGCTGGCTCATGGCTGCAAGGCCTCCATCCAGTCAGGGCGGAACAGCTCCAGCGGCAGCTCGATGCCGCGCTTGGCCAGCACGTCGCGGAACGCCGGGACCATGCCGGTCGGCCGGTAGTCGCCGAGTACCTCGCCCTGCTCGCCGAGGCCACGGCGCTCGAAGGTGAAGATTTCGGTCATGGTGATGATCTCGCCCTCCATGCCGTTGATCTCCTGCACGCTGACCAGCCGCCGCTTACCGTCCTCCTGGCGTTCGAGCTGGATCACCACGTCGATGGCCGAAGCGATCTGCTGGCGCAGCGCCTTGATCGGGAAGGTCGCGCCGGTCATCGACACCATGTTCTCGATACGGCTCAGCGCGTCGCGCGCGGTGTTGGCGTGAATGGTGGTGATCGAGCCGTCATGCCCGGTGTTCATCGCCGCCAGCATGTCCAGCGCCTCGGCGCCACGCACCTCGCCGATGACGATGCGGTCCGGGCGCATGCGCAGGCTGTTGCGCACCAGCTCGCGCTGGTTCACCTCGCCGCGCCCCTCGATGTTCGGCGGCCGGGTTTCCAGGCGCACCACATGCGGCTGCTGCAGTTGCAGCTCGGCCGAGTCCTCGATGGTGACGATGCGCTCGTTGTGCGGGATGAAGCTCGACAGCACGTTGAGCATGGTGGTCTTGCCGGTGCCGGTACCGCCAGACACCAGCACGTTCATCCGCCCGCGCACGATGGCCTTGAGCACCAGGGCGATGGCCGGCGTCAGCGTGCCCATCTGCACCAGGCTCTCGGCATTCAGCAGGTCCACGGCGAAGCGGCGGATCGACACGCTCGGCCCGTCGATCGCCAGCGGCGGGATGATCGCGTTGACCCGCGAGCCGTCCTTGAGCCGCGCATCCACCAACGGCGAGGATTCGTCGATGCGCCGGCCGAGGCTGGAGACGATGCGGTCGATGATGTTCAGCAGGTGCTGGTCGTCGCGAAAGCGCACGTCGGTGCGCTGCAGCTTGCCGTGGCGCTCGACGTAGACCGAGGCATGGCCGTTGACCAGGATGTCCGACACCGAGCCGTCGGCCAGCAGCGGCTCCAGCGGGCCGAGGCCCAGCACCTCGTCGGTGATCTGCTTGATGATCTGCTGGCGCCCGGCGGCGCTGACCGGCGCGGCGTGCTCGTCGAGCAGGCGCTGGCAGATTTCGCGGATCTGCCACGTCGCATCCGCCGGTTCCAGGGAATCGAGCAGCGACAGGTCCATCACCTTGAGCAGCTGCTGGTAGATCTTCTCGCGCCACTCGGCATCGATCGGATTGAGCTGGCTGCGGGTCTCGTACGGCGACTCGGCCGTCGCGCTCTCCCAGGCCATGAGGTTGTCCACCCCGGCGGCCGCGGCTTGCGCTGCCGGCGCGCTGGGCGGGGTTCGCTTGCCTGCCTGCAGGCGGTTGCGCAGTTCGCTGAGCATGATCAACCCCCGAAGAATCGGCCAAAGGTACGTTTGAGCAGGCTCGGCGCCACGACCTCGCTGCCGAGCAGTTCCTGGCTCAGTTGCGCGATGCCCTGGGTCAGCGCCGCGCGCGGCGCGTGCAGGCCCAAAGGCACGCCGGTGTTCTGGCTTTCGCTGGTCACCGCGTAGTCGTTCGGCAATCGCTGCGGCTCGCCGCAGCGCAGCGCCTCGGCGATGTCCTTGAGGCTGACCGGCGCCGCCTTGTCGTAGCGGTTGACCACCACCTGCAGGCGCTCGCCGGCGATGCCGAGGTCCTCGCGGATGATGCGCAGCAGCCGCGCGGCGTCCTTGAGATGGCTGAGCGACTGCTGCAGCACCACGAAGATGTGGTCGGCCTGCTCCAGGCTGATGCCGGTGAGATGGTCGATCTGTCGCGGCAGGTCCACCACCACCCAGTCGTAGCTGCCGCGCGCCAGGCTGAGCAGGCTTTCCAGCTGTTCCAGCTGCACGTCCTGGGTCAGGCACAGCTCGCCGGCGCGCCCGCCGAGCACGTCCAGCGTCGGGCTGAAGTGGCTGCAAAAGCCATGCAGCGCGACGCTGTCCAGCTCGTCGATACGTTGCAGCACCTCGATATGGCTGTGCGTCGGGTGCACGTCCAGGCAATGCGCGACGCTGCCGAACTGCAGGTCCAGGTCCAGCAGCAGCGTGCGCCGGCCGCGTGCGCTGAGGGCATGGGCCAGGTTGCAGGCGAGCATGGTGGCGCCGGAACCGCCCTTGGCGTTCATGATGGCGATCACCTTGCCGCCGCACGCCTGACCGTCACGCAGCTCTAGCGAGATACGGCCGATGGCGGCGAGCAGCTCGTGCGCCAGCACCGGCTCCGGGAAGAAATCCCGCGCGCCCGCCTGCATCGCCAGGCGCATGCAGTCGCGATCGTCCTGCGGGCCACACACCAGCAGCGGCGGCCGCAACTGCACCGGGTGCTGCTGCAGCGCGCCCAGTTCCTCGCGCCACAGGTGGCTGGCATGCAGCAGCAGCACATCGGGCATCTGCTCCAGCCCGTACAGCGGATCGGTGTGGCCGTTACTCACCAGCCGGGTGCTGACCTGCAGGCCGGGAAGCTGCTGGACCAGCGTCTTCAGCCGGGTCAACGCGGCAGCGTCGCGGCTGCTGATCAGCATGCGCAGGGTTTGCCGGCCGGTCACGGCGACGCTGGGCATTTCGAGTGTATTCAGCATGGCGTGATCTCCGAGCTTTCAGGCGTTCGGCCGAGGCTTTCGCGAGGCAGGGTGGAAAAGAACGGCGGCAGCGTGAACACGCCGCCCAGGCCGGGAATCAGCAGGTTGAAGGTGAAGTTCTCCACGCGTAGCTGCACGTAGCGGATATTGCTGAAGCCCGAGCCGGCGGCGGCTGCCGGGGCGATCTCGGCGCCGTTGGCGTCCAGGTACACCAGCCGCAGGTCGCTGGTATCGAGGTTGGCGATCAGGCTGCTGGCACCGGTTTCGTCGGCCGCGTTGAAGATCGCCCGGCGCAGGATGCGCGGATCGTCGATGTTGCACACCGCCGCCAGCCGCGCACCGCGGCGTACCGTTTCGTTGAGCGCGTTGACGGTGAAGAACAGTCGGCCCATTTCCAGCACGCCGAACAGCAGCACGAACAGCAGCAGCCCGACGATGGCGAACTCCACCACGTACACCCCGCGCATGCGCCTGGCGTTCATCACAGCGCCCTCATCACGCTGGTGGCTACCAGCGGAAAACTCAGCACGCGCGCGCCGTAGCCGACGTCCGGCAGACCGCTGCCGATGATCGGGCGGAACGCATAGCTGATGCTGACCTGCACGTGATCGGTCCCCTGCGCACCCACTGTCACCTGGGCGGTGGTCAGTCCGCTGACCAGCGGCTGACTACCGGCGCTCGCCACCGGCACGCCGTAGACGGCCAGCGCACGGGCCTGGGCGCGCAACTCGTCGGTCAGTTCCAATCGTCCGAGCGTGCGGTTCCAGGCCTGGCCGGCGACGAAGCGGCTGGCGTCGCGGCTGGCTTGCAGCAGGCTGTTGTACTGGTACAGCAGGCGGCCCATTTCGCCGATGGCCAGCAGCAGGAGCAGCAGCAGCGGCAGCGCGATGGCGAATTCCACCATCGCCAGTCCGCGCTGGCGCATCCGGGTGTTCGTCAGGCTGTGCATGGTCGCCTCCTCACGAATCGCTGCTCGGCGTGCGGCTGTTGTCGATGTAGGTCTTGTACAGCTGGATGATCTGCGGGCCGCCGTCGTCCACCGGATTGATATCCGGCACGTTGTCGCCTTCGCATTCGCGGATGAACTGGCCAAAGATCTGCGCCTGGTTGCCGGCACCGGTCGGCAGCGGCTGGACCAGGAAGAAGCAGCCGAACCCCAGCACCGGCACCGAGGTCTGCCCGCCTGAGCTGCCGGTGCAGTTGCCGACCACGATCTTCAGCACGCGCCGCTCGAACACGCCGTCGCTACGACAGCCGTTGGGGCAGTCGGCCACGCGCCGATGCCAGTCGTTGTAATCCAGCAGCGCCGCGCTCGGCGTGCTCAGGTCGCCGTCACGGGAGCTGACTTCCTCGCCCTGGTGCTCGACCTTGCCGGTGCTGTCGTTGTAGGTCATGCGCGGCGAGCTGTAGTCGGTGACCAGATCCGGTGGGTAATCGCCCTCGCTGTTGGACAGCGCGCCGCTGTACTCGCCGAAGCGCGTGTTGAAGCCCTGCGACACCGGGCCGACCGTGTTGCCGGGCTCGGTTTCCACCGACTCGCCGACGCTGTTGCACTGCTCGATACCGCCTGCCAGCGCCTCGCGCACATCCGCGCCGCCGCTGCTGTCGCCCAGGCGGATCAACTGGAAGTTGCCAGGGCCGATGGTCGGTTCGTTGCCGGCGGCGCCCTTGAGCACTTCCATACCGCCGAATTGATAGCCCCAGAACTTGCCGGTGTCCGGGTCGTACTCGCTGGGATCGCCGCACACCATCAGCGGCGCGATGTTGCAGGGGCTGGTCGGACTCGGCCCCGCCGTGGCGATGGCCGCCACCTGCTTGGCCGTGTCGCCGCCGAACACCGACAGCATTCCCCAGAAGAAGCGGGCCAGCGGGAACTGCGCGACGGTCACGCGCACGTAACGGGCGTCGGTTGGCGCCGAAGGGGTGAACGTCCCATAAACACTGTAGGAAAACTCGACCGTCACGAAGCTGCTCAGGTTGCTGCCGACCGCCTCCCCCAGCTCGCCGTTGCCGGCCGCCTCGGCGTTGCGCCGGAAGGTGTCGAGCGCGGCGTCGCGGCTCAGCGTGCCGGCATTGCCCGAGCCCATGACCTGCTGCAACGTCTTCGCCCCGCTCAGCGCCGCGGCGTCCACGGCGTTCTGCAGGCGCGTCTTGTTGACCAGCATGTGACTGCCATCGAGCGCCAGCGCCGCCATGATCAGTATCGAGGCCAGCGCCACGACGACCAGCACCATGACCGAACCGCGCTGGCGACGAGGTAGCGAGTGCATTGCGCGTGAAGCCTGCATGGCGCGGCCCTCAGTTTTCCACGTTGATCTGGATTGGCTGCGCGACCTGCCGGGCATCGCCGGTGACGCCGCGATAGCCGTCGAGCACCGGCTCGGTCAGCGGGCCGTCGAAGCCGGTCGCCGGCAGCGCCGTGCCCGGATTGGCGGCGGTCTGCTGGTCGGCGATCTGCTGGTAGAGCGTGGCGTTGACCGAGCTGCCGAGCGGGCCGACGCGGCCTTCCTGGTAGGGAATGCAACCGGCCAGCAGAGCGAACAGGCACAGCGGAACGATGGTTTTCATGGTGGCGGCTCCGTTACTTGAGGTCGTGGCCGAAGCGGCCTTCGCTGATGCCCAGACTCACCGGCACCGCGCGGCCAGGGGCGCTGCCCTTGGTCTTGCCCAGCAGGTAGAACTCGGCATCGCTGGGTTCGACGAAATGCTCGGTCGGCAGGCGCACCGTGCGCGCATCCACCGGTTTGGCCAGGTGCGGCGTGACCAGGATCACCAGCTCGGTCTCGCCGTGGATGAACTGCTGGCTGCGGAACAGCTGACCCAGCACCGGCACGTCGCCCAGGCCAGGGAAGCGGCTGACGAAGTCGCGGGTGTTCTCGCTGATCAGGCCGGCGATGGCGATGGTCTGGCCGTTGCCCAGCTCCACGGTGGACTGCGCGCTGCGCTTGGTCAGCGACGGGATGACCTGATTGACGCCGTTGCCGAGGATGCTTTCCAGGCCGGTGTCGAGCACCAGCGAGTTGGCGTTGGAAAGTTCGCTGACCGACACGTTGAGGTTGAGGTTGATGCGCCCGGAATCCAGCACCACCGGGAGGAACTTGACGCCGACGCCGAATTCCTTGAACTCGATGGTGATGCCGTCGTCCTCGGTGATCGGCACCGGGAATTCGCCGCCGGAGATGAACTCCGCCTGCTGCCCGGTCAGCGTGGTCAGCGTCGGTTCGGCGAGCACCTTGGCCGAGCCGTTGTCCTTGGCCGCCTCGAGCACCACGTTGAAGAGGAAGTTGTCCGAGAGGAACTGGCCGAAGATGCCGGTGCCGTCGCCGAACAGCGTGGTCGGGTTGACCAGGCCGTCCGCGTCGAAGCCCAGCCCGTCGCCGTTGTTGAAACCACCGCCCGACCAGCGCCCGGACGAGCCGAAGTCCAGCGCGTTGAAGCGCACGTTGAGGTTCTTGAACAGGTTGCGCTGCATCTCGGCGACCTTCACCTCCAGCATCACCTGCTGGCTGCCGCCGACGCTGAGCAGGTTGATCAGCGGCATCGCCGCCGCGGCACCCTGCGCATCGGCCTCGCCGGCGGCCTGCCGGGCGTAGCTCTCGGCCAGCTTCAGCGCACTGTCCATCGCCGCCGCGTTGCTGACCTGGCCACGCAGCACCAGCGCACCCTGGGCGCTGAACACCTCGATGGGCTCGTTGGGCAGCACCTGGTGCAGCTTGCCTTTCAGCCCGCTCAGGTCATGCACCACCTCCAGGTCGAGGCTGTCGATCAGGCGGTTGCTGCCGTCCCACAGCAGCACGTTGGTGCT
Organism: Stutzerimonas stutzeri TS44; assembly: GCA_000263395.1. Lineage (GTDB taxonomy): Bacteria > Pseudomonadota > Gammaproteobacteria > Pseudomonadales > Pseudomonadaceae > Stutzerimonas > Stutzerimonas stutzeri_C. The sequence goes on from AJXE01000005.1 coordinate 139,649, forward strand.
GCCCAGCGAGCGCCCGAGCAGGTACAGCTGCGTCGGGCTGGTGATGAGGATGTCGGCGATCGCCGGATTGCCCACCGAGATGCGTTTGACCGCCGTGCGCGTGGTCAGCACCCGCGATTTATAGATCGGCACCTGCACGTCGCTGGTATTGGCCGCCGGCGTGGCCCGCACCGCCAGCGCGGTTTCGGCACCCGCCAGCCCGGACAGCAGCGCCAGCCCCCCCAGCATCAGGGCCAGAGCCCCCACTCTGCGCATATTTTTCATAGCCCCTCTCCTTGCATGTCAGGCCGTCGCGGCCGCGCGTCGCTGGCGGTGGTGGCCTACAGGCCCACCTTCGTCATGTTCACCTCGGTACCGCGAATGATCGTCACCCCGCTATCCGCCGGCGCGCGGCGGCGCACCACCGGCTTCGGCGCCACGGCCACGGGGGCCGGGGCCGGCGCGGCGGCGACGGGTTTCTTCTGGTTGTCCAGCGGGTTGCGCAGCGCCAGTTGCAGGCGCCCTTCGGTCATGGCCTTGACCAGTTTCTCGGCTTCCTCGGAGCTCATCTCCAGGGTCACTGCGCGCACCACCACCGGCTGCGTCTTGTCAGTGCTGGCGGTCTGGTCGACGGCCAGCACGCGCAGGTCTTCGAGGATGGTCTTGGCCTCGGCCTCGTCGCCGTTGCCCTTGCGCTTGGTGGCCAGCACGTCGACGCGGTTGCCCGGCAGGAGGAAGCCGCCGACCCCCACCACATCGTCGACGCGCACCGAGATGGCGCGCTTGTCGGTGGCGATCAGCGAGGCCAGCGTGCTGCCGCCCAGGTGCTCGGCCAGCCGCGCGCCGCGCAGCACGTCGCCACGCAGCATGCCGAAAGTGGCGATCTTGCCGATCACCGCCTCGGTGGTCTCGAAGGAGTCGTCCGGCACGGTGCCCTTGGGCATGCGCACCAGGGTCACCTGCTGTGCCTCGACCATCTGCCCGAAGGGGATCTCGGTGGTGGCCACCACCACGTTCTGCGTGTCGTCGTCGGGGCCGGCGTCGAGCCGGGCGCTCAGCCAGTTGTTGGCCATCCAGACCGCGCCCAGGCCGAGCAACAGCGACAGTGCGATCAGCGTGAGAGTACGTGAGCCCATGTCTGCATCTCCTTATTCGAGGTAGTCGAGCTGAACGAAGTAGTTGCGCCAGGCCCAGTGCAGGTCGTCCGGCGTCAGCGCGCCGCTGGCGCCGGCGTAGCGCTGGCGGTCCAGCGCCATGCCCAGCAGGTCGCGTGGATGACAGGGCACCAGCGGCATGCCCTCGGCCTCGTAGAGTTCGCCCAGGACGTAGCGCAGCAGCTGCGGATCGAAGGCGATGCCCTGGCGCTCGCTCTCCTGGCGCCAGATGTCCTGGTATTGCGCCGGTTTGAGGTAGCTGAAGCGCAGCTTGTAGCCGATGCGCCGCAGGAAGGCCTCGTCGGCCAGTTCCAGCGGATTGAGGTTGGTGGAGAACACCAGGATCAGGTCGAACGGCAGCATGCACTGGCGCCCGCCGCCGAGGTTGAGGAAGTCGCGCTTCTCCTCCATTGGCACGATCCAGCGGTTGAACAACTCGGCCGGCGGCATGCGCTGGCGACCGAGGTCGTCGATGATGAACAGGCCGTTGCTCGCCTTGAGCTGCAGCGGCGCCAGGTAGCGCCGGCTGAGCGGGTCGTAGCGCACGTCCAGCTGCTCCATGCTCAGCTCGCCGCCGCAGGCCACCAGCGGACGCATGCAGCACAGCAGGCGCCGGTCGATGCCCTCGTTGAGCAGCAGGCTGTTCTGCCCGGGTTCGTCCAGGCGCTGGTGAATCTGCGGGTCGTAGATTTCCACCACCGCATCGTTGATGGCGATGGCATGCGGCACCCAGATCGCCTCGCTGAACAGCCGTATCAGGCGGCCGCTGATGTAGGTCTTACCGGTGCCCGCCGGGCCGTAGATCATGATCGCGCGGCCAGAATTGACCGCCACGCCGAGCTGGTCGAGCAGTTCGTCGGCGAGCACCACGCCGCTGTAGGCCGCGCGCATCTTCTCGACGTCGACCCGCGCGTGGTGGACCGTCTGCAGCTTGACCAGCGAGCGGTAGGTGCTCGCCGGAAACGGCGCGGCGCCGATGTAGCCGCCGCGCTCCAGCGCATCGCGCGCGGCATGGCGGCCACGCTCGGTCAGGCCGTAGCGCAGCGCCTGGCCGTTGTGCTGGCCGAGCACCTCGATACGGCCGTCCTTGCGCAGCAGGCCCAGCACTTCTTCCAGCACGGTGCCGGGCAAGGCCAGCCGCTCGACCAGCCGTGCCATGTCCAGCGCGCCACCTTCGTGCAGGTGCTTGCACAGCAGGTCGACGAGCAGCTGCTCGCTCAGCCCGGTCTCGGCGAGGGTGCGCGGCTGCGGCGCCAGGCGCTGCACCGTTTCACGCTCGCTCGGGTAGGCATCGCTATCGCTGACTGCGTACATGACGCTCTCCCGCGCTAGTTGAAGTGGAACCACAGGCCGCTGGCGAGCGTGCCCAGCAGAATCGCGATGGCGTAGGGAAACGGCTGGCCGGCAACTTCGCCCGGCTCAGCCGCCAAATAGGTCTGCGTGCGCAGCATCAGCCCGTAGCGCCCCAGCGTCTGGCGCAACTGCCCGCGCCAGAGCACCAGGAACAACCCGCACAGCCCCCCGGCCATCAGGCTGGCGGCGGTCGCGCCCAACGCCTGTTCAGGCGTCAGGAACACCCCGACCATCGCCATCAACTTCACATCGCCGGCCGCCATGCCGCCCACGGCGTACAGCAGCAGGAACAGCCCGAAGCCGATCAATCCCCCCAGCAGTCCCTGCCCCAGCCCGGCCAGCCCGCCGCTGAACAGCTGCCCTGCCAGCCCCAGCGCCAAACCGGTCAGGATCAACAGGTTGGGGATGCGCTGGTGGCGCAGGTCGCTGAACACCGCGAACCCGAGCAATCCGAACAGTACGATCAGCGCGGGCATCTGGATTGTTGACATCACTAACACGGAGTACCGGCGTTAATAGCAGTGCACAGTTCCGTGATTTTCGAATCGACTTCGCCTCCCAAGGTGACAAATGCAGCAGCTACAGTCGCCGTTATCAGCCCCCCCGCCACCGCATACTCCACGATGGTCAGCCCGTCTTCGTCCTTCGCGAACTTCAATACCGCGCGCTTGATCATTTGCATGGTCATTTCGTTCACCTCACTGAGGAATGTCGGTTCAACAGCTGGCAACGCTTCGTGCGTTGCTCGAGGTGAAAGGTAGCCACGGTGCCACTACACCGTTAGGACTCCATTGCGGGTCGCTAGCACTCAATTTCCAAAGGCAGGAAGCGGCTGCGGGCGGCATGCACGGGCGTCGCTGGCGGGCAGTTGGGAAGCGTTCGCGCGCTCATAACAGCAAATCGCCATCAAACGCAGCGCTTAGCAGAATCGGTTCCGAGCAACTGATGGCGTATCGCCAATACTCTCTGCAAACAAATACCGCCTAGAGGTGAGTCTGTGCCGAAGTCGAACTCGCCCAACCTTCCCTTGTTGCTCTGGCTCGACCTGTCCCACGACCGCAGTACCGCGACGCTGATGCAACAGTTCACCGCGTTCGCCGAATGCCGTCTGCTGCAGGGCCACAACCTGGTCGAAGGGCCGCAGGGCCGCCGGATCGACATGATCTGCATGCACTACGACCGCCCCGACGTGCTCGGTCTGAACCAGTTGCAGCAGGTCAAGCGCGCCGCGCCGTCGATCCCGATCACCATGTTGACCGTGCAGCATTCCGAAGAGCTGGCGGTATGGGCGATGCGCTCGCGGGTCTGGGAGTACCTCACCCTGCCGCTGCCGACGGCCGAGCTGCAGCGCTATCGCCAGGCGCTGCAACGGTTGTGCGACCTGCGCCGACAGCCCGAGGGCGGCAACCGCAAGGTGGCGGGCGAGCACTTCCCGGACCTGCCGGCCAGCATCCGCCTGACCGCCGGCCACCAGAAACACCAGTCGCTGGCCCGCGCGCTGTACTACATCGACCAGCATCTGTGCGAGAACATCGACCAGAGAGACCTGGCACAGCTGTGCGGCATGACGCCCTCGCGCTTCAGCCGCCTGTTCAAGGACGTGCACGGTGTGTGCTACCAGGAGTACGTGCTGGGCAGGCGCCTGGAACTGGCCAAGGACCGCCTCGACAACAGCCGGATGTCGATCACCACCATCGGCTACGAGGCAGGCTTTCGCGATCCGTCCTACTTCGCCCGGGCGTTCAGGCAGTTCGTCGGCTGCACCCCCAGCGAATACCGCGCCAACGCCGGCCTGGCGGCCCGCGCGGCCGTTCACGATCTCTCCGCTGCACAGCACCTGGAGCTGGAGGCCGAACCGCTGCCGCTGCCGGAAGTGGCGCTCCTGTCGAAATAGCGCCCCGCGTGTGAGCGGCGACGAATAGCGGCATACTTGCCCTCCTCCGCAACAGCTCCGGCCCTACCATGCGCATCCACGTCACCTTCACCGACCGCGTCGGCATCACCCAGGAAGTCCTTGCGCTGCTCGGCGGGCGCAACCTCAACCTGGATGCCGTGGAGATGATCCCGCCGCACGTTTATATCGACGCCCCGGCGCTCAGCGCCGAGGTACTCGAGGAACTGCGCGAGGCGCTGTTCAACGTGCAGGGCGTGCGCGCGGTCGAGGTAGTCGACCTCCTGCCGGGCCAGCAACGCAGCCTGCAGCTCTACGCGCTGCTCGCCGCCATGCCCGATCCGGTGCTGGCGGTGAACGCCAGCGGCCAGGTGCTGCTGGCCAACCCGGCGCTGATCGAGCTGGCCGGCCATAATCCGCTGAGCCAGCCGTTGAGCGCGCTATTCGGCGACGCGCAGTTGCACAGCAACCTGGTCGCGCATGGCTTTCGCCTGCCGATGCACGAGGTCACGCTCAAAGGCCAGTCGCTGCTGCTCGACGCCATGCCGATCAGCGATCCCGACCTGCCCGACGCGCACCAGCTGGCCGGCGCGCTGCTGACGCTCTACACGCCCAACCGCATCGGCGGCCGCCTGTCGGCGCTGCACCATGACCACGCCGAAGGCCTGGATGCGCTGCTCGGCGATTCGCCGCCGCTGCGTACGCTCAAGGCGCGCGTGCTGCGGGTGGCGAGCCTGGATGCGCCGCTGCTGATCCAGGGGGAAACCGGCACCGGCAAGGAGCTGGTGGCACGGGCCTGTCACACGCTCAGCGAGCGGCGCAGCGCGCCCTTCCTCGCACTGAACTGCGCGGCGCTGCCGGAAAACCTCGCCGAAAGCGAGTTGTTCGGCTACGCCCCCGGCGCCTTCACCGGCGCCCAGCGCGGCGGCAAGCCGGGTCTGCTGGAACTGGCCCACCAGGGCACGGTGTTCCTCGACGAGATCGGCGAGATGTCGCCCTACCTGCAAGCCAAGCTGCTGCGCTTTCTCAGCGACGGCAGCTTTCGCCGGGTCGGCGGCGAGCGCGAAGTCCACGTGGACGTGCGCATCCTCAGCGCCACGCACCGCGACCTGCAGCGCATGGTCGACGAAGGCCACTTCCGCGAGGACCTGTTCTACCGCCTCAACGTGCTCACCCTGGCCGTGCCGCCGCTGCGCGAGCGTGGCGAGGACATCCTGCAACTGGCCCGCCACTTTCTTGAACAGGCCTGCGCGCAGATTCGCCGCACGCCGTGCCGTCTGGTGCCGGCCACCTATCCGGCGCTGCTGGCCAACCAGTGGCCGGGCAACGTGCGGCAGTTGCAGAACGTGATCTTCCGTGCGGCGGCGATCTGCGAAAGCAACGCGGTGGAAATCAGCGACCTGGACATCGCCTGCACCACCACCGCCACGCCCACCGAGGAGGTCGGCAGCCTCAGCGAGGCGGTCGGCCAGTTCGAGCGCGAGTTGCTGGAAACGCTCTACGCCAGCTACCCCTCCAGCCGCCTGCTGGCCACGCGCCTGCGCACCTCGCACACGGCCATCGCCATGCGCCTGCGCAAGTACGGCATTCCTACAAAGCCCTGAACGGCACGGGCGCGCCGGGCCGGATAGGCGCGCAACCGGAGCACTTCGCGGCAGGCTCCGGCGGCTGGCGCTGGGTATTCGCGACCGGCCTCCGTACAATACGCGCCTCACGATAGACCCCGATGCCGGGCATGCAGCCCGCACTCGACGCTGCCCGCCGTGGCGACGCCACCGTCGCCGGGCCGCAATGGCACGCGAAACCTGCCCACAAGCCCCAACGTAACCCTTTGAAACCCGCGAGATAGAGCCTCTTGATTTCCACCGCTAACATCACCATGCAGTTCGGCGCCAAGCCGCTGTTCGAAAACGTTTCCGTCAAGTTCGGCGGCGGCAACCGCTACGGCCTGATCGGCGCCAACGGCTGCGGCAAGTCGACCTTCATGAAGATTCTCGGCGGCGAGCTGGAGCCGTCGGCCGGTCAGGTGATGCTCGAACCCAACGTGCGCCTGGGCAAGCTGCGCCAGGACCAGTTCGCCTACGAAGACTTCAGCGTGATCGACACCGTGATCATGGGCCATGAGGAGCTGTGGCAGATCAAGGCCGAGCGTGACCGCATCTATGCCCTGCCGGAAATGAGCGAGGACGACGGTATGGCGGTCGCCGAGCTGGAAGTGCAGTTCGCCGAGTTCGACGGCTACACCGCGGAATCGCGCGCCGGCGAGCTGCTGCTCGGCCTGGGCATTCCGCTGGAGCAGCATTTCGGCCCGATGAGCGCCGTCGCACCGGGCTGGAAGCTGCGCGTGCTGCTGGCCCAGGCGCTGTTCTCCGACCCGGAAGTGCTGCTGCTGGACGAACCGACCAACCACCTGGACATCAACACCATCCGCTGGCTGGAATCGGTGCTCACGGCGCGCAACAGCACCATGATCATCATTTCCCACGACCGTCACTTCCTGAACTCGGTCTGCACCCACATGGCCGACCTGGATTACGGCGAGCTGCGCCTGTTCCCCGGCAACTACGACGAATACATGACCGCCGCGACCCAGGCCCGCGAGCGTCTGCTGTCGGACAACGCCAAGAAGAAGGCGCAGATCGCCGAACTGCAGACCTTCGTCAGCCGCTTCTCGGCCAACGCCTCCAAGGCCAAGCAGGCCACCAGCCGCGCCAAGCTGATCGACAAGATCCAGCTGGAAGAGGTCAAGCCGTCCAGCCGGGTCAGCCCGTTCATCCGCTTCGAGCAGTACAAGAAGCTGCATCGCCAGGCGGTCACGCTGGAACGCCTCAGCCAGGGTTACGATGGCGTGGCGCTGTTCAAGAACCTGAACCTGCAGATCGAAGCCGGCGAGCGCGTGGCCATCATCGGCCCCAACGGCATCGGCAAGACCACCCTGCTGCGCACGCTGGTCGGCGAGATGCCGCCGCTGTCCGGCGAAGTGAAATGGACCGAAAGCGCCGACGTCGGCTACTTCGCCCAGGACCATGCCGAGGACTTCGAGGACGACGTGACGCTGTTCGACTGGATGGGCCAGTGGACCCAGGGCGGCGAACAGCTGGTGCGTGGCACGCTCGGGCGCATGCTGTTCTCCAACGACGAGATCAAGAAGTCGGTGAAGGTGATTTCCGGCGGTGAACAGGGCCGCATGCTGTTCGGCAAGCTGATCCTGAAGAAGCCCAACGTGCTGGTGATGGACGAACCGACCAACCACCTGGACATGGAGTCGATCGAGGCGCTCAACCTGGCGCTGGAGAACTATCCGGGCACGCTGATCTTCGTCAGCCATGACCGCGAGTTCGTCAGCTCGCTGGCCACGCGCATCATCGAGCTGTCGGAGAACGGCGTGACCGACTTCAGCGGCAGCTACGACGACTACCTGCGCAGCCAGGGCGTGCTGGTCTGATCGATCGACAAGCCCCATGAAAAAGCCCCGCGAAAGCGGGGCTTTTTTGTTTCCAGGCTCAGCGTTCTAGCCGACCGCCGTGCTCCAGTCGATCAGGCCGAACTGCCAGGTCGCCAGGATGAGGATGCCGAAGACGATGCGATACCAGGCGAACGCCGCATAGCTGTGGTTGCCGATGAACTTCAGCAGCGCCCGCACTGCCAGCATCGCAAAGAGAAACGAGGTGACGAAGCCGATGGCGAATACCGGGAAGTCGCCGGGCTGGAACAGGTCGCGATACTTGTAGCCCGAGTACACGGCCGCGCCCACCATCGTCGGCATCGCCAGGAAGAAGGAGAATTCCGTCGCCGCCTTGCGCGACAGGCCGAACAGCAAGCCGCCGATGATTGTCGAGCCGGAGCGCGAGGTGCCCGGCACCAGCGCCAGGCACTGGGCGAAACCGACCTTGAGCGCGTGCGTCCAGCGCATGTCGTCGACCGTTTCGGCTTCAATGCGATGGTCGCGGTTCTCCGCCCAGAGCATGACGATGCCACCGATCACCAGCGCGGTGGCGACCGTGATCGGGTTGAACAGGTAATGATGGATCAGGTCAGCGAACAGCACGCCGAGCACCACGGCCGGCATGAAGGCGATCAGCAGGTTCAGCGTGAATTTCTGCGCCTCGCGCTCCTTCGGCAGGCCTACCACCACGCCGAGAATCTTGCGCCGGTACTCCCAGACCACCGCCAGGATGGCGCCCAGCTGAATGATGATGTTGAAGGCCAGCGCGCGGTCGCCGCCAAAACCGATCAGATCCGCAACGATGATCTGGTGTCCGGTACTGGATACCGGCAGAAACTCCGTCAGGCCCTCGACCACTCCCAGAATCAATGCCTGTACGGCAATCCAAAGATCCATCTATTCCCCATCAGCGATGCAGACCATCGCACTTGAAAATACAACAAAGGTATATGCCAGAGCGGCGTCTGGCGGCTGTTCTGACTCGTCGCGGCCAAGTAAATTCCGCCGCGCGTCTGGAGGGGGCTCATTTTTAGCCAGGCGCGGCCGAAAAGCTATCAGGGAGAGGCTGGACAGGCAGAGGGCGACGATCACTCACCTGCCCGGCACATTGCACCGGTCTTGGTGCGCATAACGATAAAAGGCTCACCAGGAGTTCTACGAAATGAATCTGCTGCGCAAGTTTCCCATCAGCAAGCGTCTGTGGCTGATCCCAGTGGTCGCCATCGTCATGCTGTTCATCCTCGGCATGCTGATGATCCAGCAGGTACGCAGCGATCTGTACAAGGGCAAGCAGGAGATGACCCGCCATGTGGTCGAGACGGCCGCCGGCATCTTCGATCACTACCGCCAGCTCGAAACCAGCGGTGCGCTGTCCACCGCCGAGGCGCAGCAGGCGGCCATCAAGCAGATCCGCGCCTTGCGCTACGACGGCCAGGACTACTTCTGGGTCAACGATCTCGGCCCGACCATGATCATGCACCCGATGCAGCCCAAGCTCGAAGGCCAGGACCTTTCCCAGGTCAAGGACCCGACCGGCAAGGCGCTGTTCAACGAAATGGTCGCCGTGGCCCGCCGCGACGGCGCCGGGGCCGTGGACTACATGTGGGCCAAGCCGGGCGAAGCCGACCCGGTGCCGAAGATTTCCTACGTCCAGCTGTTCCAGCCCTGGGGCTGGATCATCGGCTCGGGCATCTACGTCGATGACGTCGAGGCCGAGTTCAAGAACTATCTGATGCGTTTCTCCATCATCGGGCTGTTCATCGCGGCGATCATGGCCGTACTGGTGGCTATTCTGATCCGCAGCATCACCCGCCCGCTGCGCAACTCAATGTCGGCGATGGCCAACATCGCCAGCGGCGAGGCCGATCTGACGCGCGATCTGGATGTCTCCGGCAACGATGAACTGACCACCCTGGGCCGCGATTTCAATCGCTTCACCGGCAAGCTGCGCAGCGTGATCGGCCAGTTGCTGGAGACGGCGCAGTCGCTGGGACAGTCGTCCCAGACGCTCGGCAGCGTCTCCGGGGAAGCCTTCCAGCAGAGCCAGCAGCAGCTGCAGCAGATGGAACTGGTGGCCACCGCGATCAACGAAGTCACCTACGCCGTGCAGGAAGTCGCGAAGAACGCCGAGCATGCCGCCGGCGAGGTCGGCGACGCCGAGAGCCAGGCCGGCCAGGGCCAGCAGAACATCGAGGCCAGCCTGCAACAGATCGACCAGCTGTCGGCCACCATCAGCCAGGCCGTCGACGTCATCCAGTCGCTGGCCGATGAAACCACCAAGATCGGCAGTGTGCTTGAGGTGATCGGTTCCATCGCCGACCAGACCAACCTGCTCGCGCTCAACGCCGCCATCGAGGCCGCTCGCGCTGGCGAGCAGGGCCGCGGCTTCGCCGTGGTCGCCGACGAGGTGCGCCTGCTCGCGCAGCGCACCCAGCAATCGACGGCGGAAATCCAGACCATGATCGAGCGTCTGCAGAAGAACTCCGGCGCGGCGGTGAACGTGATCATGGAGAGCAACCGCGCTTCGCAGCTCACCGTCGAGCAGGCCAGCCAGGCCGGCGAGAGCCTCGGGCAGATCGCCCAGGCGCTGCGCAACCTGTCCGGCCTCAATGCCTCCATCGCCAGCGCCACGCTGCAGCAGTCGCATGTGGTCGAGGACATCAACCAGAACGTCACCCAGGCCGCCGGTCTGGCACAACAGAGCACCGATGCCGCCGAGCAGACCCGCGAGGCCGGCAAGCACCTCGGTGAACTGGCCGAACGCCTGAACGGCCTGCTGCGCCAGTTCCGCGTCTGATCGGCGAAGCGCCCCGGTTACATCGGGGCGCCGAGTCACACGGCAGGCATCGGCCTGCCGTTTTTTATTTGGCGACAAGTTGTCGCAGCAGGATTCACCACCGGCCGCCTGAAAAACTTCGGTAATCAGCAGTAAATTCCTTTAACTTCATAGACTTAGAAATCTCCGACAGCACGCCCAGAGCCAGTCCCGCGCGTTATACCTTTGGCTAATTGCAAAAAAACCACAACTCACGGAATTTCGGTGTGACTCGCAAGTCCTCTGCGTACATCAACTGCATGTAAGGCCAACGCCGCAAGGCTCGAATGGCCCACCCATCGCACACAGAGAGACATGCCCAATGAACGCACCGCTCCGCATCAACGACGCCCTCCTCATCACCGATCGCGCATTCAAACCCTTCCAGTGCGTAGCCTGGACCCTGCCGGAAGGTAACGGCGAAGTCAGCATCACCGTTGTCGACAGCGCCCTCGCCCGCCCGCTGGGCCGCTGCAAGATGTCCAGCAACGTATATAGCGATCCGGTCAAGCTGGGCGAAGCGCTGGAGCAGTCCCGCGAGCAGATGACCCGCGACGGTATCCACTTCTCGCCCTGGCACATGCCTGAATAAATCCGGCGCGTGTCTCCAGAAGGCCCGGCAGCTCTGCTCCGGGCCTTTTGCATTTCCGGTCACTGCGTTAGCTACGCGTCGACCGACCCATTCGCCTGTTTCACGGTCAGTACAGATATCGACGAAACAGGAGAACCCCATGAAAGGTGCGCACGCCTACGTCAACGACCAATGGCACAGCAGCGGGCTGGCCAACCTGCCACAAGGGCCGGGCGCTCACGACATCACCCTGAAATTCATCATCGCGCGCGACGCCCAGTTCACCGGGCTGTTCGAGCAGATCGGCAAGATTGCCCTGCAGCACCTGCAGGAGGCCTATCCGGGACGCGACGTTACCCACGCATCGATAGTCGGCTCCGTGGTCGGGGACGGCAGCGGCGACGGGATCCGGCTCGGCTACCACGTAGCCCCAAGCCCGCACAGATAACAAGACGAGTGACCAATGACGCCCTTCGATTGGCAACGCATCCTGCTCGACGACTTTCCGCTGCTGTTCATCGCCGAGGTGTCGATGCGCGCGCTGTTCGCCTTCGTCGCCGTGTTCGCCTTTCTCAAGATCAGTGGCCGGCGCGGCGTCCGCCAGTTGTCGGTGTTCGAACTGGTGATCATCCTGACGCTCGGCTCGGCCGCGGGGGATGTGTCCTTCTACGAAGACGTCCCGCTGCTGCCGATCATTGCCGTGTTCGTCACCCTGCTTGGGCTGTATCGCCTCACGGTATTGCTGATGACCCACAGCCCGCGCTTCGGCGGCTGGCTCGAGGGCAAGCCGGTGACGATCATCCGCGATGGCCTCTACGAGCTGCACAGCCTGAGCCGCCATGACATCTCGGCCGACGAGTTCTTCATGGAGCTGCGTCAGCAGGGCGTCGAGCACCTCGGCCAGGTCCGGCTGGGCATTCTCGAAACCGATGGCAATGTCAGCCTGTACTTCCATACGCCGGAGCAGCTGCGCCCAGGCTTGCCGGTGCTGCCGCCGGAGCACCGGCCGGAATTTCGCCAGATCCCCGCCAGCGGCCTGTACGCCTGCAGTCACTGCGGTTTTCCGCAGACGCTCGAAAGCCAGCAGGGGGTGAGCTGTCCACGCTGCGGGCATCGCTGCTGGTGCAAGGCGCTGACTCACCCACGTTTGCACTGACGCGCGGTCCCGAACCGTGCCGCTGGTCGGCGGTCAGTCTGAACAGGGCCGACATCACGCCGGCCTCCCCCAAAAGGAGAAGCAGACATGCTGGGCGATTACTCCGCGATCAACGACCACCTCGATACCGCACGCAAACACGCCGATCAGGCCGAAACCGAAGGCAAGCCGGCAATCTACCGGGAAGCCATCGACGAACTGGTCGCCGCTATCCGCCTGCTGATGCGCAACAATCCCGAACGCGACGACTGACTGCCCGGCCTGGTCGTTCACGCGGACAGCCACTCGGAGCCGGATCACCGTTCACTGCCCGCGTGCCGCGTGCTCATGCAGGGTGACGCAGTTGCGCCCGGCGGACTTGGAGGCGTAGAGCGCGCTGTCGGCCCATTCGATCAGCTGCGCATAGCCCGTGCTGGGCTGGCCGAGATCGGCGATGCCCAGGCTGATGGTGAAACGGATCGGCCGCCCGTCGTGCTGCACTTCGTACGCCTCGACGGCCCGGCGCAGGCGCTCCGCGAAGATCAGTGCGCCCTGCTTGTCGGTATCCGGCAGCAACACCACGAACTCCTCGCCGCCATAGCGGCCCGCCACGTCGCAGTCGCGCATGGTTTCACGGATCAGCTCGGCGGCCTGCTGGATGACGGCATCGCCGGCCTGGTGGCCGTAGGTGTCGTTGATCGACTTGAAGTGATCGATATCGAACATCACCAGCGCGGCCTGACTCTCGTAGCGGCGATGGCGCGCATAGTCCTGGCGCAGGATTTCTTCCCAATGGCCGCGGTTGTACAGCCCGGTCAGGCGGTCGGTGCTGGACAGCCGCTGCAGCTCGCGGTTGGCCGCCTGCAACTGGCGGCGGTTCACCGCGACGTCGGTCACGTCGTAGATGATCAGGCAGACTTGCTCGATGGTGCCACGGGTGCCCCGCAGCGGCAGCAGCGTGGTGTTCTGGTACATGAAGTCTTCCAGCCCGGTGATCGGCTGGTAGTTCTTGAAGCGCAGCAGGTACGGCCGCTGCTCCCAGATGGTGAACGACGGCGTGCCCAGGGTCATCACGCTCTCGACCTTGCGCCGGAACCACTCCTCGTCCAGCTCGGGAAACAGCGTGAAGAACGACTGCCGCAGCGCCGCCTGGGGCAGCACGCCGGAGCGGTTCTCCATGAAGGTGTTCCAGACCTCGATGCAGTAGTCGCGATCGAGCACCACGACACCAACGTCGATGCTCTGGACGACCGCCAGCAGCCAGTGGAATTCGCCGGGTTCGGACATGTTCAGTTCATCAGGTAGGCAAGTTTGCGGGACAGCAGGTCGAGCGAATCCTCGGTGAACAACAGCAGCAGGTCGAAATGGATGTCGTGGCCTTCCAGGCTGTAGCTGATCTCCACCGCCAGAGTGCGCTTCCAGCGCAAGCGATTCAGGCGAATCAGCTCGTCGATCGGCGCATGCTGGCCCAGCACCTGCGGATGCCCCTGGGAGAAGGCGACATCGATCTGGTCGGCGATCCCGCTGAGGCAGGCGCTGATCAGCAGGCTCGACAGGTCCAGCAGCATCTCGATTTCGTGGGGATCCTGCCGGCGCAGCAGGCGCGCCATATCGGCGACTTCCGAGTCGTGGAACAGCAGCAGCGCCTCGCCGGCGATACCGCCGCCGATATAGCCCTGGCAGACCGCGGTGAGCCTGTCGCCGCGCGCGGCATCGGCCAGCGCCATGTGCAGCTCGCTCACCTCGAGCAGGTTGACGTTGGGAACCGGCAGCTGGATGAACACGCCCAGTACCCGCGCCAGCAAGGCGGCGGCGCGGCCCATCGCGATATTCACCACCTCGCGCAGGGCATCGCGGAAGGCGATGGTTTCATCGTCGGCGCGCGCCACCAGCGCCGTCTGCTCGTTCAGCAGGCCGAGACTGGCCAGCGTCTGATAGAGGTGCAGCGGTTCGGCCGGTTTGCGAATGAAGGCCAGCGCCCCGAGTTCCAGCACCCGCCGGACGGCCTCGTCCTGCACATCCGCCGATACCACGATGGCCTTGCACGACAAACCCTCGCGGCGCAGAGCCGCGAGCACCTGATAGCCATCCAGGCCGGGCATGGTGAGGTCGAGTATCAGCAGGTCGATGCCGCCCTGGCGAATCCGCTCCAGCGCCGCGATCCCGGTTTCCACCTGCGTCACGGCTACCGGCCAGCCAGCCGGCAGCGCACGCAGCAGTTGCTTGCGCGCCAGGCTGGAGTCGTCGCAGATCAGAAGAGAAGTGGCGTACATACGCGCTGGCAGTCCATGCCGATCAAATCGGAAGCTGCCAGCTTATATCAGCCGGGACATGATGTGGTGGCCATTTGATGTCACAGATCAAAATGGCTCTTTCGGGCGACAGCCGTGGCGCGAATATCGCGCCACGGTGTGGGACAACTCAGTAGTAGGCGTTGTCGCGGTTGCTGTGGTCGGTCACGTCGCGCACGCCCTTGAGCTCGGGGATGCGCGCCAGCAGCGTCTTCTCGATGCCTTCCTTGAGGGTGACATCAGCCTGCCCGCAGCCCTGGCAACCGCCACCGAACTGCAACACGGCAATGCCCTCGTCGACCACGTCGATCAGCGTGACCTGGCCGCCGTGGCTGGCCAGCCCGGGGTTGATCTCGGTCTGCAGGTAATAGTTAATGCGCTCGTTCAGCGGGCTGTCTTCATTGACCATCGGCACCTTGGCGTTCGGCGCCTTGATGGTCAGTTGGCCGCCCATGCGGTCGGTCGCGTAGTCGACCAGCGCGTCCTCGAGGAACGGCTCGCTGGTGCCATCGATCCAGGCGGTGAAGCTCTTCAGCGCCAGGGCGATATCGTCCGGCTTCTCCTCGCCCGGCTTGCAGTAGGCGATGCAGGTTTCCGCGTAAGGGGTCCCCGGCTGGGTGATGAAGATACGAATGCCGATGCCGGTGGTGTTCTGCTTTTCGAGCAGATCGGCCAGATAGTCGTGTGCAGCTTCGGTAATGGTGATCGCGCTCATGGCAACTCCTCACAGATATGCGCGGCAGTGTACGCCAACCCTGGCCGCGGATAAAGTCCTAGTAATTTAGTCAAGTACAGCCACCACCTTTACAGGTTCTGATAACGATTCATGTCGAGCACACCCGCTTCCAGCGGATCGGTTTCCTCGAGATAGCGCGACAGGTCGTTGAAGTAGAACCAGAACTGCGGGTGGCTGCGGCGAATACCCCAGCGTTCGACGATCCGCTCGAAATCGGCGCTGTCGCGGCCCCGTTCCAGCGCCGCGACGAACGCCGGCACGTCGCGGGCGTCGAGATTGAACAGGAAGTTCGGATAGCTGCTGAGTATTCCCGGGTAGATCGTCAGCGTGTCCCGGCGCGGCTGGTAGCGCCGGTCTTCGCCGAACATGAAGGCGACGTTGCTGTGCGCGCGGTTGCGCAGCAGGCTGTACAGCTCACGCTGGCCGGAGCCGTACTCGATGCGCAGCAGCGTCGCTTCCGGCAACTGGTCGATGACCGGCAAGCCGGCGGCCATGCGGTTACTCAGGCGGCTGAGCGCCTGCTCGGCCGCCTGCAGCGGCGCCGGCTGGTCGGCGCGATAGCAATGCGTGCCAAGACAGCGATTGAGCGGGTCGGGCGCGGCGTTGATCGGTGCCAGGCGTGTCAGTAACTGGCGGGCCAGCGCTTGTTTGGAGTCGCCGGGCTCGAGCATGAGCCTCGATGGCGTCTGCGTATCCAGCGAGGTGTAGGCCAGCAGCAGCTTCAGCTGGCCGCCTTGCTCGTACCAGCTGTCGAGAGTCGACTGGCGCGACTTCGCCGGCAGCAGGCGCAGGAAGTTCAGTTCGGCACCGTTGCGAATCAGGTCGAAGTACAGACGCGTCTGCCCCTGGTGGGACACGTTGCCGAACACGTCGAAGTTCACCACCAGCTGGTAATAGGTGCGCTCCAGCAGTGGATAGTCCATCCACCACAGGGTTTGCGGCACCGCACCGATCAGGCCTTTGCGCACCGAGGCGCTGTCGTGCTGGCGGAAGATCGACAGCAGCGCGTTGTCGTTGCCAGCCCAGATATGCGCCCACTCGGCCGGCTGCTCGGCATAGGCCTGCATGCGCAACTTCTCGTAGCGGTTGCGCTTGGGCTGGTAACGCTTCCAGAAACCCAGCAGCTCGCCAAGCTCGTCGAACTGCCCGGGCATCGCCAGCAGCGGCGTGGTCTTGTCGCGGTAGTCGGCATCGGTGAGATAGAGATCGTGCTGCGGGTCCTGGAACAACACCCAGAAATTGTCGCGAATCACGTCGGTGGCGATTTGCCCGCGGCACACCGGGCCGCGGATGAAGGTGCGCACGAAATACTCGGCGTTATCCAGCATGAACTGGTAGCGTGCCTGCGGTGGAATCGCCGCGAAGGTCAGGAAGGGATTCGCGCGATGTCCCGCGCCATAGCCCGGTACCGGCCCGGCCTGCCAGTCAGAGCCGAAGAACAGCTGGCGAACCCGCGCCAGCCGCGCCTCGCTCAGCGGATAGGTGATGTGCGTCTTGTGCACGATCACATCGCTGATCGGCCACAAGCGGTAGTAGAACGCGGTGCCCGGATCGCCGTTGGGCCGTCGCGTGGCGATCGGATCGGCCGGCGCGCCGCTGGGGGTGCGCGAGCGCACCAGCTGATAGAAGTGCCCGCCCTCACCCTCTCCTTCGAAGTACAGATGGGCGAGGAACAGGTGTTCGTAAAGCCAGCGGCTGACCAGCTGCTCGCGCGCGCCGGGGGCGTTCAGCAGGTCTTCCCACTGGCGGATCTGCCGCTGCTCGCCCGCGCTCGGCTGCAGGTTGGCCAGCTCCACCGGCGCACCCTGTTCGAGCCAGCGTTGCAGGGTTGCGTACTCGCCATCCGTCAGCCCAGTCACGGCGAACGGCATGCCGCCGTGAGCGCTCTTGCCGGCGTAGGCGGCAAACTCATCCGGCAGTGGGCAGCTGTTCTTGCGGCCGATGCCGATATCCAGATCGGCCGGCAATCTGGCGTTCGCCTCCAGCGGCTGGCTGCGTCCCAGCTCCAGCATACGCGCCATCAACGCGGTCTGGCCGTCCGCCGCACTAAGCACGGAATGGAAGTCCTTGCGCCGCCAGCCGGCTTCATCATGCGCGTCGAGAAACAGCCGCGTCGTTTCCTGCGCCTTGACCCGCGTACCGTCGTAGACCGGCTGCTTGGAGAAACCGCGCTGCGCGCCATCGCCGCTGCCCAGGTTCAGCTGGCACGGCGAGTCGTAGCAGGCATGGCAGGCAACGCACTTGGCGGTGAAGATTGGCTGGATATCACGCTGATAAGACAGCGTTTGCGCCTGTGCTACGGCACCGTACAGAACGACCAGCAAGCCGAGCAGGAGTCGAGCAAACATGACGAATCAACCTGAAGGAGAGCAGGCATTCTAAACAGCGCCCAGCCAGGCGGCTAACCCAAACGACAAACTGAATAATTTTCATGCAAAAGGCGACATGCTCAAAAAGTATGCAGCCTTGCTATCATTGTCGGCCTCTGTCCCCGCTTGTTCAGGTAGTCCCCATGTCCACTCGTAGCACCCGTCTCCAGGCCCTCCAGCTCGCACTCAAGGAGCGCATCCTGATCCTCGACGGCGGCATGGGCACCATGATCCAGAGCTACAAACTGGCTGAAGCCGACTACCGTGGCGAACGCTTCGCCGACTGGCCGCAGGACGTCAAGGGCAACAACGATCTGCTGCTGCTCAGCCGCCCCGACGTGATTCAGGCCATCGAGAAGGCCTATCTGGACGCCGGCGCCGACATCCTGGAAACCAACACCTTCAACGCCACTCGCGTGTCCCAGGCCGACTACGGCATGGAAGAGCTGGTCTACGAACTGAACGTGGAAGGCGCCCGCCTGGCCCGTGAAGTAGCCGATGCCAAGACCCTGGAAACGCCGGATCGCCCGCGCTTCGTCGCCGGCGTACTCGGCCCGACCAGCCGCACCTGCTCCATTTCGCCGAACGTCAACGACCCGGGCTTTCGCAACGTCACCTTCGACCAGTTGGTGGAAAACTACAGCGAAGCCACCCGCGGCCTGATCGAGGGCGGCGCCGACCTGATCCTGATCGAGACCATCTTCGACACGCTGAACGCCAAGGCCGCGATCTTCGCCGTGCAAGGCGTATTCGAGGAACTGGACGTCGAGCTGCCGATCATGATCTCCGGCACCATCACCGACGCCTCCGGCCGCACCCTCTCCGGGCAGACCACCGAGGCGTTCTGGAACTCGGTGCGCCACGCCCAGCCGATCTCGGTGGGCCTGAACTGCGCGCTCGGCGCCAAGGACCTGCGTCCGTATCTCGAGGAGCTGGCGACCAAGGCCGATACCTTCGTGTCCGCCCACCCTAACGCCGGCCTGCCCAACGCCTTCGGCGAATATGACGAAACGCCGGCGCAGATGGCCGAAGTGGTCGAGGAATTCGCCGCCTCGGGCTTTTTGAACATCATCGGCGGCTGCTGCGGCACCACGCCGGCGCATATCCAGGCGATCGCCGAGGCGGTGGCCAAGTACCCGCCGCGCGTCATTCCGGAGATTCCCAAGGCCTGCCGCCTGTCCGGGCTGGAGCCGTTCACCATCGATCGCAGCTCGCTGTTCGTCAACGTCGGCGAGCGCACCAACATCACCGGTTCGGCCAAGTTCGCCCGGCTGATCCGCGAGGAGAACTACACCGAGGCCCTCGAAGTCGCCCTGCAGCAGGTCGAAGCCGGCGCCCAGGTGATCGACATCAACATGGACGAGGGCATGCTCGACTCCAAGGCGGCGATGGTGCGCTTCCTCAACCTGATCGCCGGCGAGCCGGACATCTCCCGCGTGCCGATCATGATCGACTCCTCCAAGTGGGAAGTGATCGAGGCGGGCCTCAAGTGCATCCAGGGCAAGGGCATCGTCAACTCGATCTCCATGAAGGAAGGCGTCGAGCAGTTCAAGCAACACGCCCGCCTGTGCAAGCGCTACGGCGCCGCCGTGGTGGTGATGGCCTTCGACGAAGCCGGCCAGGCCGACACCGCCGCGCGCAAGCGCGAAATCTGCCAGCGCAGCTACGACATCCTGGTCAATGAGGTGGGCTTCCTGCCGGAAGACATCATCTTCGATCCGAACATCTTCGCCATTGCCACCGGCATCGAGGAACACAACAACTACGCGGTGGACTTCATCGAGGCCTGCGCCTATATCCGCGACCACCTGCCCTACGCGCTGACCTCGGGCGGCGTGTCCAACGTGTCGTTCTCCTTCCGCGGCAACAACCCGGTGCGCGAGGCGATCCACTCGGTGTTCCTGTTCCACGCGATCAAGGCGGGGCTGACGATGGGCATCGTCAACGCCGGCCAGCTGGAAATCTACGACGAGATTCCCAAAGAGCTGCGCGACGCGGTGGAAGACGTGGTGCTCAACCGCAGCGCCAACGGCACCGAGGCGCTGCTGGAACTGGCCGAGCAATACAAGGGCGGCGGCGCCGTGAAGGAAGCCGAAACCGAGGAATGGCGCAGCCTGCCGGTGGGCAAGCGGCTGGAGCACGCGCTGGTCAAGGGCATCACCACCTACATCGTCGAAGACACCGAGGAGTGCCGCCAGCAATGCGCGCGGCCGATCGAGGTCATCGAAGGACCGCTGATGGCCGGCATGAACGTGGTCGGCGATCTGTTCGGCTCGGGCAAGATGTTCCTGCCGCAGGTGGTGAAATCCGCCCGCGTGATGAAGCAGGCGGTGGCTCACCTGATCCCCTTCATCGAGGCGGAGAAAGGCGACAAACCCGAGGCCAAGGGCAAGATCCTCATGGCCACCGTGAAGGGCGACGTGCACGACATCGGCAAGAACATCGTCGGCGTGGTGCTCGGCTGCAACGGCTACGACGTGGTCGACATGGGCGTGATGGTGCCGGCGGACAAGATCCTGCAGACCGCCATCGCGGAAAAATGCGACATCATCGGCCTGTCCGGACTGATCACCCCGTCGCTGGACGAGATGGTGCACGTCGCCCGCGAGATGCAGCGTCAGGACTTCAGCCTGCCGCTGATGATCGGCGGCGCCACCACCTCCAAGGCGCACACCGCGGTGAAGATCGACCCGCACTACAAGAACGACGCCGTGGTGTATGTCACCGACGCCTCGCGCGCGGTCGGCGTGGCCACCACCCTGCTGTCCAAGGAACTCAAGCCGACCTTCGCCGAGAAGACCCGCGAAGAGTACGCGATGATCCGCGAGCGCACCGCCAACCGCAGCGCGCGCACCGAGCGCCTGAGCTACGCGCAGGCCATCGCCGCCAAGCCGCAGTTCGACTGGGCCGGCTACACCCCGGCCACGCCGAGCTTCACCGGCGCCAGGCTGCTGGATGACATCGATCTGAACGTGCTGCGCCAGTACATCGACTGGACGCCCTTCTTCGTCTCCTGGAACCTGGCCGGCAAGTACCCGCGCATCCTCGAGGACGAAGTGGTCGGCGAAGCCGCCACCTCGCTGTTCGACGACGCCCAGGCGCTGCTCGACAAACTGATCGGCGAGAAACTCATCAGCGCCCGCGCGCTGATCGGCTTCTGGCCGGCCAACCAGGTCGCCCATGACGACATCGAAGTCTACGGCGACGACGGCCAGCTGCTGACCACCCTGCACCACCTGCGCCAGCAGACCATCAAACCCGACGGCAAGCCGAACTTCAGCCTGGCCGACTTCGTCGCGCCGAAGGACAGCGGCAAGCGGGATTACGTCGGCGGCTTCATCTGCACCGCCGGCATCGGCGCCGAGGAAGTGGCCAAGCGTTACCAGGACGCCAACGACGACTACAGCTCGATCATGGTCAAGGCCCTGGCCGACCGCCTGGCCGAAGCCTGCGCCGAATGGCTGCACGAGCGCGTGCGCAAGGAGCACTGGGGCTATGCCACGGATGAACAACTGAGCAACGAAGACCTGATCCGCGAGCAGTACAAGGGCATCCGCCCGGCGCCCGGCTACCCGGCCTGCCCGGACCACACCGAAAAAGGCACCCTGTTCCAGCTGCTCGACCCCGAGGCGGAGTTCAACCGTGCCGGCCGTAGCGGCGTGTTCCTCACCGAGCACTACGCCATGTTCCCCACCGCCGCCGTCAGCGGCTGGTACTTCGCGCACCCCGAGGCGCAGTACTTCGCCGTCGGCAAGGTCGACAAGGATCAGGTGGAAAGCTACTCCGAGCGCAAGGGCCAGAGCCTGGAAACCAGCGGGCGCTGGCTGATGCCGAACCTGGGGTACGACGCATGAGTGACGCCGAAAACCCCTACCTGCTCGACCAGCTCGAAAGCGCCGACATGCTGGAAATCGACGGCCTGCACGCCTTCGATTTCACCCTAGACGAGGCGGTGCTCGACCAGGCGGACGCCTCCGCCGAAGCCGGACAGCCGTTCGCCAGCGACGACATCGTGGTCAGCATCGAGGCGCTCGACGGCCGCGAACGCAAGCGCTGGCGCTTCAGCTACAACAGCGTGATGGAAGCCGAGTACCAGGCCGGGGACGACAGCTGGCAGCTCGGCCCGCATCGTCTGAAATGCCTGGGCGCCGTCCAGGCCAACAGCGAAGACGAATAACGTCGCGCGCGATCATTCGCGTCGCAGCAGCAAGGCGATGGCCAGCACGACCAGCAGGCTCCCTGGCAACCAGTGCCAGCCGATGCGCGCGGGCTGGTCGTAGAACAGCAGCAGCATCGACACGAATGGCACCAGATAGCTGTATGCCGTCACCGCGCCGGGCGTGAGCACGCTCGTCGCGCGTTGCTGCAGGAAAAACGTCATGGCGCTGGAGAACACACCCAAGTAGATCACCAACAGCACGTCCAGCGGATTCATGCGCAGCAACGCCGCCGGTTGCTCCCAGATCAGTCCCATCAACGCAATGAGTACCGCGCCGGCCAGCAGGCTCCAGAAGGTCCGCAGGCCTGCCTGCGTCGGCAGCACACCACGGGCCAGGCCCCACTTGCTGAGCACCGGATACAGCGCCGAGGCGATGCAACCGAGAAAGAACGCCAGCTCGCCCAGCCCCAGCTGCAGGCCCGTGAAGTTGCCGCCGTTCTCCGCCCAGGCCAGCCCCAGCGCGCCGGTCGCCCCCAGCGCCAGAATGGCGAGCAAGCGACCGGCCGGGCGCTCGACGCCGAGCCCACGCCCCAGGCCATACGCCAGCAACGGGACACTGACGAACAGCGTGGCCATCGACAGCGCAGTCACCCGATGCGCGACCCAGAACATGGTGCCGAAGAACCCTGCCAGACACAGCCCCATCAGTGCGTAGAGCAGCCAGGTGCGCGCGCCCTGCCGCCCGTCGCTCTGGCGCCAGGCCAGCGGCGCCAGCACCAGCGCAGCGATGACGAAACGCATGGCCGTCAGCAGCAGCGGCGGCAGCCCTTCGCTGAGCAGCCCCACCGCGGGAAACGATAAACCGACGAACAGCGCCCAGAGCAGCATGCCCAGGTGCGCGGCGGTAATCCGGCCGACCGCGCTCACGCCACCGGCCCCGCCGGGTCGAGTGCACGTTCGGTTCGTGGTGACACAAGGCAGGACAAGCGGTATCGCTGGCTCACGGATCGCTCCTGGATGCGTTGCCTGCGCGATGGCGGTCGCTTAGCGCGAGGCGGACCGTCGAATGACCTTGATCGAATAGGTAAGGTTCGGTTTGCGCGTCACGCTGATCGGCTTGCGGGTCACCGTATCGATGGTGATGTTCCAGAATCCCGAACTCGGCACGACGATCTTCGCCGGAAAGCGATCGAACGCACCGCCGTGGTAGGTATGACGCCCGCCGTTCCTGAAGCTGCGAAAGTTCGCATCGTTCATCAGGCGGATGTTGCAGGTCTGCGAGCACTGGATGACGACGATATCGTCCTCCTCGAGTTGCTCGCGCTGGTGTATGAACTTCATCGACGGACTCCGCAGGTTACAGCCGGCAAAGCGAGACGATAGCATGCCGCCCCGCACCGGACGTTACATGGCGCCCGCTCCGCTCACCGCCTTACGCAAGGACCGTCGCGCATGTCCGCGCTGTCATCCACTGTCGACCTGACCTCGCCGCTGGCGCGGCACGCCACGCGCTGCGGCTTCTTCATGGCCGGTTTCGGCCTGTCCGTCTGGGCGCCGCTGGTGCCTTACGTGCGCGCTCGGATCGAGATGAGCGACGCGCTGTTCGGCCTGTTGCTGCTGTGCATCGGCGTCGGCTCGCTGAGCTGGATGCCGGTCTCGGGTGTACTGGTGGCGCGCTGGGGTATCCGCCCGGTGATTCTCTTCTGCGTCGCGCTGCTGGCCCTGGCGCTGGCCGGCATGACGCTGGTCGATTCGATCTGGCTACTGGCGCTGGCACTGTTCTGCTTCGGCGGCAGCCTCGGTGTGCTGGATATCGTGCTCAACATCCAGTCGCTGCTGATCGAGGGCGCGCTGGGCCGGCGCCTGATGTCCAACTTTCACGGCATGTTCAGCCTCGGCTCGATCAGCGGCGCGCTGGCGTTGACCGCCCTGCTCTCGCTCGGCCTGAGCGCCGAGGCGGGCAGCCTGCTGATGATCGTGCTGATCGTGGCGGCGAACCTCGCGGTGCTGCGCGGTTTCCTGCCCGACCGGGTGCCGGGCGGCGGCGGCGCCTTCGTGCGGCCCAGCGGGCAAGTGTTGCTGGTCGGGTTGCTGTGCTTCGTGGTTTATCTGGCCGAAGGCGCCGTGCTCGACTGGAGCGCCCTGTTCCTCACCGCCGACAAGCATCTGGAGACCGCCAAGGGCGGCCTGGGCTACGCCAGCTTCGCGCTGATGGTGACCATCGGCCGCTTCGCCGGCGCGCCGATCGTCAACAGCCTCGGTACCGCGCGCACCATCGCCCTGGGCGGCGTGCTCGCCGCCATGGGCATCGCCCTGAGCATCTTCGCCGAGCACTGGGCGCTGGCGCTGGTGGGCTACGGGCTGTGCGGACTGGGTTGCGCCAACGTCTCGCCGGTGCTGATTTCCTCGCTCAGCCGCCAGGATGCGATGCCAGTGCATCAGGCCGTCACCGCCGCGACCACGGTGGGCTTCGCCGGGGTGCTGGCCGGTCCGGCGCTGATCGGTCTGATCGCACATTACAGCTCGCTCGCCGTCGCCTTTGGCATGCTCGCACTGATGTTGCTGAGCATTGCCTTCGGCAGCCGGCGTTTCGCCGACTAAGCGCCTGCCCTTTCCGCGAGCGGCCCGCTAGAATGCGCGCCCCATGCGTATCCACGATATTCATCAAGCGTTCGCCGCCGTCGGCGCCAAACCCCGCCACATCGGGCGGATGACCCGTGCCTGGCTGCTCGGCCGCGACATTTCCATCGGCCGCCGCCAGCAACAGGCGGAGGACTTCCTGCCGCTCAGCGTGCGCGAAGCCCTGCCGCAGCTGGCTGTCAAGCTGGACGGGCTGGCGCGCCTGCGCTCCGAACACCCCGCCGCCGATGGTTCGGCGCGCCTGCTGGTGGCGCTGGCCGACGGACAGATGGTGGAAAGCGTGCTGCTGCCGCGTGATGGCCTGTGTGTATCCAGCCAGGTCGGTTGCGCGGTGGGCTGCCTGTTCTGCATGACTGGCAAGAGCGGCCTGCTGCGCCAGCTGGGTAGCGCCGAGATCGTCGCCCAGGTCGCCCTCGCGCGGCGCTTTCGCCCGGTGAAGAAAGTGGTGTTCATGGGCATGGGCGAGCCGGCGCACAACCTCGACAACGTGCTCGAAGCCATCGACCTGCTCGGCACCGATGGCGGTATCGGCCACAAGAACCTGGTGTTCTCCACCGTTGGCGATCCGCGCGTGTTCGAGCGCCTGCCGCAGCAGCGGGTCAAGCCCGCGCTCGCCCTGTCGCTGCACTCGACCGATGCCGAGCTGCGCCAGGCGCTGCTGCCGCGCGCGCCGCGCATCGATCCCGAGGAGCTGGTCGAACTCGGCGAAGCCTATGCGCGTCACACCGGCTTTCCCATCCAGTACCAGTGGACGCTGCTCAAGGGCATAAATGACCATCAGGACGAGATGGACGGCATCCTGCGCCTGCTCAAGGGCAAGTACGCCGTGATGAACCTGATCCCCTACAACAGCCTGGAAGACGATGCCTACCAGCGCCCGGACGGCGAGCGCATCGTGCAGATCGTGCGCTACCTGCACAGCCGCGGCGTGCTGACCAAGGTACGCAACTCAGCCGGGCAGGATATCGACGGCGGCTGCGGCCAGCTGCGCGCGCGTGCCGAACAGGCCCTGGCGCGGCGCCCGAAGCGGATCAGCTGAACGCCCGACAGCCTGCATTGTCCCAACCAGGGCGGCTCGCATCGAGCGACGCCCCGCCAGCCTGCAAGGAAGCCACCATGCATACCCTGGAACAACTCGAGCGCGGCGATCTGGCCGGCATCGCCCGCCTGGACCTGTCCGCCAACCTGCGGGAGTTCCCCGAGGCGATCTTCGGCCTGGCCGACACGCTGGAAGTCCTCAACCTTTCGGGCAACCAGCTGAGCGCGCTGCCGGCCGATCTGTCGCGGCTGCATCGCCTGCGCATCCTGTTCTGCTCCGACAATGCCTTCAGCCAGGTGCCGGAATGCCTGGGCGACTGCGCGCAGCTGGAGATGATCGGCTTCAAGGCCAATCGCATCGCCCGCCTGCCCGCCGCCGCGCTGCCGCCGGCGTTGCGCTGGCTGATCCTGACGGACAACCAGCTGCCCGAGATTCCCGTCGAACTCGGCGCCTGCAGCCGACTGCAGAAGCTGATGCTGGCCGGCAACCGGCTGCGCTCGCTACCCGAACAGCTGCAGGATTGCACCCGCCTGGAGCTGCTGCGCATCGCCGCCAACCGCCTGGATACGCTGCCCGACTGGCTGCCGCACTTGCCGCGGCTGGCCTGGCTGGCCTTTGCCGGCAACCCGTTCAGCGATGCCGAGGAGGCCCGTGCCCTCGCCGCACATCTCCGGCCCGCGGTGGCGCGGGAACAGCTCGCACTACACGAAGTGCTCGGCCAGGGCGCGTCCGGCATCATCCATCGGGCCAGCTGGCACACGTCTCGTGGCGTCCGGCCGATGGCGGCCAAGCTGTTCAAGGGCAGCCTGACCAGCGACGGCCTGCCGCACAGCGAGATGGCCGCCTGCCTTGCGGCCGGCGCGCATCCGCACCTGGTCCAGGTCGCCGGGCCGCTGGCCGAGCAACCCGACAGCCCGCCCGGCTTGCTGATGGAGCTGATCGCACCGGCGTTCCAGCCGCTGGCCGGCCCTCCTTCGCTGGCCAGCTGCACCCGCGACTGTTATGCCAGTGACAGCCGCTTCAGCGCCGAACAGGTGTTGCACATCGCCCACGGCACGGCCTCGGCGGTTGCGCACCTGCACGGGCGCGGCATCCTGCATGGCGACCTCTATGCCCACAACCTGCTGGTGAACGCACAGGGCCAGTGCCTGCTCAGCGATTTCGGCGCAGCCTCATTCTTCGATGCCGACAGCCGCATCGGGCAGGCACTGCAACGTATCGAGGTACGCGCCTTCGGCTGTCTGCTCGAAGAACTGCTGCAGCGTTGCACGCACGCGGACGACGAGCGTGTGCTGCAACTCGACCGCCTGCGCCGGCAATGCCTGCTCGCCGAGGGCAGCGAGCGCCCCGACTTCGCCTCGCTGGCGGCCAGCCTCGGACGAATCCGCACGACCCGCGAAGCGAGCATCGACGCCTAGCCATCCATCGAAAACGGGGAAACTGCCATGCCGTCCCGCGAATCCTCCTCCGACACCGACCACGCGCCCTATCCCGCGCCCTTTACCGACGCGGCGCTGGCCGATGACCCATTCGTAAAAGGCCTCAAGCAACGCCTGCCGGAGCAGCTGCGCGAATCGTTCACGGACGCGCAGCTCGAAGCGCTACGCCAGGTATTCGGCGCGCGCTCCTGGGTCAAGCACGGGGTCGACTTGCGCGGCACCTTCCGGCTGCTGGGCGCGCAGTACTACTTCGCCGTGCTCGCCGGGCGCAACAAGCGCGGCCACTCGCGCACCGGGCAACACCTTTCACTGGCCGCCAAGGCTGCGCTGGCTACACTTTTCCTGCTGTTCAGTGCTTTGCTCGGGCTGGCGATTCTCTACCTGTTCAAGTCGGCGCTGGGCATCGACCTGCTGCCCAACTTCTCGTTCGGCCTGTGGGACTGGTTCAAGGCGAACCTCTGATATGGCTTGACGGGGATCAAACGCCACTCCGGCGAAGAGACCAAACTGATTTGGCCTTACGCAACCACACGCTTAATGGAGGTTACAAATGACAGACACGTCGAACAAACCTGCAGCAAGTGACGCCAAGGAGTCCAGCGCCCAGCCGCCAGCCAGCCAGGAAAACTGGCGTCCGTTCGAAGGTCTGCGCCGACAGATCGACCGCCTGTTCGATGACTTCGATCGCTCCTGGCATCGACCCGGCCGCCACAGCCTGGAAACCACGCCGTTCTGGCAAGGCGCGCTCAACCGCATGCCGGCGGTGGACGTGGTCGAGAAGGATCACGCCTTCGAAATCACCGCCGAACTGCCGGGCATGGACCAGTCGGACATCGAGGTCAAACTGGTCGGCGATACGCTGGTCATCAAGGGCGAGAAACGCCAGGAACGCAAGGAGGAGAAGCAGGGCTATCACCTCTCCGAGCGTTCGTTCGGCAGCTTCCAGCGCAGCTTCGCCCTGCCGGACGGCGTCGACCGCGAGCAGATCGACGCCCGTTTCAGCAAGGGCGTGCTGTCGCTCACGCTGCCGAAGAAGCCCGGCGCCCAGCCAGGCGAGAAAGCCATCTCGATCAAGGCCGACTGACGACGCAGCGGCCGCAGGCCTGACCAATCGTCAGGTCTGCGGTCTGGTTTTCTCGACCGCCAACCCGAAACCTGCGCACGCTCGACTAGACTCCAGGCAACGCCTCGGCATGAGCCTGCGATATGAGCGACGAACAGCAGCACAAACCCATGACCCTGCGCCAGATGCTGCAAAGCATGTTCGCTGCGGCGCTGGGCGTGCAGAGCGGCAAGAACCGCGTCCGCGACTTCACCCAGGGCAAGCCTGGCCACTTCATCCTGCTCGGCATCGGCTTCATGGTGATGTTCGTGCTCGTCCTTCTCGCTCTGGTCAGGCTGGTGATCCACCTCGCGGGCGCATGAGTAGCGGCTTCATTGCTGACTGAGCCAGAAGATCGCCGTGCCCACGGCCAGCAGGATCAGAAAGAGAATGGCTGCCGCATCCACCAGACTGTCGCGATGATTCATGGAACATCTCCTTCGGCTGAGTGCGAAGCACTGTCACCAAGCCAGTAAAGATCATCGCAACCGCCGCCACCCGGTCATCGGTCCGATAGCGCTGGAATGAATAGTTTCGTTCTAAACATATTCCCAAACATCACTTTTGCGTATAACCACGAACTGGTATCTTGCCGCCCTTCCTCGTAGGGTGCGCAGCCGTGCGCGCGACAAGCTGTAGCCAGCCTGAAAACAGGACACTTCATGTACGTTTACGATCAGTACGACCAACACATCATCGAGGACCGGGTACGTCAGTTCCGCGACCAGACCCGCCGATTCCTCGCGGGTGAGCTTGCCGGTGATGAGTTTCTCCCTCTGCGTCTGCAGAACGGCCTGTACATCCAGCGTTTCGCTCCGATGCTGCGCATCGCCGTCCCCTATGGTCTGCTGTCTTCCACCCAGCTGCGCAAGCTGGCGTATATCGCCCGTCGCTACGACAAGGGCTACGCGCATGTGAGCACGCGCACCAACGTGCAATTCAACTGGCCGGAACTCGAAGACATCCCGGACATTCTCGCCGAGCTGGCGACCGTGCAGATGCATGCGATCCAGACCAGCGGCAACTGCATCCGCAACACCACCACCGACCAGTTTGCCGGCGTTGCCCACGACGAACTGATCGACCCGCGCCCGTGGTGCGAAATCATTCGCCAATGGTCGACGTTCCATCCGGAATTCGCCTACCTGCCGCGCAAGTTCAAGATTGCCGTCAACGGCGCCGTCAGCGACCGCGCCGCCATCGAGGTGCATGACATCGGGCTGGAAGCGGTGCACAACGCCGCCGGCGAGCTGGGCTTCCGCGTCTCGGTTGGCGGTGGCCTGGGCCGCACGCCGATTGTTGGCAGCTTCATCCGTGAATTCCTGCCGTGGCAGCATCTGCTCAGCTACCTGGAAGCCATCGTGCGGGTCTACAACCGCTACGGTCGTCGTGACAATAAGTTCAAGGCGCGTATCAAGATTCTGGTCAAGGCGCTGACCCCGGAAGTTTTCGCCGAGCGCGTCGAGGCCGAGTGGGCCCATCTGAAAGATGGCCCGAGCACCCTGACCGATGCCGAAGTCGAGCGCATCGGGCGCTTCTTCGTCGATCCGGCTTACAAAGAGCTGGAAGATCAGAGTGCGGCCCTCGCGCAGCTGGACGCCGAACACCCCGGCTTCGCTCGCTGGCGCCAGCGCAACGTGGTCGCGCACAAGAAGCCCGGTTATGCCGCCGTGACACTGTCGCTGAAGAGCACCGGCAACACGCCTGGTGACGTCACCGACAAACAGCTCGACGCCATTGCCGACCTGGCCGACCGCTACAGTTTCGGCGAGGTGCGCAACTCCCACGAGCAGAACATTATTCTTGCGGACGTCGAGCAAAGCCGTCTGTTCGAGCTGTGGCACGAGCTGCGCGAACTCGGCGTAGCGACACCGAACATCGGGCTACTGACCGACATCATCTGCTGCCCCGGCGGCGATTTCTGCTCGCTGGCGAACGCCAAGTCGATCCCGGTGGCCGAAGCCATTCAACGCCGCTTCGACGATCTGGATTACCTGTTCGACATCGGTGATCTGGACTTGAACATCTCCGGCTGCATGAACGCCTGCGGTCATCACCACATCGGTCATATCGGCATTCTTGGCGTCGACAAGAAAGGCGCCGAGTTCTATCAGGTCTCGCTGGGCGGCAGCTCCGGCCGCGATTCCAGCCTGGGGCAGATTCTCGGCCCGTCCTTCGCACAGGACGTCGTGCCGGATGTGATCGAAAAGATCATCAGCGTCTATGTGGAGCTGCGTACCGAAGATGAACAGTTTATCGACACCTTCCGCCGCGTCGGCATCGATCCCTTCAAGGAGCGAGTGTATGCAGCGAATCATTAAGAACGAGCAGATCATCGACGAAACCTGGCACCTGCTGCCCAAGGAAGAGACGCTGGACGGCCTGTCCAACTGCGATGACGTGATCGTGCCGCTGCACCTGTGGATCGATCACGCACACGCACTCAAGGCGCGTGACGGCGGCCTGGGCATCTGGCTGGATTCCAACGAGGAAGTCGAAGAGATCGCCGACGATCTGGAACACTTCCAGGTAATCGCGCTCAACTTCCCCAAGTTTACCGACGGCCGCCACTACTCCAGCGCCCGCCTGCTGCGCGAACGCTATGGCTACAAGGGCGAGATCCGCGCGATTGGCGACGTGCTGCGCGATCAGCTGTTCTACATGCGCCGCTGTGGCTTCGATGCGTTTGCCATTCGTGCCGATCGCGACCCGGAAGACGCGCTGCAGAGCCTGAAGGACTTCTCCGTGCGCTACCAGGCAGCAGTGGACGAGCGCCTGCCGTTGTTCCGCCGACGTCAGGGCTGAATCGCACACATAAAAAACCCGCCTGATGGCGGGTTTTTTCATTTACGCAACAGGCTGTCAGTCCAGCCGCACCAGCACCCGCCCCACTTGCTGCCCGGCCAGGATACGCTCAATCGCGTCAGGCAATTGTTGTAGGTCGATCTCCTCGGCCAGCTCGTCCAGGTGCGGCAGACGCCATTGCAGCGAGAGCTTGTCCCACATCGAGGCCTTCTCGACCAGCGGAATCTCGACCGAGTCGACACCCAGCAGGTTGACCCCGCGCAGGATGAACGGCAGCACGCTGGCTGAAAACTGCGTTCCGGCGGTCAGACCGCAGCAGGCCACACTGGCCCCACGCTGCAACGACTTCACCACGTTGAACAGAATCTCCCCGCCGACGGTATCCACTGCACCGCCCCATTGCTCTTTCAGCAGCGCCTTCTCTGTTCCAGCCTGCAACGCGCTGCGCTCGACGATCTGGCTGGCGCCCAGACGACGCAGCAGCTCGCCCTGCTCTGCCTTGCCAGTCATGGCCGCAACGGTATAGCCCAGCCGTGCCAGCAAAGCCACGGCAATACTGCCCACCCCGCCGGTAGCGCCCGTGACCAGCACCGGCGCCGCACCAGGCTCCAATCCCGCGCGCTCGAGCTTCTCGACACACAGTGCAGCGGTCAGGCCGGCGGTTCCGAAGATCATCGAATCCCGCAGCGAGAGTCCTTGCGGACGTTTGATCACCCAGGCCGC
Organism: Stutzerimonas stutzeri TS44; assembly: GCA_000263395.1. Classification (GTDB taxonomy): domain Bacteria; phylum Pseudomonadota; class Gammaproteobacteria; order Pseudomonadales; family Pseudomonadaceae; genus Stutzerimonas; species Stutzerimonas stutzeri_C. Next base: position 171,295 of record AJXE01000005.1, read on the forward strand.
GGGAACACGGATGTACTGGCCGAAACCACCTGCGGTGTTCATGCCCAGATCGTAGCCGGTGACAATCACCTCATCGCCAGCCTTCAGCTCGGCGACGCTCGACGCCTCGACCACCCCCGCCGCATCGATACCCGGTGTATGCGGATACTGGCGGGTCACGCCGCGATTGCCGCTGGCCGAGAGCGCGTCCTTGTAGTTCAACGAGGAATAGCGCACCCGGATGAGCACCTCGCCGGCGGGCAACTCATCGATCGCTCGCTCGACGATACGCAACGCGAAATGTCCCTGCCCGTCCTCGCTGACCTGCAATGCCTTGAAGCTACTCATGCGCCTCTCCTCTATCGCCAGAATTTCTGTTCGTTGATTTGCTTCCAGCCCTTGGCCACGCCGTGCTCGATCAAAGCGCTTGCCGCCATGCCAAAGCGCTCGGGCAGACTCTTTTTCTGCGCATAGTGCAGATGGAAAAGTTCAGCCTCATGCGCGCGCTCGGCCAGGTACTGGTCGCTGGTCTTGATCTCGTCGGCCAGGTGCTTGCCCAGTGCAGCGGTGCCCAGCCAGACTTCGCCCGTGGCCACGTCGTCGATGCTGACCTGCTGCCGGTAACGCGCGACGAAGTTCTTGAACAGGTCATGCGTGGTCTGCAGGTCTTCCTGGAATTTCTCCCGGCCCTTCTCGGTGTTCTCGCCAAATACCGTCAGCGTGCGCTTGTACTCGCCGGCGGTGAGCACCTCGAAGTCGACGTCATGCTTCTTCAGCAACCGATGCAGGTTGGGCAACTGCGCCACCACGCCGATGGAGCCGAGGATGGCGAACGGCGCGGTGAGAATCCGATCGCCGATGCAGGCCATCATGTAGCCGCCGCTGGCCGCGACCTTGTCGACACAGACCGTCAGCGGCACGCCGGCATCGCGGATGCGCACCAGTTGCGAAGCGGCCAGGCCATAGCTGTGCACCATGCCGCCACCGCTCTCCAGGCGCAGCACCACTTCATCCTGCGGCGTGGCCAGGCTCAGCAGTGCGGTGATTTCGTGGCGCAGGCTTTCGACAGCGGACGCCTTGAGGTCACCATCGAAGTCCAGCACGAATACGCGCGACGGCGTCTCGGTCTTCTTCGCCTGCTTGGCAGCCTTCGCCTCGCGCTTGCGCTGCGCCTTGAGCTGATCCTTCTCCAGCACCGCTTGCTCGAGGCGCTCGCGCATCGCCTTGTAGAAATCGTTGAGCTTGTGCACCTGCAGATTGCCGCCGCTCGACTTGCCGCGGCCACGTCGCGACGACGCCAGGACGATGAGCACGACCACGATGGCCAGCACCAGCGTCACGGTCTTGGCCAGGAAACTGGCGTAATCGGCAAGAAATTCCACGATCGCTCCTTGGAGTTTGAATGACAGCCGTCGGTATTCGCTCGTACGGCGCCGGATGGGCAAGCATACCGGGGTGCCTGTAGCGGAACCAGCACGGCACCAATTCAAACAAACGTATGAATTGTCGTTGACACTCCCCGCCGCTCCTCCTACCCTCGCGAAAAACCAGCGAACGGGCATGACAAGAACAATGGGCAGTATCTACCTGATCAGACATGCTCAGGCGTCTTTCGGTGCGCAGGACTACGACGTGCTCTCGCCGCTGGGATACCGCCAGGCCGAAGCGCTGGGTGACTATCTGGCGCAGCTCGGCATCCACTTCGATCGCTGCATCAGCGGCGAACTGCATCGCCAGCAGGACACTGCGCGCACCACTCTCGCCCGTCTGGCCCGAACGGAAAAATGCCAGCCGGCGCTGGAGATCGACGCGGCGTTCAACGAATTCCACGCCGATGCGGTCATCCGTGCGCACCTCCCCGAACTGCTGGAACTCGAGCCGAACGCTCTGCATATCCTGCGCAACGCTGCCAGCCATCGTGCCGAGTTCCAGCGGCTGTTCAGCTTCGTTGTGCATCGCTGGGTTTCCGGCGAACACGAAAAGGACGAACTGGAGAGCTGGAGCAGCTTTCTCGAGCGGGTCGTCGGCGGCCTGGAGTGCGTGCTCGAGCAGGCTGAAAAGAGCGACAGGATTGCCGTATTCACCTCCGGCGGCACCATTACCGCATTGTTGCAGCGGATCATCGGTGTCCCAGCAATCAAGGCATTCGAGTTGAACTGGCAGATCGTCAATACCTCGCTCAGCCAGTTGAAGTTTCGTGACCGCGAGGTCGCGCTGGCTTCGTTCAACAGTCACGCGCACCTGCAATTGTTGAAGAACCCGGAGCTTGTCACCCATCGATAAGCCCAGCCCAAGAGCGGCCCCAGGCTGCATGTTTCATCCACATCAAAATAAAGGAACACGTCATGAGCAACGTCGCCGAAACCTTCAAGGGCATGCAGTCCAAATTCAACCCGAGCGCCGCCGCCGGCCTGGATCTGGTCTTCCAGTTCAACATCACCGACGCCGAGAACTACTACCTGACGGTCAAGGACGGCACCTGCGACCTGCAGCAGGGCGATTCCAGCGATGCCAACGTCACGCTGATCATGGATAGCGAAACCATGCAGGGTATCGTCAGCGGCGAAACCGACGGCATGCAGGCCTTCATGGGCGGCAAGCTGCGCACCGAAGGCGACATGATGCTGGCCTTGAAACTCAGCGAACTGTTCCCCGCGTAAGGCGAGCCGTTTGCGACAGGAGAACCGAAGCCGTTTGGCTTCGGTTTTTTTATGAGCCGCGCCCGCTGCACAGGCGATCAACTGTCCTGATCGGGTGTCAACAACCTCGCCAATAACAGCGGACCGCACTTGGTCAACACTGGTCGCAGCATTAGATTACTGAATCATCTAGAGCACCAAACATAAGCAGAAGGGATAAAACATGGCGCTTACGGATCAAACCACATGTATCCGCGAAGGCGAGGAGCTGCCGGTCGAGATCGTGGATCGCTACCTCAAGGCGCACATTCCCGATCTGGAAGGCAGCCTGCGGATTTCCCAGTTTCCCGGCGGCGCATCGAACCTCACCTACCTGCTCGAATATCCGAACCGGGAGCTGGTGCTGCGCCGCCCACCGTTCGGTCGCAAGGCCAGGTCCGCCCACGACATGGGCCGCGAGTACCGCATCCTCAACCAGCTGAACACTGGTTTTCCGTATTGCCCCAAGGCGTACGTCCACTGCACCGACGAGTCGGTGATCGGTGCCGAGTTCTATGTGATGGAGCGCGTCAACGGCATCATCCTGCGCGCCGAGCTGCCAGCGGAGCTGGACTTTGACGAGCGGCAGACCCGCGCGCTTTGCGAAAACTTCATCGACAAGCTCGTGGAGCTGCACAACGTCGATTACCAGGCGTGTGGATTAGCCGATCTGGGCCGGCCGGAAGGCTATGTGAAACGCCAGATCGAAGGCTGGAGCGAGCGTTACGAACGCGCCCTGACGCCCGATGCGCCGCAGTGGGCGCCGGTTGTCGCCTGGCTGAAGGCCAAGATGCCGGCCGATCATCCCAAGCCCGGCATCGTCCATAACGACTACCGCTTCGACAACGTCATCCTCAACCCGCAAAACCCGATGCAGATCATCGGTGTCCTGGATTGGGAAATGACCACCATCGGCGATCCGCTCATGGATCTGGGCAATACGCTGGCCTACTGGATCGAAGCGAACGATCCGCCCGCCATGCAGGCCATGCGCCGGCAACCCAGCCACCTGCCGGGCATGCATACACGCACCGGCTTCGTTGAGTACTACGCCCGCCGCGCCGGCATCGAAATTCCCTGCATCGACTTCTATTACACCTACGGCCTGTTTCGACTCGCCGGCATCATCCAGCAGATCTACTACCGCTTCTATCACGGGCAGACGCAGGACCAGCGTTTCGCCCGCTTCATCGCCATGAACCGCCTGCTCGAGCAAAAAGCGCTGCAGGTGATCGAACACTCTCGGCTCTGAACCCACTTCGGCTCCTGCGATGGGGCCGAACCACGCACAACAAGAGGAACCCTCGATGTCCAAGACCCAGCTGTTCGACCTGGATGGCAAGATCGCCTTCGTTTCCGGCGCCAGCCGCGGCATCGGCGAAGCCATCGCCCGCCTGCTGGCCCAGCAGGGTGCCCACGTGATCGTCTCCAGCCGCAAGCTCGAAGGCTGCCAGGCCGTGGCCGACTCGATCATCGCCGACGGTGGCAAGGCCACTGCCGTGGCCTGCCATATCGGCGAAATGGAGCAGATCCAGGCGGTCTTCGCCAGGATTCGCGAAGAGTTCGGCCGCCTCGATATCCTGGTGAACAACGCCGCCACCAATCCGCAGTTCTGCCATATCCTCGACACCGACGTGTCGGCGTTCCAGAAGACCGTCGACGTCAACGTCCGCGGCTACTTCTACATGTCCGTCGAGGCCGGCAAGCTGATGCGCCAGCAGGGTGGCGGCAGCATCATCAACGTCGCCTCGATCAATGGCGTCTCGCCGGGCGATTTCCAGGGCATCTATTCGATCAGCAAAGGCGCGGTGATCAACATGACCAAGGCCTTCGCCAAGGAGTGCGCGCAGTTCGGCATCCGCTGCAACGCCCTGCTGCCGGGCCTGACCGACACCAGGTTCGCTTCGGCGCTGGTCAAGAACGACAGCATCCGCGAGGCAGCCTTGCAACACATTCCCCTGCGCCGCGTTGCCGATCCCGGCGAAATGGCCGGCGCCGTGCTGTACCTCGCCAGCGATGCCTCCAGCTACACCACCGGCGTGGCGCTCAACGTCGACGGCGGCTACCTGGCCTGAGCGGCGATCAATGAAAAAGGGAGCGATCAAGCTCCCTTTCTTATTGCGCGCTGCGTCCTACCAGTCCTTCAGCGCCTGGCGCGCTTCAGCGGTCATCGGTGTTGCGAGCAATCCGGTCGCCGACTGCTCGATCTGGAAGGCCGCACCGTCGGCCAGCGGCATGAAACTCACGCGCTGCGTCTGCGGTTCAATGAAGGGAACGTCCCAATCCACGGTCTTCAGCCAGTCCCGGACCGGCAAGGCAGTGTCATTCGTCAGCGGCACCCGTGTATGACGCGCCTGCTCCTGCTGCTCCACGGAAAGGTAGCGACCGGACAGCGCCTGCAGCCGATAACCCGGCTCCAGCCCGATCAGCGCGGCCAGCCCGCTCCAGCGCAGCGTGTGCACCTCCAGCTGCCACAGGTCTCCTTCCAGAATCACCGAGTGCTGCTGGCGGCCCTGAATCTCGACCTCATAGCGCTGCCTGCCCTGCGCATGGAAGACCAGCGTGGCCAGAGGCGTATCGCTTGCGATGGGCTGGTAGTCGCGGACATCGTAGGCGATGAAGCCGATCACCGCGGTCAGCGCGAGCAGCAGCAAGCCGAACGTACCGCGCAGCCAGCCGAGCAGCCAGTTGCCGCCAAACAGCATGCGCAACGCCACCAGCAGAACCACCAGAGCGAGTAACGCCACCACCACCGCAAGCCCGAGATATTGCATGACTGCTGCCTTTCCCCTACGAGTGCGGCATTATCCGCAGCGTCCGGGCGGGCATCCAGCGTGGTCGTGGGACATCCATCACGCCTCGGCAACTTGGCTTGCACGCAATCCCGTCCCATCGTTCACGAGCCGCCGACCTGGGCGCTCTGTCCGCAGACTTGTCGCGGGCAGCGCCTTATGCTCGATACATTTCCACTCCCGACCGCCACGAGTGTCCGATGCCTTTTGCGTTCGAACTTGCCCTTGATCCGCTGTCCCTGCTGGCACTGATTGTCGTCGCGTTCATCGCCGGCTTCATCGATGCGATCGCCGGTGGCGGCGGGCTGCTGACCATTCCTGCGCTGCTCACCGCCGGCCTGCCACCGCATCTGGTGCTGGGCACCAACAAACTGTGCGCCACCTTCGGTTCGGCCACGGCCAGCTACACCTTTTATCGACGGCACCTGTTCGACCCGCAGCTCTGGCGGCGGGCACTGCTCGGCACGGCGATCGGGGCCACGCTGGGCGCCGTCCTCGCCCATCGACTGCCGGCAAGCTGGCTGAATCAGATGCTGCCGCTGGTAGTCTGCGGCTGCGGCCTGTACCTGCTGTTCAGCCGCACACCGACGAGCACCGCAACGGCGGCCCAGCTACCTATCGCCCGGCATCGGCAATGGCCGCAGGGCCTGGGGCTGGGGTTTTACGACGGCGTCGCGGGGCCGGGTACCGGCGCATTCTGGACCGTCAGCAGCCTGCTGCTCTACCCGCTCGACCTGCTACGCGCCAGCGGTGTGGCGCGCAGCATGAACTTCGTCAGCAATGCCGCCGCCCTGGCCGTCTTCATCATCGCCGGGCAGGTTGCCTGGGTGCTGGGCATCGGCATGGGCATCGCCTTGATGAGCGGCGCCTACTTCGGTGCGCGCACGGCCATCCAGGGCGGCGCGCGGTTCATCCGCCCGGTGTTCATTCTGGTGGTGCTGGCGCTGAGTCTGCGCCTAGCCTGGCAGCACTGGGTCGTCGCGGCCTAGGTGCCGTGCCAGATACAGCTCGATCAGATAACGGGCGATCGACTGGCGCACCGGCAGTTCCGGCAGGCGGTGAATGGAAAACCAGCGCGCATCCTCGATTTCCTCGGGTTGAGGAACGATCTCGCCCGCCGCATATTCGGCATGGAAGCCCAACATCAACGAATGCGGGAACGGCCAGCCCTGACTGGTGATGTACTGTGGCGGGTGAATCGATACACCGACCTCTTCGCGTACCTCGCGCTCGACGCATTGCTCGACCGACTCACCCGGCTCGACGTAGCCGGCCAGCGTGCTGTACACCCCGGCGGCGAAACGCGGCGAGCGTGCCAGCAGCACTTCGTCGCCCCGCGTGACCAGCACGATCATGCTGGGCGAAAGGCGCGGGTAGTGATGGATGCCGCAATCCGGACAATGCATGGCGCGCTCGCGCGCATGCTGCTGCATCCGCGCCCCGCAATGGCCACAGAAGCGATGCTGGGTTGCCCAGGTCCCGATCTGCGCGGCATAGCCAAGCATGCTGAACAGATCGCGGTCGTCGTTGTGCAGCATGAACTGGCGCAGCCCCTGCCAGTTCGCGCCCGGCACGGCGACCGCGTGGTCCAGTTCGAAAAGGAACACCGCATCGCCATCGAAGTAGCCCAGCCCCTGCTCGCTCAGCAGCGGCAGCTCCAGACGCTTGAGCCAATCACGTGGAAACAGCACGCCACTGCTGTCGAAAAGGAACTGCTGCTGGCAGTGCACCACGGCCCAGCCGCCCGGCGTAGCGGGATCGAGCAGGGCGGCGTGCCAGCGCAGGCTCATCAGGCGGCAACCGGCATTCCAAGCGCCCGGACGCTTTCGCTGGCCAGATCGAGCACGCTGGCGCGCGAATCGTCGCGACGCAGTATCGCGCCACCGTCCAGGTAGTATTCCAGGCTGGTCAGCGCATCGGCGAGCGTCTCGAGCATCTGCTCGGCAGGCATCTGAGTGGTTTCGAGCATCTGTTTCTGAATGAAATCCGCGCAAGCGCCGATCAGCTCGGCAGCGCGTTCCTGCTCGAGAAAGCGCAGGCCTCCACGCACGGCCTGCAGACTGAAGGGTACGTTGGCCAGATGCAGCTTTTCACCGTTGGATTCCAGATAGGCGGTGATCGCCCGCTTCGCCAGCGCCAGCCCGGCGGATGCCTCGTCGATGACCACGATGTAGGCCTCGGTCAGCTGGTGATTGGCAAAGGCCTCGGCTTCGAGTCCCGGCGAGGCTGGCGACAGCCGTCCTTCGCGGCGCTCGCCCTTCTCCAGGCTGGCGACCATGCTTTCCACATAGAGCACGGCATCGGCCAGGCGAAGCAGTTCCTGCGCCTGCGCAGGCTGCTCCTGCGTCCAGCCGGAAACCACCGCCAGTTGCACATGCAGCGTGTTGGCCGCCGACGACAGGCCGACCATGCCGAGCGTCTTGGCCAGTTTGCCGAGCAGCGCGTGCAGGTTGGCGAAGGCCTCGGCCGGCGCCGTACCGCGCTCGATCAGATCCAGCAGGTCCTTGAGGCTGGCCAGCTCTTCGCGGATGGCCGAGGACAGCGAGCGCATCACCCCCTGGCCGGGGCCGGCCAGGCGCTGGGATTCTTCCTCCAGCATGTGATCGGTGAACGGCAGCGAGCCGAGCGCAAACACCTCTCGCACCTGTAACGCGAGCGGCCCGGCGCTGTCGGCCAGAGCAACCAGATACAGTAATTCCTTGAGCAGACTGCGCGAGGTCTCGTAGTCCTGATTGCCGAGCAGTTGCTTGAGCTCGCGATCCAGGCGGGAAAACAGCTGCTTGCGCGATTTGCGCGGCAACAATTGGCCGTCGAGCTGACTCTCCAGCGCCGCACCGCCGATCCAGCACAAACGCCCGGCCGGCAGGTGAGCGTAGAGCTGCTCGAGTCGCCCCAGCGCCCGTGTCATCAATTTCAGGCTGGCGGCCAGGTTCTCCTCACGGAGGAAACCCAGCAGGCCAACCTGGTACATGTGCCGCAGGCGGCGCGTCTCGGCCTTCAGGTCGGCGACAGCCCGCATGGGCGTCACGCTCTCCGGACGCGCATGATCCAGGCGCGCGCTGAAAAAGAAGCTCTCCGGCAGCAGCGGTTGCGCAGCCGCCAGACGCAAGGTATTGATCGCCGGCAGCAGCACCTCGGGCATTTCCTGCCGGCTCGCATCGACACTTTCGAGATAGCGCCGCAGCACATACAGGCCGTTGCTCATCGCCGCCATCTGGCTGTCACGCTCCTCGCTGGCACCGACCGGGATGTCCATCGCGAGCTGCAGCACTTCCTGCGCCAGCAGCTCCGCGCCGGCCAGTTCGATCAGATTGAGCGTTCCGCGAATCTGCTTGAGATTCTCCACCGCCTGCTGCAGCAGGCCGCCGTTGTTGCGGTCGATGATGAAGTGTTCGAGGCTCTGCTCGGCCTCTTCCATCGTGGCGAACAGTTCGTCGCGAACCAGACCGAGCGATGTAGCTCCAGTAACCATGCCTAGTGCGCCTCCCGCGCAACGTTGAAGTGACGCATCAGTCGGCAAAGTCCGGCTTCTGTTTGCTCATATGCGCGGTGACCGCGACCCGCAGATCGGCCGCCTGCAGCATCGCGGCGTTCCAGGTGGCCATGTATTCCAGCCCGTCATCGACGCGATGGTCACGCATGTAGCGGATCATTTTCTTGGTGCCGCGAATCGCCAGGGGCGATTTTTCCGCGATCTGTCTCGCCAGGTCCCGCACGCCGTCCTGCAACGCCTGCTGATCGGCGTAGGTACGGTTGACCAGGCCAATGGCGCGCGCCTCCTCGCCGTCGATGGTGCGGCCGGTAAAGGCGAGCTCGCGCATCATGCCGTCGCCGATGATCCGCGGCAGCCGCTGCAGCGTACCGACATCGGCCGCCATGCCCATGTCGATCTCCTTGATCGAGAACTGTGCATCGGTAGTGCTGTAGCGCATGTCGCACGCGGAAATCAGGTCGATCGCACCGCCCAGGCAATAGCCCTGGATCGCCGCGATGACCGGCTTGCGGCAATTATCGACGGCGTTGAACGAGGCCTGCAGCGAGAGAATCTTGCGCCGCAGTTTCTCGGCGTTACGCCCAATATCCTTGCCCAGCTCGCTGCCCACCTGCGCCAACAGTTGCAGATCGATACCCGAGGAAAAATGCGCACCCGCTCCGCTGAGCACCACGACACGAACGTCATCGGTTTCGTCGATCCAGTTGAAGATATCGATGATCTCGGTCCAGAAGGCCGCGTTCATCGCATTGATCTTCTCGGGCCGATTGATCACGACATTTGCGACTTTGTCAGCCAGCTCGACATGAAAGGCTTGGTATTGGTTCACGCTACGATCCTCGGCAGCCGATGCAGCAAGCGCGGCAGGCGGCATGGAAACTTTTTCGTCTGACGGCCTGTTTCTAGCGGCGCAACTATAACAAGCGGCCCGCGGGCCGGTGCATGTCGATGCGGACGATGTGATACAGACCACGCATGCTCAGCGCACAAAGAACGCTCGCCATAACCCACTGAACGGCTTGTAAAAAAGCCGTTCAAGCTTCGCGCACACAATCCACGGTATACAAGGTGTCTGCCGCAGCTTGCTCCTTCTGCAGACCATGCACATCGGCATCGAAGCCCGGGAAACGCTCGGCGAAGGCGCGGGCGAAGCGAAGGTAATCCACAATCGAGCGGGTCTGTGGTGTAAAGCGCTCGCCTGGCATGATCAGTGGAATGCCCGGCGGATACGGCACCAGCATGACCGCACAGATGCGTCCTTCCAGTTCATCGATGGGCACCGCCTCGACCTCCCCGCGCACCAGCTTGTCGTAGGCATCGGCGGGCTTGAGCGCAAGTTCCGGCAAGAGCGTGTACATCCGCCGCATCGCCCGCGCGGTGGCGTTCTCGCGATAACAGCGATGCAGTTCGTCACACAGGTCGCGCAAACCCATGCCGTCGTAGGCGGCGCCCCCGGCACGCGCGATGGAAGGCAGCGTCTCGCAGAGCGGGCGATTGGCGTCGTAGTCGCGCTTGAACTCCAGCAACTCGGTCAGCAGGGTGCTCCACTTGCCCTTGGTGATTCCCATCGAGAACAGCACCAGCATCGAGTACAGGCCGGTCTTCTCCACCACCAGGCCGCGCTCCCAGAGGAACTTGCTGACCGCCGCCGCCGGGATGCCGTGCTCGCTCAGCTTGCCGGCGGCATTGAGGCCAGGGGTCGCCAGGGTCACCTTGATGGGGTCGAGCAGCACGTAGTCCTCGGCCATCTCGCCGAAACCATGCCAGTCGGCCTCCGGTTCGAGTACCCAGTCGGTCGCCGCCGGCGCTTCGGCACCGTCGACCCTGGGCGGCTGCCAGATGGTGAACCACCAGTCGTCCTCTGCGATGTGCTGGCGCAGGTTGGCCAGCGCCCGGCGGAAGCTCAGCGCCTCGTCGAACGTCTCCTGGATCAGCGATCGCCCGGCCGGCCCTTCCATCATGGCCGACGCCACGTCCAGCGAGGCGAGGATGCCGTACTGCGGCGAGGTGGAGGTGTGCATCATGAACGCCTCGTTGAAGCGGTCACGGTCCAGCTGTCGCGTGCGGCTGTCGAGCACATGGATCATCGAAGCCTGGCTGAAGGCCGCCAGCAGCTTGTGCGTCGAGTGGGTGGTGAACACCAGCGGGCCCTGCTCGCGCGTGTCCATGCCGTAACGGCCGTCATAGAACTCGTGGAACGCGGCATAGGCGAACCAGGCTTCGTCGAAATGCAGCACCTCGATGCTGTCGGCCAGCGCGCGCTTGATCAGGTTGGCGTTGTAGCACAGGCCATCGTAGGTCGAGTTGGTGATGACCGCGAGCTTCACCTTCGGCGCCCGGCCGCGGGCGAGCGGGTTGGCATCGATCTTGGCTGCGATCGACTCGCGGCTGAACTCCGACAGCGGGATCGGACCGATGATGCCCAGCTCGTTACGCGCCGGCGAGAGATACAGCGGAATCGCGCCGGTCATGATGATCGCGTGCAGGATCGACTTGTGGCAGTTGCGGTCGACCAGCACCAGATCGTCGCGCGCGACCATCGAGTGCCAGACGATCTTGTTCGCCGTCGAGGTGCCGTTGATGACGAAGAAGGTGTGGTCGGCCCCGAAATTGCGTGCCGCCCGCGCCTCTGCCGCTGCCAGCGGACCGGTGTGATCGAGCAGCGAGCCGAGTTCGGGCACCGACACCGAGAGATCGGAACGCAGCGTGTTCTCGCCGAAGAACTGGTGGAACGCCTGCCCCACCGGACTCTTGCGATAGGCCACACCGCCGCCGTGCCCCGGCGTATGCCAGGAATAGTTGGAGTCGTGGGTGTGCTGCACCAGCGCGCGGAAGAACGGCGGCAGCAAGTCCTCGAGATAACTGCGTGCAGCACGCGCCACCTGTCGCGCGAGGAACGGCACGGTGTCTTCGTACAGGTACAGCAGGCCGCGCAACTCATTGAGATCGGCCATCGCCTCGGCCGGCGCATTCTCGATGGTGATCTGCTCGCCAAGCGCGAAGATCGGCAGTTTCGGCGCGCGGCGGCGCGCCACGCGAATCAGCTCCAGCACATCCTGCAGCAGCCGCTGGTTTTCGCCAGCACCCTCGGCCGCCACCAGAATGCAGGCCAGGCCATGGTGAGTGGAGGCAACGATGCGGCCTTCGGCCGAGCTGGCGGTCGGCAGGATGGCGAAGCCGTCCTGCTCGAGTTCGGCGGCGATGCCGCGAATGCGTTCGCCGGCCACGGTATCGGCCTTGATGTCGCGATGAACGATGAGAACCGGAAACTTCAGGTCTTTGTGCATGAGCGCTTCCCTGGGAGGATCAACCTCAGGGTAGAAGCGCCACCGCCAAAACGATAGGGGAAACCGTCAGCCGTCCAGTTGCGTCCACAATGGGGCTGCGCCGCTGGCTTTCTCGATGACAGCCAGGCGCGCGGCATGCGCCGCCATTTCCGCGTCGCTGGCGCGCAGCACGATGGTGCGCTGCCGGTCGGCCGGCAGCCGGCGAATCGGGCTCGGCTGCGGGCGGCCGCCGTTGCCGGCGTCCGCACCGTCGCCGGCCAGCGAAAGATTGGTCTGCCCGCCGGTCATGGTCAGCCAGACGTCAGCGAGGATCTCGGCGTCGAGCAGCGCGCCGTGCAGGTCGCGGCCCGAGTTGTCCACGCCGTAGCGCTTGCACAGCGCATCCAGGCTGTTGCGCTGGCCCGGATGGCGCTCGCGGGCCATCAGCAGGGTATCGAGCACCGTGCAGTGATCGGTGATCTCGGCACGCTCCTGCTGGCCGAGCAGGGCAAATTCGTTGTTGATGAATCCGATATCGAACGCCGCGTTATGGATAACCAGTTGCGCGTCACGGATGAACTCGAAGAATTCATCGGCGACCTCGCGGAAACGCGGCTTGTCGGCAAGAAACTCGTTGGTGATGCCGTGAACGGCGATCGCGCCCTCATCCACCTCGCGATCCGGTTGCAGGTAGACGTGGTAATGCCGTCCGGTCAGGCGCCGGCCGATCACTTCGACGCAGCCGATCTCGATGATCCGGTGCCCATCGGTCACCGGCATACCCGTGGTTTCGGTATCCAGCACAACGCTTCGCATGTCTTGACTCGCTTACACAATCGGTTGTCGTTTGGCCTGCACCACACCGCGGTTGGCCAGCAGGTCGGCCTGCTCGTTGCCGGGATGGCCGGTATGCCCGCGCACCCACTGCCAGCTGACCTGATGACGATTGACCTGCTCGTCGAGCTGCTGCCAGAGATCGGCGTTCTTCACCGGCTGCTTGCTGGCCGTTTTCCAGCCGCGCTTCTTCCAGTTCGGCAGCCAGTCGTTGATGCCCTGCATCACGTACTGGGAATCTGTCACCAGGCGCACCTGACAGGGACGCTTGAGTTCGGCAAGCGCGCGAATCGCCGCCATCAGCTCCATGCGGTTATTGGTGGTCTGCGCCTCACCACCCCAGAGTTCGCGCTTGACGCCTTTATAGATCAGCAACGCACCCCAGCCACCGGGCCCCGGATTGCCCTTGCAGGCGCCATCCGTATAGATTTCGACCAGCTCGTCGCTCATGAGAAAGTGCTTACCCTGTCAATCGGAATGGCGTGGCGCCCGGCTATTCGGCATCCCGCCGGCTGACCTTGGCCACCGGCAGTGGCAGCAGCTTGCCCATGCGTTCGCGCCGCTGTTCACGCAGCGGGCGCAGGCCGATCATCAGCTTGCGCGCCACCAGGACGTAGAATCCGCCGTTTGGCGCCTGCAGGCGCTGCCCAAGCGATTCCAGGCGCAGCAGCCGCGATTGCCACTCGCCCGAGGAAAGCGGCGGACAATAGCACCCGAAACGCCGATTCTCCAGCGCAAATCCGAGCAGGTTGAGCCAGTCCGCGACCCGTGTCGGACGGATGCAGCGCGCCTGCCGCAGCGGCTCGCGCGACAGCAGGCGACGGGCGCCCCACAGGCTCCAGGGATTGATCCCGACGATCAGCAGGTGTCCGCCCGGACGCACGCTCCGCGCCGCTTCGCGCAGCAGGGCGTGGGGCGACAGACTGAAATCCAGACCATGCTGCAGCACCACCACATCGGCTGCGTGCTCACCGATGGGCCAGGCCTGCTCCTCGCAGACGATTTCCACGCCAGCCAGTGCCGCCCCGAGCCTGACGCTGCGCTTGATCTTCGGCGGCACGACCGAGGCGCCGGAAAACGGCCCGTAATGCACGAGATAGCTGCCGAAGCAGCGGTTCAATTCATCAGCGAGCACGCGCCGCTCCTGTTCGAGCAACTGGCGCCCCAGCGGGCCGTCGAACCAGTCGTTCGCCTCTGCGATCATGCGTTGCCACTGATCGTTTGCCTGGGCACAAGGTTGCGGCTTCATCGCTGGGCTCCTTTGCTCGATCCTGCCTTCGATGCCGGTTTCGCTAGGTTCACGCTCGCCGATGTCCTGCTAGGATGCGCCTTTGTCACTGTCTTGGCGACCCGACCATGCTGAAGATCGAGGCACTGCCCGCGTTCACCGACAACTATATCTGGCTGCTGCAGGATGACGCGCAACACCGCTGCGCCGCGGTCGACCCCGGCGACGCGGCGCCGGTACTGGCCTGGCTGGCGGCCAACCCGGACTGGCAGTTGACCGACATCCTCATCACCCATCACCACCACGACCACGTCGGCGGCGTGACCTCGCTCAAGGCAGGCACCGGCGCCCGCGTTCATGGCCCGGCCAACGAAAGCATTCCCGGCTGCGATCACCCACTGCAAGACGGCCAGCGGATTCGCATCCTCGGCCATGAGCTGCAGGTGTTGGCGGTTCCCGGCCACACCCTGGGGCATATCGCCTATTACCATCACGACGACGAACAACCGTGGCTGCTGAGTGGCGACACGCTGTTCGCCGCCGGCTGCGGGCGCCTGTTCGAGGGCACGCCACAGCAGATGCACGAATCGTTGCAGCGCCTGGCGGCACTGCCGGAGCGCACGTTCGTCTACTGCACTCATGAGTACACGCTGAGCAACCTGCGCTTCGCCACGGTGGTGGAACCGAACAACGCCGCGATCACCAAACGCTTGCAGGATGTTACCGAGTGCCGCGCGGCAAACCGCAGCAGCCTGCCCACGCGGATCGACCTCGAGGTGGCCACCAATCCCTTTCTACGCTGCGGGATAGCCGCGGTGCGCGCGGCTGCGCAGGCGCATGGCGGAGCGGCAGCAGACGCGCCGGCAGAGGTTTTTGCCACGCTGCGCGCCTGGAAGGATCGCTTCTGAACAACCTCGACGGGTTCCCGAAACGCAGCGCCGCGCTTGACCCACCGGAACCCGGTTTTTAGAATCCGGCGAATTTTATTTCCCGGAATACCCCCAGCCAATGCCGCCAGCGCCCAGAAAACGCTGCGTTCCAGACGCCTTGGCAGCCTCTGGACGCGCCCTCGCCGCCGCCCTCTGCATAGCCCTTGTCGGCTGTCAGAGCAACGCGCCACAGGACTACTCATCCACCCGCTCGATCGTTCCATTGAACAACGAGCAGGAGCCTCTGTGGCTGTCGGACAAGTCCGTGGCGCCGGAGCACGAGGACATCTGGGAGCGCATTCGCGACGGTTTCCTGCTGCAGGAGCATCTGGACAGCAATCCGCGCATCGAACAGCAACGTCTGCTGTTCGCCAGCCGCCCTGCTTCCGTCCAGACCGCCACCACGCGCGGCGCGCCGTACATTCATTACATCGTCGAGCGACTGGAAGAGCGCGACATGCCGCTGGAGTTGGCGTTGCTGCCGGTGATCGAAAGTGCCTACGATCCCTTCGCCTATTCCCCGGCCCATGCCGTAGGCCTCTGGCAGTTCATCCCCTCTACCGGTCGCCACTTCAACCTGCGCCAGACCAACTGGTACGACGGCCGGCGTGACATCACCGCCTCGACCAACGCCGCCCTGCGCTACCTGAGCTATCTGCACGACCTGTTCAACGGTGACTGGCTGCTGGCCCTGGCGGCGTACAACGCAGGCGAAGGCACCGTCAGCCGTGCCATCGAACGCAACCAGAAGCTCGGGCTGCCAACCGATTACTGGAACCTGCCGCTGCCGCGCGAGACGCGGGACTACGTGCCCAAGCTGCTGGCACTGTCGCAGTTGGTCAACGCACCGGAAGCCTACGGCATCACGCTCAGCCCGATTGCCAACGAACCCTACTTCGAAGTCGTGACGCTCAAGCAGCGCATGGACCTGGCGCGAGTCGCCCAGATGGCCGATCTCGATGAGGACGAGCTCTACCAGCTCAATCCGGCGTTCACCCGGCGCATCACCCTCGACGGCCCGCAGCAGCTGCTGGTGCCGCTGGACAAGGCCGAAATGCTGGCAGCCAACCTGGCGCTGATGAAGCCGCAGGACATGGTCAGCTGGCAGCAATACAGCGTACGACCGGGCGACACGCTCAGCAGCATTGCCAACCGCCACCAGGTCAGTGTCACGACGCTGCGCGAACTCAATCGTCTGCGCAGCAACCGGCTGCGCATCGGCCAGGTTCTCAGCATTCCCTCGAGCATCGGTAGCGAACCGGCGGGAGAACTGCTCCAGGCAGTCGCTCGCCGCACACCCAGCGCACCGCGCAGCTATCGGGTCAAGTCCGGCGACAACCTATGGGATATCGCCAAGACCCAGCGGGTGTCGGTACGCAACCTGCAACGCTGGAACAAGCTCTCCGGCAGCAGCCTGAAGGTAGGCCAGGTGCTGTTTCTGCAGGGGCCGGCACCTGCCAGCGCAAGCACGGCGGCAGCGCCGACCTACTACAAGGTGCGTAAGGGCGACTCGCTGTACCAGATCGCCAAACGCTTCAACATCCACATCAGCAAGCTGAAGACCTGGAACCCCAAGGGCACGCAGGTGCTGCATCCCGGGCAGCTGCTCACGCTCTACCTGCCGAACTGACCGCTCTTCAACCGCGGCGCCGGGACAGTGCCGCGAGGCAGCGCCCGGCCAGTTGGGTGAAGCGCTGGAACGCCACGAACTGTTCATGCTTGAGCGCGCGCCCCGATATCCGGCAATCGGCGTAAAGCACGCCGATCTCGCGGGTTCCCGCCATCAGCGGCGCGATGAAGAACATGCCCTTGCCCAGCGATTGCCGGATCGGCTGCGTCACCAGGTCCTCGAGATTGTAACTGGCCGGCACGCCCATCCAGAGCGATTGCCGCTGGCGCAGGACGTAGCTGAAGATATGCGGCTGCTCGGGCTGCTCGGCCGGAAGCTCGAACTCTTGCGACCAGCGCTGAGTCCCCTCGCCTATCGCATCGCGCACACGAAAGCGCGTCTGCCGATCGGCCAGTACCGCGACCATCACCCGCTCCAGTCCGGCGCCACGATGCAGCCCGTCGAGCAGCGTTTGCAGAATCAGGCCGACATCGCCACCGCGCGCCGCCATCAGCCCCAGGTCCTGCAAGGCCTGTTGCATCGTCAGCAGGTTCGGTTGCAGCAGGCTGGCCTGGCGCTGCGATTGCTGCAGCTGGATCTGCTCCGGATCGGTGCTGGGAATCAGCCGGCACAACCGCTCGGCGCCGAACGTCGAGGCGACCTCCACCGCCTCGTCGGCGCTGGCCAGGATCAGTCGCAGCGCGTCCTCTTCGGTCACGCCGGTAAAGGCGGCGTACTCGCTGATCAGTCCGCTCATGCGTGACGAGCCCCAGCCCTCCAGCGCCGCCTCGCTGATCCGCACGCCGAGCGATACCGAGCGCACCCCGGCATCGCTGCTGCTGGCCGCGCTGTGCGAAAGCGAGATCAGTTCACCGAGGTTCCAGCTCTTGGTCAGTCCCAGCGTCAGCTGGCGAAAACTCGTGCCCAGCACCTGCTGCACGGCCTCCTCGGCTTTAACCCCGGGCTGCGCAAGCATCGCTGCCAGTTCGTCGGCCTGCTCGCCACCGCAGCCCCAGAAGGCCAGCTCGCCGACGTTGAACAGCAACGCCGCGATGAACACCTCCTCCTCGTGGCGCGGCATCACATAGCCGGCGACATTGCGCGCCTGGACCGCTGCATGAAACGAGCGGGCCAACAATTCCTGCAACTGGTGTCGCGGTGCCCGATCGAGCAGGCCATCGATCAGGCTCACCGACAGGCTGATCAGGCGGACGTTGTCGAAGCCGATCATGACGATCGCCCGGGTGATCGTCTTGATGACTTCCTGCGAGGGGTTGTAATAGCTGCTGTTGCCCACGCGCAGCACCTTGGAGGTGAGCGCCGCGTCACGCAGCAGGACATCGGCCAGTTGCTGCACCGAAGCATGCTGCTCCTGGGCCAGTCGCTGCAGGTCCTGGACCACCCCGGCCAGAGCCGGTAATTCGGATTGGTTCAGGCGTTCGATCCATGCCTGCAACCCCAGACTACGTGCACCCAACGCAAGCCACCTTGCCGCTTCGACGGCATATTGAAATAGCTGGCAGTTTGCCCGACTCCATTCGCCTTTTTCCAGCGCAGACAAGCTGTTACTGTACCCGGCCGAGAAGCCCGAAAGCGCCATGGATCGGATTCCCAGCCTGATGCGATGCCTGTTCCCGTTACTCACCTGCCTGGTCTTGAGCTTTCCCGCCCTCGCAACCATCAGCGAAAGCCACGGTTATGCGCAATTCGGCGCCCTCAAGTACCCGGCGACATTCACCCATTTCGACTGGGTGAATCCCGAAGCGCCCAAGGGCGGTCTCCTCAAGCTGATGGCCTTCGGCACGTTCGACACGCTCAATCCCTATACCTTCAAGGGCACCAGCCCGAGCGCCACCCCGGATTTTCTCGAATATGGCATCAGCGAGCTGAACGAGCCGCTGATGGTCGGCACGGGCTTCTACGACCCGTCCGGGGACGAGCCGGCATCGAGCTATGGTCTGATCGCCGAGTCGATCGAGTACAGCGAGAACCCCAGTTGGGTGGTATTCAACCTGCGTCAGCAGGCGCGCTTCCACGATGGCCAGCCGATCACCGCCTATGACGTCGCCTTCTCCTATCGGCTGCTGACCCGCGACGGCCATCCGCGTTATCGGACCAACCTGCAGGGCGTCAAGCGGATCGACATCCTCTCGCGCCACCGTATCCGCTTCGTCTTCGAGCAGTCGAACGCGCTGCTCATCCAGCGCATCGGCGAACTGCCGGTACTGCCGCAGCACTACTGGAAGGATCGCGACTTCAAGGCGACCACCTTCGATCCACCGCTCGGCAGCGGGCCTTATCGGCTGGTCGAGGTGCAGCCCGGACGCAAGCTGGTGTTCAAGCGGGTAAAGAACTGGTGGGGCAAGGACCTGGCGGTCAATCGCGGCAAGTACAACTTCAACCGCGTCGACGTGGAGTTCTATCGCGACAACACGGTGGCCTTCGAGGCGTTCAAGGTCGGCGAATTCGATTTCTTCATCGAACACCAGGCCAAGAACTGGGCCAACGGCTACCAGTTCCCGGCGCTGGCGCGCGGCGAGGTGGTCCGGGCCGAGATTCCCCACCAAATTCCCAGCAACACCCAGGCGCTGTTCATGAACAGCCGGCGTCCGGCGTTCGCCGATCAGCGCGTGCGCGAAGCACTGGGCATGCTGTTCGATTTCGAGTGGACCAACCGCGCATTGTTCTACTCTGCCTACCGGCGCAGCGAAAGCTACTATCCCAACAGCGACTTCGCCGCCGTCGGCAAACCGGAAGGCGGCGAATGGCTGCAGCTCTCCCCGTTTCGCGAACAGCTGCCAGCCAGGCTCTTCAGCCAGCCGTTCCAGCTGCCTCGCACGAACGGCCACGGTATTCCGCGCGACACGCTGCGCCAGGCGCTGGCATTGCTCGCCGAAGCCGGCTGGAAGCCCTCCGGCGACTACCTGCTCGATCGCGCCGGACGGCCGCTGAGCTTCGAGATCCTGCTGGTCAACCCGCGCCTGGAGCGGATTCTGCAGCCCTATGTGGCGAATCTTGCGCGCATCGGCATCCAGGCGCATCTGCGTACCGTCGACAGCGCCCAGTACAAGCAGCGTCTGGACCACTACGATTACGACATGATCCTCACGACCCTGGCGCAGAGCCTGAGCCCCGGCATCGAGCAGTGGCTGTACTTCCACTCCAGCCAGACTGAGGTTAAAGGCGGGCGCAACTATGCCGGTATCGCCAATCCGGTGGTCGACGCCCTGCTGGAGAAACTCCTCGCTGCCAGCACGCGTGACGAGCAGGTGGCGATCAGCCGGGCCATCGATCGCGTGCTGCTGTGGAATCACTACACCATTCCCAACTGGTTCATCGGCAATCACCGCCTGGCCTACCGCAACCGGTTCGCCCATGCCGCCACGCCGCCTTACACATTGGGGCTGCGCACCTGGTGGCTGAAGGACCTGGAGACCGCCAAATGATCACTCGTATCCGCCCCGCCCTGCTTCGCAGCGGACTGTTCGGCCTGCTCTGCGTCGCCGCCCTTTGTGACGCAGCGCCGCGCCATGCGCTGACGCTGTATGACGAGAAACCGAAGTATTCGGCGGACTTCAGCCACTTCGACTACGCCAATCCCGATGCGCCCAAGGGCGGCACGCTGCGTCAGGCCGGGTTCGGCAGCTTCGATTCGCTCAACCCCTTCATCAACAAGGGCGTCGCCGCCGACGACATCGGCCTGATCTACGACACGCTCACCACCAACAGCCTGGACGAGCCATTCACCGTCTATGGCCTGCTTGCCGAGAAGATCGAAAAGGGCCCGAACAACAGCTGGGTGCGCTTCCATCTGCGCCCGCAGGCGCGTTTCCACGATGGCCAGCCGGTCACCGCCGAAGACGTGGTGTTCACCTTCGACACCCTGATGAGCCAGGGCGCGCCGCATTACCGCGGCTACTACGCCGACGTGGCAAAGGTGACGGCAGAAAGCCCGCGACGCGTGCGTTTCGACTTCAAGCATGCCGGCAACCGCGAGCTGCCGATGATCCTCGGCCAGTTGCCGGTGCTGCCCAAGCACTGGTGGGAAGGTCGCGACTTCACCTCCGGCAGCCTGGAGCCACCGCTGGGCAGCGGACCGTATCGCGTCGACGAGGTCCAGGCGGGCCGCACCATCCACTATGCCCGGGTGGAGGACTACTGGGGCAAGGACCTGGCGGTCAACCGTGGCTTCTACAACTTCGACCGACTGGTCTTCGACTATTACCGCGACAACACCGTGGCGCTGCAGGCCTTCAAGGCCGGGCACTTCGACTACTGGCTGGAAACCAGTGCGAAGAACTGGGCGACCGCCTACGACATCGCCGCGGTGCGCGACGGCCGGATCATCAAGGAGGAAATTGCCAATCACAATCCGACCGGCATGCAGGGCTTCATCTTCAATATCCGCCGCCCCTTGCTGCAGGACCGACGGGTTCGTGAAGCGCTGGCTTTGCTGTTCGATTTCGAATGGACCAATCGCCAGCTGTTCAATGGCGCCTATACGCGCACCCGTAGCTATTTCGACAACTCCGAGCTGGCCTCCAGCGGCCTGCCGGACAAGGCGGAGCTGAAACTACTCGAGCCCCTGCGCGGCAAGATCCCGGAGGAAGTCTTCGAACAGCCCTTCGACCTGCCCAAGACCGACGCCAACGGCATCATTCGCGAGCAGCAACGCCGCGCCTACCGCCTGCTCACCGAAGCCGGCTGGCAGGTGCGGGACGATCGGATGGTCGATGCCGATGGCAAGCCGATGAAGCTGGAATTTTTGCTGGTACAGGCCGAGTTCGAGCGTGTCCTGCTGCCGTACAAGCGCAACCTGGCCGATCTGGGCATCGAGCTCGAGATCCGCCGCGTGGACGTCTCGCAGTACATCAATCGGCTGCGCTCACGCGATTACGACATGATCGTCAGCGGCTTCGGTCAGTCCAATTCGCCCGGCAACGAGCAGCGCGAATACTGGCATTCGGCGAGCGCCGACAACCCCGGCAGCCGCAACTTCATCGGCCTGAAGGACCCGGCCATCGACAGCCTGGTGGAGCAGCTGATCGCCGCCGACTCGCGTCGGGAACTGGTGACCCGCACCCGCGCGCTGGATCGCGTCCTGCTCTGGGGGCACTACGTGGTACCCAACTGGCACATCAAGACCTGGCGCGTGGCCTACTGGAATCATCTCGCGCACCCGGAAACGACGCCGCGACAGGACATCGGCCTGATGACCTGGTGGAAGAAACCCGAGACTACCGCCCCGGTCGCCAAGCCCGTCGACGAGCGCAGCGGGAAATCGGCCGGCGAGACGGAGCGCTGAAATGCTGGCCTATATCGTTCGCCGTCTTTTACTGATCATCCCGACGCTGTTCGGCATCCTGCTGATCAATTTCATCATCATCCAGGCCGCCCCTGGCGGGCCGGTCGAACAGGCCATCGCCAAGCTGGAGGGCTTCGAAGGCGCCACCAGCCGGATCGCCGGCGGCGGCTCGGAGGTTTCCGTAGCAGGCACCAGTTACCGCGGCGCGCAAGGCCTGGATCCCGAGCTGGTGGCGGAGATCGAGCGTCTCTACGGCTTCGACAAACCGCCCGTCGAGCGTTTCTGGATCATGCTCAGCAATTACCTGCGGCTGGATTTCGGCGAGAGCTTCTTTCGCGATGCGACGGTCACCGAGCTGATCGTCGAGAAGATGCCGGTATCGATCTCGCTCGGGCTGTGGAGCACGCTGATCATGTACCTGGCGTCGATTCCGCTCGGCATCGCCAAGGCCACGCGCCACGGCAGCACCTTCGATGTCTGGACCAGTTCGGCGATCATCGTCGGCTACGCGATCCCGGCCTTCCTCTTCGCGATCCTGCTGATCGTGTTGTTCGCCGGTGGCAGCTACTGGAACTGGTTTCCGCTGCGCGGGCTGACGTCCGGCAACTTCGAGGAACTCAGCCTGGGTGGCAAGATTCTCGACTATTTCTGGCACCTGGCGCTGCCGGTCACGGCACTGGTGATCGGCAACTTCGCCACGCTGACGCTGCTGACCAAGAACAGCTTCCTCGACGAAATCAACAAGCAGTACGTGATCACCGCCCGCGCCAAGGGTCTGAGCAAGAACCGCGTGCTCTACGGCCACGTGTTCCGCAATGCCATGCTGATCATCATCGCCGGCTTCCCGTCGGCGTTCATCGGCATGTTCTTCACCGGCTCGCTGCTGATCGAGGTGATCTTCTCCCTGGACGGCCTCGGCCTGCTGAGCTTCGAGGCGGCGATCAATCGCGACTATCCGGTGGTGTTCGGCACCCTTTTCCTCTTCACCCTGCTCGGCCTGGTGGTGAAGCTGATCGGCGACCTGACCTACACCCTGGTCGATCCGCGCATCGATTTCGAAAGCAGGGAGGCCTGAAATGCAGTTGTCCCCCCTCAACCAGCGTCGCCTGGCGCTGTTCCGGGCGCACAAGCGCGGCTGGTGGTCGCTGTGGATCTTTCTCGCGCTGTTCGTGCTCAGCCTGGGCGCCGAGCTGATCGCCAACGACAAGCCGATCGTCGTGCGCTACGACGGCGAGTGGTTCTTTCCGGTGTTCAAGCGCTACCCGGAAACCACCTTCGGCGGCGAATTCCCATTGCAGGCCAACTACAAGAGCCCGTACATCCAGGAGCTCATCGAGGCCGGCGATGGCTGGATGATCTGGCCGCCGATTCCGTTCGATTATTCGAGCATCAACTATGACCTGCAGGTCCCGGCGCCTGCGCCACCGTCGCTGCACAACTGGCTGGGCAGCGATGATCAGGGCCGCGACGTGCTCGCACGGGTGATCTACGGTTTCCGCATCTCGGTGCTGTTCGCCCTGACGCTGACCCTGATCAGCTCCGTCATCGGCGTCATCGCCGGTGCGCTGCAAGGCTTCTATGGCGGCTGGGTGGATCTGGTCGGCCAGCGCGTGCTGGAAATCTGGTCGGGCCTGCCGGTGCTTTATTTGCTGATCATCCTGGCGAGCTTCGTGCAGCCGAATTTCTGGTGGCTGCTGGGCATCATGCTGCTGTTCTCCTGGATGAGCCTGGTGGACGTGGTACGCGCCGAGTTCCTGCGCGGGCGCAATCTGGAGTACGTGCGCGCCGCTCGCGCGCTGGGCATGCAGAACGGGGCGATCATGTTCCGCCACATCCTGCCCAACGCCATGGTTTCGACCATGACCTTCATGCCATTCATCCTCACCGGCGCCATCGGCACCCTGACGGCTCTGGATTTTCTCGGTTTCGGCCTGCCCCCGGGCGCGCCGTCGCTCGGCGAACTGGTCGCTCAGGGTAAATCCAACCTGCAGGCGCCGTGGCTGGGTATCAGTGCCTTCGTGGTGCTGGCGCTGATGCTGACGCTGCTGGTGTTCATCGGCGAAGCCGCCCGCGATGCCTTCGATCCGAGGAAATAGGATGGCCGAGAACCTGATTGAAATACGCGAGCTCGCCGTCGAGTTCACCCACGGCAGCCAGGCCCAGCGCGTGGTCGAGGGCGTCAGCTTCGATATCCGCCGGGGTGAGACACTCGCGTTAGTAGGTGAAAGCGGCTCGGGCAAATCGGTCACCGCACATTCGATTTTGCGCCTGCTGCCCTACCCGCTGGCGCGCCATCCCGCCGGGCGGATTCTCTATGGCGGCGAAGACCTGCTGCAGGCCGACGAGAAGCGTATGCACGGCATCCGCGGCAATCGCATCGCGATGGTGTTCCAGGAGCCGATGACGTCGCTCAACCCGCTGCATACGGTCGGCAGGCAGATCAACGAAGTGCTGGAAATCCATAAGGGCCTGCGCGGCAAGGTCGCTACCGCTCGGACCCTGGAGCTGCTCGAGCTGGTAGGCATTCCCGATCCGCGCGAGCGCATCCGTGCCTATCCGCACGAACTTTCCGGCGGGCAACGGCAGCGCGTGATGATCGCGATGGCGCTGGCTAACGAGCCGGAACTGCTGATCGCCGACGAACCGACCACCGCGCTGGACGTTACCGTACAGCTGAAGATTCTCGAGCTGCTGAAGGATTTGCAGCACAAACTGGGCATGGCGATACTGCTGATCAGCCACGATCTGAACCTCGTGCGGCGCGTGGCGCATCGCGTATGTGTCATGCAGCGCGGTCGTGTCGTCGAACAGGCATCGTGTGAAGATCTGTTTCGCTCGCCGCAGCATCCGTATACCCGTGAACTGCTCGCGGCCGAGCCCAGCGGCGGTCCGCTGGCGGTCGAAGCGGCCCAGCCGCTGCTGGAGGTCGATGACCTGCGCGTCTGGTTCCCGATCAAGAAGGGGCTGTTGCGGCGCACCGTGGATCATGTGAAAGCCGTGGATGGTGTCAGCTTCAGCCTGCCGAAGGGACAGACGCTGGGCATCGTCGGCGAAAGCGGTTCCGGCAAGTCGACGCTGGGTCTGGCGATCCTCCGCCTGATCGGTAGCCGCGGAGCCATTCGCTTCCAGCAGCGCGATCTGCAGCCGCTGTCGCAACGTGAAATCCGCCCGCTGCGCAGGCAGATGCAGGTGGTGTTCCAGGATCCGTTCGGCAGTCTGAGTCCACGCATGTCCGTGGGCCAGATCATCGGCGAAGGGTTGCGCATCCACCACATGGGCAACGCGGCCGAGCAGGAACAGGTGATCATCGATGCACTGCGCGAGGTAGGCCTGGATCCGGACACCCGGCATCGCTACCCGCACGAGTTTTCCGGTGGGCAGCGGCAACGCATTGCCGTTGCCCGGGCGCTGGTATTGAAACCGGCGCTGATACTGCTCGACGAGCCCACCTCGGCGCTCGATCGGACGGTGCAACGCCAAGTGGTTGAGCTCCTGCGCTCGTTGCAGGCCAAGTACAACCTGACCTACCTGTTCATCAGCCATGATCTGGCGGTGGTCAGGGCACTGAGCCACCAGATGATGGTGGTCAAGCAAGGTCAGGTGGTGGAACAAGGTGCGGCCGCCGATATTTTTGCCGCACCGCAACATCCATATACACAGCAGTTGCTGGACTCCGCCTTCATGGCGCCCGGCACTGCCGAACAACCAGAAGAGGGACAAGCACATGGGTTTTCTCACCGGTAAGCGCGTACTGATCGTCGGCGTTGCCAGCAAACTGTCGATTGCCTCGGGCATCGCCGCCGCCATGCACCGCGAAGGTGCCGAACTGGCCTTCACCTACCAGAACGACAAGCTCAAGGGCCGCGTCGAGGAATTCGCCGCCGGCTGGGGCTCCAGCGCCGAGATGTGCTTCCCCTGCGACGTTGCCAACGATGCGGATATTGCCAAGGTATTCGAGGAGCTGAGCAAGAAGTGGGATGGCCTGGACTGCATCGTCCACTCCGTCGGCTTCGCCCCGGGCGACCAGCTCAATGGCGATTTCACCGAAGTCACCACCCGTGACGGCTTCAAGATCGCTCACGACATCAGCGCCTACAGCTTCGTGGCACTGGCCAAGGCCGGTCGCGAAATGATGAAAGGCCGTAACGGCAGCCTGCTGACCCTTTCCTACCTGGGCGCCGAGCGCACCATGCCCAACTACAACGTGATGGGCATGGCCAAGGCCAGCCTGGAAGCCGGCGTACGCTACCTGGCCACCAGCCTCGGCCCGGAAGGCACCCGCGTGAACTGCGTCTCCGCAGGCCCCATCCGCACCCTCGCCGCCTCCGGCATTGCCAGCTTCCGCAAGATGCTCGCAGCCAACGAGAAGCAGACTCCGCTGCGTCGCAACGTGACCATCGAGGAAGTCGGCAACGCCGGCGCCTTCCTCTGCTCGGACCTGGCCTCGGGCATCAGCGGCGAAATCCTCTATGTCGACGGCGGTTTCAACACCACCGCAATGGGCACTCTGGAAGACTGATTCCTGTAGCGCAGACACAAAAAAAC
>AJXE01000006.1 GCA_000263395.1 Stutzerimonas stutzeri TS44
GGTGTTGAACAGCGAGTTGTAGATGAACAGCGCCTTGCCCTCGCCGCCGCTGATCATGCTGTCGCCACCGGTATCGCCACGTTCGACGTCGCTGACGACGTTGTCCTTGAGCGTCGAGTAGGTGATGTAGTTCATCAGCATGCCGTAGTTCTGATCCTGCTCGGAGCGGTTGCCGATCACGATCAGCTTGCGGCTCTGCATCAGTGCGTAGCCGGTACGGGTGCGCCGCGTGACGTTGCCGACCACGCGGTTCTCGTGGGAGAACATGTAGTGCACGCCGTAGCGCAGGTCCTCGAACAGGTTGCGCTCGATGCTGTTGCCGTTGGAGTTGTCGATGTAGATGCCGTCACGCGTGTGCCAGACATGATTGCCGAGCACCCGGGCACCTTTCACCGAAAACAGGTGGATGCCGTTGCCGCGGTCCTGCGAACGCAGCTGCGCATCGCCTTCGATGCGGTTGTTCTCGATCAGCACGTTCAGGTTGCGCTCGGACCAGACGCCGAATCCGCGGCCCTGCAGGCGGTTGCCGCGCACCACCGCGTCGTTGGCGCTGGGTTCGAGGAAGATCGCTGCATTCATTTCGGTCAGGTCGCTGCCCGAACCGCGCAGCTCGCAGCCCTCGATGGTCACATGCGGCGCGCGCACGGTGAGGACGTTGCCGTGACCGCCACCATCGATCACCGCGCCGGGCTCGCAGCTCAGCGTCAGGGTCTGGTCGATGAAAAATTGCCCGGTGTATTCGCCGGCGGGCAACGTCCAGCGGTTCTCACCCTGCGCCTGCAACGGCAGCGAGGTGATGGGTTGCGGTGCCGCGTTGGCAGCACCGCAGAAAATCGTCAGCGCAACAGGCGCTATTGCATACCACATAAGGCTTGCCTGAAATCTGAGCACACCTATTACCTTCTTCAGCGTCCAGGCGGATGATAAAACCCGGCGGCCCCGTCAGGGTTCGCCGGGCTGGAAACGATTGCGGGAGCGGTTGCGGCCGAACACCGTGACCCAATCCACTCCCGTAATCAAGGCCTTGCGTTACGCCGGCTCGACCATCATGCGACCGACCATTTCCATGTGCAGCGCGTGGCAGAACCAGCTGCAGTAGTACCAGTGCAGACCGGGCTTGTCGGCGACAAAGGTAATGGAAGAGGTCTGCTGCGGGCTGATCTCCATGCTCACACCGTGGTTGACCATGACGAAGCCGTGGGACACGTCTTCGATCTGGTCGATGTTGGTAATGACCACGGTGACTTCATCGCCCTGCTTGACGGTGAACTCGTTGATGCCATACGCCGGCGCCATCGAGGTCATGTAGACACGCACCTTGTTGCCGTCGCGGATGACCTTGTTGTCGGCAGTCAGGTTGATGCCGTCCTTCTCGGCCATCTTCACGGTTTCCGCGAAGAACGGGTCGTTGCGGTCCCAGATCTTCTTGGTCTTGATCTGGTCGCGACGGGCCATGATGCAGTCGTGCGGCTCGGCGAAGGTCGGGCCGTCGTGCAGCAGCTTCATTTCGTCGCCGGAAATGTCGATCAGCTGATCGTTTTCCGGGTGCAGCGGGCCGGTCGGCAGGAAGCGGTCCTTGGAGAACTTGGACAGCACGACAACCCACTTGCCATCCGCCTCGCTGGTTTCGCATAGCGAAGCGTGGTTGTGGCCGGGCTGGTAGTGCACGTCGAGCTTCTGCTTGATGTAGTTGACCTTCTCGCCCTTGTAGGCGCGACGGGCTTCTTCCATGTTCCACTTGACCAGCTGACTGTCGATGAACAGCGTGGTGTAGGCGTTGCCGCGGCCGTCGAAGGTGGTGTGCAGCGGGCCGAGACCCAGCTCCGGCTCACCGACGACGACGTCGCGCGGGTCTTTCAGCTTGCCGGCGAACAGGTCGGGCAGCATGTCGATGGCGATCATCGAGCAGGTCGGCGACAGCTTGCCGTTGGCGATGAAGTACTTGCCGTCCGGCGAGGTGTTGCAGCCGTGCGGGTTCTTCGGCACCGGGATGTAGCGGGTGAACTCGCTATCCTTGTCGCCCTTCTTGCGACCGTCGAGCACCGGCACCTTGGAGTCGCCCAGGGTGATGAACTTGCCGGCCTTGACCGCTTTTTCCGCCGCATGGATGTCGAACACCACGACCCAGTCGCGCTCGTTGCGCATCATGCCGCCCAGATCGAAGGCCTTCTCCGAGTTGTAGCAGGTGGAGGCGGCGAAGCGACCGGTGTAGTCGGCATCAGTGTTATCGAGGTTGCCGTCAACGATGATCTGGAACGCCATTTCCATCTTCTCGGCGTCGATCACGTTGTACATGGTGTAGCTGTTCTCGTCCTGCAGGTCGAACACCTTGCCGTCGTTCGGATGCGGGATGACGAATTCGGCGTTGGCGAACACGTACTTGGTGTGCGGCACCTTCTGCAGACGCAGACCGTGGATGGCCTGGACGTTCGGGACGGTGAGAATCTTGTCCGTCTTCATGATATCCAGACGGATACGCGCGACGCGGCTGTTGGCCTTGTCGTTGATGAACAGGTACTTGCCGTCGTACTTGCCGTCGGTCATCGAGATGTGCGGGTGGTGGCAGTCGCCATTGAGGAACTTGGCGCTGTCACCCAGCACCGCCTTACTCTCATTGGTCAGGCCCCAGCCGGTAGCCGAGTCGACGTTGAATACCGGGATGCGCATCAGCTCGCGCATAGACGGCACGCCCAGTACGCGCACTTCGCCCTGGTGGCCGCCGCTCCAGAAGCCATAGTACTCGTCCAGCTCGCCCGGTCCGACGTGGATCTTGGACTGGGCGTCCTTGACTGCCGCCGCGAAGGACTCGCGGGTCATGACGGAAGTACCCAGAGCGGTGGCGGCAACAGCCGCACCGGTCATGGCGGTTGCGCCGAGGAAGCCACGGCGGCTCAGACCACCCTTCTCCAGCGTTTCGGGATTGTTCTTGCTCTTGTCACTCATGGGGGTGTTGCTCCTTATCGCTTAACACAGATCAGACGATCAGTTCCGAACGGCTCGCCCGCAGACGACGCTCAGGGTTCCACCACTTCAACTACAGGGATCATTTCCGGCCCGACCGGGGCCTTCTTGTCACGCTTCCTGCGCTTGTTCTTGTTCACCAACGGAGGACACTTGTTCTCGTTGTGGTAGGTCATCTGGCAGTCCAGACAGTAGTGGCACTCGTTGTGGTTGATGTGCCCATCCGGATGAATCGCCTGCACCTCGCATTCATTGGCGCAGATCTGGCAGGGGTTGCCGCACTCCTTGCGCCGCTTGAGCCAGTCGAACAGGCGGAAGCGACCGGTGATCGCCAGCCCCGCGCCCAGCGGGCAGATGTAGCGGCAGTAGACCTTGCGGGTGAAGATGTTCACCACCAGCAGCACCACTGCGTAGAGCACGAACCACCACTGGCGGTCGAACTTGAGCGTGATAGCGGTCTTGAACGGCTCCACCTCGGCGGCCTTCTCGGCCATCATCATCGACTCCAGCGAGATACCGAACAGCACCAGCAGGACGATGTACTTGATCGCCCAGAGCCGCTCGTGCACCGCGAAGGGCACGTCGTACTGCGGAATCTTCAGCTTGCGCGCAGCCTCGTTGATCAGCTCCTGCAGGGCGCCGAACGGGCACAGCCAGCCACAGAACACGCCGCGCCCCCAGAGCAGGATGCTCGCCGCGGTGAACACCCAGAGGATGAAGATCACCGGGTCGGTAAGGAACAGTTCCCAGCGGAAGTCCTGGACCAGCGCATGGACGAAGGTCAGCACGTTGACCACCGACAGCTGTCCCAGCGCGTACCAGCCGATGAACACCACGGTGAACACCAGGTAGCCGTGACGCAGCCGCTTGAGGAAGGTCGGGTGCTTGGTCAGCTTGTCCTGCAGGAACAGGATCACCGTCAGCAGGCCCAGCGCGACGAGGATCACGCCGATCTGGAAGCTTTTCTGGTACCAGATGTTGACCCACATCGGCCGATTGGCTTCTTCGATAATGGCGAGTTCTTCGGCGGTCGGTTGCGGACGCTCGATGTATTCCTCGGGAATCTGATACGGCAGCTCGAAGCTGGTGAAGATGCCGTCGACCGGGCCGGTCTGACGCCGCACCAGCAGCTCCAGCGTCCACGGCGTACCCGGATCGAAGCCGGTCTTCTCGCGGATGATGAAGATCGCCATCTCCTTGAACTCTGGAATGCCTTCGGCGTACACGTCGTTGAGCCGCTGGAAGTCCAGATCGCGGAAGCTGATGATGTTGCCGAACTGGCGCACCTGCACCCGATCGAAGATGCCGCCGCGCACGTAGCCCGAGCCCTTGAACGAGTATTCGCCGCTG
Source organism: Stutzerimonas stutzeri TS44 (assembly GCA_000263395.1). GTDB lineage: Bacteria > Pseudomonadota > Gammaproteobacteria > Pseudomonadales > Pseudomonadaceae > Stutzerimonas > Stutzerimonas stutzeri_C. Next base: position 4,312 of record AJXE01000006.1, read on the forward strand.
CCGAGCACGGCAATCGCGTGCTCGCCCGGCTTGAGTTCTTCCATGAGGAAGCGGTACTGGTTGTCGCCCAGCAGATTGCGACCGATGGTCGGCGGATTCAGAGGCGCGGCGTAGAGATCGATGAACGTCTCGTCGAGCTCCTCGGCCGGCGCCTCGTCGATGCCTTCGGCTGCGGTGCCCTTGAAGGCCTCGTTGATCTGGCCATTGGTCAGGTGCAGCCGACGGATGGCGCCGTTGCCGGTCAGCTCAGCCCAACTGGCCGGCTTATAGACATCCGCGCGCACCAGCGCAGGCTTCTGCCGCGCCTCGAGGTTGTCTTTGACCAGACCGAGCGACGCGGCAACCTTGTGGGCCGAGCCCATGATGATCTCGTTGACCACCATCACGGTCACCGTAGCGCCGGTCACCGCGTCGACCGTCACCGCGTTCTTATCGCTGGAACGCCCCACCACCACGCGCTGATCGGCCTTGATGCCGGCGTACTTCAGGTCGAAGTCGTGCAGTTTCTGCTCGGGAATACCGATCAGCAGGATCGGCTCGTGGTGCTCGAGCACGTAGGCGTCGACGATCACGCCCTGCGGATCGAGCAGCACCTGCATGTTGATTGGCTTGCCGGAGTAGGCAGGGATCTGGGTGACGTTGATGCTCTGGTAGGCGTAGCCATAGACGGTGCCCACACCGTCGGCGAGCGTTCGCACCTGATACTCGCCTTCAGGCTCGGAGATGTGGGTAGCTTTCGGGAAAAACTACTCGATTCGCTGTTGCTCAACGGCGTAGTCCTTGGCCTGCGCCTGAACGGCACAGAGAGCCACGGCAAGGAGCACTACGAGACCGTTCCCCCATGAGCGCAGCAGGCTGCGAAAAGAAAAGCAATGGGGTTTCATAGAGTTACCTTACTTCCACGGCGGGATGTGCCGCGCATAGTAGGGGAGTCAAGCATCTCCGCCCCTTGATTGCAATCAAGTCTGAGTAGCCCATCACGGTTTCCATTGAGCCATGTCAACAAGTTTCCCGGGCACGCAAGCATCTGCGCCTCATGACGTCCGAAACGCTAGCGATCGATGGCCGTGGAGGTCAAGCCGGTCGGCGTGACAGGCTGGTGAGTCTGGATCGGCCATCGACGAAGTGCAGCGCGCGACCGCCGGGCCACATCGCCGCCGACGGACCGACCAGCAGGCTGTTGAAAACCTGGAAAGAGAGAGAGGCAGCCCGTTTCAGGCAGAAACAGGCGAAAAAGCGCGGCACACGCGCTGTAGATGAGCATTCCGAGCCTGTTTCTAACGCCGCAGGCTATGCAGGCAGCTATTCAACAGCCTGCCAGGCTGCGCGCCGGTGCGGCTACCAGTGCAGGTAGAACATCGCCTTGGCCAGCACCACGATGCCGAGCATCTGCAGGAAGATCGCCCAGTGGATGGTGCGGTAGCGCGCCGGGGTCATGCGCCCGGCGCGCAGCAGGATCGCCACCAGGCCGAAGGTGAAGAACACGCCGATCGCCAGCAGTATCTTCAGGCTCAGCAGCGTGCCGAAGCTGCCGGCGAACGGCTCGGCCAAGGCCTGGCGGTGGAACCAGGCCAGACCGATGCCGGCGCCATAGACGAACAGCACGACCCAGTGCAGCACCACCCGCGAGCGTGCGCCAAGTGCCCGATCCAGTTGCTGCGCGACCGGTTCGCCGAGCTGCGGGCGAATCCTGGCGAGAATCGCCACCTCGACGAACAGCGTGCCGATGAAGCAGATCGCTGCCAGCAAGTGCACGACATGCAGCACGGAATAGGTCATCGCAGGCTCCTCGGACGAATACAGGCGCACGATGATCCCTCAGCACCGCCCGGCAGCCAAGCACCACGGACCTATCGGCTGGCCGGCGACAGGTCGCTCCATTACCACTCGGGACTACATTGCGGTGATCTTGGCACCGTCGCGACGGATATGCTGACCCGCTACGAAACTCCCGTCGGAGCTGCGAATCCGGTCGATGCTGCCGTCCTCCTTGCGCACCACGTACAGCGTCTGCTCCAGCCCGGCGGCGCCCTGCGCACCACCACCCAGCAGCCAGCCGAGGCCGCCGCCAACCAGCGCCCCCACCGGCCCGGCCACCGCGCCGACCATGAAGCCACTGAGCCCGCCGAAACCACCGCCGACGGCATGATCGGGGTGAACCTCGAGAATCTCGTCAGCGTGGACGGCCGCCGAGGCCAGGATGGCGGCGCTGGCTGCTGCTACGATCAACTTTTTCATGGGATGCTCCTTTGACTGATTCGTGAGATGTCGCACCCCATGAACCCTTCATAAAGCATGCCGCTTTTTAATTGCATATAAATCAGGCACTTATAATTTTAGATGGTGAATATTACCTGCGACATCAGGGTGCAAAGAACAATAAGCCGAGGTATTTAATACCCAGTGCAATACTCGGTCTTTGGCACCCGATAGCGGAAAAAGGAGCCCACGATGATCCTGTGCAAACGTGCCTACCTGCCGGCAGCCGACGATGATGGCCAGCGCGTGCTGGTCGACCGGCTCTGGCCACGCAACCGCCGCAAGGAAGACCTGCCACTCGATGGCTGGCTGCCACAGCTGGCGCCCACTACCGCGCTGCGACGCGATTTCAAAAGCGGACAGCTGGATTTCACCGCGTTCCGCCAGCGCTACCGGCAGGAACTCGCGGCGCATCCCGAGCACTGGTGGCCGCTGCTCGAGCGCGCCGCGCACGGCACGCTCACGCTGATCTACGCCGCGCGTGACGAACAGCAGAACAACGCACAGGTGCTTGCCGAATGGCTGGAAGAGGAACTGGAACGCCGCGCCGACCCCAGCTCGCCGACCTGCTACGCCGGCAAGCCGCTGGAGTGACAGGCTGATCAGCTGGCTGTCGGCGAGGATGCGCGCGATTCGACACCGGCTGATCCGGCCGCGCGGGGCTCATCCCTCCCGACCGATGCCGTATTCGCGCAGCTTGTTGGCGATGGTGGTGTGCGATACGCCGAGGCGCTTGCCCAGCAGCCGGCTGCTGGGATGCTGCGGGTAGAGGCTCTCCAGCACGGCCTTCTCGAAACGCCCGACGATGCTTGCCAGATCGCCGTCCAGGGCGAAGTCACCCAGCGGCTGTGCTGCACCGTAAGCCGGCAGGCGGATGTGCTCGGGCTCGATGCGCGCGTCGTCGCACAGCGAGACCGCCTGAAACAGCGTGTTCTCCAGCTGGCGCACGTTGCCCGGCCAGTGATAACCGGCCAGCCGCGCCAGCGCTGCTGCCGATAGCGTCGGCAGCGGGCAGCCGATCTGCCGGCTGGCCTGGTCGATGAAGTGGCGGGTCAGCGGCTCGAGGCCGTCCAGGCATTCGCGCAGCGGCGGAATGTGCAGCGACAGCACATTGAGCCGGTGGTAGAGATCCTGGCGGAACTCGCCCTTGGCGCACAGCTCGGACAGATCGACCTGCGTCGCGCAGATCACCCGCACATCCAGATAGACCTTCTCGTCGCTGCCGACCCGGCGAAAGCCGCCGTCCTGAAGGAAGCGCAGCAACTTGGCCTGCAGCCGCGAGCTCATCTCGCCGACGCCGTCGAGGAACAGCGTGCCGCCGGCGGTCAGCTCCAGCAGCCCCAGCTTGCCTTCCGGGCGCGCGCCTTCGAAGGCGCCGGGGCCGTAGCCGAACAACTCGGTCTCGGCCATCGACTCGGGCAACCCGGCGCAGTTGAGCGCCATAAACGGCGCCTGGCCGCGCGGGCTGGACAGGTGACAGACACGCGCCAGCAGCTCCTTGCCGGTGCCCGTCTCGCCCTCGATCAGCAGCGGCGCGTCCAGCGGCGCCATGCGCCGGGCCTCGCGCACCACCGCGGCCATCAGCTTCGAGCTCTGGAAGATGCTGTCGAAACCGCGCAGCTCCTGCTTGCGCACGTTGTAGATGCGCTCGCCGAGCTGGTCGGCGCGATGCAGGGTGAGCACTGCTCCGGCCAGCGCCTCGCTGTCATCGTGCTGCGGCTGCAGCGGCGCGATGTCGGCGAGGAACACCTGTCCCTTGATCTGTACGCGCAGGCCGTTGATGCGCGCCTTGTTGGCGCGCACCAGCTCGGGCAGGTCGAAATCCTCGGCGTAGCGCGACAGGCTCAGCCCCGGCACCTCATCGACGCGCACGCCGAGCAGCTGCGCCGCGCAGCGATTGGCGGCGACGATGGCGCCGCCCATGTCGACCGAGAGCACCGGAAAGTCCAGCGCGCCGAGCAGCGCATTGAGTTCCAGCGAGTGCCGTTCGCTGGGCATCAGCCCCACCTTGCGCAGCTCGAACACACCGGGCAGCGCCTCGATCTTCGGCCGCAGGGCCTGCAGTTGCAGGTTCATCAGGTTCGGGCAGTGCAGGTAGATGGCATTGCCCTGCTCGCCGCCCACCTCGCCGCGAGCAACGTTGATGCCGTAGTCGACGAGCAGGTTGAGCATGTCGCGCAGGATGCCGACACGGTTCTGGCAGAGGATTCGGATACGCACGGCAGGCACCTTGTTGTCGTTATCGGCCACAGCCGTCAACCCTAGTTGACAGCCTGGCGCTTCGACAAGCGCCCAGGCGCGCTGTTGCAGCGCTGGCGTAGCGAAAAGCTGACAGCCCCCCCCTCAGTTGCGCCGCGCCTGCACCTGCGGATCGGCGAAGCGCTCGGCGTCGTGGTAGAGGCTGACGCGGTGGCCGTCGAGCAGGGCGAAGCAGTCCAGCGAGCGGATGACGTTCTGGTAGTCATCCGGGATGGCGATGTGCATGGGCGCTCCTCGGTCTATCGGCCAGCGGCAGCGTGCCGCCGGCCGCACGGGGTCACTCGCTGCCCAGCTTGAGGCGGTCCGGCTGGCGCTTCTCGATGGCGTACTTTAGCAGCGCGGCACTGCGGAAGATGCCGTGGGCGAACTTGCCGTAGGGCATGGTCAGGAAGAAGGCCATCACCACGCCCAGGTGCACCGCCAGCAGAATCGCCATGGCGCCGCTGTCGCGGCCGATCAGCAAGGCGAAGCCGGTCAGGCTGATCGCCAGCAGCAGGGCGATGAAGCCGCGGTCCATCGGCCGCTGGGCCACGTCGCCGTGAGCCGGGTCGCGGCGATGGTTGAGCACCAGCAGGCCGGCCGGGCCGGCGATCAGGCCGATGCCGCCGGCGATGCCGAGCAGTACCGGCAGGCTGAACACCGGGTACGGCGCGGCGAGCCCAAGCAGGTAGTGGTACAGCGTGGCCACGCTGGTGGCGGCGAAGCAGAGCATGAAGCCGTAGAAGGTCAGGTGGTGGAAACGGCGCCGCCAGAGGGTGAAGCGGTCGCTCTCATTGTTGCAGCCCTGACCGTGGCCACCGTCCAGGTACTTGAGCGTAAGCACCGCGCCGGAGGCTTCGAGCGCCGCCTCGCCAGTCGCGACGGCCTCGGTTTCGGCCGGCGTGATGCCCTGCCAGAAGCGCCGCACGCCGATGCCCAGCGCCAGCACGGCGAAGCCGAAGGCGGCGCCGAACATCAGCGCCAGGGTGTTGTGCGGGAAGATCGCGTAGAAGTCGCCGGCCAGGCGCCCGGGCAGCAGGCTGCCGCTGACCAGCAGGGTCAGCAGCAGGAACAGCGCCAGCCCGGCGGCGCTGGCCAGCGCCATGGTCAGGCCGTTGCGCCGGTACAGCGTGCCGAGCGCCGCCGGCCAGGCGTACTCGACGTAGGTGTCGACGCGCACCTTGGCCATCGCCTGCGGCACGTTGACGGCGAACTCGTGGGGCGCCGCGTACTGGCAGGCATGCAGGCAGGCGCCGCAGTTGTGGCAGAGGTTGGCCAGGTAGTGGATGTCCGCCTTGGCGAACTCCAGACGCCGGGTCATGGCCGGGAACACCGCGCAGAACCCTTCGCAGTAGCGGCAGGCATTGCAGATGGTCATCTGGCGTTCGACTTCAGCCTCGTCGAGGCTCAGCACGGAAATTAATTGGAAAGGCTCGCACTGTCCGGCACTGGCGTCCACGGCGATGGGGTCACGCAATTGCATGTTGGGTTCCTTCGTTCACGACGGAAGTGTGATGGCCGGCGGCTGCCGCGGCCCGGGTGCCGGCGATGCGGCCGAAAGCGGTGCCGATGCTCAAGCCGACGCCCGCGGTGTAGCCCTTGCCGAGCACGTTGCCGGCCATCATCTCGCCGGCGACGAACAGGTTGGCGCTGGGCTTGCCGGCGAAATGCACGGCGGCGTTTTCGTCGGTCTTCAGCCCCAGGTAGGTGAAGGTCACCCCCGGCTTGAGCGCGTAGCCGTAGTACGGCGGCGTATCCAAAGGCCGCGCCCAGTGCGTCTTGGCCGGCGCGAGACCCTCGGTGTGGCAGTCGTCCAGACTGGTGTGGTCGAACTGGCCGACCCGGCAGGCGCGGTTGTAGGCCTCGATGCTTTCGACGAAGGCCGCCTCGGGCAGGTCCAGCTTGCGCGCCAGTTCGGCCAGGCTGTTGGCCTTGGTGCCGGGGAATACCGGCGGCATGAAGCGGCCGATGGCCTTCTGGTCGATGATCGAATAGGCGACCTGACCCGGCTGCTGCGCCACCAGGCGACCCCAGATGGCGTAGCGCTTGGGCCAGAAATCCTCGCCCTCGTCGTAGAAGCGACGCCCCTCGCGGTTGACCACCACGCCGAGCGACACGCAGTCGATGCGCGTGCAGATGCCGCCGTCATACAGCGGCGCGCGCGCGTCGATGGCGACCATGTGCGCCTGGGTCGGGTCGCCGATCACGTCGGCGCCGGCCTCGAGCATGCTGCGCAGCAGCACGCCCTGGTTGAAGCGCGTGCCGCGGATCAGGAAGTTGTCGGCCGGCCACTCGCCGCGCTCGTTCTGCCCCCAGGCCTCGCGGGCCATCAGCGCGGCGCACAGGGCGGCATTGCCACCGCCCACGACAAGAACATCGAACATCAGCCTCTCCTCACTGGCGAGGAGAGCCGATCCGGCCTCCCCTCTGGTTGGCCACGACTGTAGGGAGCGGCCCGGCGGCTCGAAAGGCGGCTGGCGGCAAAGGGTCTTTAGTTTTGCTAAAGGGCGGCGCTCAGTCCTGCGCCTCGTACAGCCGCGCGCCCGGCCAGAGACCCTGGCGCACCAGGTCGCGGGCGACATCGGCGATCACCAGGCGGGCGGCCAGCGCGGCGGGCGACAGCTCCTCCTCGGGCAGCGTCACCAGCAGGTTGCGCCGCGTCACGTGGGCATCCTCGATCTGCACCACCCTGAGCCCGCACTCGCCCGAATGCGCCGCCGCCGCGCCGGGCTGGATGGTCGCCGCGTAGCCGCCGCGCACGGCCTGCATGAGCAGCGCCAGGCCGTCGATCTCCATGACGATGTTCGGCTCGATGCCGGAACGCTCGAAGGTGGCCATCAGCGTGGTGCGCAGCCCGTGATGCTGGCTGGGCAGCACCAGCGGCAGTTGCCCGAGCTCGGCCAGGCGCACGCTCGGCCCGCTGGGCGCACCCGGCAGGCTGGCGGCAGTGATGACGAACAGCTGCTCGGCGAGCAGCGGCCGGATGCCCCATTTGCGGCCACTGTCGGCCTGGAACAGCACGGCAAGGTCGAGCTGGCGGGTGCTGAGCTGGTTGGCCAGGTAGCCGGAGAGCATCTCCACCAGGTGCAGCTGGATGTCCGGGTAGCGCTCGCGCATCGCGTCGATCAGCGGCAGGGCCAGCACCGAGGCGGTGGTCGGCGGCAGGCCGACGCTGACGCAGCCGCTCATGCGTCCGCGCTGCGCGGCTTCGCTAAAGGAGCGCGCCGGGTCAGCACCGCCGCGCAGTCCAGGCCGCGCCAAGGCCGGCAAATGCAAATAATCGTCAAGATAAGTTGCCAACCGGATCGTTCATCGACGCCAAAACCACAGGCCCGGCGGCGCACGTCAGACATTCTTTACACGCAGGCGACTCGCCACTGCGACATCGCGCCGCAGCAGCCCTCGCCGGCGGCATGCGGCACGGGTTCAGATGGGGCATCCGATAACAACAACACTGCCTCACAGACGCGCCGCGCCGCGTCGGGCCAGGAGGTCAGATGAAAACCACGCGCTACGTCGCCCGCGAACCGGACGCCAGCGGGCACATCCACTACCCCGACAGCGAGCATGCGGTGTGGAACACCCTCATCGAGCGCCAGCTGAAACTGCTGCCGGGGCGCGCCTGCGATGAATACCTGGCCGGCCTCGACCAGCTCACCCTGCCCAACGCGCGCATCCCGCAGCTGGACGAAGTCAACCGGGTGCTCGCACGCACCACCGGCTGGCAGGTCGCCCGCGTGCCGGCGCTGATTCCCTTCCAGACCTTCTTCGAGCTGCTGGCGAGCAAGCGCTTCCCGGTCGCCACCTTCATCCGCACGCCGCAGGAGCTGGACTACCTGCAGGAGCCGGACATCTTCCACGAGCTCTTCGGCCACTGCCCGCTGCTGACCAACCCGTGGTTCGCCGAGTTCACCCACACCTACGGCCAGCTGGGTCTGGCGGCGAGCAAGGAGGAGCGCGTCTACCTCGCGCGGCTGTATTGGATGACCATCGAATTCGGTCTGGTGGACACGCCCGAAGGCCGGCGCATCTACGGCGGCGGCATTCTTTCCTCGCCGAAGGAAACGCTCTACAGCCTGTCCGCCGAGCCCGAGCAGCAGCCCTTCGACATGATCGAAGCCATGCGCACGCCCTACCGCATCGACATCCTGCAGCCGGTGTATTTCGTCCTGCCGGACCTGCACCGGCTGTTCGAGCTGGCCCGCGAGGACATCATGGCGCACGTCCATGAAGCCATGCGCCTGGGCCTGCACCAGCCGAAGTTTCCGCCCAGGGCGGCGTGATTCGGCCTTGTCCGGGGCTCGTGGTGGGCTGAAGCCCACCCTGCGGGCGCCAGCTGTCCGGTAGGGTGGGCTTCAGCCCACCACCTTGCCTACGCTTCAAGCTCAAACGACCTCCATCATCAAGAAAGGGACCGCCACCATGACCGCCCTCGCCCAAGCCCAATGCGAAGCCTGCCGCGCCGATGCGCCGAAGGTATCCGATGAAGAACTGGCCGAGCTGATCCACGAAATCCCCGACTGGAACATCGAGGTGCGCGACGACCACATGGAGCTGGAGCGCGTGTTCCTGTTCCGCAACTTCCGCCACGCCCTGGCCTTCACCAACGCGGTCGGCGCCATCGCCGAGGAAGTCGGCCACCATCCGGCGCTGCTCACCGAGTGGGGCAAGGTCACCGTGACCTGGTGGAGCCACGAGCTGCGCGGCCTGCACCGCAACGACTTCATCATGGCCGCGCGCACCGATCAGCTCGCCAGCCGCGCGGAGGGGCGCAAGTGATGCGCGGGGCCTCGCCGCGCGGAGCCAGTGCCCGTGCGGCGGTGAAATCGGCTACCGATGACCGGGGACCAGGCACCGCGACGAGTCATGGCCGAACCATGCCGAGGAGTCCGGGCCTGGGGCGCCGGAAGTGTTCCGGCGGACGGGCCGCTAGATACGGAAACTGCCCACCAGTTGCTTGAGCCGCTCGGCCTGCTGCTCCAGATCGTTGCAGGCGCGCAGGGTGGATTGCAGGTTCTGCACGCCGTCCTGGTTGAGCGTGTTGATCTCGGTGATGTCCATGTTCAGCGACTCGATCACCGCGGTCTGCTCCTCGGTGGCGGTGGCCACCGACTGGTTCATGCCGTCGATCTCACCGATGCGCCGGGTGACTTCGCCCAGGCTCTCGCCGGCGCGATCGGCGATGGTGACGCTGTCCTCGCTCTGCTTCTGGCTGGCGGTCATGTTTTCCACCGAGGCATGCGCGCCGACCTGCAACTCCTCGATCATCTGATGGATTTCCTGCGCCGAGCTCTGCGTGCGATGGGCGAGGTTGCGCACCTCGTCCGCCACCACCGCGAAGCCCCGGCCGGCCTCGCCCGCCCGCGCGGCCTCGATGGCGGCGTTGAGCGCCAGCAGGTTGGTCTGTTCGGAAATGCCCTGGATCACTTCGAGAATCCGGCCGATCTCCACCGTCCGCGTGTCCAGCGCGTCGATCTCCACGCAGGAGGCGCTGATCTTCGCTGACAGCTCGCGCATGGCGGCGATGTTCTGCTCGACCACTTGCCGTCCGTCGTCGGCCTGCAGGCGCGCGTCGCTGGCATGCTGCGAGGCGTCGGCGGCATTGCGGGCGATTTCCTGGGCGGCGGCGCCCAGCTCGTTGATCGCCGCCGCCACGCTGTTGGTGCGGCTGGCCTGTTCGTCGGAGTTGGCCAGCGAGGCGTTGGAGGCGCCGAGCACGCGCTGCGCCACCTCGTGCACCGCCTGCGTCGCGGACGACACCTCGCGGATCGAACCGTGGATGCGCTCGACGAAACGGTTGAAGGCACCAGCCAGCGCGCCGAATTCGTCGTTGGACTGCACCTCGAGCCGGCGGGTCAGATCGCCCTCGCCCTCGGCGATGTTGCCCATCGCCCGGCCCATGTCGGTCAGCGGGCGCATCAGCACGCGGATCAGCAGGCCCAGCAGCAGCATGATGAAGGCCACCGCGGCGACGGTGGCGATCAGCGCGGTGGTGCGGAAACGGCTGAGGCTGGCGTAGGCCTTGTCGCGATCCAGCGAGATACCGACGTACCACTTCACCGAGGGCAGGCCCTGCACCGGACTGAAACCGAGGATGCGCGACGCGCCGCCGAGTTCGGCCTCGACATAGCGGCTATCCAGCGACGGCGTGTTCTGCGGATAGATGTCGCGCAGCGACTTCATCACCTTGCTGGTATCGGGATGCACCAGCACCTTGCCGTCGCTGCTGACAAGGAAGGCGTAGCCCATGCCGTCGAAATCCAGCGCGTTGATGATCCCCACCAGCGCCTTGAGCCCCAGGTCGCCGCCGACTACGCCGAGGGTCTGCGTTCCGTTCTTCGCCGGGGTGGCGATGGACATGATCAGCTGCCCGCTGGCGGCATCGACATAGGGTTCGGTCAGCGTCGAGCCACCGGCGGCCAGGGCATCCTTGTACCAGGGCCGGGTGCGCGGGTCGAAGTCGGCCGGCATCTCGTCGTAAGGGCGCAGCAGGAAGCTGCCGTCCTGCCCGCCGAGGTAGGTGAAGGCGAACGTCGAGGTCAGCGCGCGCTGCTCGAACAGGCTGGCCACGCGCTCGCTGCTGTTGTCGGCGGCGACCGACTCGGCCGCGCTCTCCACCAGCAGGATACGGCCGGACAGCCAGTTCTGGATGTTGTTGGCGGTAACCTTGCCCATCTCGTCGAGGTAGCTCTCGAGATTGGCGCGAATGGCGTTGCGCTGCTGGTAGTCGTTGTAGAGGGTGAACAGGGCGAAGGTCGCGATCACCACCAGCGATGCGGCCAGCAGGATCTTGTGGCTGAATTTGAGGCGACTGGGCATTTTGAGGGGCGTCCGATTGGCTGACTGGGCGCATCCTGCGGTACGTGCAATCCGTGATCTTGGTCAGCTTTTCGGCCTTCGACCGGCGAACTTGAACGCTGCGCCCCGCCCGCCGACGAATCGCAGCCCGGCCCGCCGGAGGCGATCCGGCTCATCATCGGCGCAAGCCGGAGCGCCAGGCCGTGCGGGTCACGGGGCGTCGGGCTGCATCTCCGGGGCGGCCTGTCGAAAGGCCGGCAGCGCTTCGCAGCGCGCCACGCTGGCGAGCAGCCGCGGATAGGCCGCGAGATCGCAGCCGAAACGCCGCGCGTTGTACACCTGCGGCACCAGGCAGGCTTCCAGATAACCGGGGCGGTCGCCGAGGGAGAAACGCTCGCCGAACGCCTCCAGCCCCTGCTCCACCGCCGTCAGCCCCGTCGCGATCCAGTGGCGATACCAGGCGTCCTTCGCCGCGTCGTCCACACCCAGTTCGCCGCTGAGGTACTGCAGCACGCGCAGGTTGTTCAGCGGATGAATCTCGCAGGCGATGTGTTGCGCCAACGCGCGCACCTGGGCGCGCTCCAGCGGATCGCCGGGCAGGATCGCCGGCACCGGAAACACCTCCTCGAGGTATTCCAGGATCGCCAGCGACTGCGCGATGCGCGCGCCGCCATTGATCTCATCCACCAGCAGCGGCACCAGTTGCTGCGGATTGAGCGCGCGGTAGGCGGCGGCGTGCTGCTGCCCGCCGTCCTGCAGCAGGTGCACCGGCACCTGGCGATACGTCAGGCTCTTGAGGTTGAGCGCGATGCGTACGCGATAGGCGGCGCTGGAGCGCCAGTAGGCATAGAGGGTCAGCATGGGCAATCTCCGGGCAGGCCTCGGCAAAGCGTAGACGGCTCACCGCCCGGCCGTGAGCACGCCCCGGCGCAACTGGTCCTCCTCGATGGATTCGAACAGCGCCTTGAAGTTGCCTTCGCCGAAGCCCTGGTTGCCCTTGCGCTGGATGATTTCGAAGAAGATCGGACCGATCACCGTGTTGGTGAAGATCTGCAGCAGGATGCCGTCGTCGCCCGGCGTACCGTCGATCAGGATGCTCAGCTCGCGCAGTTGCTCCAGCGGCTCGCCGTGGCCCGGCACGCGGCTGTCGACCTTCTCGTAGTAGGTGTCCGGGGTGGTCATGAAGTCCACACCATTGGCGCGCAGGCGCCGAACGGTCTCGTAGATATCGTCGGTCGAGAGCGCGATGTGCTGGATGCCCTCGCCATGGTACTCGCGGATGAATTCCTCGATCTGCGACTTGTCGTCCGCCGACTCGTTGATCGGGATGCGGATCTTGCCGCACGGCGCGGTCATGGCGCGGGAAAACAGTCCGGTGAGCTTGCCCTCGATGTCGAAGTAGCGAACCTCGCGGAAGTTGGCGATGCGCTCGTAGAAGCCGGACCAGACGTCCATCTGCCCGCGCTTGACGTTGTGGGTCAGGTGGTCGATGCAGCGCAGGCCGACGGCGTGGTCGTTCGGCGTGCGCCCCTCGATGAACTCGAAATCGACGTCGTAGATGCTCTTGTCGCTGCTCTCGTTGGCATATCGGTCGACCAGATACAGCAGCGAGCCGCCGATGCCCTCGACGCAGGGGATGTTCAGCTCGCCGAAGTTGGCGTGGCTGCCCACCAGCGTGGCACCCCGGGATTCGACGTAGGCGGCGGCCTGGGCGGCGTTCTTCACCCGGAAGGCCATCGCGCAGGCACTCGGCCCGTGCTTCTCGGCGAAGGCATGCACGTGCCCGGTCGGGCTGCCGTTGAGCACGAGGTTGATGTCGTGCTGCTGGAACAGCCAGACCTCCTTGGAGCGGTGCCTGGCGGTTTCGGTGAAGCCCATCTGGGTGAACAGCGTGCGCAGCTGCTCGATGCCTGCGGCGTTCGGCGCGGTGAATTCGACGAACTCGAAGCCATCGGTACCGATGGGATTGTGTTGCTCGATCTTGTTCACGGCGTTCATGGCGCCTCCGTTTTCTTGTTATCGATTCGATGGAGTCCGAAGACTCCCGCATGCATGGCTGAGGCCATGACAAACCAGCGCAGGCGGCGAAACAAGCGGGCTGCGGCCGCCCAGGCCGGCCACATGCCGGCGCCGGCGTCAGCTTTTCCTTACACCACGCCAAGCGCGCTCCGGAGCGGGCATCCGGCCTGCCAGGCGTAACGAAAAACTGACAACGCACTGCGACAAGCTGTTGCGCATGTCACCGATGTCCGCGAGACGTCGAAAAGGTGGGCTGAAGCCCACCCTACGAGAACCTGCAAGAGCTGCCCCATAGAGCGGGCCCGCCCCGACCGGTAGGGTGGGCTTCAGCCCACCAACGCGAGCCTGCAAGACCTACCTCGTAGAGCGGGCCCGCACCCACCGGTAGGGTGGGCTTCAGCTCACCAGCGCGAGCCTGCAAGTCCTGCCCCGTAGAGCGAGCCCGCACCCACCGGTAGGGTGGGCTTCAGCCCACCAGCGCGTTCTGCAAGGACGACGGCGATCGCGCTAGATCAACCCGACCAGATTCAGGAACACCAGCGTGATCGCCACCGGCGTGCCGTAGCGCAGCAGGGTCCACCAGGCGTTGAACCAGCCCGGCCGGGCGATGCCGATGGCCTCGCGCACCGCGTCCTTCTGCAGCACCCAGCCGGTGAACAGCACCGTGCCCAGGCCGCCCAGCGGCATCAGCCAGTTGGCGGTGAGGTAGTCCATGCTGTCGAAGAAGGTGTGACCGAACAGCTGATAATCGGCCCAGTGGTTGAACGAGAACACGCTGGCCAGGCTCATCAGCCACAGCACCGCGCCGGTCAGCAGCACCGCGCGAGTCCGGCTGACGCCGAAGCGTTCGTTGAGCCAGGCGATGCCCGGCTCGCTGAGCGAGATCGTCGAGGTCACCGCCGCCAGCACCAGCATCACGAAGAACAACCCGCCGAACAGCTGGCCCAGCGGCATCTGGCCGAAGGCGATCGGCAGCGTGACGAAGATCAGCCCCGGCCCCGAACCCGGCTCCAGGCCGTTGGCGAACACCAGCGGAAAGATCGCCAGCCCGGCGAGCAGCGCCACCGTGGTGTCGGCCAGGGCGACCAGCAACGAGGTCTTGGCGATCGACACGCCCTTGGGCAGGTACGAGCCGTAGGCCATCATCGCGCCGCAACCGAGGCTGAGGGTGAAGAACGCGTGACCCAGCGCCAGCAGAAAGCCCTGGGCGCTCAGCGCAGAGAAGTCCGGCACGAAGAGAAACGCGGCGCCGCGGGCGAAGTCGCCGGCTATTGCCGCATAGCCGACCATGCCCAGCAACAGCAGGAACAGCCCCGGCATCATGAAACGCAATGCCCGCTCCAGGCCGTCGCGCACGCCCAGGCCGACGATCAGCATGGTCACCGCCAGCACCGCCGAGCCGTACAGCACCAGCCGCAGCGGGTCGGCGAGCAGCGCATCGAACTGCGCCGCGCTGGCGGCGGCATCGGCGCCGGCAAAGCTACCGCTGAGCGTCGCCGGCACATAGGCCAGCGCCCAGCCGGCCACCACGACATAGAAGCTCAGGATCAGAAAACCGGTGAAGGCGCCAAGCCAGCCGACGGTGCGCCAGTGCGCGCTGGCGCCGGCCAGGGCGGCCAGCCGCGCCACCGAGCCGGCCGGGTTCTGCCGGCCAGCGCGACCGATCATCACCTCGGCCATCAGCAGCGGGATACCGATGGTGAGGATGCACGCCAGATACACCAGCACGAAGGCGCCGCCGCCGTTCTCGCCGGTGATGTAGGGGAATTTCCAGATATTGCCCAGACCCACCGCCGAGCCGGTGGCGGCGAGGAAGAACACCCAGCGGGACGACCAGAGGCCGCGGGTGGTGCTGGATTGCGCACCGGCGAGTGCGCCGGTGAGGCTGCCGGCGGCGAGGCTGCTTTTATCGGTCATTGCGGATTCCTGCTTGTTGTTTTTGTCAGGTCGAAACGAACGGAGCGCGCGGCCGGTGCTCAAGGCACCGGCGCGGCTCAAGAGAGGCCGGCCGGGCGGCCGGCGTGGATCATGACGCCTGGCGCTTGAGCGCCTCGGCCTGCGGCTCGCCGCCGGCCTGCAGGCGCTCCAGCGCCAAGCGGTCGGCGATCACCGAGGTCGGCTCGCCGCTGGCGGTGGCGCGGGTGAAGATCTGCTGCAGGGTGTCGCCGATGGCGCGCACGTGGGCGTCGCTCTGCGTGGCGCTGCCACCGATGCGCTGGTAGTAGACGTCGATGATGCCGCCGGCGTTGATCGCGTAATCCGGCGCATACAACTGCTCGCGGCGCTGCAGCTCGGCGCCGATCTGCGGCGTGGCCAGCTGATTGTTGGCCGCGCCGGCGATCACCGGGGCGCGCAGCGTTTGCAGCGTCTGCTCGTTGAGGATGCCGCCCATCGCGCAGGGCGCGAACACGTCGACGTCCAGGCCGTAGATGTCCTGCGGAAGCACCACGTTGGCGCCCAGCTCGGCCACCGCCTGCTGCACGTTAGCGTCGAAGATGTCCGCCACCCACAGCTCGGCGCCGGCGGCCTTGAGGTGTCGGCCCAGACCCAGGCCGACATGGCCGACGCCCTGGATCGCCACCTTCAGCCCGGTCAGGTCGTCGCGGCCGAGGCGATGACGCACCGCGGCCTTGAGCCCGACGAACACGCCGAGCGCGGTGGACGGCGACGGGTCGCCGCTGACGATGCTGCCGTCCAGCGTGGTGCGCGGCGTCGCGCCCATCACGTGGCGGGTGCGCTGGGCGAAGGCCTGCATCTCGGCGTCGCCGGTGCCGGAGTCGGCGGCGGTGATGTAGCGCCCGCCGAGGCTGTCGATGAAGTCGCCCATCGCGTGCAACAGCGCCTGGCTCTTGTCGGTGTGCGGATCGCCGATGATCACCGCCTTGCCGCCGCCGAGCTGGAGCCCGGCCAGCGAGGATTTCAGCGTCATGCCGCGCGACAGGCGCAGCACGTCGCGCAGGGCGTCGTCGTCGTTGGCGTAGGGGAACATCCGGCAGCCCCCCAGCGCCGGCCCCAGGCGGGTGTTGTGAATGGCGATGATGGCCCTGAGCCCCGAAGTCTTGTCGTGGCAGAAGACCACCTGTTCGTGATGATCGAAGTCGGGGTGCGCGAATACGGACATGTTGGTTACCTCGTTCCTGTTGGTCTGGTGCCCTGACACGGACAGGGCTTGCTTGTTGGGTAGCACCGGGGCGATGGACCCGGTGTGTTCATCCGGCCTTGGGCGGTCAGGGTGGCGGCTGGTGCCCTG
The DNA here is from genome assembly GCA_000263395.1 of Stutzerimonas stutzeri TS44. Classification (GTDB taxonomy): domain Bacteria; phylum Pseudomonadota; class Gammaproteobacteria; order Pseudomonadales; family Pseudomonadaceae; genus Stutzerimonas; species Stutzerimonas stutzeri_C. The sequence continues at coordinate 20,876 of AJXE01000006.1, forward strand.
ACGGTGGGCTGAAGCCCACCCTACGCATCCAGGTGCGGTGCCTGTGCCGGCTTGTAGGGTGGGCTTCAGCCCACCATGACGGGGCGGAAGCTCCCAATTGGTGGGCTAAAGCCCACCTACGGCTACGGCGCCCAGCACCTCGCCTCTTACACCGCCGGCTGGAACAGCCGCACGCTCTGCACCTCGTCGCCTTTCGCCAGTTGTTCGCGCAGCGCCTTTTCCTGCTGGCGGACCTTGGCCAGCGCGCGTTCCTTCACCGGGCCGTAGCCGCGGATCTGTTCCGGCAGCGCGGCGATGGCCACGGCGGTGCGGTAGTTGGTCGGCTTGAGCTGGGCCAGCAGGTCGTCGACGGTCTTCTCGTAGTCGACGATCAGCTGGCGCTCGGTGCGGCGGTCGTGGCCATAGCCGAACGGATCGAGCGGCGTGCCACGCAGGAAGCGCAACTTCGCCAGCACGCCGAAGGCATCGAGCATCCACGGACCGAACTCGCGCTTGCGCGGCTCGCCGGTCTTCGGATCGGTCTTGGCCAGCCAGGCCGGCGCCAGGTGGAACTGCAGCTTGTAGTCGCCCTCGAACTGCGCCTCCAGCTGCTGGCGGAACTCGGGATCGCTGTACAGCCGCGCCACCTCGTACTCGTCCTTGTAGGCCAGCAGCTTGAAGTAGTAACGCGCCACCGCCTTGGACAACCCCAGATCGTCGGCCGTATCGGCGTCGCGCACGCGCTCGACCAACTGGCGATAGCGGCGCGCCAGCGCGGCGTTCTGGTACTGGGTGAGGAAGTCCACGCGCCAGTCGACGATCTCTTCCAGGGTCTTGCAGATCGGCTCGAGCGCCTCGGCCGGGCGCGCCAACTGCTCCACCGCCTCGGGCTCGAGCACCGCACGGCGGCCCCAGCGGAAAGCCTGCAGGTTCAGCTTGGCCGATACCCCGTTCATCTCGATCGCCTGCTCGATGGCCTCGGCGCTGATCGGCAGCAGCCCCTGCTGGTAGGCGAAACCGAGCAGGAACAGGTTGGTGGCGATGCTGTCGCCCAGCAGCCGCGTGGCCAGGCGGGAGGCGTCGATGAAGTGGGTCTTCTCGGCGCCGACCGCATCGCTGATCGCCTGGCGCATGGCCGCGCCGGGTACCTGGGCATCCGGATTGCGGGTGAACTCGGCGGTGGCCGCTTCGTGGCTGTTGACCACGGCGTTGCTGTTCAGCTCGTTGAGGCGGGTCAGCGACTCGTCGCCGGCGGCCACCACCAGATCGCAGCCGAGCAGCAGGTCGGCCTCGCCGGCGGCGATGCGCACGGCGTAGATGTCGCTCTGTTTGGCGGCGATGCGCACGTGGGTGGTGACCGGGCCGAACTTCTGCGCCAGACCGGCCTGGTCGAGTACCGTACAGCCCTTGCCTTCCAGGTGCGCGGCCATGCCCAGCAGCGCGCCGAGGGTGGTCACGCCGCTGCCGCCAACGCCGGGAATCAGCACGTTCCACGGACGATCCAGCGAGGGATGCTGCGGCTCGGGCAACTCGCCCGCTTCGATGCCGTGAGCGACCGCCTCGGGCTTGCGCAGCCCGCCGCCGTGCACGGTGACGAAGCTCGGGCAGAAGCCTTCGACGCAGGAGTAGTCCTTGTTGCAGGCGTTCTGGTCGATCTCGCGCTTGCGCCCCAGTTCGGTTTCCAGCGGCAGCACCGACAGGCAGTTGGATTTCTCGCCGCAGTCGCCGCAGCCCTCGCACACGGCGGGGTTGATGAACACGCGCTTGGCCGGGTCTTCCAGCTTGCCGCGCTTGCGCCGGCGGCGCTTCTCGGTGGCGCAGGTCTGGTCGTAGATGATCACCGAGACGCCCTTGAACTCGCGCAGCTCGCGCTGCACGGCGTCCAGTTCGCGGCGGTGGTGGAAGCTGGTTATCGGCGCGAAGGTGTCGCGGCTCGGGTACTTGTCCGGCTCGTCGCTGACCAGGGCGATGCGTTTGACGCCTTCGTCGGCGATCTGCCGGCTGAGCTGGTCGACGCGCAGTTCGCCGTCGATGGGCTGGCCGCCGGTCATCGCCACGGCGTCGTTGTAGAGAATCTTGAAGGTGATGTTGACGCCCGCCGCCACGGCGGCTCGCACCGCCAGGCTGCCGGAATGGAAGTAGGTGCCGTCGCCGAGGTTCTGGAACATGTGCGGGGTGTCGGTGAACGGCGCCTGGCCGATCCAGTTGACGCCCTCACCGCCCATCTGGGTGAAGGTCTCGGTGCGCCGGTCCATCCACTGCACCATGTAGTGACAGCCGATGCCGGCCGAGGCGCGACTGCCCTCGGGCACCTTGGTCGAGGTGTTGTGCGGGCAACCGGAGCAGTAATGCGGGGTGCGCACGGTGGTGTAGCTGCGCGCGGCCAGGGCCTTTTCCTTGGCGTCGAGGAAGGCCAGGCGGGTGACGATGCTCTCGCTGGTGTAGATCGGCGCGAGGCGCTTGGCGATGACGCGGGCGATCATCGCCGGGGTCAGTTCGGAGAGGTTCGGCAGCAGCGAATTGCCCTGCTCGTCGAACTCGCCGACCACCCGCGGGCGCTTGTCCACCGGCCAGTTGTAGAGCTGCCCGGTGAGCTGGTCCTCGATGATGCTGCGCTTCTCCTCGACCACCAGGATCTCGTCCAGGCCCTGGGCGAATTCGTGCACCGAGACCGGCTCCAGCGGCCAGCTCATGCCGACCTTGAGCACGCGCAGGCCGACCTGGGCGCAGAGGGTTTCGTCGAAGCCGAGGTCATCGAGCGCCTGGCGCACGTCGAGATAGGACTTGCCGGTGGTGATGATGCCGAGGCGCGGATTTGGCGAATCGAGCATCACCCGGTTGAGGTTGTTGGCGCGGGCGAAGGCGCGCGCGGCGTAGATCTTGAACAGGTTGAGGCGCTTTTCCTGCATCAGCGGCGGGTCCGGCCAGCGGATGTGCACGCCGTCTTCGGGCAGCTCGAAGTCCTCGGGAATGCGCGTCTGTACGCGCAGCGGGTCGACCTCGACCACGGCGGAGGAATCGACGTTCTCGGCGATGGTCTTCAGCGCCACCCAGCAGCCGGAGTAGCGCGACAGCTCCCAGCCGATGATGCCGTAGTCGAGGATTTCCTGGACGTTGGACGGATTGAGCACCGGGATCGAGGCGGCGATGAACGCGTGTTCGCTCTGGTGCGGCAGCGTCGAGGACTTGCAGCCGTGGTCGTCACCGGCCAGCAGCAGCACGCCGCCGTGTGGCGAGACACCGGCCGCATTCGCGTGTTTGAACACGTCGCCGGCGCGGTCGACGCCCGGGCCCTTGCCGTACCACATGGCGAACACGCCGTCGTACTTGGCACCGGGGAACAGGTTGGTCTGCTGGCTACCCCACACGGCGGTGGCGGCCAGTTCTTCGTTGACCCCGGGCTGGAAATGGATGGCGTGCTGCTTGAGATAGTCGCTGGCGTCCCAGAGGCTCTTGTCCAGCCCGCCGAGCGGCGAGCCGCGGTAGCCGGAAATGAAACCGCCGGTGTTCAGGCCGCGGGCCTGGTCGCGCTGATGCTGCAACATCGGCAGGCGGGTCAGCGCCTGGGTGCCGGTGAGGTACAGATGACCGGTTGCGAGCCGGTACTTGTCATCCAGACGGATCTCGGCCAGTGACATGGGGCGCTCCTGTTTGTTGTTATCGGAGTCAGGGTGGTCACGGTGTCACCACCCGCCTTGCTCGGACAGGGGATCGCCCTGCCTGCACGTGGCTACAGTCTGGCCGCGACAAACAGAGATTTTATTTCTACTTTTGCAGCAGAACGGCATCTCCGTGCATGATCATTTCGCGAACAACAATAAAGCAGGAACAACCATGCAGCCCTCTCCGCTCAGCCCCATCGACCGCAAGATTCTCCAGCTGCTGCAGCACAACGCCGATCTGTCCGCCGCACAGATCGCCGACAAGGTCGAACTGTCGCAATCGCCCTGTTGGCGGCGGATCAACCGCATGCAGGACGAAGGGCTGATCGAACGCAAGGTCGCCCTGCTCAACCCGAAGAAGCTCGGGCTGAACATGACGGTATTCGTCAACATCAAGCTCTCGGCGCACGGGCGCAGCAATCTCGACGAGTTCGAGCAGGCGGTGGTTGGTTACCCCGAGGTGCTGGAGTGCTACACCATGGCCGGCGAATCGGATTACCTGCTCAAGGTGGTGGCCAGGGACATCGACAGCTACGAGCGCTTCCTGCGCGACCAGCTGCTGCAGCGCCCGCACGTGCTGGAGGCGCACTCGCACATCGCCATGAGCGAGGTGAAGCGCACCACCGAGCTGCCGCTGGATTGAGTCGGTGCGCTCAGCCGCGCACGACGAACGAGGGGAACAGCCGCTCCAGGCGTTCCCAGAGACGCTGCAGGTCATACGGCGCCGCGCTGTCGGCGAGGCTGGCGTCGAGCATGCGCGCGGTGCGCACGCACTGCACCACGAAGCGCTCGACGCCGCGGGCGCGCAGACGCTGGGCCATGTCCCAGAGCTGCTCGGCATCGAACAGTTGCCAGTGCACGGTAGTCCGGCACTCGTGCGCGACGCCGCTTTCCAGCAGATGGTCGAGGCTCTGCCAGTTGGCCCTGCCGCTGCCCTCGACGCCGGTGATCAGCGTGCTCCGCTCGGGCAGGGCCTTGATGTCGAAGCCGACCCAGTCCACCAGCGGCAGCACCTGGCGAAACAGCTTCGGCTTGATCCCGGCGCTGTGCAGGCCGACCTTGTAGCCCAACGCGCGCACCTGGGCGATGGCTTCCGGCAGCACGCTCTGCAGGGTCGGCTCGCCACCGCTGAACACCACTGCCTCGAGCAGGCCGATGCGCTGCTGGAGGAAGTCGAGAATCTCTGCCCAGGGCTTTTCCTCGCTGCCGCAGGCGGGGATCAGTTGCGGGTTGTGGCAGTAGCGACAGCGCCAGCCGCAGCCCTGACAGAACAGCACGCAGGCCAGATGATCGGGGAAATCCAGAGTGGTCAGGGGCACGAGGCCCCCGACCCGCAGCGCTGCGGTCACCGCGCCGCCGCTTCGGTGAAATGCAGGCGCTCGCGGTGCTCGGACTGCTTGCCCGGGTTGAAGGCCGCGACCGGGCGGTGATAGCCCATCACGCGGGTCCAGACTTCACAACGCTGACGCTGGTCCTGGGGCAGTTGGCTGGCTTGGCTCATGGTGCTTCTCCTTACTTGCTGGGGTGAGTATGCAGCGCCGCACCGCGCGGAGCTGCGGGGCATGGGGTCGCAGTTCAGGCGGGCAATGCCGCTGCGGCGCGCTGCTTGTGCAGCAGGGCCTCGTCGCACTTCGGGCAGAACTCGTGCTCGCCGGCCAGATAGCCGTGCACCGGGCAGATCGAGAACGTCGGCGTCACCGTCAGGTACGGCAGGCGGAAACGCGACAGCGCGTTGCGCACCAGTTTCTTGCAGGCCTCGGTGGAGGAAATCTGCTCGGCCATGTACAGGTGCAGCACAGTGCCGCCGGTGTACTTGGTCTGCAGCTCGTCCTGCAGCGCCAGGGCCTCGAACGGATCGTCGGTGAAGCCCACCGGCAGCTGCGAGGAGTTGGTGTAGTACGGCGCCTCGGCCGAGCCGGCCTGGAGGATGTCCGGGAAGCGCTTGCGGTCTTCCTTGGCGAAGCGGTAGGTGGTGCCCTCGGCGGGCGTCGCCTCGAGGTTGTAGAGGTGGCCGGTGTCTTCCTGGAACTGCACCAGCCGCGCCCGCACATGGTCGAGCAGCTCCACCGCCAGCGCGCGGCCGGCCGGCGTATGCATGCCCTCGCTGTCGTCGGTGAAGTTGCGCACCATCTCGTGCAGGCCGTTCACGCCGATGGTGGAGAAGTGATTGCGCAGCGTGCCGAGGTAGCGCTTGGTGTACGGGTAGAGCCCGGCATCCATATGGTGCTGGATCACCTTGCGCTTGACCTCCAGGCTCTGCCGCGCCATGTCCAGCAGCGCGTCCAGATGCTCGAGCAGCGCGGCCTTGTCGCCGGCATGCAGATAGCCCAGGCGCGCGCAATTGATCGTCACCACGCCGAGCGAGCCGGTCTGCTCGGCCGAACCGAACAAGCCGCCGCCACGCTTGAGCAGTTCGCGCACATCGAGCTGCAGGCGGCAGCACATCGAGCGCACCTGGTTGGGCTGCATGTCCGAGTTGAGGAAGTTCTGGAAGTACGGCAGGCCGTAGCGCGCGGTCATCTCGAACAGACGCTCGGCATTCTCGCTGTCCCACGGGAAATCGTGGGTGATGTTGTAGGTCGGGATCGGGAAGGTGAATACCCGACCCAGGCCGTCGCCGGCCTGCATCACCTCGATATAGGCGCGGTTGATCAGCTCCATCTCGGCCTGCAGCTCGCCGTAGGCGAAGGGCATTTCCTCGCCGCCGATATAGGGAATCTGCTCGCGCAGGTCCTCGGGGCAGACCCAGTCGAAGGTCAGGTTGGTGAACGGCGTCTGCGTGCCCCAGCGCGACGGCACGTTGAGGTTGTAGATGAATTCCTGGATCGCCTGGCGCACCTCGTCAAAGCCGAGGTTGTCCTTGCGCACGAACGGCGCGAGGTAGGTATCGAACGAGCTGAACGCCTGCGCGCCGGCCCATTCGTTCTGCAGCGTGCCGAGGAAGTTGACCATCTGCCCCAGTGCGCTGGACAGGTGCTTGGGCGGCCCCGCCTCGACCCGCCCGGGAATGCCGTTGAAGCCCTCGTTGAGCAGCGTGCGCAGCGACCAGCCGGCGCAGTAGCCGGCGAGCATGTCCAGATCATGGATGTGCAGGTCGCCGTCGCGGTGGGCGCGGCCGATCTCCGGGCTGTAGACCTCGTCCAGCCAGTAGTTGGCGGTGACCTTGCCGGACACGTTGAGGATCAGCCCGCCCAGCGAATAGCCCTGGTTGGCGTTGGCGCGCACGCGCCAGTCCTCGCGCGAGAGGTATTCGTTCATCGACGAGGCGACATCGACGATGGCCTTGCGGTCGCGACGCAGGCGCCCGTGACGCTCGCGGTAGACGATGTAGGCGCGCGCGGTATCGAAGTAGCCGGCGCGCATCAGCGCATGCTCGACGCGATCCTGCACCTGTTCGACATCGACCTCGTCCAGCCCGGCAAGCTGCCGCTGCACGGTGTCGGCCAAGGTCAGCGCCGCCGCATCGCCGAATTCGCCAGTGGCCTCACCCGCCGCAGCGATGGCGCGGCTGATCTTGTCCAGTTCGAATGCGACCCGCCGTCCATCGCGCTTGCGCAACATCCTTGACACCGCGCCCTCAACCCGCTCGTCCATCCCGCCTCCGAAATACTATATATTGATATTCAATACGAACTTACACACAAGATAGTGGGAATCTACGGACTAAACGGTTATGGCGAATTGACCATCATCAAGTCGGGCAAAACATCGACGGGAGGTGGTGGGCGGCGTGCGACGACGCCCCAACTTGTCCGCGGTCAAGGAAAATCCGGGCAGCCACCTTCTAGGATGCAGCCTCGAACCATCCCGGCCCGGTGCCGGGGGAGGAGCCATGCTTACAGAACCGTCGCTCATCGCCGGGCTGCGCCGTCATCACCTGTTCAGTCGCCTGCCGGAAGCCGCCATGCAGGAAATCTGCGCCACGGCCAACCTCAAGCGCCTACCTGCAGGTGCTTCGCTATTCCATCAGGGCGACAAGGCCGACCGCTTCTATTTCCTGTTCAGCGGGCAGATCAAGCTGCACCGGGTGATCTGCGACGGTCAGGAGAAACTGGTCGAGGTGATGCGTCCGGGCGAGTCGTTTGCCGAGGCGCTGCTGTTTCGCGGCACCCCGCTGTATCCGGTCAGCGCCACGGCGCTCAAGACCAGCCTGGTCGCCAGCCTGAACGGCCCGCAGTACCGCCGCATGCTTGAGGAGCACCCGGCGATCTGCCTGGAAATCCTCGCCACGCTCAGTGTGCGCCTGCACCAGCGCATGGGCGAAATCGACACCCTCACGCTGGCCAACGCCAGTCGCCGCGTGGCGCGCTTTCTCGCCCAGGCGCAGAGCGACGACAGCGGCGTGATCACACTCGACGTGCCCAAGCGGCTGATCGCCTCCAAGCTGGGCATCCAGCCGGAAACCTTTTCGCGCATCCTGCATCGGCTGGTCGAGTCCGGAACCATCGCCGTGCAACGCCGCCGTATCGAGATTCTCGACAGCCGCGCGCTGACCGCCTACGACGAGTAGGCCTGCGGCGGATCGCCTCAGGCATCTTGATCATCATCAAGGCCGCGCCCGGGGTCGGGCGCGATACTGCCTTTCGGTTTCACGCAGCGGGAGGAGCTCATGACCAAGTCCAGCATTCAACCTTTGGTGTATTCCTGCTCGGGCTGCTCCAACGTGGCACAGATGGCCAATACCCTCGCCGTACGTCTCGATCGCGCCGGGCTGGCGGAAATGTCCTGCATTGCCGGCGTCGGCGGTCGCGTCGAGGCGCTGGTGCGCAAGGCGCATTCCGGCCGGCCGATCTTGGCCATCGACGGCTGCCCGCTGCACTGCGCACGCGCGTGCCTGGCCCAGCATGGCGTCACGCCCGACGTGCACATCACCCTTAGCAGCTACGGCCTGCGCAAGCGCTATCGCGAGGACTGCAGCGCGGAAGAAGCCGACGCGTTGTTCGAGGACATGAAGGACATCATTGCCAGCGACCGCATGCAGCCGCGCCGACTGCGGGTCTGCTGAAGCGCGACGCTCCGCCTGCGCGCAAGCGTAGCGACACTGCGAAGTACGCATAAAAAAGGCGGGGCATGCCCCGCCTTGTCGCCCCCCTCAGAGCAACTGTCCTGTTACGCCGGCTGCGCCTTGCCCGCGCGCGCCACTTCCTCGCCAGCGCCTTGCAGCATCTTCCACAACCAGGCGGGCAGCGTATCGGGATCAAGGCTGTCGATCAGGTTCTTGATCGCCAGGCCCAGTTCGGTATCGCCTTCGATGATCAGCCGACGACGGAAGAACAGCGTGTCCGGGTCTTCCTGACGGCTGGCCAGCAGGAGGAATTCGCGCCAGTTGCCGCGGATGCTCACCTCCACCGGCGCCTGCGCGGCGATGCGCAGCTTTTCCCGCTCGCAGGTCAGGCACCAGGCCAGTCCGAGGTCGATGACCTCGAGCTTCATCCAGTGACCTTCCAGCACGTCGAAGGCGCCGTCGGCCAGCGCCTCGGCGAAGATCTGATTGAGACTGCGCTCCAGCGCCAGGCGCTGCAGCAGGAATGGCGTCTTGGCCGCTAGCGGCAGCAGACGCCCGCCGAGGTTCACCAGATGGGCACGCGGGTTCAGCATAAACCGGCCTCCTCGGCACGCAGCATGCCCGGCTGGCCATGCCAATAACCATTGCAACCGTCCACCGCCAGCGGCGGAAGTGCGCCCTTGCGCACGGCGTCGAACGCGGCGATCACCTCTTCCATGCCGGCGGCACGCGGGCTCAGACGCAGCAGATCGGCACCGCTGTCGACCAGCCCTTCGTAGTCGGCCAGCAGGTTGCTGACCGAGGCGGACATGGTCTGGATGCCGTTGATGGTGAACAGCGCCTCACCTTCCTGGCTGAGCAGCGGGATGCCCTCCGGGTAGTTCTGGCAGCAGAATTGGCAATCATCCTTCGGCCGGTTCTCGGCACGGGCGGTGAAGCAGCGCGCCGAATAGGCCAGCGGCAGGTGGCCGTAGGCGAAGATCTCGATCTCCGGCAGCGTGACGCCCAGCCCTTGCAGCTGCGCGCGGGCGCTCTTGATCAGCGCGCCGGAGGCTTCCACCGGCGGCACCCAGCGCTGCATGCCACTGTTGACCAGTTCGGCCAGCGCATGGCCGTTGTACAGGTTCAGCGCCGGACCGCCGACGAACGGCAGCTTGCGCTCGGCCAGCAGCTGCACCGCGCCCATGTCGTTGGCTTCGACCAGCAGCTGGCCGTTGTCGCACAGGCGCCGCAGGCTGGAGAGTTCGGAGGCCGCCTCGACCAGCGTCAGGCCGGACAGCACCAGTTGCGCCGAGGTGACCTCGGCCAGATCGCGCGCCAGCCCCAGCCAGTCGTCGAGCATCATCGCGCGGCGCTTGGAGCAGACGGTTTCGCCCATGTAGATCACGTCCAGCGGCTGGCTGGCCATGTTGGCGTAGAAGTCCAGGGTTTGCTGACGGTCCCAGTAGAACAGGATGGGGCCCAGGGAAAGTTTCATGGTGGCTTCCTCGTTCATTGCCAGGCCCGGTGGTAGGCACCCAGGGTGGTTTGCGAGCCTTCGGACAGCCCGTCGAGCGCCTCGCGCCACGCCGGCTGCACGCTGTAGCGCTGCGGCGCCTTGAGGTAGCTGTCCAGCGCGGCGCGCCAGACGCGGGTGACCTGCTCGACGTAGGCCGGGCTGCGCTGGCGGCCTTCGATTTTCATCGCGGTGACACCGATGGCGGCCAGCTCGGGAATCAGGTCGAGGGTGTTCAGACTGGTCGGCTCTTCGAGCGCATGGAAACGCTGGCCGTTGACCATGAAGCGACCCTTGCACAGCGTCGGATAGCCGGCCGATTCGCCCTCGGCGTAACGATCGATGAGCACGTTGTTCAGGCGCGAGGTCAGCCCTTCGGGCTCCTCGCTCCAGCGCACTGCCTTGGCCGGCGAGCAGACACCGCAAAGGTTCGGCGACTCGCCGGTGAGATAGGACGACAGGTGGCAGCGGCCCTCGGCCATGATGCACAGGCTGCCGAAGGCGAACACCTCGATCGGCACCGGACTGCTGGCGGCGACCTGCTTGACCTGCTTGAGCGAGAGCACGCGCGGCAGCACCGCACGGCTGATGCCGTAGCGTTCCTGGTAGAACCCCAGCGCCGCGGCGTTGGTCGCCGAGCCCTGTACCGAGAGGTGCAGCTTGAGCTTCGGATGACGCTTGCTGGCGTAGCCGAGCACACCGGGGTCGGCGGCGAGCAGCGCATCGACGCCCATGTCCGCCGCCTGGTCCACCGAACGCTGCCAGCGCTCCCAGCCCTCGGGCTGTGCGTAGGTGTTGACGGCTACGTACAGCTGACGACCCTTCTCGCGGATCAGCTGCAGCCCCTTGTCGAGCTGCTTCTCGTCGAGATTGAGTCCGGCGAAATGACGGGCGTTGGTGTCGTCGCGAAAACCGACATAGATGGCATCGGCGCCCTGCTGGACGGCGGCCTTGAGTGCGGGCAGGCTTCCTGCCGGGCAGACCAGGTGCATGGCAACTCCTAGACGTTCGGATAATGCGCGCTGCACCCCGAGGCACAGCGATCGTTCGGGCTGAACGGAGCAATAAACAGCCGACAGTCTAGGCAGCTGACAGGGGGCCAGCATTGATGGGCGTCAAGATCGACCCGGGGGCTGCCGGCGCCACGAACGGCGCGTCCGGCATGGCGAAAGCCCGGCGGGCAATGGCTCAAACGCCCTCGTCGCCCTCGAACTCCTCGGTGGCGCGGGCGACCATCTGCCGCCAGGCGCCGGACTCTTCGCCGAGCAGGCGCATGGCCTTGAGCGTGGCGACAAAGGCTTCGCGATAGTGCAGCGGTTCGTTTTCGCGGGCGGCCAGCTCGGCATGAGCCAGCGCCTGGCTCAGCAAGCCGTCGAATTCTTCCTGGTTCAGCGCCATGACGGGTCTCCTCAGCGGGTGCGCAATGAGGGTAGACCATGCCGCCGCGCCAGCGTCTCCAGCCGGCCGACGACCGTCGTGCTACTTGAGCTTGAGCCGGCGCGCGAGCTTGTGCAGGTTGCTCGGATCGACATCCAGTAGTCGCGCGGCCTGCGCCCAGTTCTCGCCGCTGGCCTCGAGCGCCCGGACGATTGCCAGGCGCTGGCTGGCATCCACCGCCTCGCGCAGCGGCAGGATTCGCTCGCCCACCTGTAGCGGCTCGACCACCACCGCGGCGGGGCCTTCGGGACGACTGTCCAGCGCCAGCATGTCGGCCTCCAGGGTGAGAATCTCACTGCGCGAGCCACCGCGACTGAGCAGACGCAACGCGGCGCGGCTGATTACGTGCTCCAGTTCGCGCACATTGCCTGGCCAGTCGTAACCGAGCAGCGCGCGCTCCGCGGCCGGCGACAGGCGCACACTGCGCAACCCCAGGCGTGCGCGATTGAGCTCGAGGAAGTGCCCGGCGAGGATCAGCACATCGTTGCCACGCTCGCGCAGCGGCGGGATCGGCGCCGGGTAGACTGACAGGCGATGGTAGAGATCGGCGCGGAAATGCCCGTCGCGTACGCTGTCGCGCAGGTTGCGGTTGGTCGCCGCGATGATGCGCACGTCCACCCGCCGCGGCTGGTCGGCGCCCAGGCGCTGGATTTCACCGTTCTGCAGCGCGCGCAGCAGCTTGGCCTGCACCGTCAGCGGCAGCTCGCCGACCTCGTCGAGCAGCAGCGTGCCGCCGTTGGCCGCATCGAAGCGCCCCGGGCGGTCGGTGGTGGCGCCGGAGAACGCGCCCTTGACGTGGCCGAACAGCTCGCTCTCGGCCAGCGATTCGGGCAGCGCCGCGCAGTTGACATGCACCAGCGGCTTGTTGCGCCGCCGCGAATGGCGGTGCAGCCAGCGCGCGAACAATTCCTTGCCGACCCCGGTTTCGCCGAGCAGCAGCACCGGCAGCTCGGAGTCGGCGACCACCTGCAGCTCGCGCAGCAGATCGCGGATCACCGCGCTGTGGCCGAGGATTTCGCCGTCATCCTGCACCAGCCGCGTCTCCAGCGTATCCGTGCGCGACAGGCGCAGGCCGCGGTTCTCGTGCTCCAGGCGGGTGATGCGCACGGCGGCCTCGATCACCAGGGCGTAGCGCCGCAGGTCGCGCCGCGCGTCGTCGTCGAAGGTGCCGGCATGCAGCGCATCGAGCGTCAGCGCGCCCCACAACTTGCCTTCGACGTAGAGGCTGACGCCCATACAGTCGTGCACCGGCAACGGCTCGCCGACGCGCGCGTCGAGCAGGCCGTCGTAGGGATCGGGCAGGCGGCTGTCCGGCTCGAACCAGGTCGGCTCGCGCTGCGAGAGGATCGCCGCCAGCCGCGGGTGCTGGGCGACGATGAAGCGACGGCCGAGCGCCTCCTGCACCAGCCCGACCGCCGCCATCGGCCGCAGGCTGTCGTCGTCCAGGCGCAGCAACACCACGGCGCCGCAGCGAAAGCGCTGGTGCAGGGTGTGCACCAGCCGTTGCAGACGCACCGCGTTGGGCAGCTCGGTGACCAGGTCGGCGAGAAGCGCTTCTTCCATCATGGTTTTTTGGACCCTCGAGGTTTTTATAACCCTAACGGCGAATGGTTGATTTAACCAGCACGAATTGCCAAACCCCGTGAATTCGCCGGTTCCGACATGGCACAGCGCTTGCGACCGTGAAGATGACTTCTCACCAATCGGATATCCAATCATGACTGCTGCGTTGACCGATCAAACCCTTGGCAATCTGGCCTGCTCCATCCCCGGCGCCACCCGTGTGCTCCATCAATACCGCCTGGATTTCTGCTGTGGTGGCAACGTTCCGCTGCATGAAGCTGCCGCCAGCCGCGGCCTCGACGTCACGCAGATCGTGGCCGAACTGGCTGCACTCGGCACCTCGGCCGATGGTGAGCCGGACTGGCGCAGCGCGCCGACCAACGAGCTGATCGAGCACATCCTCGAGCGCTTCCACGAGCGCCATCGCGAGCAGCTGCTCGAGCTGATCCGCCTGGCCAGCCGCGTCGAGCACGTGCACGGCGCCAAGCCGGACTGCCCGAACGGGCTGGCCGAGCTGCTGTGGACGCTGCAACAGGAACTGGAAAGCCACATGCTCAAGGAGGAACAGATCCTCTTCCCGATGCTGCAGCGCGGCATCAAGACACCGCAGACCGACGGGCCGATCTCGGTGATGCGCTACGAGCACGATCAGCACGGTGACGCGCTGGCGCGCCTGTCCACGCTGACCAACGACATCACCCCGCCGGCCAACGCCTGCAACACCTGGCGTGCGCTGTATCGCGGGCTGGAAGAGCTGCGTGGCGACCTGATGCAGCACATCCACCTGGAAAACAACATTCTCTTTCGTGGCGCCGAAGCCAGCTGAACAAAGAACCACGCCGTGGCGGACGGCTCGTCCGCCGCTCCTGCAGTAACGGAGGCCCGCATGAACACAGTCATCCAACCCCTGGCCTGGACCCTGGTCCTGGCCTCGATCCTGGCGACCGCAAGTAGCCTGGCGCTGGACCTGGTCGCCGGCACCGCCCAGTCCGCCGGCCACGCCACCCAGGCAGTCGCCGAACTGCAGCCGCTGCGCGCCGAGTAGCGCCGCGCGGCACCGAGAGCGCTCGAACCGGCGCGCCGGTCAATGCTATCGTCGCAGTACCGCCGTGCGCCGTCGGCCCAGGCCGAGCCGCAGAGCGGTCGCGCTCGCGCTCCTCACACCAAGAAACCCAGGAATGCCTTGCATGGTGCTTCATCGCGTACATCACCAGATCCTTCGCAGCCACCACCTGTTCGAGCCGTTGAGCGACGAGCAGATGGACGAGCTGATGAATGCCAGCCAGTTGCTCAACCTCGACAAGGGCGACAACCTGTTCCTGCAGGGCGAGCCGGCGCATTCGTTCTATTTCGTGATTTCCGGTGCCATCAAGATCTATCGCCTGACGCCCGACGGCCAGGAGAAGGTCTTCGAAGTCATCGGCAACCGGCAGACCTTCGCCGAAGCCATGATGCTGATGGACACGCCCAACTACGTCGCCTCGGCGCAGGCGGTCTGCCCGTCGCAGGTCTACCGCTTCTCCAATACGGCCTACATGCGCCTGCTGGAAACCAACCAGCGCCTGGCCTTCGCCCTGCTCGGCAAGCTCAGCGTGCGCCTGCATCAACGCATCAACGAGATCGAGACGCTGTCGCTGAAGAACGCCACCCACCGCGTGGTGCGTTATCTGCTGACCCAGCTGGCGCGGGTCAAGGACGGCAGCACCAGCTTCGAGCTGCCGATGGCCAAGCAACTGGTGGCCGGGCACCTGTCGATCCAGCCGGAAACCTTCTCGCGGATCATCCGCCGGCTGATCGACGAGGAGATCATCACTCAGGAAGGCCGGCAGATCAGCATCCTCGATCGCCAGCGGCTGGAGCAGTTCGAGTGAGCGCACGCGTGCCAACCGCCCTCGTCCTGCCGCATCCGTAGTTATCAGGAGCATCGACCATGCCCAAATGCCTGTATTGTCAGGAGGACAACCCGCCGTACCAGACCGACTGCCTGAATTGCGGCATGCCGCTGCCGGCGCGTGCCGACGGTGCCGGCGAGCGGCGCCAGCGGCGCTTCCTGTGGTTCTGCATCACGCTGGCGATCTTCTGCGCAGTGATGATCGTCTGGCTGCCGCGCGGCAGCATCTTCGGCTGAAGCCACCCGGCTCGCACGCCGCTTTCTGCAGCACAAACGAAAACGCCCCGACTGAGCGGGGCGTTGCTTCGTAGCATCCGGCTTAGATGTAGAAGGCCTTCAGCGGCGGGAAGCCGTTGAATTCCACCGCGCTGTAGCTGGTGGTGTAGGCACCGGTGGACAGCCAGTACATGCGGTCGCCGATGGCCAGATTCAGTGGCAGGCCGTACTTGTAGTTCTCGTACATGATGTCGGCGCTGTCGCAGGTCGGACCGGCGATCACCACTTCCTCCACCTCGCCCTTCTTCTCGGTGTAGATGGGGAACTTGATCGACTCGTCCATGGTTTCGATCAGGCCGCTGAACTTGCCCACATCGACATACACCCAGCGCTCGACGGCGGTGCGCGACTTGCGCGCCACCAGCACCACTTCGCTGACCAGGATGCCGGCGTTGGCGATCAGCGAACGGCCCGGCTCGAGGATGATTTCCGGCAGGTCGTCGCCGAAGTCTTCCTTGAGGAAGCGGATGATTTCCTCGGCGTAGGTTTCCAGGCTGTTGGTGCGGGTGATGTAGTTGGCCGGGAAGCCGCCGCCCATGTTGATCATCTTCAGCTCGATGCCGTCTTCTTCCTTCAGGCGCTCGAAGATCACCTTGACCTTGGCGATGGCGGCGTCCCACACGGAGATGTCGCGCTGCTGCGAACCGACGTGGAACGACAGGCCGTACGGCACCAGGCCCAGCTGGCGGGCGAGGATCAGGAGGTCCATCGCCATGTCGGTCTGGCAACCGAACTTGCGCGACAGCGGCCAGTCGGCGGTGGTCGAACCCTCGGTGAGGATGCGCACGTAGACCTTGGAGCCCGGCGCGGCCTTGGCGATGTTGCGCAGGTCGGCCTCGGAGTCGGTGGCGAACATGCGCACGCCCTTCTCGAAGAAGTAGCGGATGTCCTTGGCCTTCTTGATGGTGTTGCCGTAGCTGATGCGTTCCGGGCCAACGCCGCGGCTCATCACCTTGTCCAGCTCGTAGATCGAGGCGATGTCGAAGTTCGAGCCCTTGTCGCGCAGCAGATCGATGATTTCCACGGCCGGGTTGGCCTTGACCGCGTAGTAGACCTTGGCGAACTCGAACCCGGCGCGCAGGTCGTCATAGGCCTGGCTGATGGTGTTGGTATCGATGACGACGAAGGGGGTCTCTTGCTGGTCGGCGAAGGCCTTCATCTTCTGGAAGGTCGCGCGGGGGAAATAGTCTTCGATCTTGACGGTCATGCCTGAACTCCAAAACGGGAAACGAAAGTCGGATTAGGGACGAAAAACAGAACGCCTGATCAGTTTCCCCACTTTGGTTCGCCTACTTCCCAAGGCATGTCGCCGAGTATCGCGGGCGCGATCTCTCGTCGTCAGTACTTGAGCCGGATGGATCGTTGCCAGCATGGACGTTCGGGCGCGAACTTTAGGACCACGGGGGACATAGATCAATCAAAAAAACACCCTCGCCGCGCATCCGTTTCCGGCTTGTTCTCGATTCAAAACAAAGCGTCCCAGAAACTGCACAAACAGCGATTTTCCGGCGTCCGGCGGACCGCAGCCCGAGGCATTTGCCGTTATAATCGCCGCCTTTTCTGACAGACCGACTACTCGTCGACGGGTTCCTTAATTCCGATGACCACTCAGGCCGCCGAAGTCGCGAAGCGCCGTACCTTCGCCATCATTTCCCACCCCGATGCGGGCAAGACCACCATCACCGAGAAGCTGCTGCTGATGGGCCAGGCGATCGCCGTGGCCGGCACGGTGAAGTCGCGCAAATCCGACCGCCACGCGACCTCCGACTGGATGGAAATGGAGAAGCAGCGCGGCATCTCGATCACCACCTCGGTGATGCAGTTCCCCTACCGCGAGCACATGATCAACCTGCTCGACACCCCCGGCCACGAGGACTTCTCCGAAGACACCTACCGCACCCTGACCGCCGTGGACAGCGCGCTGATGGTCCTCGACGGCGGCAAGGGCGTCGAGCCGCGCACCATCGCGCTGATGGACGTCTGCCGCCTGCGCGATACGCCGATCGTGAGCTTCATCAACAAGCTCGACCGCGACATCCGCGACCCCGTCGAGCTGCTCGACGAGATCGAGGCGGTGCTGAAGATCAAGGCCGCGCCGATCACCTGGCCGATCGGCTGCTACCGCGACTTCAAGGGCGTCTACCACCTGACCGAAGACAAGATCATCGTCTACATCCCGGGCCACGGCCACGAGCGCATCGCGACGAAGATCATCGACAAGCTCGACTCCGACGAGGCGCGCGCGCACCTGGGCGATCTCTACGAGCGCTTCGTCGAGGAACTGGAACTGGTGCAGGGCGCCTGCCACGCGTTCGATCAGGACGCCTTCCTCAAGGGCGAGATGACCCCGGTGTTCTTCGGTACCGCGCTGGGCAACTTCGGCGTCGACCAGGTGCTCGACGCCATCGTCGACTGGGCACCGATGCCGCTGTCGCGCGCCGCCCACGAACGGGTGGTCGAGCCGGCCGAGGAGAAGTTCTCCGGCTTCGTGTTCAAGATCCAGGCGAACATGGACCCCAAGCACCGCGACCGCATCGCCTTCATGCGCATCTGCTCGGGCAAGTACGAGAAGGGCATGAAGATGCGCCACGTGCGGATCAAGAAGGACCTGAAGATCGCCGACGCGCTGACCTTCTTCTCCAGCGAGCGCGAGATGCTGGAAGAAGCCTACGCCGGCGACATCATCGGCCTGCACAACCACGGCACCATCCAGATCGGCGACACCTTCAGCGAAGGCGAGGTGCTGGGCTTCACCGGCATTCCGCACTTCGCCCCGGAACTGTTCCGCCGCGTGCGCCTGAAGGACCCGCTCAAATCCAAGCAACTGCGCCAGGGCCTGCAGGAACTGGCCGAGGAAGGCGCGACCCAGGTGTTCTTCCCCGAGCGCAACAACGACATCATCCTCGGCGCGGTCGGCGTGCTGCAGTTCGACGTGGTCGCCAGCCGCCTCAAGGAGGAATACAAGGTCGAGTGCGCCTACGAGGCGATCAACGTCTGGTCGGCGCGCTGGATCGAGTGCAGCGACGAGAAGAAGCTCAAGGAATTCCAGGACAAGGCCTTCGAGAACCTCGCCATCGACGGCGGCGGTCACCTCACCTACCTGGCACCGACGCGAGTCAACCTCAGCCTGATGGAAGAGCGCTGGCCGGACGTGAAATTCCGCGCCACCCGCGAGCATCACTGAGACTTCGCGGATGGCGCAGGGCCGCTGCTGAATCGGCCCTGCCACTCCAGGTCGCTGCCGTTTACTGCGCCTGGTCGGCGCAAGCCAGGCAGAACTCCGCCGCCGGCTTGGCCCGCAGACGCGCCTCGTCGATCGGCTCGCCACAGCGCTGGCATTCGCCATAGCGGCCCTGCGCCAGTCGCTGGCGCGCCAGGCCGACCAGACGCAACTCCTCTTCGGCCTCGATCAGCAGGCTGCGCAGGACATCATCGTTCTGCCGCTCCTGCGCCTGCTCGGCGAAATCCGGGTCGTGAGCCTTCGCCAGATCACGGCGCAACGCCGCGGCACGCTGCAGGTATTCGCCGGACAGACGTTCGAGCACTTCATGCGGTTCGAATCGGGACATGGTTCGCCTCCTGGGTAGTGCTTTGAGTGTGGCCTCTTGCGCGAATCACGCACTGATGGCCGTCAATCCCGATGCACCGGCCGGCCCCTTGCGAGCCGGCGACGAGTGGCGGAAGCTAGCCGCCTCCCCCGCAGATCGTGGCCTTCATGAATATTCCAGCCATCACCCAGCGCCTGCATGCGATCCGCGATCGCAACGCCTGGCAACGCTTTCACAGCCCGAAGAACCTGGTCATGGCCGCCAGCGTGGAAATGGCCGAGCTGGTGGAAATCTTCCAATGGCTCAGCGAGGACGAATCGCGCCAGCTGCCCGCCGAGCGGCTCGATCACGCCGGCCAGGAAGTCGGCGACATCCTCATGTACCTGCTGCTGATGTGCAGCGAGCTGGGCATCGACATGGAGCAGGCACTGCTGAGCAAGCTGGCCGACAACGAGAGGCGCTTTGCCCGATGAGCGATCGCCACTTCGACGAACTCGCGGCGCGCTTCGCCGAGAAGATCTACGGCGGCGCCAAGGGCGCGATCCGCCTCGCCGTGCTGCAGGCCGATCTTGCCGAGGTGCTGGCGCGGCGCCCGCTGCGCGTGCTCGACATCGGCGCCGGGCTCGGCCACATGAGCCTCTGGCTGGCGCAGCAGGGGCATGACGTGACCCTCGCCGAGCCCGCCGCGCCGATGCTCGACGGTGCACGTGAACGCTTCGCCGAGGCCGGCCAGCGCGCCACCTTCATCCAGGCGCCCTGGCAGGACGTCGAGGCACGCGTCGATGGCCGCTTCGATCTGGTGATCTGCCACGCGGTACTGGAATGGCTGGCCGAACCGCAGGCGATCCTGCCGGTGCTGCATCGCCTGAGCGCCGCCGATGGCTGGCTGTCGCTGGCCTTCTACAACCGCGACGCGCTGATCTACCGCAACCTGCTCAAGGGACATTTCAAGAAGCTGCGCGCACAATCGTTCGCCGGCGAACGGCAGAGCCTGACCCCGCAGCAGCCGCTCGATCCGCGCGAACTGGCGACGCAACTCGCCCCGCTGTGGCAGGTCGAACACAGCAGCGGCGTGCGCGTGTTCCACGACTACATGCCGCCCGAATTCCAGGCACGCACCGAACCGGCCGCGCTGCTGGAAATGGAGCTGGCCTACCGGCGCCACCCGACCTTCGCCGGGCTCGGGCGCTACCTGCACTGGCTGTGCCGGCCGCGCTGACGGCGAGGAGGTCTTCATGGCACGCACGTTCGCCCGCCTCACCCTCTGCCTGCTGGCGCTCGGTCTGAGCGCCTGCCAGCACGACAATCCCTACACCGACGCAGCCACGCCGATCCCCGACGCGCCGCCGGCCAGCGCCGCCACCCCCGATCGCAGCGTCTATCCGGCCGCGCCCCTGGAGTTTTCCCGCTATCGCACCTGGAGCTGGCGCACCCCACCGGCCGGCACCGGCTCGCTGGCGCCCGAGGAGTTGCAGGAGATCGTCGCCAGCGCACTCGACCAGCGTGGCCTGCGCCCGGCGCCACCCGACGGCCCGGCCGATCTGCGGATCACCACCAGCGTGCGCAGCGAAACCCGCCTGCGCCAGGTCTACGACGACTACGGCGGCTACTACGGCCACGGCCGCTACGACAGCGACTACGGCATGTGGGGCCGCGCGCCGCTGGTGCGGACCTACGAGGAGCGCGTGCTGGTGGTGTATCTCGAACTGTTCGATCCGCAGCGCGCCGCGGTGGTCTGGAGCAACCAGGCACAGGCCCGCCAGGGTGGCGAGCGCAGCCAGTTGCGCGACGCCCTGCGCGACGCCGTCGACCGCGCACTGGCCGACTATCCACCGAGCTGAGCCGCGCGCCGGTACTGCACCGAGCATCCCCGCGCCAACCTGCGCGCGCGGGCATACACTCAGATATATGCCGCATCGGAGACCGCTCATGTACCGCCATCTGCTGCTGATTCCACTGCTGGTGCTGCTCGTCGCCTGCCAGAGCGCGCCGTTGCAGCGCGACTTCGATCCCGACCGCGACTTCAGCCGCTATCACCACTGGGACTGGAAGGAACCGGCGCTGCAATACCGTCCGGATGACCCGCGCATCCGCAGCGACCTCACCGAGCAGCGCGTGCGCAACGCCCTCGCCGAGCAGCTCGAACAGCGCGGGTTGCGCCCGGCCACCGCGAGCGCGCCGGCGCAGGTGCTGGTGCAGGCCTGGCTGATCGTCGAGCAACGCACGCAGACCTACACCAGCATGTCCGGCGGCGCCTGGGGCGGCCCGTGGCCCGGTTTCTGGGGCGCGCCGATGTATGCCGATACACGCACCGTGGACTATCAGGTCGGCACGCTGCAGATCGATTTCTACGATGCCGCCGACGGCAAGCTGGTCTGGCGCGGCAGTACCGAACGGATCCTGCCGCGAAACGCCGGCACACCTGCCGAACGCGAAGGCATGCTGCGCGAAACCGTAGCCCGAGTACTGGCGCACTATCCGCCGCGCTGACCTGGCACCGATGGGCAGCGCCGCTGGTCAGGTCGCGCCCGACTGCCCATACTGCCGCGCCTGTTCGTCCGAGGAGAATGCCGCATGCCTGCCGTAGCCTGGTGGCTGCTCGCCCTGCCCTTCATCGCCGGCGCCTTCATGCCATTGCAGGCGGGTATCAACGGTCAGCTGGCGCGCCAGCTGAGCAGCGTGATGGGTGCCGCCCTGCTTTCCTTCGCCGTGGGGACGCTGGCGTTGCTCTGCGTGGTGACGGCGCAGCGCGACCTGCCGGCGCTACAGACGCTCAAAGGGCTGAACTGGTGGCACTGGAGCGGCGGCCTGCTGGGCGCGTTCTTCATCGCCACCGCCGCCTTCGCCGCGCCGCGCACCGGCGCGATGCTGTTCATGGTGCTGGTGCTGGCCGGGCAGTTGTGCATGGCGCTGCTGCTGGACCACTTCGGCTGGGTCGGCTTCCGCCAGATGCCGATCAGTGCCGGCAAGGTCGCCGGCCTGCTGCTGATCGTCGCCGGCGTCTGGCTGATCCGCCGCGGCTGACGCCGCTCAGTCGCGATCGAAGGCGTAGAACAGGTTCGGCTCGCTGACCAGATAGAGATTGCCGCGATCGTCGAACGTCATGCCTTCGGCCTGCGGCACGCTGCGCTCCAGTCCGGCGAAACCGCTCCACAGCGAGCGGAAGCTGACCATCCGCCCTTCGCCATCGAGCTCGAGCATCATCTTTGCCTCGTCGCTGAGCAGCACCAGGTGCCCGGTGCGCTCGTCGAAATGCACCGAAGCCAGGTCGCTGGCCATGTCCTTGTCCTCGATCCACGCCTCGCGGTCGATGATCTTCAGCGCCATCGTGCCGCCCAGGCTGCGCTTGAGGCCCTGGATTTCGTAGAGCTTGCGCGGCGAGTGCTCCTTGACGACGAACAGCCGATCGCCCGCGCGATCATAGCCGACGCCTTCGAAGCCGCTGTTGTCCGCTGCATGCAGGCCAAGGCTGATCGCCTGGTAGTCCGCCCGCTGCAACGTACCGTCCCCGGCCGCCGGCAGCGGCACGATGACCAGCGTCTGGCTGCGCTCCTCGGCCACCACCAGCAGGTCATCGCCCAGGTAGGTGACACCCTCGACGTCGCTGAACCCCTCGAGCCGGTAGCGGCCCAGCAGACGGCCGTCGGTGCTCAGCGCCAGCAGTTGCTCGGGATTGTTGACCACCGCCCAGAGCTGATCGCGCTGCTCGTCGTAGGTAAGGCCGGAGAGATTGTTGATCACCCCGGCCACCGGCGCCGCCTCGGTGCGCACGCGGTATTCCGGCAGCCAGAGGCTGCGTTCGCTCAACCGGCTTTCGTGCCAGGCGGTGCTCAGGGAAAAGAACAGGCGCTCGTCGAGGTGAAAGACAGAGGTCGCGTAGGCGCCGCACAGCAGGAACAGGCCTGCCATCCACAACCGTGGGTGCAGCCCGCCCAGCAGGCCCGAGCGTTTGAGAATCGCAGGCATCGTTTGGCTCTCGTTGATGTTCTGCCCGCACCCTGCGGCAAAACCGTTGCAATTGGATGACGCTGACAACACGTCCCGATCACCGACACGAATAGCCAAGCCAGCGTCCGACTGCCCTCGCCGCTCGTGGTTCCGTCCCGCACCGTTTAAGCTGGCGGAACTCGCCGGCCGTCTCGACGGCCAAAGCGGGGTCGGCGGCCGGCATGGCACGCCGCCATTTCAACGGAGCGGGAGAGCAGCATGCGGGTGGAAGGCGTTTTCGAATGGCTGGGCCAGGCCCTCGGAACGGTGATTCGTTACATCGTCGAGGCGCTCGGCGGCTTCTTCGGATTCTTCGTCAGGGCCGGTCACGATTTCCTCGAAGGACTGTCCCGCACGTTGGGCATGAACCACTCGCTGCTCAGCCTGGCGGCGCTGGTGATCGGCTTGCTGTTGCTCGCCGCAGCGGTGCGCGCATTCTTTCGCCGCGCCTTCATCAGCGGGCTGGTCTGGCTGTTCCTCGGCCTGTGGCTGTTGAGCTGGCTGATCAGTTGAGTCCCGGCGCAGCTGCGTTCGACGCCCGCGGCACGTATAGTTCCGCGCCGTTCTGGAGTTCCCCCTGATGTCCCGGCTGCTCGCTGCCTGGCGCCATGCGCCGACTCATCGCCGAGTCTGGAGCCTGTCCGCGCCAATGATCCTGTCCAACCTCTCCGTGCCGTTGGTCACGTTGGTGGACAGCGCGGTGGTCGGTCACCTGCCGCACGCGCATCAGCTGGCCGCGGTCGCCGTCGGCGGCAGTCTGTATACGCTGCTGGTCTGGCTGATGGGCTTTCTGCGCATGGGCACCACCGGCTTCGCCGCGCAAGCCAGCGGCCGGCGCGATGGCAGCGCGCTGCGCCAGGTACTGCTGCAGGGACTGCTGCTGGCGCTGGGCTTCGGACTGTTGCTCGGGGGGCTGGCGGTGCCGCTCAAGGGTCTGGCGCTGCAGCTGATGCAACCGTCGGCGGAGCTCGACGCGCTGACCCGCGATTACTTCCATACCCGCCTGTTCGGCCTGCCGGCCGCGCTGGCCAGCTATGCGCTGATCGGCTGGCTGCTCGGCACGCAGAACGCGCGCGGGCCGCTGGCGATCCTGCTCACCACCAACCTGCTCAACGTCGCGCTGGACCTGTGGTTCGTGCTCGGTCTGGAATGGGGTGTGCTCGGCGCCGCGCGCGCCTCGGTGATCGCCGAATGGAGCGGCGCGCTGCTCGGTCTGACGCTGGCGGCACGGACGCTGCGCCGCCAGCCGGGGCAGATCGATTTCGCGCAGTTGCACCGCTGGGCCAGCTGGCGACCGCTGATGGCCGTCAACCGCGACATCTTCCTGCGCTCGCTGGCCCTGCAGCTGGTGTTCTTTCTGGTGACGGTGCAGGGCACACGTCTGGGCGACGCCACCGTCGCGGCCAATGCGCTGCTGCTCAACGGCCTGCTGCTCACCGCCCATGCGCTGGACGGTCTGACACATGCCGTGGAAGCGCTCTGCGGCCACGCCATCGGCGCGCGCGACCGCCTCGCGCTGCGCCGGGTGCTGGTGGTCGCCGGCGGCTGGTCGCTGCTGGCCAGCCTCGCCTTCGCGCTGTTCTTCCTGCTCGGCGGCAAGCTGTTCATCGGCCTGCAGACCGATATCGCCGAGGTGCGCCAGCTGGCCTGGAGCTACCTGCCCTATCTCGCCGCGCTGCCGCTGATCGCCGTCTGGAGCTAT
Source organism: Stutzerimonas stutzeri TS44 (assembly GCA_000263395.1). Lineage (GTDB taxonomy): Bacteria > Pseudomonadota > Gammaproteobacteria > Pseudomonadales > Pseudomonadaceae > Stutzerimonas > Stutzerimonas stutzeri_C. Next base: position 45,421 of record AJXE01000006.1, read on the forward strand.
CTGCTCGATGGTCTGTTCATCGGTGCCACCCGCGCCCGCGAGATGCGCGACAGCATGCTGCTCGCCGTCGCGCTCAGCCTGCCGCTGGGCTGGTTGCTGCAGGGACTGGGCAATCACGGATTGTGGCTGGCGTTCCTCTGCTTCATGCTGCTGCGCGGAGTCTGTCTCGGCGGGCTGGCGTGGCGCCTGCAGGCGCGCCAGGCGTGGTTCGCACCGACTCACGGCACCCCTGCCAAAGGACACTGACATGGCCTACGCCATCGCCGCCTACCTGCACTTCCTGGCGATCTTTCTGCTGTTTGCGCTGCTGCTGCTGGAACACCAGTTGCTGCGACGGCCGCTGAGCTTCGCCCGCGCCCGCAGCCTGTTTCGCACCGACCTGCTGTTCGGCATCGTCGCCGGGGCGGCGCTGGCCAGCGGGGTCGCGCGCGCCGGCTGGTACGGCAAGGGCGCCGACTACTACCTGCAGAACAGCCTGTTCCACACCAAGGTCGGCCTGTTCGTGGTCGTCGCCGTGCTCTCGATCTATCCGACCGTGACCTTCCTCGGCTGGCGCAGCGCGTTGCGCAGCCGCCAAGTGCCGGCGCTCAGCGCGACCACCGCGCGCCGGCTGAGCTGGGTGATCCGCCTGGAGCTGCTGCTGTTGCTGGTCATCCCGCTGCTGGCCACGCTGATGGCGCGCGGCTTCGGCGTGCTGACCGGCTGAGCCGGCTCAGGGCGTGAGGTAGGACGAGCGGGTCAGCCCAAGGCGCAACGCGTCGATGAACTGGGTACGTTCCTTGGCGCTGAGCTTGGCGCTGGCAACCTTGTCGCGGTAGTAGGTCATCAGCTCCTCGGGCGACAGGTGCACGTAGCGCAGCATGTCCTCGATGGTGTCGTGAGTCTCGATGCCGGCGTGGTGGTAGCTGCCGTCCTCGCGCTGGTAGACGTTCACCGAATCGGTGTCGCCGAACAGGTTGTGCATGTCGCCGAGGATTTCCTGGTAGGCACCGACCAGGAACACGCCGAGGAAATACTCCTCGCCCGGCGCGACCTCGTGCACCGGCATGCTGCTTTCGATGCTCTGTTCGTCGACGTAGTGCTTGATCTTGCCGTCCGAGTCGCAGGTCAGGTCCTGCAGCACGGCGCGGCGCACCGGCTCCTCGTCCAGCCGCTGCAGCGGCACGATCGGCAGGATCTGGTCGATCGCCCAAGTATCCGGCAGGCTCTGGAACACCGAGAAGTTGCAGATGTACTTGTCGGCGAGCTTGTCGTTGAGTTCGTCGAGCACCGCGCGGTGCGAGCGCTGGCGCGCCTTGAGCTGGTTGTACAGGCGCCGGCAGATGGCGAAGTAGCTCTGCTCGGCCAGCGCCTTCTGCGCCAGGGTCAGCTTGCCGGACGCATACTGCGCGGCGGACTCGCTCATGTAGTGGGTGGCGCGCCAGTAGGTCTCGGTGACCATCTCCGGGTCGGTCGGGCCGAGCAGGTCGACCAGCGACTGGACGATTTCCGGCAGCTCGTCGTAGTTATCGATCTGCGGCACCTCGTCATTGTGCCGCTCGATGTCGGTCACCTGCATCACCAGCACCGCGTGGTGCGCAGTCATCGCCCGGCCGCTCTCGGAGAAGATGTGCGGGTGCGGCAGCTCCTGGCGGTCGCAGAACTCCTTGAGCATGCCGACCACGGTGCCGGCGTACTCGTCCATGTCGTAATTGATCGAACTGGCGTTGCGCGAATGGGTGCCGTCGTAATCGACGCCCAATCCGCCGCCGACGTCGATGTGATCCACCGGCAGGCCCAGCGCGCGCAGCTCGGCGTAGTAGCGGATCGCCTCGCGAAAGCCCTGGCGGTAGTCGGCCAGGTTGGCGATCTGCGAGCCCATGTGAAAGTGCAGCAGGCGGATGCCCTGATCCATGCCCGCGGCGCGGAAACGCTCGACTACCGACAGCAGTTGCGCGGCCGAGAGGCCGAACTTGGAGCGCTCGCCGCCAGTATCGGCCCACTTGGAGGAGGCCAGCGAGGACAGCCGCACGCGCAGCCCGATCTGCGGCATCAGCTTGAGTTCGTTGGCCTCCTCGATCACCAGGCCAACCTCGGACTCCTTCTCGATGACGATGAACACGTTGTGCCCGAGCTTCTGCCCCATCAGCGCCAGGCGGATGAACTCGCGGTCCTTGTAGCCGTTGCAGACGATGGTACCGCCCTTCGGCGCCAGCGCCAGCACGGCCATCAGCTCCGGCTTGGAACCGGCCTCCAGGCCGATGGAGACGTTCTGCGTGGCGATGATGTTCTCCACCACCGCCTCCTGCTGGTTGACCTTGATCGGATACAGCGCGGTGTACTGCGCCGCGTACTCCAGCCGCTCGATGTTGGCGTCGAAGGCGCCGGTCAGGCGCCGCACGCGGTCCTGCAGGATGTCTGGAAAGCGTACCAGCAGCGGCAGTGACAGCCCCGCCTCGCGCAGCTGGTGGATCAGCCGGTTGAGCTCGATCGGCGCCCCGTCGCGCTGCGGTCGAACCTCGACGCGGCCCTCGTCGTTGATCGCGAAGTAGCCGGCGCCCCAATGGCGAATGCCATAGATGCTGCGGCTGTCCGCGGCGGTCCACTGGCTGCCGTCATCTTTACGTGTACGTCGTACGGGCATCGGAGTCTCCCTGGAATGGTTGTGTGCCGCGTGGCTCGTGCGGGCCGGCGCAAGGGCTAATCGGCTTGGACAGCCTGATACGGGAAATCGCGCAAATGTTCGGCCGGGTGCCGGTGCTCAGCCCCCGGATTTCTTGGCCTGGAAGCCGCGCCTGGTCAGTTCGTCGAGCAGCAGCTGGACGTGGTCGCCCTGGATTTCGATCACCCCGTCCTTGAGCGCACCGCCGGTGCCGCAGCGACGTTTCAACGCGCTGGCCAGCTCCTTGAGTTCGACCTCGGCGAGCGGCACGCCGGTGATGGTGGTGACGGTCTTGCCGCCACGCCCCTTGCTCTCGCGCCGCACCCGGGCGATGCCGTCACCCTCAGGGATAGCGCTCTGCTTGCAGAGGCAGACATCCAGCGGTTGCGCGCAGTCGGGACAATGCCGGCCGGCATCGGTGGAATAGACCAGCCCGCCCAGGCTGGCCAGTGATGTGGTTTTCTTGGCCACGCATACCTCGTCGCAAAAGAAACAGCCCCGGCATGCCGGGGCTGCGATGCGCAGAATCTAGCAGCAAAGCACGCCGGCCCGCAGCTCCCGCAACGACAAGCCTACAGGGCCGCGCCCTGCAGGCGTGCCCTCGGCGCGTAGGGTTGCGGATCGATGATCGGCTCACGCTCCAGCATCAGATCGGCCAGCAGCTGGCAGGACGCCGGCGCCAGCACCAGGCCGTTGCGGAAGTGCCCGCAGTTCAGCCACAGCCCATCGAAGCCGTCCACCGCGCCAATATAAGGCACGCCATCCGGCGAGCCGGGGCGCAAGCCGGCCCAGTGCTTGACTACCGGTGCATCGGCCAGCGCCGGCAGCAACTCGGCCGCGGTCTTGCGCAGGCTCTGCAGTGCATCCTCGGTCGGCACCTTGTCGAAGCCGACATCCTCCAGCGTGCTGCCGACCAGAATATGCCCATCGCGCCGCGGAATCGCGTAGCGCCGCTTGGCCAGCACCATGCTCGGCAGGAAGTCCTCGGTGCACTTGAACATGATCATCTGGCCCTTCATCGGCTTGACCGGCAGCTCGAGGCCCAGCGTTCGAAGCAGGTCACCGCTCCAGGCGCCCGCCGCAACCACCACCCGCTCGGCCCGCATCTCGCCCTGCGCGGTGCGCACGCCGACGATACGCGAGCCCTCGCGCACGAAACCGGTCACCGGGCACTGCTCGACCAACCGCACATTCGGCAACTGCCGCAGCGCCGCCCGCATCGCCTGTAGCAGGCGCGGGTTGCGCACGTTGGCGACCCCGGACATGTAAACCGCCCGCTCGAACCCTTCGCCCAGCGCCGGCACGGCGGCATGTACTTGCGCCATCGGCACGGACTGCAATGGCCGACCATGCTGCCGAGCCCAGGCGAGCGCCTCGTCCTCATCCTGCAGATCGAGCCAGTACAGGCCAGTCTCGTAAACCTCGGGATCGATCCCCGTCTGCGCCAGCAACTGATCACCCAGCTGCGGATAGAAATCCTGCGACCAGTGCGCCAACGCCGTAACCGCCGGGCTATAGCGCCACGGATAAAGCGGCGAGACGATCCCGCCACCGGCCCAGGAGGCTTCGCTGCCTGCCGTGCCCGACTCCAGCAGCAGCACATCGCCGCCAGCCTGGGCCAGGCGATAGGCCGATAACATTCCGATCACGCCCGCGCCGATGATTACACTCTGCATTCTTCCCCCAATGAAAACGGGCCACAAAAAGTGGCCCGTTATACAACAGCATCAGACCCTCACCAACAGTCTGCGACACTCTTGCCGCTGTTGCCGTCCAGCGCGCGCTCGCCCGCATGAGTGATCTCGAAGTTGCCGCAGGCATCGGATGCCATGGAGCCGGCACGAGTAGCGCGTAACGTAAAGGTGGTGGCCGTCGCCGCCACCGCCGCTATCTGGTAGTTGACCGCGCCACTGGCAGGAACATCCACCTGGAATACCGCCGCTGCCTCTCCATCCGCCCCGAGATAGGTGTTGTTCGCCGAGTAGAACCGCTCCAGTGCCTGCGCGCCGCTCAGCAAGGCTGCTGTGGCTTCGGCGCGCTTGCTCTTGCGCACGGACTCCGTGTAACTGGGGTAGGCGATGGCGGCCAGGATGCCGACGATCACCACCACTATCATCAACTCGATCAGGGTGAATCCCTGTTGGCGCTTCATTTGATTTGTCTCCACGACATACGGCCGGGGCTGCCGCCACTGCCCGATAGATCGAACTGATTGATATCCCCGGAAAGACCGGAACTGTAGCCGTAATCGACGCCATCGCCGAACAGGTTGCCCGGCGCATCCATCGTCCCATCCGACAGCTTGAACCCACTGGGCGTGCACTGTGCACCGGAGCAACTGACGACGTCGGTCGAATCGAAGTAACGATCGTTGTTCACGTCGAACAGGCTATCGGTCAGGCGTCCTCCGCTGAGCACATCGACGCCCAGCAACCAGCTTTCGCCTCCGGAAAGGCACGGGTCGCTACGCGGGATGAAGGTGGTGAACAGAACCCGGTTCTTGGACAACGACGGCGTTGCCACGACCCGCTCCCCATCCAGAGCCGCATTGCCGACGCTCAGGTTGATGTACCAGCCCTGATGCGCAACCCAATCGATCGGATTCTGCGTCAGTACCCGGTATTGCTGGCCGTTGGCAGTCGTCTCGTTGACGAACTTCTGCTCCAGCAGCTTCAGCTTCGACACTTCGTTGTTGCCGGAAAGGTCGCGATCCCAGATGCCGTAGATCGTCTGCAGCGCGGTGTTCGTCTTGTCGCCAGAAACCAGGTACTGGCCAGTCCCGAACACCACCAGCCGCCCGCTTTCGGGGTGCTGCTTGACGCGCACCTTGGCCGTGATCGGCTGCCGAGTATCGGAGTTGCGCGCCTTGAACAGCGGGCTGCTCAACCACTGGTTGGTGTTGCTGGAGCTCAGGTCGAACTTCCACAGGTTGCCCAGCAGGTCGCCCGCGTAGACATGGGTGACGCGCCGATTGGCATCGTAGAACGCCGTGGCGGTAGAGAGCCCGTTGGACGCAACACTGCCATCGGGATCGGTCACTACGAGTTTCTTGATCACCTCACCGGTGATCGAATCGACCACATAGAGCGCCGCTCGACCGGCGTTGCTGTCGTAGCCGTTGCCGAAGATGGTGACGTAGCGATCGCTCTGGCCGATCAGCACACGGGCCACCGTGGGTTCGCCGAACTGATAGCCGATGTCGTTCCACGGGTCGGTCGACAGATTCGTATCCGGCGCGGTGCGCTCCCACTTGATGTCGGCCGCATCGAACGCCCGATCCGTCATGTCCAGGGCGAAGATGCCCCGGCCGCCATAGCCCAGCGCACCGACCAGATAGGTTTTCCAACCGTTGTCGTAGAGATCGCCCAGGCCGAAGGAGCCATCCACATAGAACTGGTGGCTGTAGTCCGGCTCGGTCAGCGCGATCAGTCCGGGCGTAGCACCGGGGCTGATGGCGCGTTTGCGAAACACGCTGGCCGGAACATAGGCGAAGGATTCGACACCCGTTGCCGCATTGAAGCCGTGCAGCATGCCGTCATTGGCGCCCACGACGAGAAAAGCGTCCCGATCGGCCTTGCCCTCTACATAGGCCAGATAATTGTCCGCGGGCTCGTTACTGTTAGTGGCATCGTTCGGCACGTTGTAGCCGTTGTTCTGCTCACCGACATAGATAGGGTCCGAGTTGACGATATCGCCAAGCAGCGAACTGCGGCTGCGCAGGCGCTGATCGGCATAGGGGGCCACCAGCGCGACACCATCGCTGCCGCCCTTAAGCCAGTTGAGCCGCTTCAAGGCATTGGTGTTGTCGGTCTCACCGGTCTTGGTCAGGCCGGCCTGCTGCGCAGCATTGAGATTGCTCCAGTCCAGCGCCTGTCCGCGACGGCCGGTGAAGCTGGCATCGTCGTTGTAGGTGAAAATGCGGCGCTCGGCCGGAGTCGGGAAGGTTCCGCTATCGGATGTCCGCCAAGCGACACTGCCAACCTTGCCGTCCATGTTTACCCGATAGGCCAGCACTTCACCGGTCCACTCGGTGCTGTTGTAGCGGGCCTGGTAGATCAGCGCGCCTTCCTGGATACGCTTGGTGTTGGCCGACACCGCCGAGGCGGAACTAATCTGCTGGCGGATGGATTGCAGCGCACTGTTGAGGGCGTTGGTCAACTGATTCGCGTCGTTCGCCGTGTAGTAGGCACCATGACCGTACTCGGCAGCATCTTCCAGCATCTGGTTGTCGACGGCGAAACCGACGGTGTAGGTGTGGAGGTTCTGCTTCGGGTAGGAACTGTCGTTGAAGTTCTTGCCTGCCAGATCGGTGCCGCTCTTGATCAGGTCGATGTCGTAGGCGAACTTGGCAATATCGTCGAGATAGAAAGTACTCCCTTCTCCGGTTCCCGATAAGGTTCCGTCGGCATACGGCTGGCCGCTAGGCTCATTTTTACCATCCCAATCAGGGATGTTGTTTGCTCCGAGTACCTCGGGATTATCCCGATCCGGATCGTCACCGGGAAACGACGCATCATAGGTCGGCAAACCATCGGTGAGTACCACACCGAAGTTCTTTTGGCAGCGGTACTGTACGGGACTGGTGTAATCGCTTGAACCAGAGCCTTGATAACGGCTCAACCCACGAAAGTAACGGGTGACCTCGTAATAGGTTTCGGCAAGCGGCGTGTTGGCTGTGGGCTGCAGTTGATCGATACCCGCGATAAGATTGGCGTAATTCTGGTCTGCCTGCGTCTGAGTGGCATCTTGCGCCGCAGAAAGAGCCAGCACCCGGTTCAATATGCTTCCGCCCGGCCCCTCATCCGAGGGTGTTCTAGAATTGAATGCAGACAGACCTATCCGCATTCCCCGATTCGCCGAAACGATTGACTTGGCCGCATCGCGCGCGACTGCCATTCGATATTCGTTAGGTAATACGGCGCGCAGGTCGTTTCCGCTATCACCAGCGGTAGTATAGGTATTGTAGATATATGCTAAATATTTTGAAGTATAACGAGTATTTTCACCACCCGCGGGATCGGGTAACGCATAACAGCGACGCGCCGATCCGCTATTATCAGCGTACAGCGCCTTATAACCCGCCGCACAACTCTGCTGCAAAATAGTGTAGAGAGAAATATTTCCGTCCTCTTGCCCGCCACCCCAGTCGAAGTTCCAATCCTTGCCATAGGTATAATATGGCGGAGCAAAGTCACTTAATTCAACTCCAAGCGGCGGAATGGCGTTATACATACTGCCCGAGTTATCCACCAGCAGCATGACGTTGGGCGGAACGCTTCCCGAAATGGAAAGCGGTTCATTGGGAAAAGGGCCAAGCGCATACACCGGCGATGCCAGATAAAGCGCCAGAGCCGCCCCTAAAGCCGTAGCCTTATATTTGTCCATATGCATCCTTAACGACTCACTGTCGACTGCAGTATCACCACGGCATCACCCGAACCGCCCCCCGCCCGCGCCGTAACCCGATAGGAGTTGACGACAGGAACCTCACCTTCATCGCTCGGCGTGAAAGTCTGGGTCGTGAGCCATTCAATGGTATATCTCGGGGGGCTTTGCACTCCGGCATAACTGTCGGAAACCTGCTGGGATCGACTAGCCCACGGATAGTTGTCCTCAATGGGTCGAACACCCGTATAGTCGGGGCTCATCAACCCATTGGTGCCAGAGGCGGAAAACACTATCCCCGCCTGGCGAAGATGATCCTCGCCGACCCGCAGGGCTGCTTCGGCAGTCTGGAATGCGAGATTCCTGTCCCGTTCGTTGCCAGCCATTCGCTCTTGAAGGGTAGAGTCCTGAATGGAGGCAATTCCGATCATGGTCAGTATCAGGAGAAATATCAGGCTGATAATCAGCGCCGAACCAGTTTGCACGTGTTTATGCATGACACTCACCGAACCCGATTGCGAATTGCGACAACGCTGCCGAACGTCTGCCGCAGACGACCGTCGGCGGCGACTGCGGCGCCATTGAAGTTGATCGATTGCACCGCTTCGCCCGTCCTTGCCACCACGTTGTTGTCCATGCTGCTCAACAAAAGCCTGAAACGCACGCTGACAACTCGCGACCAGTCGGTCACGTTATTCGCCGTACGGTACTCGTTGGCGATCGGGTTATTACCGGTTTTTATGCCGTACTCCACCTGGAAGTCCTCGACGCCATCCACCAACTCGGCAGGATTGGCACTGGTATCGGCTCGATTGGCGAAGCGCCGCTGCATCCACAGCGCCCTGACCGGTGTTCCATCGTTGGAAAGACGCGCGGTATCCCTTACGAAGAAGGTGATCTCTTCGAACGCCATGACTTCGGCATCGGCGCCATAAGCTTTGCTGAGGCGATTGCTTGTATTCAAGTTTTCGGCGTGAGCGACAGTCGTTTTTTTGTCACAATTCTCAGTCTCAGTCTTCTTGCATGAAACGCTTGTTGCCCGAAAGATATCCGCCGACATGCAGTCAGCAATAAATAAAGTATCTTCCGCCTCAAGCCCCAAACTATTATCGACAACCTGAATATTCGCGTTGTCGACGGCCATGTTCCCGGTAAGTTGCAAGCCTAGATTCGAGGCCTTGCGAATGGTCAGCACATCCGTACCCACGCTCGCATTCCAGGTATTGCCGGAGGTGACATCGTTTGCCCCGCCCATGATCGCCCCCAATGGATTAGCTGCATCCAGCGGTGGCGGAGAAGCGATGACGTTGATGTCGATTTCTTCGATATTGCCGCACCCCATATAACCCGCCATCCGGCTCTCAGCTGCCAGCAGCCCGACGGCGAATCGCCCGTTTTCCTGAAGTCGGGACATTGCATCCTGAACCCGGTAGGTCGTCTTGCTCGCCAGGAACATCTGCATGACCGCAGCACCGATCACGAGACTCAAGGCAAGTGCCACCATGAGCTCGACCAGGCTCAATCCTTTGCTCCACTTGAAATTCACAGACAATCCCTCTCGCAAAGTCGGGTGGTGAATACGAACTGCTGCGCCGCCTCGCCCCCAGACTTGCTCTCGTCCCACTGCACGGTTATCGAATAGATATCGCCGTTCTTGCTCACGCTGCCATTACCGGCAGGCAACTGAGTTGCCATCTCCGTCTTCCATTCACGCAAGTCCGTACTGGCGATGCCGCTGCCGGTCGGTGCGCTATCGGTCAGGCCAATCGAATAACTTCCTGCCAAAGCGGCCGGTGCATTGGCGCGCATACGATCGGCAATGTCGTAAGCCAGAAAAGTCGCATGCGAACGAAAGGCTGCAGTCTGGTTAAATTGGAGAGCATTCAGCTGAAGCCCTATCATGCCGAGAATCCCGACCCCCAATATCAGCATCGACACGAGAACTTCGATAAGACCGAAGCCTCCCTCCCTTCTTTTCATTCACTGACACTCCTTTCGTGAGACTGCAGCCCTTCCAGTTGCATTGATGCTAATTATTCGCTCGTGGCGACATTCGAGATTCGGCATCGTATAGGCGAAACTCACAGTTGTACCGGCAGCTACACTATCAAGGCGACCCTGTCCATTGAAGATGACTTCATTTATGGCGGAGGTCAGGCTTGCATTTCCCTCGAGCGCCGGGAAATCCCTTATCAACTCACCATTATCAAATGTGGAATTGGTATTTCCATCTACCCAGACTCGCCACCCGGCATGCCAGTTACCATTATTCAAGGAAGTGATCCTTACCGGCCCTCCTCGCTTGATCGACTCGCTCCTGGCCAAATTCAATGCGTTGAGCAACAGACCAGATTGCGTCTGCGCGCGATTCTGACGAACCAGATTGCCAAACCCCGGCACGGCAATGCTCAATACGATTGCCAGAATGGCAACCGTCACCATTAATTCGGTCAACGTGAATCCAAGACTTCGCCGCATGCAAACCTTCCCCTTGAGATGCGCTGACAGTATTCTCTGGTCCGTTTGGAGATTCATTCCGAGGCGGATGGTCGGAGGCGAAAGCCGGACGACTGGCACTTCCTCACCCGACCAACCAAAGGCAGGAAGCCATGCTTATACCAAAGGGATTCAGTCTCGCAGAGTTGCTTGTCACACTTTCCATAATCAGCATTCTTTCACTGATCGCCGTGCCGGGAATCGGCAAGCTGAGGCAGGATCAGGCGCTCACCAACTCCCTTTCCGCGCTAAGGGGAAGCTTGGCCTATGCGCGGCAGGAATCGATTCGTACCAGTAGCAGCGTGTCGATCAAGCCGAAACAGAACCGCTGGCAGAATGGCTGGCAGGTCTTCCTCGACGCAAACCACGACGGCATCCTGCAAACGCAGGAGCGCGTACTGAGAGACGCGCCGCCGGTGGGGCACGGACTGTCACTTACCGGCAATACGCCCCTGCAGGACTACATCCGCTATACCCCGAATGGCAGGGCCACGCTGGCCAGCGGTGCCTACCAGATGGGCGCGCTGGCGCTCTGCCAGGACGATGGCGACAAGGGCTACAAGTTGCGCATCAATAATGCCGGACGGGTGTCGGCAATTGCCGTCAGCGACTGCGAGGCTTTCTAGACCTCCTTCACCCGCAGCTCCTTGGGCATCGAGAAGGTGACATTCTCCGGGCGGCCGTCCAGCTCGGCGATGCCGGTCGCGCCCCACTGGTTGAGCCGCTCGAGCACCCCGCGCACCAGCACTTCCGGCGCCGAAGCGCCGGCGGTGATGCCGATGCGCTCGATATTCGCGAACCACTGTTGCTGGAGATCCTCGGCGCCGTCGATCAGGTAGGCCGGCGTGCCCATGCGCTGGGCCAGTTCGCGCAGGCGGTTGGAGTTGGAGCTGTTGGGGCTGCCGACCACCAGCACCACGTCGCACTCGGCGGCCAGCTGCTTGACCGCATCCTGGCGGTTCTGCGTGGCGTAGCAGATGTCGTCCTTGCGCGGCCCGCCGATGCTGGGGAACTTGCTGCGCAGCGCATCGATGACCCGGCTGGTGTCGTCCATCGACAGCGTGGTCTGGGTGACGAAGGCCAGCGCCTCGGGATTGCGCACCTGCAGCCGCTCGACGTCCGCCTCGTCCTCGACCAGGTAGATCGAACCGCCGTTGCGCGCATCGTACTGGCCCATCGTGCCTTCCACTTCCGGATGGCCCTGGTGGCCGATGAGGATGCACTCACGTCCTTCGCGGCTGTACTTGGCAACTTCCAGATGCACCTTGGTCACCAGCGGGCAGGTGGCGTCGAAGACCTTCAGGCTGCGCCTGTCGGCTTCCTCACGTACCGCCTGGGACACGCCGTGGGCGCTGAAGATAACGATGACGTCGTCCGGGACCTGATTCAGCTCCTCAACGAAGATCGCACCGCGCGCGCGCAGGTCTTCCACCACGAACTTGTTGTGCACCACTTCGTGGCGCACATAGATCGGCGGACCGAACACCTCGAGTGCGCGGTTGACGATCTCGATCGCACGGTCGACGCCGGCACAGAAGCCGCGGGGGTTGGCGAGTTTGATTTGCATAGTGGGTCTCGGCACGCGGAGCTTGAAAACGGAAGAAGAGTAGCGTGTTACGGCCTGGGCTGTGCCAGCGCCGAACGGCCAGCGGCTGCCCGCCGGCCCGCGTCCGGGTCAGACCGGACGAACGTCGATGATCTCGACTTCGAAGGTCAGCGTCTTGCCAGCCAGCGGATGATTGAAATCGATGGTGACCTGGCGCTCGTCGAACGCCTTGACCACGCCCGGCAGCTCGGAGCGCGCGGCGTCCTGGAAGCTCACCATCAGCCCTTCGGAAAGCTCCATGCCCTCGAACTGGCTGCGCGGCATGACCTGCACGTTCTGCGGGTTGGGCTGGCCGAAGCCCTGCTCAGGGGCGATCTGCAGGGTACGCTTGTCGCCGGCCTTGAAGCCGTAGAGTTGCTGTTCGAAGCCGGGCAGCAGGTTGCCGTCGCCTACCTTGAAGGTGGCGGGCGTCTTGTCGAACGTACTGTCGACCAGCTCGCCTGTTTCCAGGCTGAGCGCGAAATGCAGGGTGACTTCCTTGTCCGGCCCGATGCGCTGTTCAGTCATGTGCGGATTCTCCGGTCTTGTTGCCCTTGAACATATCCAGCGCCAGCATCACGGCGCCTACGGTGATGGCGCTGTCGGCGATGTTGAAGGCCGGGAAATACCAGCGGTTCTGCCAATGCACCAGGATGAAATCGACCACATGGCCAAGTACCACGCGGTCGTAGAGATTGCCCAGCGCGCCGCCCAGCACCAGCGCCAGCGCCAATGCCAGCCAGGTTTCGCCGGCTTTCAGGCGCTTCATCCAGACGACCAGCACGACGCTCACGCCAATGGCGATCACGGCGAACAGCCAGCGCTGCCAGCCGTTGTGATCGGCCAGGAAGCTGAAGGCCGCGCCGGTGTTGTAAGCCAGGGTCCAGGCGAAATAGCCGGGGATGACATCGACCTTCTGGTACAGGCTGAAATTGGCCTCGAACCAGTGCTTGGTGACCTGGTCGAGGGCGATCACCAGCACGCTGAGCCAGAGCCAGGCTAGCTTGCCGAAACGGCTGGTCATTGCCGAGCCTCCGGAAACGCATCACGCATGCTGACGCACCTCGCCGGCACCTTCGATGTTTTCCACGCAGCGCCCGCAGATTTCCGGGTGCGCGGCATGGCTGCCGACGTCCGGCAGGTGGTGCCAGCAGCGCCCGCACTTGGCGTGCTCGGTCTTCTTCACCAGCAGTTTGAGGCCGGCCAGCTCGCTGTCCACCGCCTCCGCAGGCGCCTGCGCCAGTGGCGCGACTTCGACGGCCGAGGTGATCAGCACGAAGCGCAGCTCGTCGCCCAGCTTGGCCAGCTCGGCTGCCAGCGATTCCTCGGCGTACAGCGTGACCTCCGCCTGCAGGTTGCCGCCGATGGCCTTGGCGTTGCGCTGGTTTTCCAGCTCCTTGTTCACCGCCGCCTTGACCGCCATGACCTGGTCCCAGAACGCGCGATCGAGCTCGAAGCCTTCCGGCAGCTCGGTCAGCCCCTCGTACCAGGTGTTGAGCATCACCGACTCGTTGCGCTCGCCCGGCAGGTACTGCCAGATTTCCTCGGCGGTGAATGCCAGGATCGGCGCGATCCAGCGCACCAGCGCTTCGGCGATGTGGTACAGCGCAGTCTGGCAGGAGCGCCGCGGCAGGCTGTCGGCACCGGTGGTGTACTGGCGGTCCTTGATGATGTCGAGATAGAAGCCGCCCAGCTCCTGCACGCAGAAGTTGTGCACCTTCTGGTAGACATTCCAGAACTTGTAGGTCTCGTAGGCTTCCTCGATCTCGCGCTGCAGCAGCAGGGCACGGTCGATGGCCCAGCGGTCCAGGGCGATCAGTTGCTCGTTGGCCACCATGTGCTGCGCCGGATCGAAGCCGTCGAGGTTGGAGAGCAGGAAGCGCGCGGTATTGCGGATGCGCCGATAGGCATCGGCGCTGCGCTGCAGGATCTGCTTGGACACCGCCATCTCGCCCGAGTAGTCGGTGGCCGAGACCCACAGGCGCAGGATGTCGGCGCCCATGCTGTCGGTGATTTCCTGCGGCGCGATGACGTTGCCCAGCGACTTGGACATCTTGCGACCGTTCTCATCCACAGTGAAACCGTGGGTGAGCAGGCCGCGGTACGGCGCATGGCCGTCGATGGCCGCGCCGGTCAGCAGCGACGAATGGAACCAGCCGCGATGCTGGTCCGAGCCTTCCAGGTAGAGATCGGCGCGCGGGCCTTGCTCGTGGCCCATCGGGTGCGAGCCGCGCATCACGTGCCAGTGGGTGGTGCCGGAGTCGAACCAGACATCGAGGGTGTCGTTGATCTTCTCGTACTGCGCGGCTTCGTCACCGAGCAGCTCGGCGGCATCCAGCTTGAACCAGGCTTCGATGCCCTGCTGCTCGACGCGCTGAGCCACCTGTTCCATCAGTTCGACGGTGCGCGGGTGCAGCTCGCCGCTTTCCTTGTGCAGGAAGAACGGGATCGGCACGCCCCAGTTGCGCTGGCGCGAGATGCACCAGTCCGGGCGCCCGGCGATCATGCCGTGCAGGCGCGCCTGGCCCCAGGCCGGGACGAACTGGGTCTGCTCGATGGCATCCAGCGCGCGGCGGCGCAGCGAGCTGCCGTCGTGGGCGACCTTGTCCATGCCAACGAACCACTGCGCGGTGGCGCGGTAGATCAGCGGCGTCTTGTGCCGCCAGCAGTGCATGTAGCTGTGCTGGATGGCTTCGTGCTTGAGCAGCGCACCAACTTCGCGCAGTTTCTCGACGATCGCCGGATTGGCCTTCCAGATGAACTGGCCGCCGAAGAACGGCAGGTCGGCGACGTACACGCCGTGACTCTGCACCGGGCTGAGAATGTCGTCGTTCTCCATACCGTAGTGCTTGCAGGTACGGAAGTCGTCCTCACCATAGGCCGGCGAGGAGTGAACGATGCCGGTGCCCGCACCGGTTTCCACGTACTCGGCCAGGTAGACCGGCGAGAAGCGCTCGTAGAACGGATGGCGGAAGCGGATGTTTTCCAGCGACCTGCCTTCGCAGCGGGCGATGATTTCACCGGTCAGGCCATAACGCTGCAGGCAGGACTCCACCAGCTCCTCGGCCAGCACCAGCAGCCGCTCGCCGGTGTCGACCAGCGCATAGATGAAATCGGGGTGGACGTTGAGCGCCTGGTTCGCCGGAATGGTCCAGGGCGTGGTCGTCCAGATGACGATGCTGGCCGGCTTGGCCAGATCAGCGACACCGAAGACGGCCGCGAGCTTGTCGGCATCTTCAACGGCAAAGGCCACGTCGATGGCATCGGATTTCTTGTCCTGGTATTCGACTTCCGCCTCGGCCAGCGCCGAGCCGCAGTCGAAGCACCAGTTCACCGGCTTCAGGCCCTTGAAGACGAAACCGCCCTCGACCATCTTCGCCAGCGCACGGATCTCGCCGGCTTCGTTGGCGAAGTCCATGGTCTTGTAGGGATTGTCCCAGTCGCCGAGCACGCCGAGGCGGATGAAGTCGGCCTTCTGCCCTTCGATCTGCTCGGCGGCGTAGGCGCGGCAGCGCTCGCGGGTCAGGTCCGCTGGCTGGTTCTTGCCGAAGGTGGTCTCGACCTTGTGCTCAATCGGCAGGCCGTGGCAGTCCCAGCCCGGCACGTAGGGCGCGTCGAAACCTGACAGGGTGCGCGAGCGGACGATCATGTCCTTGATCACCTTGTTCACCGCGTGGCCGATGTGGATGTTGCCGTTGGCATACGGCGGGCCATCGTGCAGGACGAATTTCGGGCGACCTTCGCCGATCTGCCGCAGCTTCCGGTACAGGTCGATGCTGTTCCAGCGCTGCAGAATCTCCGGCTCGCGCTGTGGCAGACCGGCCTTCATCGGAAATGCCGTGGACGGCAGATTGAGGGTCGCTTTGTAATCGGTCATTTCAGTCCTGACTCGTGGTGAAGGGTGAAGCCCGCCAGTAGGCGCGGGCAGCGGCGACGTCCGCATCGATCGCCGTCTTGAGTGCCTCCAGCGAGGCGAAACGCTGCTCGTCGCGCAGCTTGCGATGAAAGGTCACGCATACCCGCCGGCCATACAGGTCGCCCTGGTAGTCCAGCAGATGCACCTCCAGGTGCGGCTTGCCATCGCTCTCGACCGAGGGGCGCGTGCCGATGTTGGCGACGCCGGCCAGCTGTCGACCACCCAGCTCCAGGCTGACCACGAACACCCCGCTGAGCGGCGCGCTGCGGCGCTTGAGCTGGATATTGGCGGTCGGTGTGCCGAGCTGGCGGCCGAGCTTCTGCCCGTGCATGACCCGTCCGCCCAGGCTGAACGGCCGGCCCAGCAGCGCCTCGACCGCGTCCAGATCGCCGGCGGCCAGCGCCTGGCGCACACGGGTGCTGCTGACCCGCTCGCCATTCACCTCGATGGTGGTCGCCGCCTCGACGGTGAACCCCTCGGCGGCGCCGGCCTTGCGCAGGAAGTCGAAATCGCCGGCGCGGTCGCAACCGAAGCGGAAGTCATCCCCCACTTCCAGGTGACGCACGCCCAGTCCCTGCACGAGCGTGGCGTGGACGAATTCGGCGGCACTCAGCTCGCGCAGGCGCCGATTGAACGCCAGGCACAACACCCGGTCGACCCCCTGTTCGCTCAGCAGGCAGAGCTTTTCGCGCAGACGGGTCAGGCGCGCCGGTGCCCTGTCCGGGGCGAAGAATTCACGCGGCTGCGGCTCGAAGATGACCACGCAGCTGGGCACCCCCAGTTCGGCCGCACGCTCGCGCAGACGCGCCAGGATGGCCTGATGCCCCCGGTGCACGCCGTCGAAGTTGCCGATGGTGGCGACGCAACCCCGATGCCGGGGGCGCAGGTTGTGAAGGCCTCGAACCAGCTGCATACGCACTTCTTGCTTGAAAAGTGGCCGATTATACGCATGTACGGAGCATCCCGGACAGGTTTGCTCCCCACCGCCCGGTGCGATCAGTGACGCAAATGCCGCGGCCGCAGGCCGAGCAGCACCAGCCCGGCGATGAATGCCGCCAACCCGGCGCAAATCAGCAGTGCCAGACGCAGCGCCCGCTGCTGCCAACCCCAGGCGAACCATTCCGCCGCCGGCACATTGAGCCACCAGACCACCGCCACCATCGCGGCGCAACCGCCGGCCAGGCGTAGCGCAAACAGCCACCAGCCGGCAGCGGGACGATAGACACCGATCTTGTAGAGCCCCCAGAACAGCAGGAACGCATTGAGCATCGACGACAGCGAGGTCGCCAGCGCCAGGCCGACGTGCTTGAGCGGCCAGATCAGGATCAGGTTCATCACCATGTTCGCCACCATGCAGATGATCGCCACGCGCACCGGCGTCTTCAGATCCTGGCGGGCGAAGAATCCCGGGGCCAGCACCTTGATCAGCATGAACGCCAGCACGCCGAGCGAATACGCCTGCAACGCGCGAGCCGACTGGACCACGGCCTCCTCGGTCATCGCCCCATAGAAGAACAGCCCGGCGATCATCGGCTCGGCGAGGATGCCCAGCGCCAGCGCGGCAGGCACGCCCACCAGCAGGACCATGCGCAGCGCCCAGTCGAGCGTGGCGGAAAACGCCTGCGGATCGTCACCGGCATGCTGGCGCGACAGGCTGGGCAGAATCACCGTACCGATGGCAATGCCGAACGCACCCAGAGGCAGCTCGGACAGGCGGTCGGCGTAATACAGCCAGGAGACACTGCCGGTCTGCAGGAACGAGGCCAGCACCGTATCCAGCAGCAGGTTGATCTGGCTGACCGACACACCGAACAACGCCGGCACCATCAGCAACATGATCCGCCGCACCCCCTCGTCGCCCGGCTTGAACCTGGGCCTGGGCAGCAAACCCAGCTTCGCGACGTAGGGCAACTGGAACGCCAGCTGGGCAAAGCCGGCAATGAACACGCCCCAGGCCAGCGCCATCACCGGCTGATCGAAATACGGCGTCAGGAACACCGCCGACGCGATCATGCAGACATTCAGCAGCACGGGAGTGAAGCCGGGTACAGCGAAATGCCCGTAGCTGTTGAGCACGCCGGAAGTGAAGGCGGTGAGCGAAATCAGCAGCAGGTAGGGAAAGGTGATGCGCAACAGCTCGCCGGCCAGCTGCATCTTCGCCGGATCGTCATGGAAGCCCGGCGCGAACAGCATCACTACATAAGGCGCAAACAACACACCCATGGCAGTCAGGCCGGCCAGCACCAGGCCGAGCATGCCAGCGGTGCGGTCGACTAGCTGCTTGACCTCAGCCAGCGAGCGCTTGGCGCGATACTCCGACAGCACCGGCACGAACGCCTGGGCGAAAGCCCCCTCGGCGAACAGCCGGCGCAGGAAGTTGGGAATCTTGAAGGCAATGAAGAAGGCATCCGCCGCCGCCCCGGAGCCGAAATAGCTGGCCACGACCATATCGCGTACCATGCCCAGCACGCGCGACAGCAGGGTCATGGCACTGACCACCGCGCTGGAACGCAACAATCCGCCCTTGCCGTTGTTTTCGGACATCAGTCTTTCCTGGAATTGCAGCGGGTATTGGACATGGCGCAGCGCGCCAGCCGTCTCGCTGGCCTGATACGACACGCAACGAGGCGGCGAGTTTAGCCGCAGCCCTTCGGTCCGACCAGTTTCGCGATCCAGCGGCACAGGCTTGACAAGCGCGCGATGCATCGGCATGATTCGCGGCCTTATTTGCTTTGCAATCCCCACGTTTTCGAGGAGTTCGACGGTGGCCAACAGCCCTTCCGCCAAAAAACGCGCAATCCAGGCTGAGAAGCGTCGCAGCCACAACGCCAGCTTGCGCTCCATGGTTCGCACCTACATCAAGAATGTGGTCAAGGCTATCGACGCCAAGGACCTGGACAAGGCCCGCGCAGCCTATACCGCAGCCGTACCGGTCATCGACCGCATGGCCGACAAAGGCATCATCCACAAGAACAAAGCTGCTCGTCACAAGAGCCGCCTGAACGGCCACATCAAGGCCCTCGGCGAAGCTGCTGCAGCCTGATTACGCTGCAGGTTCTTTGAAAAAACCGGCCTTGCGCCGGTTTTTTCATGCCCTCGATTCAGCTTCTTAACGAGCCGCCGACGCGATCAGCGCGCGGTCGGCCAGGGCAGTACCGGGATCGCCGTTACCGCATTCTGCGGGCTACCCTCGATCACGCGATCGCTATAGACCAGGTACACCAGCGTATTGCGCGCCTCGTCGAAGAAACGCACCACCTGCATGGTCTTGAACACCAGCGACGTACGCTCCTTGAAGACCACCTCGCCATCCTCGAGCTTCCCGGCGAAGCGAATCGGCCCGACCTGGCGACAGGCGATCGAGGCCTCGGCTCGGTCCTCGGCCAGCCCCAGGCCACCCTTGACCCCACCAGTCTTGGCCCGTGACAGATAACAGGTCACGCCCTCAACCCTGGGATCGTCGAACGCCTCGACCACGATCTTGTGGTTCGGCCCGAGCCACTTGAACACCGTATCGACCGAACCGACCTCCTCGGCCATCGCCAGCCCCGACAGCGCCAAACCCGCCGTCAACGCTACAAACGCAGCACGCATAGCCACCTCAGACCAGAATCATGTTGTCGCGATGAACCAGCTCCGGCTCGTCGACATAGCCGAGCAGCTTTTCGATTTCGTCCGACGGATGGCCGAGGATTCGCTGCGCCTCGGCAACGCTGTAGTTCACCAGGCCACGCGCGACCTCTTCGCCCCGCGGGCCGACACAGACCACCATCTCGCCGCGACGAAAACTGCCCTGCACGGCCTTCACGCCGACCGGCAACAGGCTGCGGTTGCCCTGACGCAGCGCATGCACGGCCCCCTCGTCCAGCGTCAGCGTGCCGCGAGTCTGCAGATGCCCCGCCAACCACTGCTTGCGCGCCGCGTGCCGGCTGCACTCGGGCGCCAGCAGCGTCCCCAGACGCTCTCCAGTCTTGAGTCGCGCCAGCACCCGCTCAATGAGCCCGCCCACGATCACCGTATGCGCACCGGAGCGCGCCGCCAGGCGCGCCGCGCGCAGCTTGGTCTGCATGCCGCCGCGCCCCAGCGCTCCGCCGGTACCGCCAGCCACGGCGTCCAGCGCCGGATCGTCGGCACGTGCCTGACTGATGAGATTGGCGTCAGGATGGGTGCGCGGATCGGCATCGAACATGCCGTCACGATCGGTAAGAATGACCAGCAGATCGGCCTCGACCAGATTGGCCACCAACGCAGCAAGCGTGTCGTTGTCGCCAAAGCGGATTTCGTCGGTGACCACGGTATCGTTCTCGTTGATCACCGGCACCACACCGAGGTCGATCAGCGTGCGCAACGTGCTGCGCGCATTGAGATAGCGCTTGCGGTCGGAAAGGTCGTCATGGGTGACGAGGATCTGCGCGGTCTGCTGGTCGCAGCGCGCAAAACTCGACTCCCACGCACGGATCAGCCCCATCTGCCCCACCGCCGCCGCCGCCTGCAGCTCGTGCACAGCCTTCGGCCGCGCCGCCCAACCCAGGCGACTCATGCCGGCAGCCACCGCGCCGGACGACACCAGCACCAGTTCGACGCCAGCGGCACGCAGGGCCACCATCTGCTCCACCCAGACCGCCATCGCCGCCTGGTCTAGGCCGCGCCCATCGGCGGTCAGCAGCGCACTGCCGATCTTCACCACCCAGCGCCGCGCGCCGCTCACCTTGTCCCGCATCGTTCCCGCCTTGTCATTCGGCCAAAACCTTTCCGGGACGACTGCGCATGAGCACGCCTTCCCGACCTCTCACCCGAACCCGCTCGCCGTGCCGTCGAACTCAGCGCACGTAGAAGATCTCGGCACCGCCCTCGTCATCATCATCGTCATCGAAGTCGTCATCATCGACCTCGTCCGCCGCCTTGACCCCGGCGCGGCGCAGAGCCCGCTGGTCGTCCAGCTCCTGCAGCCGCGCACGCGCCTCGTCCTCGATCTGACGATCCAGCTCTGCCAGCGCCTCGGCATATTGCGGATCCTCGGCGATACGCAGCGTGCGCTCGTCGAGGTAGCGCATGATGGCTTGCGCCAGCGCCTCGGTACCGTCGCTTTCCAGCGCCGAGATCACGAACACCGGTCCCTGCCAGTCCAGCCGCTCGACCACCTGGCGCATGCGCTCCTCGCGCTCCTCATCGAGCAACTGATCGGCCTTGTTCAGCACCAGCCAGCGATCGCGCTGCATCAGTGCCGGACTGAACTTCTCCAGCTCGCGCAGGATGACCTCGGCAGCGTCGGCCGGGTCGCTGCCATCCGGCGGCACCATGTCAACCAGATGCAACAGTAGACGAGTGCGCGCCAGATGCTTGAGGAAGCGAATGCCCAATCCGGCGCCCTCTGCCGCCCCCTCGATCAGCCCGGGAATATCGGCGATCACGAAGCTCTTGTAGCGCCCCACGCTGACCACGCCGAGGTTCGGCACCAGGGTGGTGAACGGGTAGTCGGCAACCTTCGGCTTGGCCGCGGAAACCGAACGAATGAAGGTGCTCTTGCCGGCGTTCGGCAACCCCAGCAGGCCGACATCGGCCAGCACCTTCAGCTCCAGCTTGAGATCACGCGCATCGCCCGGCTTGCCCGGCGTGGTCTGCCGCGGCGCGCGGTTGGTGCTGGACTTGAAGCGGGTGTTGCCCAGCCCGTGCCAGCCGCCCTGCGCCACGAGCAGGCGCTGGCCCGCCCTGGTCAGGTCGCCCATGATTTCCTGGGTCGCGGCATCGATGATGGTGGTACCCACCGGCACCGGCAGGATCAGATCCTCGCCCTTGGCGCCGGTGCAGTCGGTGCTGCCGCCCTTTTGGCCGTTCTGCGCATTGAAGCGGCGGGTGTAGCGGTAGTCCACCAGCGTATTGAGGTTCTCATCGGCCTCCAGGTAGATCGAGCCGCCATCACCGCCATCACCACCGTTGGGGCCACCCTTCTCGATGAACTTCTCGCGACGGAAGCTCATCATGCCGTTACCGCCGTCACCGGCCTTTACAAAAATCGATACTTCATCGACGAATTTCATGGGCACGCCTCCCGTCACAGGACGGGCTTAGGAAACAGAAACGTAAGGTTCTTGCAAAACGCCTGAGCCACACAGCGCTTTGCAAGAGCCTCACAGGATACAGAAACAAAAAAGCCCCGTCGCATGACAGGGCTTTTCCAGCAACGCCGCAGTTAGGCTGCGACGACGCTCACGTAGCGACGGCCGAAAGCGCCCTTCACTTCGAACTTGATCACGCCTTCGACCTTGGCGAAGAGCGTGTGATCCTTGCCCATGCCAACGCCGTAACCGGCGTGGAACTGGGTGCCGCGCTGGCGAACGATGATGTTGCCGGCCTTGATGACCTGACCACCAAACATCTTCACGCCAAGGCGTTTGCTTTCGGAATCGCGACCGTTGCGGGTACTACCGCCAGCTTTTTTGTGTGCCATGAGTTCAATACTCCTGTAGGGGGATTCAGGCCCGATTAGCCCTGAATACCGGTGATTTTGACCTCAGTGAACCACTGACGGTGGCCCTGACGCTTCATGTGGTGCTTGCGGCGACGGAACTTGATGATGGTGACCTTGTCATGGCGGCCCTGGGCAACCACTTCAGCGGTAACCTTGGCACCGTCGACCACCGGAGCGCCGATCTTCACGTCGTCGCCGTTGCCGACCAGCAGAACGCGGTCGAAAGTGACAGCTTCGCCAGTCGGAACTTCGAGTTTTTCAATCTTGAGGTATTCGCCTTCGGCAACCTTGTATTGCTTGCCGCCGGTCACGATAACTGCGTACATCTGTGTATCTCCGTTGATCCTGCTCACCCAGCGCTTTATAGAAGGTATTGGTGGCTGGCATGGCTGCATGGGGCCGGATGAGACGCCCGTGCAATTGCGTAAGGCAGGGAAAATGCCCGTGGGGAAAGTTCAGGGTCCGCGATTGTACGCACGCGACCAGGGCTATGCAAGGCCCGGCAGGGCTCGCCTTGACAGTGCCGGAGCCGGCTCATAGCATGCCGCGCAATCTGCGAGGAGTCCCCGATGCAACCCCAGTCTTTCTACCAGGTAGTGGCCGACGATTTTGCCGCTGTCGACGGCATCATCCGCAAGCAACTGACCTCGCGCGTTCCGCTGGTGGAAAAGATCGGGGACTATATCACCTCGGCGGGCGGCAAGCGCCTGCGCCCCCTGCTGGTGCTGCTCAGCGGCAGCGCGCTGGGGCACCAGGGCGACCAGTTGCGCCTGCTGGCGGCGATCATCGAATTCCTGCACACCTCCACGCTGCTGCATGATGACGTGGTCGACATGTCCGGCATGCGCCGCGGCCGCTCGACGGCCAATGCCCTGTGGGGCAACGCGCCGAGCGTGCTGGTGGGCGATTTCCTTTATGCCCGCTCGTTCGAGATGATGGTCGAGCTCGGCTCGATGCCGGTGATGCGCATCATCTCCCAGGCGACCCGCGTGATCGCCGAAGGCGAAGTGCTGCAACTGTCGAAGGTTCGCGACGCCAGCACCACCGAAGCCATCTACATGGAAGTGATCCGCGGCAAGACCGCGATGCTCTTCGAGGCCTCCACCCATAGCGCCGCTACTCTGGCGGGCGCGACTGCAGAGCAATGCGAAGCGCTGCGCACGTTCGGCGACCAACTCGGGATCGCCTTCCAGCTGGTCGACGACCTGCTGGACTACCAGGGCGACGCGGAAACGCTGGGCAAGAACGTCGGTGACGACCTGGCCGAGGGCAAGCCCACGCTACCGCTGATCTATACCATGCGCGAAGGCAGCGCCGAGCAGGCCGAACTGGTCCGCCGGGCCATCCAGAAGGGCGGCGTCGAGGACCTGGAAAGCATCCGCAGCGCGGTCGAAGCCTCGGGCGCACTGGCCTACACCGCGCAACTGGCGCGCGACCATGTCGAGCGTGCCATCGCCTGCCTGGAACTCATCCCGGCCAACCACTACCGCGACGCGCTGGTGGAGCTGAGCCGTTTCGCCATCGCCCGCACCCACTAGGTAGGCCAGCCTCCACGCCGATCGGCGCTAGCAAAACCAATCCCCCCCTTTCCGGACCACCGTCTCGTGCGGTGGTCTTTTTGCGCTTGCACTTCTGCAAATAACAATTATTCTCATTAATAAATTCAACTGGAGGTGCCGCATGACTTATCTGATCGATGCCTGGCTGGATCGGCCACAGCCCTACCTGCGCATACTCGACCGGCAGACGGGAACGATTTGCGTATCGCTGGAAGGCGAAGCCCTGGAAGAACTGCGTGAGCAGGGGGATCTCGATCTGCACGAGCTGAGCACCAGCGAACCCTGCGTGCTCAAGGAACAGGTACGCAACCTGTTCCTGTTCAGCTACGCCCGGGCCTTGCGCCCGTAGCGAGGTGAGGCGGCGCGGGGCGCCGCCTGCGACTCAGAGTACGTCGAGCAGTTCGACATCGAACACCAGCACGCTGTGCGGTGGGATGCTGCCGACGCCCTGCTCGCCATAGGCTAGCTCGCTGGGCACATAGAGGCGCCATTTGCTGCCGGCATTCATCAGTTGCAGGGCCTCGGTCCAGCCGGCGATCACGCCACCGACCGGAAATTCGGCCGGCTGGCCGCGCTCGTAGGAACTATCGAACACGCTGCCATCGATCAGCGTGCCGTGGTAATGCGTGCGCACACTGTCCTCGCGGGTCGGACGAGCGCCCTCGCCGGTGGCCAGCACTTCGTACTGCAGGCCGGACGCCAGCACCGTGACGCCCTCGCGCCGGGCATTCTCGTCCAGGAAGGCGCGCCCTTGCGCGGCAGCCGCCTCGGCCTTCTGCTGCGCCTCGGCCTGCATGCGCTCGCGAATGACCGCGAAGCTGGCGTTGAGCTCCTGCGGGCTGACCTGGCTGGCAGCCCCGGCGAACGCATCGCGAATACCGGCGATCACCGCATCCAGGCTGACGCCCGGCGGCGGGTTGTCGCGCAACTGGTCGCCCAGCTGGCGGCCGATGCCGTAGCTCACGCGGGTTTCGTCGGTAGAGAGGTTGAGTTCGGTCATGCCGAGGCTCCGAAAGGCGAAAAAGGGCCGCTAGCCTAGCACAGCTCGCGCGCCGTTCTGCGCCGGCTCAGTGCTTGGTGAGCTTGTCCAGGTAGCCCATGACGAACGCCGAGAGCACGAAGGTCAGGTGGATGATCACGTACCACATCAGTTTCTCGCTCTCCAGCTGCTGGGCGTCCATGAACATGCGCAGCAGGTGGATCGAGGAAATCGCGACGATGGACGCCGCGACCTTCATCTTCAGCGAGCCGGAGTCCATCTTGCCGAGCCAGTCGAGCTTCTCCTTGCCCTCGGCGATGTCCAGCTGCGACACGAAGTTCTCGTAGCCGGAAATCATCACCATCACCAGCAGGCCACCAACCAGCGCCATGTCGATCAGCGACAGCAGCTTGAGGATCAGCTCGGCTTCGCTGAGCGCGAGGATCGCCGGCAGGATGTGGAAGATTTCCTGAAAGAACTTGATCGCCAGCGCCAGCAGCGCAAATGCCAGGCCGAAATAGATGGGCGCCAGCAGCCAGCGCGCCGCATACATGGTGTTCTCAAGAAGGCGTTCCATGAGGCTCTCACAACAAGGGAGGAAATTCGGCTGGCGAGTATACGCAGCGCTAAATGACGGACAAGCCGAGGATGTGCCGCGATATTACGTTGTGGATAACGCCGCGCCCGGATGGCATCGCCGCGGCGCGCAGCGCTGCGCAAACATCACCCGCACGGCGCTCTCACGCCTCCGGCCGCGACTCCCAACCGCCGAGAAAGCGCGCCTGATTGGCGTTGACCCGGCGCAGCTCGGCCTGCATGTGCAGTTGCCAGATGGCCGGTTCCTCGGAGGTGCAGTAGCCCTGCCCCTGCAGGTTGCTGGCGATCATCTCCAGCACCGACTCGGCCATGCGTGCCCCGCGGAACGGGCCCTGCACCTTTATCGCCGTGGGCTGCGAGCCCGCCAGACCGGCCGCGCAGAGCAGCGTCCACAAGCCGTTGCCGCCTGCCAGCGGGCGGATCATGCATTCGACACGGGTCACCAGACCCAGGCATTGACGGTTCAGGCATAGCGCGTGCGACATGGCGGCGGTCCTCGCGACCTGGCTGCCGCAACGCCGAAGGCCAGCGCTGCCGGGCAGCCTGCTCATCCTCCACAAGCTGTGGATAAGCCTGTGGATGAACGGTGAGTGGAGTCTTGCCCGGTAGACCTGCCGCTCGCGCTATCGTTCCGCTTGCCAGACAAAAAGTGCCATCTATTTGCCTTCTTCTGTCGGCGCCTTGGCGCCGTCCGGGCGAGGGTCTTCCGCCTTGTCGTCATCCTCGAGGTCGATGGCGGCGATATCGCGCAGCCGCTCCACCACCCGCGCGTTCACGCTGCCGGACGGAAAGCGCCCCTGCTCGTCCGCTGCGCCGACCTGCTCGCCGACCAGCAGCGACAGCGCCTCATCGACCTGGCGCACCGCGTAGACGTGGAAACGCTCGCAGCGCACCGCCTCCAGCACGCGCTCGTCGAGCATCAGCGTGTTGACGTTGGCGCAGGGGATGATCACGCCCTGCTCGCCGGTCAGCCCGCGCGCCTCGCAGAGGCGGAAGAAGCCTTCGATCTTCTCGTTGACGCCGCCAACCGCCTGCACCTCGCCGAACTGGTTGATCGAGCCGGTGATGGCGAAACACTGTTTGAGCGGCGTGCGCGACAGCGCCGAGATCAGCGCGCAGCATTCGCCCAGCGAGGCGCTGTCGCCATCGACGTAACCGTAGGACTGCTCCAGCGCGATGCTCGCCGAGATTTCCAGGGGAAATTCCTGCGCGTAGCGGCTGCCCAGATAACCGGTGAGGATCATCACGCCCTTGGAGTGGATCGGCTGGCCGAGGTTGACCTCGCGCTCGATGTCGACGATGCCCGAGCCGCCGGGATAGACGGTGGCGGAGATGCGTGCCGGCATGCCGAACGCCGAGTCGCCCACCTCCAGTACCGTCAGCCCGTTGCACTTGCCGATCGCCGCACCTTCGCTGTCGATCAGGATCACACCGGCGAGAATGTCGTCGAGGATGCGCGCCGACACCCGGCCGGTGCGGGTGGCCTTGGCCTTCAGCGCACGCTCGATGTGGCCGACGTCAGTCACCTCGTCCTTGGCCAGCTGACGAATGAAATCAGCCTCGCTGACCAGCTGGAACAGATCGCCGATACGCGCCGACAGCCGTCCCTGGTGCTCGGCCAGCCGCGCGCTGTAGGTCGCCAGGCGCGCCACCGCGGCGGCGCTCAGCGGTGCCATGCCCTCCTCCGAGGTGCGCGTCTTCATCAACTGGGCGAACTGCTCGAGGCTGTCCTCGGCCAGCGGGATGTCCTCGTCGAAGTCCACCAGCACGCGGAACATCTCCTGGAAGTCCGGATCCAGGTCCTGCAGCGTGTAGTACAGCTGCCGCGAGCCGATGATGACCACCTTTACGTTGAGCGGGATCACTTCCGGCGTCAGCGTCACTGTGGCCAGGCGGCCCAGCTCGGCCAGCGGCGATTCCATCTTCAGCTTGCGCGACTGCAGCGCGCGCTTGAGCGCCTCCCAGACGAAGGGCTCGCTCAGCAGTTTCTCCGCCTCTAGCATCAGGAACCCACCGTTGGCGCGGTGCAGCGCACCCGGGCGCAGCTGCCGGTAGCTGGTGTAGAGCGCGCCCTGGTCGGTGTTGTATTCGATGCGGCCGAACAGGTTGTCGTAGGTCGGATGCGGCTCGAAAACCACCGGCGCGCCGGCGTCGAGGCTGTGACCGACCATCAGGCTCGGGCTGTACTGTTCTTCCAGCAGCACGCGGCTCTGCGCTTCCGGGCGGTTCTCGTCCACCAGTTGCTCGACCACCGTCTTCAGCAGGTTGACCTGCACCGCCTGCAGGTAGGCCTCGACCCCGGCGTTCTCCGCATACTTCTGCGACAACGGCGCCAGCAGCGGCTGCAACGCCTGGCTGATGGTCTCGTCATTGAGCAGGCGCAGCTGGTTGGTCGATTCGCGCTTCCACTGCGGCAGGCTGGCCAGCTCCTCGTTCAGGCGCACTTCCAGCGCGGAAATATCGCTGTGATAGCGCTCGCGCTCGGCTTCGGGCAACTGGGCGAAATCCGCCTCGTCCAGTGCCTTGCCTTCCTTCATCGGGGTGAAGGCGATGTTGCTGGCGTCGCGGTAGAGCGCGATCTCCTTCTCCAGCGCGAGCTTCTCGATCACATCGAGGGCCTTGTCGTAGCGCTGATTGAAGACGCGATCGATGGCGCTCTTCTTCTGCTGGAAGCTCGGATGCTCGAACACCGCCGGGAAGGTCGCCAGCAGGTTGTCGATCAGCTGGTTGATGTCGGCGATGAAGGCCGCCGCGCTGCCCGGCTCCAGCCTGAGCACGCGCGGCTCGCGCGGCTCGTCGAAATTGTTGATGTACAGCCAGTCGGCCGGCGTGTGCAGGCGCTTGCCCTCGGCGCGCAGATAGCGGCGCACGAAGGAGAAACGGCCGGTGCCCGGCTCGCCCATGACGTAGACGTTGTAGCCGGGACGCGGCATCGCCACGCCAAATTGCAGCGCCTCGACGGCGCGCTCCTGGCCGAGCACGCCGAGGAACGGCTCCAGCTCGTCGGTGTTGATGAAGTTGAACTGGCTGGGGTCGAACGGTCGGGTCAGCGCATCGGGTGCCAGGCGCAGCCCGGCCGCGATAGATTCAGACATCGGAAATCCTTGGAGGATGGCACGCGGGCCACGATTGATGCCGTCATTCTGGCGTCGCCACCGGCACGCCGCAAGGCTGGCAGCGGCGCAGAAGCGGCGGCAGCGCGCACGGGCGAAGTCCGAGTAAACGGCCCGGCGCTCCCGCTGTCGCCGCAGCGGGAGCACGCCAAGGGCAACGGCGCTCGTCCGGCCGGTTGGACAACCACCGATACCTCTACTAGCCTCGGGCAAGACATGACTAAAGTGAATGTCGCTCATGGCCCTGAAGCATGCCCGCTCCGGTGAAGTGATCCATCTGCTGCGCGCAGACCAGCTTCCCGAACTCAAGTCGCAAGCCCTCGTCAGCACGCCCGAGCTGGAGGTCATGCGCCTGGTGCTCAACGCCGGGCACGTCGTTCCCCGCCACGCCGTGGCCGGCGCCATCACCATCCATTGCCTGCAGGGCAGCATCGAGGTCCAGGCCGAGGAGCGCCGGCAGACGCTGCACGCCAACGACCTGATATATCTGGCCGGCCAGGCCGGGCACGCCCTGCAGGCCATCACCGACACGGTCACGCTGGTGACCATCCTGCGCATTCCGGCGCCGCCCTGATCGCGCCGCCCAAGCACCGAACCGCCCCCGCCACGTCACCTGCACAGAGGAATGCGGCCTTGGAAAGAGCTTTTCGGATACTCAGCTTCGTGGTCCTCGCGCTGATGCTGGTTGCCATTCTGTACGCCGGCGGCATCGGAATCACTCACTGGACAGGCATCGGCGTGTGACGGCCGTTGAGGCATCTCCATGAACAAACGACAAACTCGCTCCTTCGCCGTCATCTCCACCGCCATCGCCACGGTGGTCTTCCTCGGCCTCACGGTGGACAGCCACCGGCAGTTTCCCAAGCTGACCAACGCCGAGACGATCACCCCCGAGGTGACGCGCGGCAAGGACGTCTGGCACGCGAAGAACTGCATCAACTGCCACACCCTGTTCGGCGAAGGCGCCTACTACGCGCCGGACCTGACGAAGATTTCCCAGCTGCGCGGCGCGCCCTACCTCACCGCCTTCCTCAAGGACCCGGGCAAGTTCTACGACGAACAGCGCCACCGCCGGCTGATGCCCGACCAGAACCTCAGCGACGAGGAAATCGCCGCGCTGATCGCCTTCTTCGACTGGGTCGCCAACGTCGACAACCAGGGCTGGCCGCCGCGACCCATTCTGGTCACCGGCTCGTCGATCCCCGGCACCGACCTGACGCTGGCGCAGCAGGATGCGTCCGGCCCGGGCAAGGCCGATGCCGCGCTGCCACCGGGCGCACGCCCGATCAGCGGCGCCGAGGACCCGATCGCCAAGGGCGAGGCACTGTTCCGCACCGTCAGCCCTGCCTGCAACGCCTGCCACTCCATCGCCCCGGGGGTGAACCTGGCCGGGCCGACGCTGGCCGGCATCTCCGCGCGGGCCGAGCAGACGATGGCCTCGGCGGACTACAAGGGCAGCGCCGACAGCGTCGAGGCGTACATCCGCGAATCCATCGTCTCCCCCAGCACCTACCTGCATCCGGGCGAGATGTATTCGGCCGGCGGCACCTCGTTCATGCCGAACACCTACGCCCAAGCGCTCACCGACGAACAGCTCGACCAACTGGTCGCGTACCTCGCGACATTCAAATAACAGCGGCTGCGGCCGCAGGACGATACTTGTAGAGGTCAGGCCATGCGCTACAAATCACAGTCCGTCGCTTACTGGTATTTCGCCTTCGCCATGGTGCTGTTCGGCCTGCAGATCGTGTTCGGCCTGCTCTCGGCATCGAAGTACCTGGGCCCCGATCCGCTGCTGAACCTGCTGCCCTTCGACATCACCAAGACGATCCACACCAACCTGCTGATCGTCTGGGTACTCACCGGCTTCATGGGCGCCACCTACTGGATGGTCCCGGACGAGTCGCGCAGCGAGCTGCACAGCACCAAGCTGGCGTACATCCAGCTCGGCCTGTGGGCGGTGATGGGCGTCAGCGCCGTCATCGGCTACCTGTTCCGCTACGGCACCGGCAACAAGCTGCTGGAGCAGCCGCTACCGCACAAGATCGTCATCGTCATCTGCATGCTGATGTTCCTCTACAACATCGGCATGACGATCAGGAAGTCCGGGCGCTTCACCACCACCGAGGGCGTGCTGCTGCTCGGTCTGGCCAGCGCCGCGGTGCTCTACCTGCCGGCACTGCTGCATTACGAGAACTACACGGTGTCGATCTACTACCGCTGGTGGACCATCCACCTGTGGGTCGAGGGCGTGTGGGAGATGATCCAGGGCGGCTTCCTCGCCTATCTGCTGATCCGCCTGTCCGGTGCCGACCGCGAGGTGATGGAGAAGTGGCTGTACGTGATCGTCGGCCTGGTGTTCATCGCCGGCATCCTCGGCACCGCGCACCACTATTACTGGGTCGGCGTACCCGGCTACTGGCTGCCGCTCGGCGGCTTCTTCAGCGCGCTGGAACCGCTGGCGCTGATCGGCATGGCGATGTACGCCTACTACGCCATGCGTCGCTCGGGCCTGGCGCATCCGAACAAGCTGGCGCTGCACTGGACACTCGGCAGCGCGGTATTCACCCTGTTCGGCGCGGGCCTGCTGGGCTTCGCCCACACCTTCCCCAGCGTCAACAAGTGGACCCACGGCACGCTGATCACCGCCATGCACGGCCACGCCGCGTTCTACGGTGCCTACGCGATGATCGTCATGGCGATGATCGTCTACGCCCTGCCATCGCTGACGCGCGGGCGTGAAGAGGAAGGCGGCACGCTCGGCTACTGGGCGTTCTGGCTGCAGCTGACCGGCATGTTCGGCATGACCCTGTCGTTCGCCACCGCCGGCATCGGCCAGGTCTACCTGGAGCGCATCCTCGGCATGGGCTACCTGGATACGCAGCTGAAGATCCAGATCCACTTCCTCATGCTGGTGGCCACCGCCTCGATCTTCGCCTGCGGCGTCGGCCTGTTCATCTACGACTTCTTCCGTTGTCCGCGACGCAGCGAGGTCGAGGCGGACGAAGCGCGGCCCGGCGGCGCACCGGCCAGGCCGGTACCGTGACGGACCTGAACGTCGCGCCGATGCCGCGCGTGCCGCCGCCCGCCGCCGAGCCCTGGTACCAGCCGAGCGCCGACGAGGTACAGGTGTTCGAGCAGTGCCACGCGCGCCAGCTGGCGGTGATGCTCAAAGGGCCGACCGGCTGCGGCAAGACACGCTTCGTCGAGCACATGGCCTGGCGTCTGGGCCGGTCGCTGGTCACCGTGTCCTGCCATGACGACATGACCGCCAGCGACCTGCTCGGTCGCTTCCTGATCGGCAGCGACGGCACCCGCTGGATCGACGGCCCGCTGACCCGCGCGGTGCGCGAGGGCGCCATCTGCTACCTCGACGAAGTCGTCGAGGCGCGCCAGGACACCATCGTCGTGCTGCATCCGCTGACCGACTACCGGCGCATCCTGCCACTGGACAAGACCGGCGAAACCCTCGAGGCGGCGCCGGGCTTCCAGCTCGTGGTGTCCTACAACCCGGGCTACCAACGCATGCTCAAGGACCTGAAGCCCAGCACCCGCCAGCGCTTCGTCGCGCTGGAATTCGACTTCCCCGAAGCCGAGCGCGAGGCCGCCATCGTCGAGCGCGAAGGCGCTATCGATGCGCCCACCGCGCGCGCACTGGTCAGCCTCGCCGGGCGCCTGCGCGCGTTGCAGGATCGCGGATTGGCGGAACTGCCCAGCACCCGCCTGCTGATCGCCACCGCGCGCCTGATCGGCAGCGGCGTCGCGTTGCGCAGCGCCTGCAACGTCGCGCTGATCGCCCCCCTGTCGGACGACCCCGCGCTGGTCGGCGTCATGCGCGAGCTGGTCGACCTGACCTTCGTCTGATGGCCGAAGCCGAAGACGTCGTCACCGACGTCGCCCGCCATGCCACCGTCTACGTCCAGGCGCTCTGGCGCCGTCATCGCGAATCGGCCGCCGGGCCGGCGCTACCGACCCTGGCGGACCTCGCCGACCACCTCGACCTGCTGCTGCATGCCAGCCTCGGCCAACGCTTCACGCTGCGCGCGGCGCAGCCGCCGGCGCCACCGACGCTGCTGGAGAAACTGTTCCGCCGCGTCGAGGCGCCCTACCCGCGGCACGCCGTGCCGGCCACCGATGGCCGCACGATCTGGCTGCCGGCACGCCTGGAAGCGGCCGATCCGATCGGTGTCCGCACGCTGTACCGCACCCTCGCCCTGCAACAGGCGATGCGCGCGCGGCGGGGTGCGGCATCGCTTGTGCAAAGCATCGGATCACCGTTGCAGCGCAGCCTGTTCCTGCTGCTCGAAGCCTGGGCAGCGGACACGCAACTGATCGCGCAGCTGCCGGGCCTGCGCGCCGCCATACAGCAGCAGCGCAGCCAGATGCTGGCCACACGTCCGCCGCTGGCACGCTTCAGCGTCGCGCGCCGGCCGCTGGAAGAATTTCTCCGCCGATTGCTGCAAGCGCCCGACAACGCCGCGCCCTACGAACTGCCCGCATCCTTCGACAGCCAGCAGGCGCTGCAACTGGCGGCGCGCCTGGCGGCACGGCTCTATCCACACGGCGAACCGACCGCCGCCGCGCTGTTGCCGGATCTGTGGACCGGCGAGCTGCGCGCGCCGTCCCGCCAGGATGCGCTCGATGCCACGGCGCCGGAACCGGACCCCGCCGCCGCGCCGCCGCGCAGCGCCCACCTGCCGCGCCGGCCGCAGGTGCGCGAGGCCGCCGAAGGCGAGGACGACGACACGCAGCCGGGCGTCTGGATGGTGCAGCCTTCACCTCCGCTGGAGCATGTCGAAGACCCGCTCGGCATGCAGCGTCCCAGTGATCGCGACGAGGCGACCCCGGCCGAGGACTTCGCCGATTCGCTCAGCGAACTCAACGAGGCGCGACTGGTGACCAGCCCCGGCAGCCCGAAGGAAGTGCTGCTGTCCGACGATCCACCCGAGCCGCGTGCGCGCTTCAGCCGAGACACACCGAACGCCACCGCCGCTCTCTGCTACCCGGAATGGGACTACCGCAGCCGCAGCTACCGCCACCCCGGCGCGCGGGTACTGCTGCTGCCGGCGGAGCCCGGTCCGCAGCAGTGGATCGAGCAGACGCTCGAACGCCACCGCAGCATGCTGGCGACCATCCGCCGCCAGTTCGAGCAGCTCAGCGCGCGACGCCTACGTCTGCGCCGTCAGCTGGATGGCGACGAGGTGGACCTGGACGCCTACCTCGACGGCCTCGCCGAGGCCCGCGCCGGCCTGAGCATGCCGCAGGCGCTGTACCAGACGCAGCGGCTGCAGCAGCATGACCTGGCAATCACGCTACTGGTCGATGCCAGCGGCTCCACCGACAGCTGGCTGAGCAATCACCGGCGGGTGATCGACGTCGAACGCGAGGCGCTGCTGCTGGTGTGCCTGGCGCTCGACGGGCTGGGCGAGCCGTACTGCGTGCAGAGTTTTTCCGGCCAGGGGCCGAACGCAGTGACCGTGCGCAGCCTCAAGGCCTTCGGCGAGCGCTACGGCGAGAGCGTCGGCCGGCGCATCGCCGGCCTGGAACCGGAACACTACACGCGCGCCGGCACCGCCATCCGTCATGTCAGCAGCCTGCTGATGCAGCAACCGGCGACGCACCGGCTGCTGTTGCTGCTCTCCGACGGCAAACCCAACGACGTCGACGAATACGAAGGCCGCTATGGTGTCGAGGACCTGCGCCAGGCGGTCACCGAGGCCCGGCTGCAGGGCATCCGACCGTTCTGCCTGACCATCGATCGTCAGGCCGCCAGCTACCTGCCAGCCGTGTTCGGCGTGCACCAGTACGCCCTGCTGCCCAAGCCGGAGCTGCTGCCGCGGGTACTGCTGGACTGGCTTAGGCGGCTGATCGCGGCCTGAGCGGCGCCGAAACGAAAACGCCCTGCAGGTGCAGGGCGTTCGACCATCGCGAAGACGCTCAGCTCAGGGCTGGTTGCGGTTCTGTTCGCGCAGCAGGTCGCGGATCTCGGTGAGCAGCAGCTCCTCCTTGGTCGGTGCCGGCGGAGCCGAAGGAGCCTCGGCTTCCTTGCGGCGCAGCGAATTCATCGCCTTGATCGCCAGGAAGATGGCGAAGGCGACGATCAGGAAATCCACCACGGTCTGGATGAACGCACCGTAGCGCAGCAGCACCGCCGGAGTTTCGCCGACCGCCTCCTTGAGCACGATCGCCAGGTCGGAAAAGTCCACGCCGCCGATCAGCAGCCCCAGCGGCGGCATGATCAGCCCGTCGACGAACGAGGAAACGATCTTGCCGAACGCCGCCCCGATGATGATACCGACGGCCATGTCGATCACATTGCCGCGCATGGCGAACGCCTTGAATTCGCTGATCAGGCTCATATGAGAAATCCTTAACTGATGATGGAATGCCACTACGCCCGCCGCCCCCACGGCGGCTGAGGCCCGCGCTAGAGCATAGGCGTTCGCTCGTGAGTCGACCACACCGATAGCGCATTCGTCGCGCGTCGCCAGCGCCGCGGCGATCGCTTGATCGCCGTCAACCGAGTAACGCCGGGGCGCGGCTAAGGTAGTACCTCCCTGTACATCCCGGAGCAGTTCCATGCACGTTGAACATCACCCCCTGGTCAAGGATTTCCCCGAAAAGCGCGAACAGCTGCAGAAACTGCGTCAGGAAGATCCGGTTTTCGCCCGCAAGGCCGAGGAATACGAAGCACTGGACAAGCAGATCTGCCGCGTCGAAGACGGCGTTGAAACCCTTGACGATGCCGCACTGAGCGCCCTCAAGCAGGAGCGTGTGAACCTGAAAGACGACATCGCCCGCGACCTCAAGCGCGCCTCCGGTGGCAGCTGCTGCGGCGGCTGCTGCGGCTGAAGCCCGGCAGATCGTCAAGAAGCCCGCATTCGCGGGCTTCTTTGTTTCAGCAGTCGGTCAGAACAGCCCGCCGAAGCGGAACCCCGCGCCGACCCAGACAAACGCCACGCCGGTCAACGTAATCAGCACGATGTGTGCACCCAGCTGCGGCAAACGCTGCGCGTCGAGCTTGGGGATCAGCGCCAACCGCGCGTGCACGCCCAGCGCCGCGGTCAGCCCGAGCAGCACCAGCTTGGCCTGAATCAGCTGCGCCGCCGGCGTCGTGCCGAACCATTGCGCATGCGGCAGCCACAGGCTGGCCATCCACAAGCCCGTGACGATCTGCACCAGCAGCGCCGGAATGCCGATGCGCTCGTAAATCTGCTCGAAGTTGCGCACCGGCTGCGGATCGCGCTGGCGCAGCGCCTTGGGCAGCACGCCGAACAGCAGCACCAGATGGCCGCCAACCCAGACGCTGGCCCCCAGCAGATGTAGAAACAGCAGATAGCGCATGGCAACGACTCCTGTGCGTTTTGTTGACAGTCTCGCGCGGCCGGCGCGCCCCTGTAGCTGATGGCAATCAAGCCAGCCGTTATCATGCGGCTCCATTTGCCCGACGCGGAGTTTCTCATGGCCAAGGCCAAACGCATGTATGGCTGCACCGAATGCGGCTCGACCTTCCCCAAGTGGGCCGGCCAGTGCGGCGACTGCGGCGCCTGGAACACGCTGGTGGAAACCCTCATCGAAGGCGCCGCGCCGCCTTCCGGGCGCGCCGGCTGGGCCGGGGATCAGGCCAACATCAAGACCCTGGCCGAGGTCAGCGTCGAGGAAGTGCCGCGCTTCTCCACCGCCTCCGGCGAGCTGGATCGGGTGCTCGGCGGCGGCCTGGTGGACGGCTCGGTGGTGCTGATCGGCGGTGACCCGGGCATCGGCAAGTCGACCATCCTGCTGCAGACGCTCTGCGCCATCGCCCAGCGCTACCCGGCGCTCTACGTCACCGGCGAGGAATCGCAGCAGCAGGTCGCCATGCGCGCGCGCCGCCTGGACCTGCCGCAGGACAAGCTCAAGGTAATGACCGAGACCTGCATCGAGGCCATCATCGCCACCGCGCGGCTGGAAAAGCCCAAGGTGATGGTGATCGACTCGATCCAGACCATCTTCACCGAGCAGTTGCAGTCCGCGCCCGGCGGCGTCGCCCAGGTGCGCGAGAGCGCGGCCTTGCTGGTGCGCTACGCCAAGCAGAGCGGCACGGCGATCTTCCTGGTCGGCCACGTGACCAAGGAAGGCGCCCTGGCCGGCCCACGGGTGCTCGAGCACATGGTCGATACGGTGCTGTATTTCGAGGGTGAGTCCGATGGGCGCCTGCGCCTGCTGCGCGCGGTGAAGAACCGCTTCGGCGCGGTCAACGAGCTGGGCGTGTTCGGCATGACCGACAAGGGCCTGAAGGAAGTCACCAACCCCTCGGCGATCTTCCTCACCCGCGCCCAGGAAGCGGTGCCCGGCAGCGTGGTCATGGCGACCTGGGAAGGCACCCGGCCGATGCTGGTGGAGGTGCAGGCGCTGGTCGACACCAGCCACCTGGCCAACCCGCGCCGCGTCACCCTGGGCCTGGACCAGAACCGCCTGGCCATGCTGCTGGCCGTGCTGCATCGGCACGGCAGCATTCCGACCTACGACCAGGACGTGTTCATCAACGTGGTCGGCGGGGTCAAGGTATTGGAAACCGCGGCGGACCTGGCGCTGATGGCCGCGGTGATCTCCAGCCTGCGCAACCGCCCGCTGGATACCGACCTGCTGGTGTTCGGCGAAGTGGGACTGTCCGGTGAGATCCGCCCGGTGCCGAGCGGTCAGGAGCGCCTGAAGGAAGCGGCCAAGCACGGTTTCAAGCGTGCCATCGTGCCCAGGGGCAACGCGCCGAAGGAGGCGCCGGCGGGCTTGCAGATCATCGCCGTGACGCGCCTGGAGCAGGCGCTCGACGCACTGTTCGAGTGACTGCTAGGGGCTGCCCAGCGCCGCCAGTTCGCGCTCCAGCAGCGTCTCGTCGCCGAGGTTGAGCTCGACCAGCCGGCGCAGATGGGCGATCGAGTCGAGATCGATGTGCCGGCAGGCAAGGCCGATCAGATCGCCCTCCTCGTGGACCATCGCCACCTCCATGCACACCTCGGCATCGCCGGACAGCCGCACGAGCGCCTGGAACGGCTGCGCCGGGTCGGCATCCCACTGCTGCGGCCGACGCACCAGCAGGCCCCGGAGCGACAGATCATGCAGCTCTACCGGCCAGCGCCGCTCACCCTGGAACAACTCGGTGGCGGCGTCGAATTCGATGCGCTGGAAGCGCCGACGCTCGCTGGGGGAATCAGTCATCAGCAATCACTCCGCAAAACCTGGAATCACTATAGACAGCAACGCCGGCGTGCGCCGTCACAACCAGCGGCGCACGCGCCGGCAATAGCTGCGGTAGTCGTCGCCGAACAGCTCGTTCAGCAGGCGTTCCTCGTGCACGATCACCCCGCGCTGCATGCTGTAGATCAGCAACGGCAGCAGCAGCCACGGCCACAGCGTGCCCCATAGCAGCGCGATGCCGGCGTAGATCAGGCTGTCGGCCAGGTAGATCGGATTGCGCGAGACGCGGAACGGCCCCTCCTCCAGCAGCTTGGCCGGCTTGCCGTAGGGATTGACCGTGGTGCGCCGCCAGAGCATCAGCAGGCCGGCCCAGAGCATCAGCAACACGCCGGCGTCGATCAGCCCCCAGCCCAGGTAGTGCGTCCACAGATTGCGCGGCAACCCGAGCGGCAGCAGCCCGTCGAGCACCCAGGCGGCGGCGAGGAACAGCAGGTAGATCAGCGGAGGCGGCAGCACGACGCCGGTGGCACGTTTGAACATGGAGAACTCCGGGGCGGGGCGGGTCGTTGCAGTCTACGCGGTTCGCCGGGGCACCGCTGCGCTGCGCCTGATGCCTAGCGCGGGGTGATGCTCAGCGCGTACTTGATCAGCGCCGCCGTGCCGTCGATGTTCAGCTTGCGGCGGATGCTCAGGCGGTGGGTCTCCACGGTGCGCACGCTGATCGCCAGTTCGCGCGCCATCGCCTTGCTGTCTAGGCCGCGCGCGAGCATCTGCAGGATCTGCTCCTCGCGCGGGGTGAGGTTGTGCGCGGCGGCGTCCTGTCGCTGTTCGGCCAGCCGCCGGGTGATCTCCGCGCTGTAGAAGGTGCCGCCGGCAGCGACCGCCTCGATCGCGGCGATGATCTCCCGCGCCGAGGAATCCTTGAGGACGTAGCCACGCGCACCGGCATGGATCGAGCTGCGCACGTATTCGAGGTTGTCGTACATGCTCAGCATCAGCACCTGCAGCCGCGGATACAGCTGGCACAGGCGCCGGGTCAGTTCCAGGCCGTTGGTGTCCTTCAGGCCGATATCCAGCAGCAGCAGGTCCGGCTGCAGCCGTTCGAGCAGTTCGAGCGCCGCGGTGCCGCTGTCGGCCTCGCCGACCACCTCGATCTGCGGCATCACCGCCAGCAGCGCACGGATGCCGTCGCGCACCAGCGCGTGGTCGTCGACGAGGGCTATGCGGATGGGGGTGCCGGAATTCATGGGGCGACTCTTCTGGCAGGCGATGGCTCGCGGCTCAACTCGCCGGGACCGGCAATACTACATGCATCACGCTGCCCTCAGAGCTGGACGAAAGGCTGAGTTGCCCGCCGAGGTGCTCGACCCGCTCGCGGATGTTGCGCAGGCCGATGCCGCCGGGCATCCGCTCGATGGTGCGCGGGTCGAAGCCGATGCCGTCGTCGCGCACCTGCAGCTGCACGCCCTCGACACTCGGCGCGAGGTCGATGCGCACCGTGCTGGCGCCGGCATGCCGCTCGATGTTGGTCAGCGCTTCCTGGACGATGCGAAACAGAGCCACGGCCAGCGCGTCGGGCAACGGCGCATCGCCCAGTCGCTCACGGTAGATCACCGTCAGCCCGCAGTGCTGCTCGAATTCGGAGGCCAGCTGGCCGATGGCGGCAGGCAGACCGAGGGTGTCGAGCAGCGAGGGACGCAGATCGTGGGAGATGCGCCGCACCTCGCCGATGGCGCCGCCGAGCCGTTCGATGGCCTGCTCGAGACTGCCCAGGCCGCCGCTGGCACCGCTGTGCAGCTGGTGGGCGGCCAGCTCGAACTGGAATTTGATCGATACCAGCAGTTGGCTGATGCCGTCGTGCAGCTCGCGCGAAACTCGCGAGCGCTCGTCTTCCTGCAGGCTGAGCAGGCGCTGGTTGAGTGCCTGCAGCTTGCAGTCGGCCAGGCGATGCTCCTTGATGCTCAGCATCAGGCTGCCGATGAACACCAGCAGCACCACGATCAGCGTGACCCCGGCGATGGCGATCATCGTCGTGCGGATGCCGCTGGCCACCTCCGTGCGCAC
This sequence comes from Stutzerimonas stutzeri TS44, assembly GCA_000263395.1. GTDB lineage: Bacteria > Pseudomonadota > Gammaproteobacteria > Pseudomonadales > Pseudomonadaceae > Stutzerimonas > Stutzerimonas stutzeri_C. Next base: position 85,399 of record AJXE01000006.1, read on the forward strand.
CTGGCGGGTGGCCCGCTCGATGTCTTCCAGATAGATGCCGGTGCCGACCATCCAGCCCCAGCCGTCGAGCATGGTCACGTAGGCCAGCTTGTCGGTTTCCTGCCCGCTCGACGGCTTGCGCCAGGAGTAGCGCTGGAAGCCGTCGCCGCTCATGGCGCTTTTGAGTAGCGCCTGGATCACCGGCAGGCCGTGGATGTCGGTCATGGACCAGAGATCGCGGCCGACCAGTTCCGCCTGGCGCGGGTGCATCAGGTTACGACCGTGGGCATCGTAGACGAACAGGTAGCCATCCTCGCCGAAACTGATCTTTCCCAGCGCATCCAGCGCCTGTGCCTGCGCCGTGGCGTCGCCGCGCCCGCCGTCGTGCAGCGGCGCGATCACGCTCAGCGCCATCGCCACGTAGTTCTTCAGCTCGGCCTGCTTGCTGGACAGGATGGCGCTCTCGATCAGCTGCACCTGCTGCTCGCCGAGCCGCTGGTTCTGCAGGATCACCAGCGCGCAGATGATCGCCGCGGCCAGCAGCAGCGGCAGGATGCCGAGGGCAACGATCTTGTGCTTGAGCTGCATGGGGCTTCTCGCGAAAACGGGGGGCGCAGGCGCGCCAGACGGGGCAGGCCTGCCCGGAGTCTGCGTAGTTCTACGTAGAACCCCTGAGTAGTACTGCGAATACCGGCGATTGCGGGATGCCGCGATAGTAACAAGGCTCGCCGAGATGCGCGCCAACACCACCATGCCAATAACAATGACGCCGCAGACCTACCGTCGGCGGCGGGAGATCTTCTTATGAACCGATTGGTCAGCCAGCTCGCCTGGTTCGCCCTCGCAGTGCTGGGCGCCGTCGCCCTGGGTGTCGTCGCCCTGCGCCGCGGCGAAGCCATCAACGCACTCTGGATCGTGGTCGCCGCCGTGGCGATCTACCTGGTCGCCTACCGCTACTACAGCCTGTTCATCGCCACCAAGGTGATGCAGCTGGACCCCGCCCGCGCCACCCCGGCCGTACTCAACAACGATGGCCTGGACTTCGTGCCGACCAACAAGCACGTGCTGTTCGGTCACCACTTCGCCGCTATCGCCGGCGCCGGCCCGCTGGTCGGCCCGGTACTCGCCGCGCAGATGGGCTACCTGCCCGGCACCCTGTGGCTGATCGCCGGCGTGGTGCTGGCCGGTGCGGTGCAGGACTTCATGGTGCTGTTCCTCTCCACCCGCCGCAACGCCCGCTCGCTGGGCGACATGGTGCGCGAGGAGATGGGCCGCATCCCCGGCACCATCGCGCTGTTCGGTTGCTTCCTGATCATGATCATCATCCTCGCGGTGCTCGCGCTGATCGTGGTGAAGGCGCTGGCGCACAGCCCGTGGGGCATGTTCACGGTGATGGCGACCATCCCGATCGCGATGTTCATGGGCGTCTACATGCGCTACCTGCGCCCGGGTCGCATCGGCGAAATCTCGGTGATCGGCGTGGCGCTGCTGCTCGGCTCGATCTGGCTGGGCGGGGCGATTTCCACCGATCCGTACTGGGCCGGCGTGTTCACCTTCACCGGCGAGCAGATCACCTGGATGCTGGTCGGCTACGGCTTCGTCGCCGCGGTGCTGCCGGTGTGGCTGATCCTCGCGCCGCGTGACTACCTGTCGACCTTCCTCAAGATCGGCACCATCCTCGCGCTGGCCATCGGCATCCTGATCCTCGCCCCCGAGCTGCGGATGCCGGCGCTGACCCAGTTCACCGACGGCACCGGCCCGGTGTGGAAGGGCGCACTGTTCCCGTTCCTGTTCATCACCATCGCCTGTGGCGCGGTGTCCGGCTTCCACGCGCTGATCAGTTCGGGCACCACGCCCAAGCTGCTGGCCAACGAGACCCACGCGCGCTACATCGGTTACGGCGGCATGCTGATGGAGTCGATGGTCGCCATCATGGCGATGGTCGCCGCTTCGATCATCGATCCGGGCGTGTACTTCGCCATGAACAGCCCGCCGGCAGTGGTCGGCGCCGACGTCGCCAGCGTGGCCGCGGCGGTCAGCAACTGGGGCTTCACCGTCACCCCGGAAGTGCTCGAAGGCGTCGCCCGCGACATCGGCGAAACCTCGATCCTCAACCGTGCCGGCGGCGCGCCGACGCTCGCCGTGGGCATCGCGCAGATCCTCCACCAGGTACTGCCGGGCGAGAACATGATGGCGTTCTGGTACCACTTCGCGATCCTATTTGAGGCGCTGTTCATCCTCACCGCAGTGGACGCCGGTACCCGTGCCGGACGCTTCATGCTGCAGGACCTGCTCGGCAACTTCGTGCCGGCGCTCAAGCGCACCGACTCCTGGACCGCCAACGTGGTCGCCACCGCCGGTTGCGTGGCGCTGTGGGGCTACCTGCTGTACCAGGGCGTGATCGACCCGCTGGGTGGCATCAACACGCTGTGGCCGCTGTTCGGCATCTCCAACCAGATGCTCGCCGGCATCGCGCTGATGCTCTGCACCGTGGTGCTGATCAAGATGAAGCGCCAGCAGTACGTCTGGGTCACCCTGCTGCCGGCCCTGTGGCTGCTGATCTGCACCACCGCGGCGAGCCTGATCAAGCTGTTCGACGCCAACCCGGCGGTCGGCTTCCTGGCCCTGGCCAACAAGTACGAGACCGCGCTCGACGCCGGTCAGGTACTGGCACCGGCCAAGGACCTCGGGCAGATGCAGAACGTGATCATGAACGCCTACACCAACGCCGGTCTGACCGTGCTGTTCCTGGTGGTGGTATTCAGTATCCTGTTCTACGCGTTGAAGGTCGGCCGCGCCGCCTGGATTCGCCGCGAGCGCACGGACAAGGAAATGCCCTTCGAGGGCATGCCCAGCGCCTGACCCAGCCGTGCCGGGTGCCGCGAGGCGCCCGGCCATACCGCAAGAGGAGCATCCGCCGTGTTCAATGACCTCAGCCGCATGGGCAAGTACCTCGGCCAGGCCGCGCGCATGCTGGTCGGCATGCCCGACTACGACACCTACCTCGAGCACATGCGCAGCACCCACCCGGACCAGCCGGTGATGAGCTACGAGGCGTTCTTCCGCGAGCGCCAGGATGCCCGTTACGGTGGTGGCAAGGGCCGGCCGATCCGCTGCTGCTGAACCTGTCACCCCAGGCTACTGCGCTTGGCGAGACAGGTTGTCGCTGAAACAACCAAACCCCGCGCCACGCCTTGCCGTGGCGCGTTTCGTTGCGAGGATTGCCTTCATGTCGCAAGCCCCCATCCCGGTCACCGTGCTGACCGGCTTTCTCGGCGCCGGCAAGACCACCCTGCTCAGGCACATGCTGCAGGCCGAACACGGCCTGAAGCTGGCGGTGATCGAGAACGAGTTCAGCGAGACGCCCATCGACGGCCAGCTGCTCGGCAGTGAGCCCGTCGAACTACTGACCCTGGCCAACGGCTGCGTCTGCTGCTCGATCCATGTCGAGCTGGAGAAGGCGCTGTACCTGCTGCTGGACAAGCTGGACAGCGGCGAGCTGGCCTTCGAGCGCCTGGTCATCGAATGTACCGGGTTGGCCGATCCGGCGCCGGTGGCGCAGACCTTCTTCGCCGGCGACGAGCTGTGCGAGCGCTACGTGCTCGACGGCATCATCACCCTGGTCGACGCGGCCAATGCCGAGCGCCATTTGCAGGAATCCATCGCCCAGGCGCAGGTCGGTTTTGCCGACCGCATCCTGCTGAGCAAGACCGATCTGGTCGCCAGCGAGCAGGTCGAGGCGTTGACTCAGCGCCTGCAGCGGATCAACCGCCGCGCGCCGATCCATATCGTCGAGCACGGGCGCATCGAACTGGCCGAACTGCTCGATATCCGCGGCTTCAACCTCAACGCCGACGTCGCCCCGGCGCCGGCTCTGCGGCCGCTGCTGCCGACTGCCAGCAAGGACCGCATCGCCACGCTGGTACTGCACAGCGAGCGCCCGCTGGACATGCAGCGCCTGAGCGCCTTCATGGAGGACCTGCTGGAGCGCCACGGCAATTCGCTGCTGCGCTACAAGGGCGTGCTGGAGGTGGCCGGCGAGCCACGCCGGCTGGTGTTCCAGGGCGTGCTGCGGCTGTACGGCTTCGACTGGGACGCCGAATGGGCCGCTGGCGAGGCGCGGCGCAGCGTGCTGGTGTTCATCGGCGACAACCTGCCGGAAGAGGACATCCGCAACGGCTTCGCCGCCGTGCAGGCGTAGGGCGTTCAACGGCGCGGCATTTCCTGCAGACAAAAAGAAACCCGGCCGAGGCCGGGTTTCTTCATGGCAGCGCGCGAACCTTAGTTGCCGTACACCGGCAGCCTGGCGCAGATCGCCTGGACCTTGGCACGCACCGCGTCGACCACGGACTCGTCGCCCATGTTGTCGAGGATGTCGCCGATCCAGCCGGCCAGTTCACGGCACTCGGCTTCCTTGAAGCCGCGGGTGGTCACGGCCGGGGTGCCGATGCGCAGACCGGAGGTGACGAACGGCGAACGCGGGTCGTTCGGCACGCTGTTCTTGTTCACGGTGATGAAGGCGCGGCCCAGAGCGGCGTCAGCATCTTTACCGGTGACGTCCTGCTTGATCAGCGAGAGCAGGAACAGGTGGTTCTGGGTGCCACCGGACACCACGTCGAAACCACGCTGGATGAACACCTCGGCCATCGCCTGGGCGTTCTTCACCACCTGCTGCTGGTAGGCCTTGAACTCGGGCTGCAGGGCTTCCTTGAAGCAGATCGCCTTGGCGGCGATGACATGCTCCAGCGGGCCGCCCTGGGCGCCGGGGAAGACCGCGGAGTTGAGCTTCTTCTCGATCTCCTCGTTCTTCTTCGCCAGGATCAGGCCGCCGCGCGGGCCGCGCAGGGTCTTGTGGGTGGTGGTGGTGACCACGTCGGCGAACGGCACCGGGTTCGGATAGACGCCAGCGGCGACCAGACCGGCCACGTGGGCCATGTCGACGAACAGGTAGGCACCGACCTTGTCGGCGATGGCGCGGAAGCGGGCGAAGTCCAGAATCTGGGAGTAGGCGGAGAAGCCGGCGACGATCATCTTCGGCTTGTGCTCGACGGCCAGACGCTCGACTTCGTCGTAATCGATCAGGCCGGCGTCGGTGATGCCGTACTGCACGGCGTTGTAGAGCTTGCCGGAGGACGACACCGACGAGCCGTGGGTCAGGTGACCACCGTGGGCCAGGCTCATGCCGAGGATGGTGTCGCCAGCGCTGAGCAGCGCCAGGTAGACGGCGGCGTTGGCCTGGGAGCCGGCGTGCGGCTGGACGTTGGCGTAATCGGCGCCGAACAGCTGCTTGGCGCGGTCGATGGCCAGTTGCTCGACCACGTCGACGTGCTCGCAACCGCCGTAGTAGCGCTTGCCCGGGTAGCCTTCGGCGTACTTGTTGGTCAGCACCGAACCCTGGGCTTCCATCACCGCCGGGCTGGTGTAGTTCTCCGAGGCGATCAGCTCGATGTGGTCTTCCTGACGCTGGGCTTCCTGCTGCATGGCAGCGAAGAGTTCGGCGTCGAAGCGTTCGATGGTCAAGTCACGGCTGAACATGGCAGTCCTCTGAGGTCAGCTGGCGGTAAAAATAGAGCCGCGGATTCTACCCCAATCCACCGCGCGGCGGGTATGAGCGCCGGTCATGCGCAAGATGAGCGCGGCAGCCGCCAGGCGCCGCCACGACCGGGCGCCGCGGTTTGCCCTGCCCGGTGCATTCGGGTAGCGTTGCTCCCTTTAAGCGCGCCCCGGCTGTGCGGTTTCGCGCAGCGGGTTCGAGTCTCTTCATCACCGTCACGGGCATCGTTTTCATGGCTCAATACGTCTATACCATGCACCGGCTGAGCAAGGTCGTTCCGCCGAAGCGCGAGATTCTCAAGAACATTTCCCTGTCGTTCTTCCCCGGCGCCAAGATCGGCGTGCTCGGCCTGAACGGCGCCGGTAAATCCACCCTGCTGCGCATCATGGCCGGCGTCGACACCGAGTTCGACGGCGAAGCCCGCGCCATGCCGGGCATCAATGTCGGCTACCTGCCGCAGGAGCCGCAGCTCGCCCCCGAGAAGACCGTGCGCGAGATCGTCGAGGAAGCGGTCAGCGTGATCAAGGACGCCCAGGCGCGCCTGGACGCCGTCTACGCCGCCTACGCCGAGCCCGACGCCGACTTCGATGCGCTGGCCGCCGAGCAGGCCAAGCTCGAAGCGATCCTGCAGGCCGCCGATGGCCACAACCTGGAGCGCCAGCTGGAAGTCGCCGCCGACGCCCTGCGCCTGCCGGCGTGGGACGCCAGGGTCGGCCACCTGTCCGGTGGCGAAAAGCGCCGCGTGGCGCTGTGCCGCCTGCTGCTGTCGGCGCCGGACATGCTGTTGCTGGACGAACCGACCAACCACCTGGACGCCGATTCGGTGGCCTGGCTGGAGCACTTCCTCCACGACTTCCCCGGCACCGTGGTGGCGATCACCCACGACCGCTACTTCCTCGACAACGTCGCCGGCTGGATTCTCGAACTCGACCGTGGTCAGGGCATCCCCTTCGAGGGCAACTACTCGCAGTGGCTGGAAGCCAAGGCCACGCGCCTGGAGCAGGAAGCCAAGCAGGAGTCGGCGCACAAGAAGGCCATGAAGGCGGAACTGGAGTGGGTGCGCCAGGGCGCCAAGGCCCGTCAGTCCAAATCCAAGGCACGCCTGCAGCGCTTCGAGGAGATGCAGTCGCAGGAATTCCAGAAGCGCAGCGAGACCAACGAAATCTACATCCCGGCCGGCCAGCGTCTGGGCGACAAGGTCATCGAACTGAAGAACGTGCGCAAGGGCTACGGCGATCGCGTGCTGATCGACGACCTCTCCTTCAGCGTGCCGAAGGGCGCCATCGTCGGCGTGATCGGCGGCAACGGTGCGGGCAAGTCCACGCTGTTCCGCATGCTGATGGGCAAGGAAACCCCGGATGCGGGCAGCATCGAGATCGGCGAAACCGTACAGCTGGCCTGCGTCGACCAGAGCCGCGACGATCTGGACGGCAGCAAGACGGTCTGGGAAGCGGTCTCCGACGGCCTCGACCAGATCCGCATCGGCAACTACGAGGTGCCGTCGCGCAGCTACGTCGGCCGCTTCAACTTCAAGGGCGCCGACCAGCAGAAGTTCGTCAAGGACCTCTCCGGCGGTGAGCGCGGCCGTCTGCATCTGGCGCTGACGCTCAAGCAGGGCGCCAACGTGCTGCTGCTCGACGAACCGTCCAACGACCTCGACGTGGAGACCCTGCGTTCGCTGGAAGAGGCGCTGCTGGACTTCCCCGGCTCGGCCATCGTGATCTCCCACGACCGCTGGTTCCTCGACCGCGTGGCCACCCACATCCTCTCCTACGAGGACGACGGCGGCGTGGTGTTCTTCGAGGGCAACTACAGCGACTACGAGGCCGACCGCAAGAAACGCCTCGGCGACGCCGCTTCACAGCCGCACCGGGTCAAGTACAAGAAGCTCGCACAATAATGGTGCACGACGGAGCCGCAAGGCTCCGTTTTTTGTCCAGCGAACTCCCACTGCGCCAAAACAGCGCTCACTAGCAGCCTCTCCGCCTTTTTGCCTGCGACATTTTCGCGCACGGCAAGCGTCACGCCAGCCAGGCTACACGCCAATTCCCATCAGGCATTCGGTTGCGAATGCACCAATATAGTGCAAACAAAATCGGCGAACAGGATGCGTTTTGCACCCGAGCAGCGCACCACGATTCATGTTGCCCTTTCATGAAGCGAAGCAGGTTTGCTAAAGTCGCCCGCCAAAAAAATTTTAGTGACGGCCGCACATGGTCGCCGAGGGCCCAAAAATGATCGAAACCGTTGATGCCTTTCTCGCCCGGCTCAAGCAGCGCGACCCTCATCAGCCAGAATTCCATCAGGCCGTAGAAGAGGTCGTCCGCAGCCTCTGGTCTTTCCTCGAAGCCAATCCGCACTACATGCAGGCCGGCATCCTCGAGCGCATGGTCGAGCCGGAACGCGCCATCCTGTTCCGGGTACCGTGGATCGACGACCAGGGCCGCGTGCAGGTCAATCGTGGCTACCGCATCCAGATGAGCAGCGCCATCGGCCCGTACAAGGGCGGCCTGCGCTTCCATCCTTCGGTCAACATCGGCGTGCTGAAGTTCCTCGCCTTCGAGCAGGTGTTCAAGAACTCCCTGACCTCGCTGCCCATGGGCGGCGGCAAGGGCGGCTCGGACTTCAACCCCAAGGGCAAGAGCGACAACGAAGTGATGCGCTTCTGCCAGTCGTTCATGACCGAGCTGTACCGCCACATCGGCGCGGATCTCGACGTACCGGCCGGTGACATCGGCGTCGGCGGCCGCGAGATCGGCTTCCTCTTCGGCCAGTACAAGCGCCTGTCCAACCAGTTCACCTCGGTACTGACCGGCAAGGGCCTGGCCTACGGCGGCAGCCTGATCCGCCCGGAAGCCACCGGCTACGGCTGCGTGTACTTCGCCGAGGAAATGCTGAAGAACATCCACAGCGGCTTCGAAGGCAAGCGCGTGTCCATCTCCGGCTCCGGCAACGTCGCGCAGTACGCCGCGCAGAAGGTCATAGAGCTGGGCGGCCACGTGGTTTCGCTGTCCGATTCGGGCGGCACCCTGTCCTTCCCGGATGGCATGACCTGCGAGCAGTGGGACTACCTGATGGACCTGAAGAACGTCCGTCGCGGTCGCCTGGAAGAAATGGGCGCGCACTTCGACGTCACCTACATGGCCGACCAGCGTCCGTGGAGCCTGCCGTGCGACATCGCCCTGCCGTGCGCCACGCAGAACGAACTGGACGGCGACGACGCCCGCACGCTGCTGAAGAACGGCTGCATCTGCGTGGCCGAAGGCGCCAACATGCCCTCGACACTGGAAGCCGTGGACCTGTTCCTCGAGGCCGGCATCCTCTACGCACCGGGCAAGGCTTCCAACGCCGGCGGCGTGGCCTGCTCGGGCCTGGAGATGAGCCAGAACGCCATGCGCCTGCACTGGAGCGCCGGCGAAGTGGACACCAAGCTGCACAGCATCATGCAGTCGATCCACCACGCCTGCGTCGCCTACGGCGAGGAAGCGAACGGCCGGATCAACTACGTCAAGGGCGCCAACATCGCCGGCTTCGTCAAGGTCGCCGACGCCATGCTGGCCCAGGGCGTGGTTTAACAGCCGCGGCAAGCTCCAGGCTGCAAGCGACAAGAAAAGCCCCCGCCGGATCGTCCGGCAGGGGCTTTTTTCATTTCAGGTGGATGCCGTACCGCCGCAGGGTGGGCTTTAGCCCACCAAGAGTTATCGATCCGGTGACGGCGGGCTGAAGCCCACCCTACAAGTGCAGCCTGCGTCTACCAGTAGTTCTCCACCGCCACCGGCCCCGGCTTGCGCGTCAACTGCAGTACCGCCGTAGGGTGGGCTTCAGCCCACCAAGAGCTATCGATCCGGCGACGGTGGGCTAAAGCCCACCCTACAAGTACAGCCTGCACCTACCAGTAATTCTCCACCGCCACCTGCCCCGGCTTGCGCGTCAGCTGCCGTACCGCCGTAGGGTGGGCTTCAGCCCACCAAGGGTATCGATCCGGCGACGGCGGGCTAAAGCCCGCCCTACAAGTGCAGCCTGCGCCTACCAGTAATTCTCCACCGCCACCTGCCCCGGCTTGCGCGTCAGCTGCAGCACCGCCGTAGGGTGGGCTTCAGCCCACCAAGGGTATCGATCCGGTGACGGCGGGCTAAAGCCCGCCCTACAAGTGCAGCCTGCGCCTACCAGTAATTCTCCACCGCCACCTGTCCCGGCTTGCGCGTCAGCGCCAGGTTGAGGTCGCGGGCCTTCAGCACGGCGCGGGTGTCTTCGATCATCTGCGGGTTGCCGCAGAGCATGATGCGCGAATGCTCGGGCGTCAGCTGCAGATCGGCGGCACGTTCCAGCTCGCCATTCTCGATCAGCGTGGTGACACGCGCGTGCAGGGTGCCAGGCACCTGTTCGCGGGTGACCACCGGCAAATACAGCAGTTTCGACCCCAGCCCCTCCAGATACTCGCGCTGCGGCAGTTCGGCGATCAGCTGCTGATAGGCCAGCTCGCGCGCCTCGCGCACGCTGTAGACGAGGATGATGCGCTCGAAGCGCTGCCAGGCCTGAAAGTCCTGCAGGATCGACAGGAACGGCGCGATGCCGGTGCCGGTGGCCAGCAGCCAGAGGTCGCGGCCATCGGGGAAACGGTCCAGGGTCAGGAAGCCGAAGGCCTGCTTGTCGATCAGCAGCTCGTCGCCGACCTGGAGCCGGCTCAGCTCGCTGGTGAACTCGCCGTCCGGCACGACGATGGAGAAGAAGTCGAGAAACTCGTCGTGCGGCGCCGAGACCATCGAATAGGCGCGCCAGACGATGCAGCCGCTGGGCTTGCGCACGCCGAGGCGGGCGAACTGGCCGGCGCTGAAACGAAATCCCGGATCGCGGCTGGTGCGCAGGGTGAACAGGCTGGGCGTCAGCGTCTGCACCTCGAGCAAGCGCTGGCGGGTGAACTTCTCTTCGCTGGCGGTCATACTTCGCTCCCTCCGAGCCTCTGTCGGACCTGCCGCACGCAGCGTCCGTAACGCCTTGATACTCCTTTCCGATGCCGACAAACACCGCCAGTTCTCATGCCTATTCTCGACACGCCCTACGCCCGCCTCGATCTGATCCGCCAGCCGGAGCAACCGAACGAGCCGCTGCAGGCCTTCGATGCCGCCGACGAGTACCTGCTCGCCGAGCTGCATCCGCGCGCCCTGCCGGCGACCACGCGGGTGCTGATTCTCAACGACAGCTTCGGCGCGCTGGCCTGCGCCCTGGCGGCGCATGTCGAAGTGACCAGCAGCGGCGACTCGCATCTGGCCCACCTGGCGCTGCAGAAGAACCTGGCGCGCAACGGGCTGCCGGCCGAGCGTGTGCGTTTCGTCCCGGCCAGCGAGGTGGCCCAGGGTCCGTTCGATCTGGTGCTGATTCGCGTACCGAAGACCCTGGCCCTGCTGGAAGAACAGCTGATCCGCCTGCACGGCCAACTGGCACCAGGCGCCCAGGTGATCGCCGCGGCAATGATCAAGCACCTGCCGCGCGCCGCCGGCGATCTGCTGGAGCAGTACATCGGCCCGCTACAGGCCTCGCTGGCGGTGAAGAAGGCGCGTCTGCTCAGCGCCACGCCCGCGCAAAGGCCGGCGCCCGTCTCGCCCTACCCGACCCGCTACCGGCTCGATCAGCCAAAACTCGAACTGCTCAACCACGCCAACCTGTTCTGCCGCGAAGGCCTGGATATCGGCACCCGCGCCTTCCTGCCGCATCTGCCCAAGGCGCTGGGCGCGCTGCGCGTGGCCGACCTCGGTTGCGGCAACGGCGTGCTCGGCATCGTCTATGCGCTGAACAACCCGCAGGCCGAACTGACGCTGGTGGACGAGAGCTACATGGCGGTGCAGTCGGCGCGGGAAAACTGGCAGGCCGTTCACGGCCAGCGCCCGGTGGAGATTCGCGCCGGCGACGGCCTGGCCGAGCAGCCGCCCGCCTCGCTGGACCTGGTGCTGTGCAATCCGCCGTTCCACCAGCAGCAGGTGGTCGGCGACTTCCTCGCCTGGCGCATGTTCACCCAGGCCAAGGCCGCGCTGCACCAGGGCGGCGAGCTGTGGATCGTCGGCAACCGCCACCTGGGCTATCACCTCAAGCTCAAGCGCCTCTACGGGCGGGTCGAGCAGGTCGCGGCGACGCCCAAGTTCGTCATCCTGCGCGCGATCAAGGGTTAGCCGGCTACCAGCATATCGGCAGCCACCTCGCGGCGCCGGGCCTTGCCGACCAGGCGCTCGACCAGCGTCAGGGCGAACTCCAGCGCGGTCGCCGGGCCCTGGCTGGTGATGCAGTTGCCGTCGACCACCACCGGCTGATCGACGAACACGCTGCCGCCCAGCCTGTCGCTCATGCCCGGATAGCAGGTGACGCGGCGGCCCTTGAGCACGCCGTAGGCATGCAACGCCACCGCCGGCGCGGCGCAGATCGCGGCGAACTCGCGACCGCCGGCCGCCTGCTGACGCACGCGCTCGGCCAGCGGCTCCAGCTCGCCGAGCGTCTGCGCGCCGGGCATGCCACCGGGCAGCACGATCAGGTCGAAATCCTGCGCCAGCACGTCGAGCAGCATGGCATCGGCGGTGATCCGCGTGCCGCGCGCGCAGGTCAGCATGCGCCGCTCCTCGGCGCTGGCGACGGTGACGTCGAGGTCGGCGCGGCGCAGCACGTCGATCAGGGTGACGGCTTCGAGATCCTCGGAACCGTCGGCGATCGGAATCAGGACACGTTTGCTCATGGACTTCTCCTGCTTGATGAAAATTCAAACGTGCATTCGGGCGATGTAACATGCGCCGCCTTTGCGAGCGCCCTGCGGATGGGCTTTGCTGTAGCAGGCCCACCTCCCCTACGACCGGCACGAGAGAATCGACCATGCTGGAAAAGCTGTTCCAACTCAAGGCGCACGGCACCAACGTGCGTACCGAGATCCTGGCCGGTGTCACCACCTTCCTGACCATGGCCTACATCCTCTTCGTCAACCCGAGCATCCTCAGCGAAACCGGCATGGACAAGGGCGCGATCTTCGTCGCCACCTGCCTGGCGGCGGCCATCGGTTCGGCGGTGATGGGCATGATCGCCAACTACCCGATCGCCCTGGCGCCGGGCATGGGCCTCAACGCCTTCTTCACCTACACCGTGGTGCTGGGCATGGGCCATACCTGGCAGGTCGCGCTCGGCGCGGTGTTCGTTTCCGCGTGCCTGTTCTTCCTGCTGTCGATCTTCAGAATCCGCGAATGGATCATCAACAGCATCCCGCTGGAGTTGCGCTCGGCCATCGCCGCGGGGATCGGCCTGTTCCTCGCGCTGATCGCCCTGCAGAGCGCCGGCATCGTCGTCGACAACCCGGCCACCCTGGTCGGCATGGGCGACTTGGGCAAGCCGCAGGCGCTGCTGGCGATCCTCGGCTTCTTCCTGATCATCGGCCTGGAGGCCCGCGGCGTCACCGGCGCGGTGCTGATCAGCATCCTCGTGGTGACGGTGATCAGCATCCTGCTCGGGGTGTCCGAGTTCGCCGGCGTGGTGTCGATACCGCCGTCGCTGGCGCCGACCTTCCTGCAACTCGACATCCTCGGCGCGCTGGATGTGGGGCTGGTCAGCGTGATCTTCGCCTTCCTCTTCGTCGACCTGTTCGACAACTCCGGCACCCTCATCGCGGTGGCAAAGAAGGCCGGGCTGATGCGCAAGGACGGCTACCTGCCGAAGATGGGCCGCGCGCTGATCGCCGACAGCACCGCGGCGCTCGGCGGCTCGCTGCTGGGCACCTCGACCACCACCAGCTACATCGAATCGGCCGCAGGCGTCAGCGCCGGCGGGCGTACCGGACTGACCGCCATCGTGGTCGCCGTGCTGTTCCTGCTGGCGCTGTTCTTTGCGCCGCTGGCCGGCAGCGTGCCGGCGTTCGCCACCGCGCCGGCGCTGCTGTTCGTCGCCGTGCTGATGGCCTCGGGCCTGGCCGAGATCGACTGGCATGACCTCACCGTCGCCGCGCCGGTGCTGATCACCGCCCTGGCGATGCCGCTGACCTACTCCATCGCCACCGGCATCGCCTTCGGCTTCATCGCCTGGGTCGCCGCCAAGTTCCTCGCCGGCCGCGCGCGCGAGCTGAGCGTGGCGATGTGGGTGCTGTCGGCGCTGTTCGTGGTCAAGCTGGCGTTCCCCGGCTGATCGCGACCGCCGCTCAGGTCGGGCGCCCACGCGCGCGCGGCCTGACAACCCTCCCCGCCGCCCGTACAATCGTCGCCCCGCCGCGGGCGCTCGCCGCCGGCTCCATCACGCAACGACCGCCGCCATGACCCAGCTTCGCTTCGACCCCGCCTGCTACGACAGCCAACTCGCCGACAAGGCCGCGCGCCTGCAGGCACTGCTCGCGCCCTTCGCCGCACCCGCCGCGGAGATATTCGATTCGCCACGCGAGCACTACCGCCTGCGCGCCGAGTTCCGCCTGTGGCGCGAAGACGGCCAGCGCCATTACGCGATGTTCGAGCCGGGCGACAAGCACAAGGCGATCCTGATCGACGAGTTCCCCATCGCCAGCCGCCGGATCAACGAACTGATGCCGCAGCTGAAGGCTGCCTGGCAGGCGTCCGAAGTGCTGAGTTTCAAGCTGTTCCAGGTGGAATTTCTCACCACCCTGGCCGGTGACGCGCTGATCACCCTCGCCTATCACCGCCCGCTGGACGAGGCCTGGCAGGCCGCAGCCGAGCAGCTCGCCGCGCAACTGGGCGTGAACCTGGTCGGCCGCTCCAAGGGCAAGCGCATCGTCATCGGTCGCGATTATGTGGAGGAGGAACTGGTGGTCGCCGGCCGCAGCTTCCGCTACCGCCAGCCGGAAGGCGCCTTTACTCAGCCCAACGGTGAGGTCTGCCAGAAGATGCTCAACTGGGCCTTTGATGCCCTCGGGCAGCGCGACGACGACCTGCTGGAGCTCTACTGCGGCAACGGCAACTTCACCCTGCCGCTGGCCACCCGCGTGCGCCGGGTGCTGGCCACGGAGATCAGCAAGACCTCGGTCAACGCCGCGCTGGCCAATATCGCTGACAACGGCATCGACAACATCGCGCTGGTGCGCCTCTCCGCCGAGGAGCTGACCCAGGCGCTCAACGAGGTGCGGCCGTTCCGCCGTCTGGCCGGCATCGACCTGAAGAGCTACGACTTCGGCAGCGTCTTCGTCGACCCGCCGCGCGCCGGCATGGACCCGGACACCTGCGAACTGACCCGCCGCTTCGAGCGCATCCTCTACATCTCCTGCAACCCGGAAACCCTGGCGCAGAACATCGCCCAGCTGGCCGACACCCACCGTATCGAACGCTGCGCACTGTTCGACCAGTTCCCCTACACCCACCACATGGAGTCTGGCGTGTTGCTGGTCCGCAAGTGACCGCCCGCGACTGAACGCCAGCGGTGCACCGGCGTTCACATCCGTAACCGCTCACGGATTACGGAGGTGCACGCATGCTGATTTTCGAGCCGATCTATACCGACGGTCTGGCGCAGATTTCCTACCTGGTGGGTGACAGCAAGGCCGCCGTCGCCGCGGTGATCGACCCGCGCCGCGACATCGACATCTACCTCGACCTGGCCCGCGAAAAGGGCCTGCGCATCGCCTACGCCATCGAGACCCACATCCACGCCGACTTCGTTTCCGGTGCCCAGGCACTGGCCGAACGCTGCGGCGCCGCGATCATCGGCGGACGTTCGGCGGATTACGCCTTCGGCCTGCGTCAGGTGGACGACGGCGAAGTGCTAACACTGGGCCAGGTCAGCCTGCAGGCGCTGCACTCGCCGGGTCACACCCCCGAGCACATCTCGCTGCTGCTGCGTGACAACCAGCAGGGCGAGGCGCCGTTCGCGCTGTTCACCGGCGATACGCTGTTCAACCTCGACGTCGGCCGCCCAGACCTGCTCGGCGCGGACAGCACCAAGCAGCTAGCGGCGCAGCTCTACGCCACGCTGTTCACCCGCTACCTGCCGCTGGGCGAGCGCATCGAGATCTACCCTTGCCACGGCGCCGGCTCGGCCTGCGGCAAATCCATCGGCGACCGTCGCCACTCCACGCTCGGCAACGAATTGCTGTTCAACCCGGCGCTGAACCAGCGCCGCACCGAGCAGGAGTTTGTCGACTGGCTGCTCGACGGCATGCCCGAGCCGCCGCGCCACTATGCGCGGCTCAAGCAGCTCAACGCGCGCCCGCTCGAGCGCCTGCATGGCCCGGCGCTGCCGCCACCGCTGGCGCCGGAGGCGTTCCGCCAGCGCACCGCCGATCCCAGCGCCGTGCAACTGGTGGATGTGCGCTCGATCCTGGCCTTCGGCGGCGGCCATGTGCCGGGTGCGCTGAACATTGCGCTGCGCGACGAGTTCGCCAGCTGGGCCGGCTGGATGCTCGACGACCAGCGACCGATCTACCTGATCGGCGAGGACAGTGTGGAGGTCCACCAGGCGACGCTGCAGCTCTATCGCATCGGCCTCGACCAGGTCGCCGGCTACCTGCGCAACGGCATGAGCGACTGGCAGAACGCCGGCCTGCCGCTGGCATGCGTCGACCAATGGACGGTACATGAACTCGACCGCCGGCGCGGCGACGCCGAGGTCCAGGTGCTCGACGTGCGTTCACCCGAGGAGGTTGCGCAGGGCCGTGTGCCCGGCGCCCGGCATGCCTTCGTCGCGCATCTGCCGCAGCATCTCGCGCAGCTGGACCGGGACGGCACCGTGGCGGTCTATTGCGGCAGCGGCTATCGCGCCTCGATTGCCGCAAGCCTGCTCAAGCGCCACGGTTTCAGCCAGGTGGTCAACGTGCCGGGCTCCTGGGCCGCCTGGCGCAAGCACGACCTGCCGGTGGCGGAACGCTGATCAGCTGCGGCGTGGCCGACGATAGCGTGGTAAGCCGTCGACGGCCTGTTCCACCCGTTCTGGGTGCGCAACCTGGGTCGGTGACCCGGCCATCCGGTGGATAAGGCGGCGCCGTTATCCCCCCTACACCGCGCCGAATCACGCGATCCGTAGGGTGGAAAACGGCCGACAGACTTTTCCAGCTCAGTACTCCACCTGCAATTCGGCGCTGCGCGGTTCGGCCTGGCAGGCCAGCGCCCAGCCCTGGCGCACCTCGCTCTCGCTCAGCACCTGGTTGCTGCGCATGCTCACGCTGCCCGCCACCACGCGGCACTTGCAGGCGGCGCAGACACCCGAGCGGCACGCGCTCGGTGGTTGCAGGCCGGCCTGTTCCATCGCCTCCAGCAGCACCTCGCCGCGCGGCACGTCCAGCTCGTGGCGGCGGCCGTCGAGCGCAACCCGCAGGCGGCTGCGGCGACCGCCCGCTGTGGCCGTCGGCGCTGCGGCGGCAAAGCGCTCCAGATGGATGCGCGCCGCATTCACACCCAGCTCGCCCAGCGCCGCGCTGGCGGCATCCATGAACGGTTGCGGCCCGCAGATGAAGGCGTCGGCCGCCGACCAGTCGGCGATCTTCGCGGCAATCGCCGGGCCACTCGGCACACCCTGCTCGGCATCGAGCCAGATGCGCAGTTGCAGGCGTTCGGGGTAACGCGCAGACCACTCGGCCAGCTCCTCGGCAAAGATCAGCGAGGCGGCATCGCGGCTGGCATAGAACAGCCGTACCTGCCCGCTGCCTTCGACCAGCGCCGCCTGCAGGATCGCCATCAGCGGCGTGATGCCGCTGCCGGCGCCGAGCAGCAGCAGATCGTCATCCAGGTTGCGCGGCACGAACACGCCGGCCGGCGGCAGCGCCTCGATGCAATCGCCCGTCTGCAGATTGTCCAGCAGCCAGTTCGACGCGCGGCCGCCGGGCACCCGCTTGATGGTGATGCGCAGTGCGCCATCCGCCTGCGGCCGCTGCGACAGCGAGTAGCAGCGCAGCAGCGCCGGCTCGGCGCCGGGCACCCGCAGCGTGAGGAACTGCCCCGGCCGCGCGGCAAAGCGGGCGCGCAGGGCGGCCGGCACCTGCAGGGTGAACGAGCAGCTGTCGGCGGTTTCGGCCTGGCGCGAGGCGATGCGCAGACGGGTGAACTCACCGGCAACCGGCGCCGGCGACGATGCGGAAGAGGTCGTGCCCGAAGCATGTGTCGGCGCCGGTCCCGAGGCCGCAGCCGGTTTCGACTTGGGTACGCCACGCAGCATCGGCCACACCGACTTGCGGCGGAACAGCAGCACATAGCCGACATGCAGGCCGATCAGCCACAGCCCCAGATTGGCGAAGAACTCGTGCACTTCCTCGGCATCGCCCATCCAGCCGACGAAATCGATGTCGCTGGCGGCGCCGAAGACATCCGGCCCGACACCCGGCAGCGCGGCCAGCACGTCGCCGTTGTCGACCATGCCCAGGCCGATCAGGCTGGCGATGGCGAAGCTACCCAGCGCGCCGACCGTCAGCCACTTGCCGACCGCCGACAGTCCGGGCTTGCGCCGCTGGCCCTTGGGCGGCAGCAGTTGCGGGAAGCCGCGCAGGCGCAGCGGCACGATCAGCAGACGCCACACCAGCAACACGATCAGGCCGTAACCCAGCCAGTTATGCAGCGACTCGGCGTCGTCACCGCTGAGGTAGACGCCGAGGAAGAACCCGGCCAGCAGCCAGTGGAACAGACGGAAACGATTGAAAGCAGCCACGACGGCGATCCTCCTTGTATGGATGCCGCCTTTGTATTCCCGCGAGCTGAAATGAAACTGAACGCCGCCGGCCGCCGCGGTTCAGCTTGGCGTAAGGCAACGCCCCTAGGCTGCGCTCATTCCCAACCGGAGAGCGCACCATGAAAGCCCGCTGGATCGTCGTCCTGACCTGCTGCCTGAGCCTGCCAGCCCTGGCCGAAACCGAACACCCACTGCTGGCCGGCTACGCCGCCCAGGCGCGCCAGCAGGATGCGAACTTCGCCGGTTTCTCCGCCGAGCGCGGCAAGGCGCTGTACTTCGCCGAGGAGCAGCGCGACGGCAAGACCATGAGCTGCACCACCTGCCACACCGCCGACCCGCGCAAGCCCGGCAAGACGCCCGCGCACCGCAAGGTCGATCCGCTGGCGCCGGCAGCCAACCCGGAGCGCTTCACCGACCTGAAGAAGGTCGAGAAGTGGTTCCGCCGCAACTGCGACGACGTCTACGCCCGTGAATGCACCGCGCAGGAAAAGGGCGACTTCATCAGCTGGATCGACAGCATCAAGTAAGGAGCCCGCCATGAAGATCGCACCCCTCGCTGCCGCCGCCGGGCTGGGCCTGACCCTGGTACTGGCCGGCCTCAGCTTCGCCGATGACGACGACCATCGCGAGCGCAAGGTCTACAAGCGGCCCAAGCGCCTGGCGCTGCCCAGCGACGCGCCGCTGGTGTGGCAGGAAGAATGCGCGGCCTGCCACATGCTCTATTCTCCCGGCCTGCTGCCTGCAGATGCCTGGCGCGAGCAGATGCGCACCCTCGACGAGCACTACGGCAGCAACGCCTCGCTGGACCCGGTACAGGAAAAGGAAATCCTCGACTTCCTGGTCCGCGCCTCGGCCGCCAACCGTCTGCCGGTGGAGCCGTCACCAAACGCCGGCGAGCCGCCGCGCATCAGCCAGACGCGCTGGTTCGAGCACAAGCACGACGAGGTCAGCGACGCCAAGTTCGCCCGCGAGTCGGTCGGCGGCCGCTTCAACTGCGTGGCCTGCCATCGCGACGCGGAAAAAGGCGACTTCGACGAGGACCGGGTGAAGATTCCGCGCTGAGGCAAAAATAGCCGGAACATTTCGCCAACCGTTGCGTTATATCCATGCAGCAGCGCGGTCGGCAGCCGCACATGGGTTCAACCCAGTCGAGTGACCGATGAACGACGACGAACAGGACCTCATCCAGCAGGCCGCGCGTGGTGATCGCCAGGCGTTCGGCACGCTGGTGCGCGTCCATCAGGCGCGGGTCTTCCACTTCCTTCGGCGCCTGCTCGGCAGCGCCGACGAGGCCGCGGACCTGACCCAGGAAACGTTCATCCGCGCCTTCCAGGCGCTGCCCAGGTGGCGCCCGGAAGCACGCTTGCAGACCTGGTTGCTGCAGATCGCGCGCAATGCCGCGCTGGATACGCTGCGCCAGCGGCAACGCTACGCCGACGTGGCGCCGGAGGCACTGGCCGAGCCGGTCGATCCGGCGCCATCGCCGCTGAGCCGACTGCAGACCGGACGCGATCTCGCATTGCTGGAGCGCTTGCTGGCCCGCCTGCCCCACGAACAGCGCGAGATTCTGCTGCTGCGCGAAGTGGAAGGACTGGCCTACGACGAACTGGCCGCCACGCTGCAGCTCAACGCCGGCACCGTCAAGTCGCGCCTGGCTCGCGCCCGCGAGGCGCTGCTGCACGGCTATCGCCAGGCCAACGGAGGCACCCTCGATGACTGAGCATCTGGACATGGCGACCCTGTCCGCCTACCTCGACAACGAACTCGACGCCGCCGCACAGCGCTACGCCGACGCCCACCTGGCGCTTTGTCCGCAGTGTCGCGCCACCCTGGCCGAACTCGACGGGCTCGGCCAGGGCTTGCGTGCACTGGCCTGCCCGGAGTTGCCGGCCGAGCTGCAGGCGCGTCTGCAGCGGCCCTTCGCGCCGCCACCCGTGCGCAGCTGGTGGGCCCGGCACTGGGCGCAGGGCCTCGGCGCCGCAGCGTCGGTGCTGCTCGGCCTGCTGCTCGGCTATGCCCTGCCCAGCCAGTCGCCGGGCAGCTCACCCAATCAAAACATGCTCGCCGTCCTCGGCAGCGCCCCACCCGGCGCGCTCTGCGCGCGCCCCGAATTCTGCTACCTGAAGGTAAACCTGAAATGAGCAACACCACTCTGCGCAGCGCCCTGCTGCTGTCCATGCTGGTCAACGTCGGCGTGCTCGCCGGCCTCGGCTGGCAGAAACTCAGTCGCGATGGCCTGCCGATGCCCTCTGGCGCACCGACCGAGCTGTCGCGCGAACTGCAACTGAGCGCCAGCCAGCTGCAGCGCTGGCACGATGCCGAGGCGCCGTTCCTGGCCTACTTGCGCGCATCCAACGCCAGCCTCGGCGAACACCGCAACCGGCTGATCGAGGCGATCTTCGCCGAACAGGTGGACCGCACGCTGATCGACGCCGAACAGGCGAAGATCGCCGAACTGCAGAACGAACAGCAGCGTCTGCTCATCGACCAGCTGCTGCAGGAGCGCGAGATCCTCGAACCGCAGCAGCGCGCGCGGCTCGCCCAGGTGCTCACGCAGCAGTCGTTCGGCGCCGACAGCATCGAGCAACTGCACCGCAAATGACGAATTGCACGGCGCGATGGAACAAATCCGTCGCGCCTGCGTTAGAACATCAGGCGCCGACCTTTTCGCGGCCCGCTCAACAGGAGTCTTAGCAATGATCCGCAAGCCCCACGCTCTCGCCTTCGCCATCATCCTCGCCGGCACCCTCGGCCACGCCGGCACCAGTCTCGCCGCCACCAGCCATGACCACGGCCACGGCGAAGGCGCGCCGGCGCTGCAACTCGATGCCGGCAAGCGCTGGGCCACCGATGCGCCGCTGCGCCAGGCGATGGGCACCATCAACGACGATATGCGCCAGGCGCTGCCGGCGATCCACGAGGACCGTCTGCCCGCCGCCCGCTACGGCGAACTGGCCGAGACGGTGCGCGGCCAGGTCGCCTACATGGTGGAGAACTGCAAGCTGAGCGCCGAGGCCGACGCGCAGCTGCACCTGATCATCGCCCAGCTGCTCGCCGGCGCCGACGCCATGAGCGGCGCCCCGGCCGGCCAGCGCGACGGCGCGGTGACGGTGGTCGGCGCGCTGGGCGACTACGCCACCTACTTCGCCGACGACAGCTTCAAGCCGCTGGAACACTGAGCGCCTGCCGCGCTCAACTCTGGTCCGGCCGCGCCGGCGCAGCTAAAGCGCAGGCGCGGCCGGAGCTCGCGGGAAGGCACGCCTGCGATGTCCTTTTGCGAAAACGCGGATCAGAGCAGGATCACACCCCAGACCAGGCCGACCAGGCACAGCGCCAGCAGTTGCGCGGCGCTGCCCATGTCCTTGGCCCGCCCGGAGAGCGGATGCAGATCGAGGGAGATGCGGTCGACGGTGGCCTCGATGGCCGAGTTGAGCAGCTCGACGATCAGCCCGAGCACCACCACGCCGATCAGCAGCGCGCGCTCGACGCGGCTGACGTCGAGCAGCAGCGCCACGGGGATCAGCAGCAGGTTCAACCACACCAACTGGCGGAACGCCGCTTCGCCGGCATACGCGGCCTTGAGGCCGGCCAGCGAATAGCCGGCCGCGTTACAGATGCGCGCCAGCCCGCCGCGCCCCTTCAGAGCCGCGGCGTCGGCCTCAGATGACATGCCGGTCGGCCTCGCCGGCCGCGTCGTGCGCGGCGAGCAGGCGCAGCCAGTCCTCGACAGGCATGTCCTGGCGGTGCCGATTGAGCTGGCGCATATCATGGTTGGCCGCGGCGCTGCGGCGCAGGCGGCGGCGGCTCTTCTCCAGATCGAGCAGGGCGACCTCGACCCAGGCCGCCTCGCCCGTGTCATGCACCTTGAGGAAGATGTGCTTGGGATAGCAGCAACCATGCTGCCAGCGCGCCTGGTGGATGCGGCTCAGCGCCACACCGACGGCCGCCAGCATGCGCTGGTGGAGCAGCGAGCCGTGGCGTGCGGCGAGGCCGTCGCGATACCAGTCCTGCAGGCTGACGAAGCCGTCCAGCTCAGCCGTGACCAGCAGCGCCTGCCACTGTCCGGCCTGCCGCCGGGTGCCGCAGTAGATCACCTGCGGCACGCGCACCCCGGCCCCGGCAAATGCCTGCAATGCGCGCAGTTCGCGCAGCGCGGTGGGCTGGCCGAACGGATGGGCGAGCGAGCGATACAGGTGGCCGACCTGGCGCTTGCAGAACAGCAGCGGCTGCCCGGCATCACGCAGGCGCACGCGCTGCACGCCGCTTTCGCCATCGCGGCGCTGGTTGGGCGCCTCGACCCATTCGCCCTGGGTATCCCACCAGCGCTGGAAGGTGCTGGTCAGACTTTCGCGGGCCGGCAATACGAGTGGTTGGCTCATGCTCACCCCCGCTTGCGCAGCACGTAGACCCGCCACATGGCGTAGCCGGGCAGGAAGTCGCGGTGCTCGAGGATGTCGAAGCCGGCCTCGGCGAACTCCGCCGCGATGGTCGAACGGGCGACGACGAAGCGGTTCTGGTTGTCCTTCGCCGGACGGCGGCGCTCCAGGCGCTTGCGCTTCCAGGCCTTGTAGTTGCCATCCACCCACAGCGAGACGATCAGCGTGTCGCGGGTGACGCGGTGGAACTCGCGCAGCATCGCCAGGCGGTGCTGCGGATCGGCGATGTGGTGCAGCAGGCGCATGCAGAAGATGCAGTCGACCGCGTTGTCACCCATGTCGATGGCGAACGCCGAGGTCTGGAAGGTCTCCACGCGCTCGACCACTTCGCGCGGCTGCGCGCCCTGGGCGGTGGCCAGCATGTCGGCGGAATTGTCCGCGGCGAAGATCATCCGGCTCGGATGCTCGGCCAGCAGCGGCCAGAAGCGCCCGGCGCCACACGGCAGGTCGAGCACCAGATCGGGATCGCCGGCGACCTTCAGCGCGCGCCGCGCCAGCTGCTCGTCACGCCAGTGCGACAGGCGCCGCGCCAGGCCATCCTGGTGCTTGTGCAGGTACTGATGGGCGTGCTCGCGGTCGTACTTGCGCGAGAACTCCAGTTCGACAGGGCTCGATCGGGTCATGGCGGACGTTCCGATGGGGAAGGTGACGCCACACTAGCGAGGCCAGGATCAAGGCTCCGTCAAAGGGATGTGAAAAAAACGTCAAATGACGCGATTCGCCAAGCGCACCCGGAAGCAGCTGCCCTGCGGCTCGCGCGACGTCATGCCGACGTCCCAGCCCTGATGCGCGCAGATCCGCTTGACCAGCGACAGCCCCAGGCCCAGCCCCTCGCCACGCCCCTCGGCGCCGCGCACGAACGGCTGGAACATGCGCTCCTGCTCCTCCAGCGGAATGCCCACGCCGCTGTCCTCGACGCGAAAACCGCCGTCGGCGAGCACCAGCGTCACGCTGCCGCTGTCGGTGTAGTGCAGCGCGTTGCGCAGCAGGTTGGACATCACCGTGCCGAGCAGCGTGCGGTTGTAGACGCCGTGGTCCTCGCCCTCGATCCTGAGCGCGAAGTCCAGGCCCTTCTCCGCCAGCAGCGGCGCCCAGCGTTCGCCCTGCTCGGTGGCGACGCCGGCCAGCGTAGCGTCGCCGCCGAACGAGGCCTGCTCCGGCCGCGCGCGCGCCAGCAGCAGGAAGGTTTCCACCAGTTCGTGCATCTCCTGCGCGGCACGCTGGATGCGCGCCGCCTGTCGCTGCGCGCGTGGCGGCAGCGCGGCCTGCTCGAGCAGTTCGCAGGCACCGAGCACCACCATCAGCGGCGTGCGCAACTCGTGGCTGACATCGGCGGTGAACAGCCGCTCGCGCTCCAGGGTCTGGCGCAACTGGCCGAAGGTACTGTCGAAGGCGGCGGCCAGGTGGCCCACCTCGTCGTCCGGGTACTGCAACGCCAGCGGCGGCGCCAGCGGATGCAGCTGGTCGCGATGGCGCACCTGCTTGGCCAGCCGGCTGACCGGCGCCATGACCTTGTCCGCCATCAGCCGCCCCAGTCCCCAGGCGCCCAGCACACTGAGCACGAAGCCGGCGAGCACCACGTTGAACAGCGCGTTCTCGCGGGCCTCGAACTCGTTCTGGTCCTCCATCAGCACGTAGCGCTCGCCCGCCCGGTCGCGGACGAACACGTAGAAGGCCTCGTCGTTGCGCACAAGCTCGGTGAACCCCGGCGCGAGCGCGGCGAGTTCTTCCGGCAGGCCGTACTGCGGCAAGCCGGAGGCGAAGAAGCGCGTGCTGGCATCCAGGCGCGGCGCCTGGCCGTGGGCCAGGTCGACGTCGAGCACGGTGTCCATCTCGCGGCTCATTTCCTCGGTGACCAGCTGCGCCTCGATGAAGTACACCACCGCCACGATGCCGATGGAAAACACGCCACTGACCAGCAGCGTCATCAGCGTGAAGGCGATGACGATGCGCCGGGCGAAGGGCTGTTTAGCGAGCATCGCCGTCCTCCGCCAGGCGGAAGCCGACGCCATGCACGGTGTGCAGCAGTGGCTGGTCGAAGGGCTTGTCGAGCGTCTGGCGCAGCTGGTGGATGTGGCTGCGCAGGGCATCGCTGTCGGGAACGTCGTCGCCCCACAGCGCCTCTTCCAGTTGCTCGCGGCGCACCACCGCCGGGCTCTTCTGCATCAGCAGCGCCAGCAGCTTGTGGCCGATGGGGTTGAGTCGCAGCGGCTGGCCGGCACGGCTGGCCTGCAGCGTGTCGAGGTCGTAATGCAGGTCGCCGACCTGCAGCTGGCGTTTGCGCGCGCCCTGGCTGCGGCGCAGGATCGCCTCGATGCGCGCCACCAGCTCGGACAGCGCGAACGGCTTGACCAGGTAGTCGTCGGCGCCCACGCCCAGCCCTTGCAGGCGGTCGGCCAGGGCGTCACGCGCGGTGAGCATGATGATCGGCGTATCGCGGCCGGCATCCTCGCGCAGGCGCTTGCACACCTGGTAGCCGTCGATGCCCGGCAGCATCACGTCCAGCACGATCAGGTCGTAGTGTCCGGTGGCGGCCAGGTGCAGGCCACCGAGGCCGTCCTGCGCACAGTCGACCACGTAGCCCTTGAGTTCCAGGTAATCCAGCACGTTGGCCAGGATGTCGCGGTTGTCTTCGATGACCAGGATGCGCATGTCGCCTCACGCGGATGACGAAATTTTCACGGCTTCTTTACGAAGGCCTCACGAGGGCACACGCAGACTCCGGCGCGTTCAACCTCGCCCGTGGAATCATACGATGCCTCTTCTGCGCCATGCTCAGCTTCGTTACCTGTCCCTGCTGCTCGGCCTCTGGCTGGGCGTGTTCCTGCTCACCCGCAGCGTGCTGCTCGCCGCCCACTGGACGGACGCGGCCGGCGGGGCGGGCGATCTGCTGCGGATCTATGCCGTGGGCCTGGTCTATGACCTGGCCTATCTGGCCTTCGCCGCGCTACCGCTGGCGCTCTACCTGCTGGCCTGCCCACCGCGCATCTGGCACAGCCGCTGGCATCGGCTCGCGCTGCAACTGCTGCTGGGCCTGAGCCTGTACGCGATGCTGTTCACCGCGCTCGCCGAATGGCTGTTCTGGGACGAGTTCGGCGTGCGCTTCAACTTCATCGCCGTGGATTATCTGGTGTATTCCGACGAGGTGCTCGCCAACATCCGCGAGTCCTACCCGGTCTTTGTCCTGCTGACGCTGCTGGCCCTGCTCACGTTGCTCGCCATGACCGCGCGGCAGCCGCTGCTGCGCCGCGCGCTGGCTGCGCCGAGCCTGGGCCGACGCGGGCGTGCAACGGCCCTGGCCAGCCTGCTGGCGGCGGCGCTCGGCGCCGGACTGCTGGTCGGTCAGGACTTCCCGCGCGGCAGCGGCGGCAACGCCTACCAGCGCGAGCTGGCGAGCAACGGCCCGTTCCAGTTCTTCGCCGCGTTCCGCAACAACGAGCTGGACTACCCGCAGTTCTACGCCACCCTGCCCGAGCAGGCGGTCGGCAACGACCTGCGCGCCGAAGTCGCCGAGCCGAATGCGCGGTTCATCGGCAGTGATCCACTGGACATCCGCCGGGTGATCGACAACCCCGGCGCAGCGCGGCCACTGAATATCGTGCTGGTCACGGTGGAGAGCCTCAGCGCCAAATACCTCGGCAGCTTCGGCGACAGCCGCGGGCTGACCCCCAACCTCGACGCGCTGCGCCGGCAGAGCCTGTTCTTCACCGATTTCTACGCCACCGGCACGCGCACCGACCGAGGCCTGGAGGCCATCACCCTGTCGATGCCACCGACGCCGGGGCGTTCGATCGTCAAGCGCATCGGCCGCGAGAGCGGCTTCGCCAGCCTCGGCCAGCAGCTCGCCAGCAAGGGCTACGACAGCGTGTTCCTCTACGGCGGGCGCGGCTATTTCGACAACATGAGCGCGTTCTTCAGCGGCAACGGCTACCGCGTGGTCGACCAGAGCAGCGCGGACGAGGCGGACATCCACTTCAAGAATGCCTGGGGCATGGCCGACGAAGACCTCTACCGACTGGCGCTGCGCGAGGCCGACGCCGATCACGCCGCCGGCAAGCCGTTTCTGCTGCAGCTGATGACCACCTCCAACCACCGCCCCTACAGCTACCCGGACGGACGCATCGACATCCCTTCGGGCGAAGGCCGCGAAGGCGCGGTGAAGTACACCGACCACGCGATCGGCGAATTCCTCGCCCAGGCGCGCGGCAAGCCATGGTTCGCCAACACGCTGTTCGTCTTCGTCGCCGACCACACCGCCGGCAGCGCCGGCTCGCAGGACCTGCCGCTGGCCAACTACCACATCCCGCTGTTCATCTACGCCCCGGGGCTGATCGAGCCGCGCGAATTCACCGGCGTGGCCAGCCAGATCGATCTGGCGCCGACCCTGCTCGGCCTGTTGAACATGGACTACGTCTCGACCTTCTTCGGCCGCAACCTGTTGCGCGAGGACGCCGCGCCGGGCCGCGCGCTGATCGGCAACTACCAGCATCTGGGGCTGTTCGACGGCCAGGACCTGGCGATCCTCAGCCCGCGCCAGGGCGTGCGCCGCCACGACGATGCGCGCGGCGCGAGCCGTGAATCCAGCGCCGCGGCGGACGACCCGCTGGTTCGCCGCGACATCGCCTACTACCAGGGCGCCAGCTACGACTACCAGCACGCGCTGCTCAGCTGGCAGCCCACGCAGCCGGCGGCAGCCGGCCGTTCAACTTCCACCTCGGCTTCGGCCTGCCCGCGCTGCTGATGGCGGCCTTGCTGATCGGCGAGCCGAGCCAGCTGGACTTCGCCCTGTCGCGGCTGTTCTACGAGCCCGGCGCGGGCTTCGTCGGCCGCCACAGCTGGCTGCTCGAAGACTTCCTGCATGATCGCGTCAAGCAACTGGTGATCGTCATCGGCGTGCTGGCCATCGCCGGCTTCCTGCTCAGCCTGCTGCCCACACGCCTGGCGCGCTGGCGCCGGCCGCTGGGCTACCTGGTGCTGGCGCTGGGGCTGTCGACCAGCATCGTCTCGCCGCTGAAGACGCTCACCGGCGTGCATTGCCCGTGGAGCCTGAGCGAGTTTGGCGGCACGGAGACGTTCACGCCGCTGCTCGCCGAACGCGCGCCGACACTCAAGCCCGGGCGCTGCTGGCCCGGCGGCCATGCGTCGGCCGGTTTCTCGCTGCTGGCGCTGTACTTCGTCCTGCGCGACCGCCATCCACGCCTGGCGCGCGCCGCGCTGGGCGTGGCGCTGGCCCTGGGCACGCTGATGTCAGCGGGCCGGGTGATGCAGGGTGCGCACTTCGCCTCGCACAACCTGTGGACGCTGCTGCTGGACTGGACGATCTGCCTGGCCGGCTACCGGCTGCTGCTCTACCGCCGCGCGCCGGTACCGGCGCCCCTCGCCGTCGGTGCGCCCGCAGCCTAGTGGCGCAGCCACGGCGGTGGCGGCGGCTCGTCGCGCGGCGCGTCGTCGGCATTGCGCAACGCTTCGCGGTGCGCCTGCTCGGCCAGGGCGGCCTTGATCTCGCGCATCACCGCATCCAGATCGGCGGCATCTTCCGGCTCGGCGAACTCACCGGACAGCTCGCTCTCGGGCGTCAGCTTGCCCTGCTCGTAGAGCGCCCACATCTCCTTGGCATAGCGGGTGAATTTCAGTTCCGGCGCGAAACGCCCGAAGTAGGCCGCCATGTTACCGACATCGCGCTCGAGCATCTCGAAGGCGTGGTTGTTGCCGGCGGCGTCCACCGCCTGCGGCAGGTCGATGATCACCGGGCCGTGCTCGTCGAGCAGCACGTTGAATTCCGACAGGTCGCCATGCACCAGTCCGGCGCAGAGCATCTTGACCACCTCGTGGATCATGAAGGCGTGGAACTCGCGGGCATCGTCCGGATGCAGCTCGACGTCGTTGAGGCGCGGCGCCGCATCGCCATCCTCGCCGGCGATCATCTCCATCAGCAGCACGCCGTCGAGAAAGTCATACGGCTTGGGCACCCGCACGCCGGCGTCGGCCAGACGGAACAGCGCCGCCACCTCGGCGTTCTGCCAGTTCTCTTCGCGCTCCTTGCGGCCGTGTTTGGAACCCTTGGCCATCGCCCGCGCATCGCGGCTGCTGCGCACCTTGCGGCCTTCCTGATACTTCACGGCCTGGCGGAAACTGCGTTTGTTGGCTTCCTTGTAGACCTTGGCGCAACGCAGCTCGTCGCCACAGCGCACCACATATACCGCTGCTTCCTTGCCACTCATCAGCGGCCGCAGCACCTCGTCGATCAGGCCATCCTCGATCAGCGGTTCGAGTCGTTTAGGCGTTTTCATCAGCGACTTGCAGGTCCTTCTCGGTGAATGCGGGGCTGCAGGTTACGGTAATCCCCGGCGGGCTTCCATGCTCGCCCGGCAGTTTGAAAGCGCGCTGCGGATTGGCGCTCGCACAGCGAAGGCGGACAATCACTCCAACTCTCATCGGAGCACCGCCATGCTCGACCATGACCGCTGCTGGGAAGCACTCTGCGCGCGCGACGCCAGCTGTGACGGCGAGTTCGTCTTCGCCGTACGCTCGACCGGCATCTACTGCCGCCCCAGCTGTCCGGCGCGGCGGCCGCGACGCGATCGCGTGCAGTTCTTCGACAACGCCGGGCAGGCCGAAACCGCCGGCTTCCGCCCCTGCCGGCGCTGCTGGCCGCAGGCGCAAAGCCCGGCCGAGCAGCTCGATACGCTGGTCGCCGCCGCCTGCCGGCTGCTGGACGAGGCGCCCGAGGCGCTGACGCTCGCCCAACTGGCGGCGCGCATCGGCCTGTCGCCCTCGCACCTGGCACGTGCGTTCAAGGCACGCACCGGTCTCACGCCACGCGCCTGGGTCGCCGCGCGCCGGCGCGAGCGCCTGCAGGCACAGCTGCCCGCCGCCGATAACGTGCTCGATGCGGCGCTGGCCGCCGGCTACCCGAGCGCCCGCGCGGTGTATGCCGAAGCGCAGGCGCTGAGCCCGGCGCAGCGCCTGCGCAAAGGTGCCGGGGAAACCCTGCGCTATGCCGTCGCCCCCTGCCCGCTGGGGCTGCTGCTGCTCGCCGCGAGCGAGCGCGGCGTCTGCGCGTTGCTGTTCGGCGACGACGAGCCGGCGCTGGAACAGGAGCTACGCGAACGCTTCGCCGCCGCCCGGCTGCAGCGCGATCAGGCCGGTCTCGGTGACTGGCTGCAGGCCGTTGTCGGCCAACTCGAAGAACCGGCGCGCGCGGCCAGGTTGCCGCTGGATCTGCGCGGCAGTGCCTTCCAGCAGCGGGTCTGGCAGGCGTTGCAGGCCATTCCGCCGGGGCAGACGCGGCGTTACGGCGAACTCGCCAGCACCCTCGACAGCCACGCCCGCGCCGTCGCCCGCGCCTGCGCGAGCAACCCGGTCGGCCTGCTGGTGCCCTGCCATCGCGTAGTCGGCGCACAGCAGGCGCTGACCGGCTACCGCTGGGGGCTGGCACGCAAGGCCGCGCTGCTCGCCGGCGAAGCACGGGACAAGCCGGGAGATTGACGGCGTTTTCGCGGTCCGATGTTGTGTCGACGCTTCTCGCCGCCGCACCGGACCCGCGCCATGACCGACCTGAAACGCTACCGCATCCATTACCGCATCAATGGCGCGCCCGCCTCGCTGCTGCTGAGCGCCTTCGAGGAACCGAGCCTGGAGCAGGCCGAGCTGGAAATCCTCCTCACGCACGTACGTAACCCGCAGACGGCGGTCGACGCGCCGTGGGAATCGCCGCTGCGCGCCAGCGAGCACAGCCGCATGGCCGAGCTGGGCGTCAGCGATATCCAGATCGAAGAAGAGTGCCGCTGAGCGTTAGCATGAGCGCCGAACCCGCCTCCATCGAGCGCAGACCGTCCGTGCCACTGATCGACACCCACACCCATCTGGACTTCGAGGATTTCGACGCCGACCGTCAGGCCGTGCTGGCACGCTGTGCGGCCCTCGGCGTCGAGCGCATCGTCGTGCTCGGCGTGCATGCACAGAACTGGCAGCGCGTCTGGCAGCTGGCCAGCGAGCAGCCGGCCGTCTACGCCGCACTCGGGCTGCATCCGGTGTACCAGCACCAGCACCGCGACGAGCACCTCGCGGCGCTGGGCGAATGGCTGCAGCGCCTGCGCGGCGAAGCGAAGCTCTGCGCCGTCGGCGAGATCGGCCTGGACTACTACATCGACGCGCCGGACCATGAACGCCAGCAGTACCTTCTCGAGCGCCAGCTGCAGCTGGCCAGCGACTTCGAACTGCCGGTGCTGCTGCACGTGCGCCGCGCCCATGCGGCGATGATCGCCACGCTCAAGCGCCATCGGCTGCGCCGCGGCGGCATCGTGCATGCCTTCAGCGGCAGCTGGGAGGAAGCGCGCGAGTATCTGAAGCTGGGTTTCAGGCTGGGCCTCGGCGGCGCCGGTACCTGGCCGCAGGCCCGACGCATGCAGCGCGTGCTCGAGCAGTTGCCGCTGCACGGCATCGTGCTGGAAACCGACGCGCCGGACATGCCGCCGGCGGGCCACGCCGGCGAGCGCAACAGCCCGGAGCTGCTGCCGGAGATCTGCCAGCGGCTGGCCGAACTCAAGGGCATCAGCACCGCAGAACTGACCGCCGCCAGCTATCGCAACAGCTGCGAACTGTTCGGCTGGCCGCTCGGCGACGCCTAGTGCCCGGCTAGACGCGGAAGGCACCGATCAGCTGCTGCAACTGCCCCACCAGCTGGGTCAGTTCGCGACTGGCCTGCTCGGTATGCCCGGCGCCCTCGGCGGTGCGTTTTCCGGCTTCGTTGATCGCCACGATGTTGCGGTCGATATCATGCGCCACGGCCGTCTGCTGCTCGGCCGCCGCGGCGATCTGCTGGCTCTGGTCGACGATGCTGCCGACCGCGCCGAGGATGTGCTCCAGCGCCTGCTCCACCTGCGCCGACTGGCTTACCGTGCCCTCGGCCAGCGCGTGGCTGGCGTGCATGGTCTTCACCGCCGCACCGACGCCGCCCTGCAGGCGCGCGATCATCTGCTCGATCTCCTCGGTGGACTGCTGCGTGCGCCGCGCCAGGTTGCGCACTTCGTCGGCAACCACGGCGAAGCCGCGGCCCTGTTCGCCGGCACGCGCCGCCTCGATCGCCGCATTGAGCGCGAGCAGGTTGGTCTGCTCGGCGATGCCCTTGATCACGTCGAGCACCTGGCTGATCGCCGCGCTGTCGTCAGCCAGGCGATTGATCACCTGTACCGACTGCGCGATTTCCTCGGCCAGGCGCTGGATGCCGCTGACCTGCGCGCTGACCAGGCCACGACCGCTGACGGTTTCGGCGTTGACGTCCTGCGCACTGCCCACCGCCGCCTCGGCGCTGGTGGCCACCGCCTGGGCGGTGGCGGACATCTGATTCATCGCGGTGGCAACCTGCTCGATCTGGCTGCGCTGCTCGGAGACCGTCTGGTTGCTCTCGCCGGAGACGTTCTCCACGCGCCCGGCCTGACGCTCGACTTCACCGACGGTCAGCCCGACCCGCTCGATCAGCTCGCGAATCCGCGCCACGCCATCGTTGAACAGCTGGCCCAGCTCACCCAGTTCGTCACGGCTCTGCACCGCGTAGCGCGCGGTCATGTCGCCCTCGGCGACACACTCCATGACCCGCCCGAGCCCGCGCAGCGAGGCCCGCGTCGAGACGTAGAAGCCACCGTAGAGATAGGCCACCAGCAACAGCACGACGCCCAGCGCGCTCAGCAGCAGGGTCATCAGCAGGCGCTTCTGCACCAGCCGCTCGGCGAGGTCGCCTTCGAGCAGCTGCAGGATCTGGTCGTTGAGCTGGTAGGTCTTCGCCATCTCGGCGCCGATCCGGTCGTAGAACTGCGCCCAGGGCCGATCGAAATCGTCGGCCATGATCACCTCGTCCTGCAGGATCTCGCTGGCGAGCCCCAGCGAATCGCGGCTGGCACTGGCGTACTGGTCGAGCTGCGCGCGGGCCGCGGCGCTGCCGGCGAGGCTGTCCTGCAGTTGCGCGGCGTACTGCGCCTGCAGCCGCTCCAGTTCGAGCACGAGGTTGTCCAGCGTGTTGCTGGCATCGGAGTTCAGGTAGCCCTGACCAAAGGTGTAGGAGCCCACCGCACGCCCCTGGCCGAGCGTCGCGGTGATGGTCGGCGTCACGCTGGTCAGCAGTTCGGCGAGCTGGCGCACTTCGCGCTGGGCGTCCTGGCTGAGGCCGGACTGCCCGGCGATCAGCCGGATCATCACCTGCACGCGCCCCAGCAGGCTCGCCGCCATCGCGGCCTTGGACTGCAGCGACTGCTCCGCCTGCGCGCTGCCCAGCGCCGTGCTCAGCTCATCGCGGCGGGCGCTGAATTCGGCGATCTGCTCGGGATCGTCGCTCACCGGGTGCAGGGCCTGCAGGCGCGTCGACAGCCGGGATTCGACCTGGCCGCGACGCTCGGCGAGCGCCGCGGCATTGCCGGCCTGGCCGATGATCGCCTCGATCTGCACCAGGTCGTGCCAGTCTTCCACGTCGCGGCGCAGCTGCAGCGCGGAGCCGAGCAGCTCAAGGCTCTGCAGTTCGTTGCGGGTACCGACGAACTCCCGGTACGAATCACGCACCAGGTAGAAGTTGCTCAGCAGCATGGGGACGAAGAACAGCAGGCTGACGAGACTGAACTTCATGCCGAAGCTCAGCCGGTTCATGAACGCGACTGCGGGATACAACAAAGTTTTCACACGACGTCTCCCAATCTTATTGGTATGTGCTTGCGGCTGTTGCAGCCGCAGCGGGGCTCGTCAGAGAGAAGTAGCGGATCGAGTTATACGGGATATCGGTAGGCGCTTTTGTAACTTAAGGTAATGGCCTTATGGCATCGCAGCGCCGCCAGCCCGCGGTGCGGCGGCCCGCGGGTAGTCGCGGGCGGTTATGGCGCATCATTCAGCCAGGCGGGGTGGTTCAGGCGAGCAGCGTCCACAGCGCGAGCGCCGCGTACCAGAGCACGCGCGCGCGCACCAGCAACGCACCGAGCGCGTCGAGCCGGGCGACACCCGCCTCGCCGACGATCGGCGGCTCGAGATCGGCCGCCTGCGGACCGACCTCGGCGAGCAGCTGGCGCGCCGGCATGTCCCAGTCGAGCAACCGGTGCAGCAGTGCACGGTTGAGCGCGACGAAATTGCCGACCAGTGCGAAGCTGGCCAGCAGCACCCGTACCGCCAGCCAGTCGAAGGCGTGACGCACCTGGCCGGCGCGCTCGCGCAGCGGGTCCAGCTGCGCGTGCTCGACGGTCAGCGCCAGCAGCCGGTAGGCCAGCGCCGCCATCGGTCCGAGCAGCACGTACCAGAAGATCACCGCGAAGAAGCCCTGGTAGCTGCGCCACAGCAGCAGGCCCTGCGCCGCCTGCAGCAGGCCCGCCGGCGCAGCCTCGCGCAGCCCCAGATCACGCTCGGCCACCAGCGCCGCGGCCTCCTCGTCGCCACGCCGCCAGGCATCGCGAAACGGCCCGAGTTCGCGCTTCACCGCGCCGCGTCCGAGGCTGTACAACACCACCAGCAGATGCAGTGGCAGGCTCAGCCAACCATAGGCCAGCGGCTCGAGCAGCCACAGCACGACGCCAAGCAGCAGTACCGGCAGCAGCACCAGCAGCGCGAGCGCCAGCCACGGCGATGCGGCCAGCCGCGGCCGCGCCTCGAGCCGGCGCAGCTGGGCGAGCCAGACGCCATCGCGCTGCAGCCGATGCCGCCAATCGGAGAATTTCTCGATCAGCAGCACCAGCAGAATCACCAGAAAACTCATCGTCACGTCTTCGCTTCCTCGTTCAACAGGTGATGGCGGCGGCGCGCAGGCGCAGCCAGTCGAATGCCGGACCGGGATCGGTCTTGCGCCCCGGGGCGATATCGCTGTGGCCGCAGATCCGCTCGCCGGTGATCGCCGGATAGGCGTGCTGCAACAGCCGGCACAGTTCGATCAGCGCTGTGTATTGCGCGTCGCTGTAGGGTTCGTAGTCGGTGCCTTCCAGCTCGATGCCGAGGGAAAAATCGTTGCAGCCCTCGCGCTCGCCGAAGCGCGACACCCCGGCATGCCAGGCGCGATCGAGGCAGGAGACGAACTGGGTGATCGTGCCGTCGCGCTCGATGAGGAAATGCGCCGACACGCGCAGCTCGGCGATCTCGGCGAAGAACGGATGCTCGCCGCACGGCAGGCAGTTCTGGAAGAACTGCTGGACCCGGCCGGTGCCGAACTGGCCGGGCGGCAGGCTGATGTTGTGTATGACCAGCAGCGAGATCTCGCCGTCCGGGCGCTCGTTGAAGTTCGGCGAAGGGCAATGGCGGACGCCCGCGCACCAGCCGGTCGCGCGATCCAGATACATGGGGTGGCCTTGGGTTGACGGCAGGCTGGCAGGCTAGCCGCAGCGGACCCGCCGCCGCAAGTCGGGCGCTAGCGACGCAGCCGCGCAGCAGCTGCCTTCTCGTCCCGCCGCGAAGCCAGCCGATCGGCCAGCCGGGTGGGCTCGGGCAGGCGATAGCGGGTGACGTACTGCATCACCAGCTGCGGCGCGCTGGCCAGGCTGACGCGGTTGCCCGGCGACACGATCAGCGGGCGCACGCGCTCCTTGCTGCGCAGCACCGTACCCAGCACCTCGCCGGTCTTGCGATCGCGCAACGGCACCTGCGCGCCGCGCGCATCGCCCAGTTCATCGTGTTCGCCAGTGAGAATCTTCTTCGCCACGCCGATGGTCGGCAGCCCGGTCACCACGCCCAGGTGCGCGGCGATGCCCAGCCGGCGCGGATGAGCGATGCCGTGGCCGTCGGAGAAGATCAGGTCAGGTACCTCCGGCAGCGCTTGCAGCGCCTGCAAGACCGCCGGCAGCTCGCGAAACGACAGCAGCCCGGGGATGTAGGGCATCGAGGTGGGAATGCGCGTCAGGCTCTGCGCGACCACCTCCAGCGTCTGCGCATCGAGCAGCACGACCGCCGCGCGGGTGATCTGCCCCTGCTCCTCGAAACCCACGTCGACCCCGGCGATCAGCCGTAGCGGCGGGAAGTCGTCGACCAGCCGCACCTGCGCCGCCAATCTCAGCTGCAGCGCGCGCGCGGCGGCGGGCGTGCCGTCCCAGTCGGCGAACGGCTCGGACGGATAGGGGCTGCTCATAGCTTTTCTCCTCGGTGAAATCATGCGCTCGATGGGGCGACGGGCGGCAATGGCGGCTGGACAGTCACGGCAAAACATACGACGCTTGCGCCGCACAACGGCAGTTTCATCCTACAGCCGGTTCACCACACAACAATCAGAAACGCCCATGAACTCGCCCGCTCTCAGTCGCATCAGCATCCTGGCCAGCGCAGGGGTCTTCGCTTCGACCCTCATGCACGCCAAGGATTTCTTTCACATGGCCAGCCTGCGTCGCGGCCGGCAACGCGGCGCAGACCTCGCACCCGCGTTCGAAACTCGCCTGGTCAGCCCCGACGGCCTGCCGGTGACGACCTTCAGCGGCACCACTATAGCCGTCGATGGCGCGCTGGAAGACGCCGATGTGGTGATCCTGCCGGCTTTCTGGGGCGACTTCGATGCGCTCTGCGCGCGCTATCCGCAGGTGCTGACGTGGTTGCGCCGCTGCCATGCGGCCGGCAGCACGATCTGCGGCGAAGCCACCGGAGTGTTCTGGATGGCCCAGGCCGGGCTGCTGGATCATCGCGAGGCGACCACCCACTGGCGCTTCGCCGGCGAGTTCGCCGAGCGCTTCCCGCAGGTACAGCTGAGCCCGGACAAGCACCTGACCGACAGCGACAACCTCTACTGCGCCGGCGGCACCACCTCGTCGTGCGATCTGTATCTGTATCTGGTCGAGCGCTTCTGCGGCGCGGCCGTCGCCCAGGGCATGGCGCGCGACGTGCTGTTCGAGGTACAGCGCAACTACCGGCCGGGACGGCTCGGCTTCGGTGGGCAGAAGCTGCACCTGGACAGCCGCGTGCTGCAGATTCAGGAATGGCTGGAAGACCACTTCGCCGAGAAATTCCGCTTCGAGGACGTCGCTCTGCAGCACGGCATGAGCATCCGCAACTTCATGCGGCGCTTCCAGGCTGCCACCGGCGACAAGCCACTGCACTACCTGCAGCGGCTGCGCATCGAGACGGCCAAGAGCCTGCTGTCGACGACGCGCAAGAGCATCAAGACCATCAGCTATGAGGTGGGCTACGACGACGCCAGCTTCTTCGCCCGGCTGTTCCGCCAGCACACCGACGTGTCGCCGAACCAGTATCGGCAGCAGTATCGGCACAAGAGCGGCTGACGGCTGGAAGCTGGAAGCTGGAAGCTGGAAGCTGGAAGCTGGAAGCTGGAAGCTGGAAGCTGGAAGCTGGAAGCTGGAAGCTGGAAGCGAGTCAGGGTGTTGCTTCCAGCTTCAGGCTTCAAGCCAGCGCTGCATTACGGCTTGTGCGGCCGTGACAGATATTCGTGCGACTGCATCTCCAGCAGACGGCTGAGGGTGCGCTGGAATTCGAACTCCAGGCGTCCGCCGGCATACAGGTCCTTGAGCTCGACCTCGGCGGAGAGGATCAGCTTGACGTTGCGGTCGTAGAACTCGTCGACCATGTTGATGAAGCGCCGCGCCATGTCGTCCTTGGCCACGGTCATCCGCTCGATGTTGGATACCAGCACCGCCTCGAAGATCTTGCCCAGCTCGATGTAGTCGTTCTGGCTGCGCGGGCCGTCGCACAGGGCGCGGAACTCGAACCAGGCGACGTCGTTGGCCACCCGGCGCGCCATGATCTCGCGGTTCTCGATCAGCAGCGCCTCGTTCTCCTGCACCGTGCAGTTTTCCGTCAGCAGGCTGCGGAAGCTCTTTTCCAGGCTCAGTTCGGCCTCGGCATCCAGCGGGAAGTGATACAGCTCGGCCTGTTCCAGCGCGCGCAGGCGGTAGTCGATGCCGCTGTCGACGTTGACGATCTCGGTGTGCTGCTTGAGCAGGGCGATCGCCGGCAGGAAGCGCGCGCGCTGCAGGCCGTCCTTGTACAGGCCGTCCGGCACGATGTTGGAGGTCGCGACCAGGGAAACGCCGTTCTTGAACAGCTCCTCGAGCAAGGTGGCGAGAATCATCGCGTCGGTGATGTCGGAGACGAAGAATTCGTCGAAGCAGATCACCCGTGCCTCGTCGGCGAAGCGCTTGCCGATGATGGTCAGCGGGTTCTTCTCGCCCTTGAGCGTGCGCATTTCCTCGTGCACGCGCTTCATGAAGCGGTGGAAGTGCGTGCGCATCTTCTGCTTGAACGGCAGCGCATCGAAGAAGGTATCGACCAGGTAGGTCTTGCCGCGACCGACCCCGCCCCAGAAGTAGATGCCCTTGATCGGTTCCTGCGACTTTTTGCCGAACAGCTTGCCGAACAATCCGCTGCCGCCGCGCTCGTTGGCGACCAGGTCGTCGTACAGCCGCTGCAGATGGCGCACCGCGTTTTCCTGGGCGGCATCGTGGAAGAAGTCAGGTCGTTGCAGGTCGGCCCGATAGCGCTCAAGAGGGGTCATGGCGGAGTCTGGGTAGTGAAACGGGGCCGACACTTTAGCGGCGCCCTCGATCGTTGGCAATTTGCTCAGCTTGGTCAAACCTCTCGCCCTCCTCTATGAATTCGTCACATATCGCACCGGCCGGGCGCAGCGGTTGCGCCCGGCCCGACTCACTCGACCAGCGTCGCCAGCGCCGCGC
The DNA here is from genome assembly GCA_000263395.1 of Stutzerimonas stutzeri TS44. Lineage (GTDB taxonomy): Bacteria > Pseudomonadota > Gammaproteobacteria > Pseudomonadales > Pseudomonadaceae > Stutzerimonas > Stutzerimonas stutzeri_C. The sequence continues at coordinate 123,609 of AJXE01000006.1, forward strand.
GTACCCGCAGCATGGCCTCATCCATAGCCTCGGCGCTGTCGTAGCTGGGACTGTCGGCGATGCACTCCTCGCCCAGCCACAGGGTGAACTGGCTGCCTTCGTCCTCGCGCAATTCCAGCGCATCCGGCCCGCCGGCGATCAGTCGCTGGGTCAGTTGGCCGATCGCCTGCGGATTGCTCAGCGGTCGCGACAGCAGCAGCTCCTCGCCATCGGCGGCGAAGAAGCGGAAGCGGAAGGCGCCGTCGGCCTCGCGAAAACTGGCGAAGCGCGCGACCTTGCCGGCTTTTTTCTTCACCGGTGCCGCGCTCTGCGTTGCGCTGGCGAAGTTGCGCAGGCCCACCGCCTCGCGCAGCTCGCCGAGGAACGGGGTGGCGATCCGGCGTGCCTTGGCGGCGCCGGCCTGGAGGATGTCCTCGAGTTCGGCAGGCTTGGCGATCAGCTGGCGGTAGAGCTCGCGGGGCTCGCCCAGTTCGTTGTCGAGCAGCTCGAACAGGCGCTGCTTGGCCTCGCCCCAGGCCAGGCCGTCACACAGCTCGGCACGGAAGGTGGCCAGTTGCGCCGGGGTGGCGAAGGCCTGGTAGAGCGTGAACAGGTGCGAGCTGTCCGGGTCCTTCGGCTCGCCCGGCAGTTTGGAGTCGGTGACGATGCGCGCCACCGCGGCCTTCAGCTCCTTGGCGCTGCCGAACAGCGGGATGGTGTTGTCGTAGCTCTTGGACATCTTGCGCCCGTCGAGGCCCGGCAGCGTTGCCACGCTCTCCTCGATCACCGCTTCCGGCAGGGTGAACAGCTCGCGGCCCTGGCCGAACAGGTGGTTGAAGCGCTGGGCGATGTCGCGCGCCATCTCGACGTGCTGGATCTGGTCGCGGCCGACCGGCACCTTGTGCGCGTTGAACATGAGGATGTCGGCGGCCATCAGCACCGGGTAGCTATACAGCCCCATCGTCACGCCGGCGTCCGGGTCCTCGCCGTTCTCGACGTTCTTGTCCACCGAGGCCTTGTAGGCGTGCGCGCGATTGAGCAGGCCCTTGGCGGTGACGCAGGTGAGCAGCCAGGTCAGCTCGGGGATTTCCGGCACGTCGGACTGCCGGTAGAAGGTCACGCGCTCGGCATCCAGGCCGCAGGCCAGCCAGGTGGCGGCGATTTCCAGGCGCGAACGCTGGATGCGCAGCGGGTCATCGCACTTGATCAGCGCATGGTAGTCGGCGAGGAAATAGAACGAGTCGGCGCTGGCTGCGCGACTGGCAACGATCGCCGGGCGGATGGCGCCGGCGTAGTTGCCCAGGTGAGGCGTACCGGTGGTGGTGATACCGGTGAGGATTCGGGTCTTCATCGCGTTGATCTCGTTTCGATGCGACGCAGGCACGGGCAAGGACGTGCCTGCGAGTGGCGGGCGGAAAGCTACAGACGGGGCGTCACCAGCTCCTTCAGCTCCACCAGCTTGGTGTGGAAAAAGTGGCCGCATTCTGCCACTTTCAGCAGTTCATGGGGGCGCGTCAGCGCAGCCGAGTAGGCGTACACCGAGGCCGGATCGATCACCTCGTCCTGCTCCGGCTGGATGATGGTCAGCGCGCCCTGTGCGACCGCTGCCTGGCCGGCCAGGCGCGACACCGCCGGCGCCACCAGAAACAGCTTGTCCAGCGCCCGACCCTGCGCCTCGAGGCGCGCAGCCAGGGCCGCGGCGACGAAACCACCGAAGGAGAACCCCAGCAGGCACAGCGGCAGGTCCGGGTGTTGCGCCGTCAGCCAGCGCAGCGCGGCTTCGGCGTCATCCACCTCGCCTTCGCGCATGTCGTGTTCGCCGGCGCTGGCGCCGACGCCGCGATAGTTGAAGCGCAGCGTGCTGTAGCCCAGGTCGCGCGCCGTGCGCTGCAGGGTCGAGACGACCTTGTTCAGCATCGTGCCGCCCTTGACCGGGTTGGGATGGCAGATCAGCGCCAGCCCCCGGGCCTGCGGCTGATCGTAATACAAGGCTTCCAGCGCGCCGCAGGGGCCGTCGAGAGAGAGAGAGGTTTCACGTTTCAACAAGGAAGGAACTCCGTGACCTTGGGACGAGTCGACTCGTCTTGCTTACCAGCTGCCAGATGCCGCGGCCTCGCCACGGTGTACAGCGCAGGTATGAGAAGTTAACGTAGGCACAGCCGTTTACATAGAAGGAAGGACTCGTGGAACAGACCCTCGCGACCTGGTTGCTCCCGGTCGCCGGCCTCATCGCCGGCGTCGCCATTGGCTACCTGGTGGCCCGCAACAGCGCGCCCAATCGTACGCAACGCCAGGTGGACGACCTGCAGGAGCGCTTCGACACCTACCAGAGCGAAGTGGTTACCCATTTCAACACGACTGCCTCCCTGCTGCACAAGCTCACCAACAGTTACCAGGACATCCAGGAGCACCTGAGCGAAGGCGCCGACCGCCTCGCGCTCGACGAGCAGACCCGCGAACGTCTGCACGCCGCCCTGCGTCATGACGATTCTTCCGCTTCGCGTGAACGCCTGAGCTCGCCGACCTTCACCGAGCCGCCGAAGGATTACGCCCCCAAGGACGCCGACGTCCCGGGTACGCTGCACGAGAACTTCGGTTTCAAGCAGCGCCACTGAAGTCCTGGCGGGAGCGCCCTCGCGCGACTCCCGCGCCCTCCCCTTTACTGGTGCAGACGCATCGACAGATCCACCGCGCGCACATGCTTGGTCAGCGCGCCGATGGAAATGTAGTCGACCCCGGTCTGCGCAACCGCGAGCAAGGTCTCCTCGCCGATCCCGCCGGACGCCTCCAGCTTGGCCCGACCACGCGCCAGACTGACGGCCGTGCGCATGTCGTCGAGGCTCAGCTCGTCCAGCATGACGATATCGGCGCCGGCCTGCAGCGCCTGCTCCAGCTCATCGAGACTCTCGACCTCGACCTCCACCGGCTTGCCCGGCGCGATGCGATGCGCCGCCACGATCGCCTGGGCGATGCTGCCGCAAGCGGCAATGTGGTTTTCCTTGATCAGGAACGCGTCGTACAGGCCGATACGGTGGTTATGACAACCGCCGCAGGTAACCGCGTACTTCTGCGCCAGGCGCAGCCCCGGTAGCGTCTTGCGGGTATCGAGCAGCTTCACACCGGTGCCCTCGACCAGATCGGCGTAGTGCCGGCAGCGCGTGGCGACGCCGGACAGCGTCTGCAGGAAATTCAGCGCCGTGCGCTCGCCGGTCAGCAGCGCGCGCGCCGGCCCTTCGAGGTGGAACAGCACCCGATCGGCCTCGACCCGCTCGCCATCGGCCACCTGCCAGTGCACCGCGACCCGCGGATCGAGCTGGCGGAATACTGCATCGACCCACGCGACGCCGCTGATCACCGCCGCCTCGCGGGTGATGACCGAGGCATGCGCCAGACGCTCGGCCGGGATCAGCTGCGCGGTGATATCGCCGCTACCGACGTCCTCAGCCAGAGCCCGACGAACGGTGGCATCAATTTCAGCGGAAAGACCGGCAAGTGTCAGGTTAGGCATGGCAGACTCCACATGGTTTGGTCCGAAGTATAAAGGCCGGCCGGGAACGAGCGCGACCTTCGACATAGACCACCCGCGTCGACCGCTCGGCAGAAACCCGGCGGGCATCTGTGAACTGGATCATGCCGGGTGAAGCGTCGGGATCGATTCGCCATCACGGAGGCCGATAATCCATTCAATTATTCTGGCGCCATACAAATGACGCCATTCAGCTCCATTTGTTACCCTTGACGCCCACGAAGCGTACGTGACCGCCCGATCGGCCGGCGACCACAGGAGAGTCTCGATGCGAACCGATGCCAAAGTGGTGCACCTGAACAAGGCCACCCCTGAGCACAGACCAACGTCACCGGCCGCCAAGTTGCCGGTAGCGCTGATCAGCGTCCGCGACAAGGCTGCCCAGCAACTGCGCCAGGCGCTGCAGACGCTGTTCGACAATGCCGACGATTCGCTGTTCGAGATCGCCGACCGCGCCACCAGCAACACCGAACAGAGCGCCTTCTTCGAAGCCATGCGCGACCTGCGCATGAAGCGGCGCACCATCGAACGCAGCTTCCTGCAGCAGTTGTTCGAAGCCTTCGTCACGCTCAACCAGTACGAGATCGGCAAGCCCCAGCCGCAGACAGGCGCCTCCTTCGACAGCCTGAGCCTGGTGCAGAACGACGAACTGGAAGAGACCGTCGCGATCGACACGATGGTGACCAAGGTCGCAGGCCGCACCATCCCGGTCCTCGGCCACCTGACGACCCGCATGAACGTGCTGGTCAGCAAAAAGCTCGACGACAAGTCCAACCCGCTCGGCCCGAGCGCGATCTGCGACTACTTCCTGGCCGCCTGCAGCAGCCTCGACGTACCGATCAAGGTCAAGCTGATCATTCTCAAACTCTTCGAAAAGTACGTCCTGGCCGAACTGGATCAGCTCTATATCGAAGCCAACCTGACCCTCGCGGCAGCCGGCATCCTGCCCGAACTGCAGTCGGCCGCCCCGCACCGCCCGCACAAGCCGAACCCCGGCGCCAGCACCAGCGGCGCCGCGAGCACGCATGCCAACCAGAGCATGCCGGCGAGCGGCCAGCAGGAGGCCGTCTTCAGCGCCCTGCTCGGCCTGCTGTCCGAGGCGCGCGACAACAGCGCACTGGCCCCGCGCAGCGTGCCCAGCGATGCGATTCCGATCTCCAGCAACGACCTGCTGCGCCTGCTGTCGCACATGCAGGCGCGCGCGCCGCAGGCCATCGACGAGCACAACCTGCAGCGACAGCTCGAGCAACTGCTCCAGCGCGTGAGCGCCAAGAGCGGAAAATCGCGCGTAGTCGGCGAGGTCGACGACAATGTCATCAATCTCGTCTCGATGCTGTTCGAGTTCATTCTCGACGACCGCAATCTGCTGGACTCGCTCAAGGCACTGATCGGCCGCCTGCAGATACCGCTGCTCAAGGTGGCGGTGCTGGACAAGACCTTCTTCAGTCGCGGCAACCACCCGGCCCGCCGCCTGCTCAACGAGATCGCCTCGGCCGCCCTCGGCTGGAGCGACCAGGACGAAGCGCAGCGCGACAGCCTGTACCAGAAGATCGAGCAGATCGTGGTGCGCCTGCTGAACGATTTCACCGACGACCCGGGCATCTTCTCCGAGCTGCTGGCGGATTTCCTCGCCTTCATCGGCGACGAACGCCGGCGCAGCGAACTGCTCGAACAGCGCACCCGCGACGCCGAGGAAGGGCGCGCCAAGGCCGAGATCGCCCGCCAGGCCGTCGAACAGGCACTCAACCGGCGACTCCTCGGCAAGACCCTGCCCGAAGTGGTGGTACGCCTGCTGCAGGAGGCCTGGAGCAAGGTGCTGCTGCTGATCTGCCTGAAGCACGGCACGCAGTCGTCGCAGTGGGATGATGCGCTGACGACGATGGACGAGCTGATCTGGAGCGTGACGCCGCATGCCGACGAACAGTCACGGGCAAAACTCATGGAGCTGGTGCCCAACCTGCTCAAGTCCCTGCGCGAAGGCCTGATCAGCGCCGCATTCGATCCGTTCTCCACGGGCGAGTTCTTCACCCAGCTCGAGGCACTGCACGTCCAGACGCTGCAACGCTTCGAGCAGCCCACCGCGCCGCCGGAAGCCGCCACTGCGCCAACGGCGGCAGTCATGGTCGAAGTGGTCGAGAAAATCCAGCTGCTGACTCCCGGCGAAAGTCGCGAGCGCCAGCCCGAGATCAGCCTGCCGGAGCACGACGAGGCGCTGACCCAGGTCGACAACCTGCGCGTGGGCAGCTGGGTGGAGTTTCAGGAAGACGAAGAGCACAAGCTGCGCTGCAAACTGGCCGCGGTGATCAAACCGACCGGCCGCTACATCTTCGTCAACCGCACCGGCATGAAAGTCTTGGAAAAGACCCGCATGGGCCTGGCCAGCGAATTCCAGCGCGGCGCCATCCGCCTGCTCAACGACACGCTGCTGTTCGACCGTGCCCTTGAATCGGTGATCGGCAACCTGCGCAAATTGAAGAACGACTGACTCCCCCGGTGGCGCGGGCCCTTTGCGGGCCTCGTCGCCGCACGCTTGGCATTTCACCCGGCACGACTAGACTCAGCGCATGCCATTCGAGGTGCTTATGTCCAGCCGCCTGAATCCCGAAGATCAGCAGCGCGTAAACGACTATCTCAGCGCGCCACAGCATCAGATCGAGCGCCAACCGTTCCGCCCGGGGCTCCTGCTCGCACTGGTATTGGGCGTGGTTATCGGCCTCGGCCTGCTGAGTCGGCTGCTGGGCGGCCTGGTGACCTGAGCCCCGACACCAGCACGAACGGGATTTTGCCGCCCATCAAAAACGAAGCATAAAAAAAGCTGGATATCCTTGCGGACATCCAGCTTTCTGTCGCTTCTGGCGAAGCCTTGTATGGTGGGTCGTGTAGGATTCGAACCTACGACCAATTGGTTAAAAGCCAACTGCTCTACCAACTGAGCTAACGACCCAAAAATGGTCGGGGTAGGGGGATTCGAACTCCCGACATCCTGCTCCCAAAGCAGGCGCGCTACCGGACTGCGCTATACCCCGATTGGAATTTGGCTCCGCGACCAGGACTCGAACCTGGGACCCAATGATTAACAGTCATTTGCTCTACCGACTGAGCTATCGCGGAACAACTTGTATTCCAGCTCTTCAGCGGTCTTATGTTCCCGCTTCAGAGGCGCGCCATTTTACGGTTCCCGATACCGCTGTCAAGCCTGAAAATGCGATTCAGGACAATGTCTTGCACTCACCCGAGCTGACCCAGGCGTCGCTCGACGACTCGGGTGTCCGCGCAGCATCTCCGAGGCACCGCGCAGGCCCGCTCCCTCACGTCAGGCGAAAACCACCTGCTCGCCCTCCACCCGCGCCTTGATCGTGCTGCCCGGGGCAAATTGGCCAGCCAGAATCTGCTGCGCCAGCGGGTTCTCGATCCAGCGCTGGATCGCACGCTTGAGCGGCCGCGCGCCGTATACCGGGTCGTAACCGACGGCAATCAGCTTGTCCATCGCCTCCTGCGTCAGCTCCAGGCTCAGCTCGCGCTCGGCTAGGCGCTTGCGCAGGCGCGCCAGCTGAATCTCGGCAATCCCGGCGATCTGCTCGCGCGCCAGCGGATCGAATACCACGACCTCGTCGATACGGTTGATGAACTCCGGACGGAAATGATGCCCCACCGCATCCATCACCGCCGCACGCTGGGCGTCGGGATCGCCGACCAGTTCCTGGATCTGCATCGAACCGAGGTTGGAGGTCATCACGATCACGGTGTTCTTGAAGTCCACCGTACGCCCGTGGCTATCGGTCAGGCGACCATCCTCCAGCACCTGCAGCAGCACGTTGAACACGTCCGGATGGGCCTTTTCCACCTCGTCCATCAACACTACGGAGTACGGTTTGCGCCGCACCGCCTCGGTCAGGTAGCCGCCCTCCTCGTAGCCGACGTAGCCCGGCGGCGCACCGATCAGCCGTGCCACCGAGTGCTTCTCCATGAATTCGGACATGTCGATGCGGATCATCGCCTCCTCGGTATCGAAGAGGAACTCAGCCAGCGCCTTGCACAGCTCGGTCTTGCCCACCCCGGTCGGGCCAAGGAAGAGGAACGAGCCGCTCGGCCGATTCGGATCGGCCAGGCCGGCGCGCGAGCGGCGCACGGCGTTGGCCACCGCGACCACCGCCTCGTGCTGGCCGATGACGCGCTGGTGCAGCATGTCTTCCATGCGCAGCAGTTTCTCGCGCTCGCCCTCGAGCATCTTCGACACGGGAATACCGGTCCACTTGGAGACCACCTCGGCGATCTCCTCGTCGGTCACCTTGTTGCGCAGCAGCTGGTTCTCGGTCTTGCCGTGCTGGTCGACCATCTGCAGGCTGCGCTCCAGGTCGGGAATGATCCCGTACTGCAGCTCGGCCATGCGTGCCAGGTCGCCCTTGCGCCGCGCCGCCTCGAGCTCGGCCTTGGCCTGCTCGATCTTCTGCTGCAGTTGCGCCGAGCCCTGTACCTCGGCCTTCTCCGATTTCCAGATTTCCTCGAGGTCGGCATACTCCTTCTCCAGCTTGGCGATATCGTCTTCCAGCTTGGCCAGGCGCTTGCGGGTCGCCTCGTCGTCTTCCTTCTTCAGCGCCTCGCGCTCGATCTTCAGCTGGATCAGCCGGCGATCCAGGCGATCCAGCGCCTCGGGCTTGGAATCGATCTCCATGCGGATGCGGCTGCCAGCCTCGTCGATCAGGTCGATGGCCTTGTCCGGCAACTGGCGGTCGGTGATGTAGCGGTGGCTGAGCTTGGCCGCGGCGATGATCGCGCCATCGGTGATGGTCACGCCGTGGTGCACCTCGTAGCGCTCCTTCAGGCCACGCAGGATGGCGATGGTGTCCTCCTCGCTCGGCTCGTCCACCAGCACCTTCTGGAAGCGCCGCTCCAGCGCCGCGTCCTTCTCGATGTACTGACGGTACTCATCCAGCGTGGTGGCGCCCACGCAATGCAGTTCACCGCGCGCCAGGGCCGGCTTGAGCATGTTGCCGGCGTCCATCGCGCCCTCGGCCTTGCCGGCGCCGACCATGGTGTGCAGCTCGTCGATAAAGAGGATGACGCGCCCTTCCTGCTTGGACAGCTCGTTGAGCACCGCCTTGAGACGTTCCTCGAATTCACCACGGAACTTGGCGCCAGCGATCAGTGCGCCCATGTCCAGCGCCAGCAGGCGCTTGTCTTTCAGGCCGTCCGGCACCTCGCCATTGATGATGCGCTGGGCCAGCCCCTCGACGATGGCGGTCTTGCCCACGCCCGGCTCGCCGATCAGCACCGGGTTGTTCTTCGTGCGCCGCTGCAAAACTTGGATGGTGCGACGGATCTCGTCGTCACGGCCGATCACCGGATCGAGCTTGCCGTCTTCGGCACGTCTGGTCATGTCCACCGTGTACTTGTCCAACGCCTGGCGCGACTCCTCGGCGTTGGGGTCGTTGACCGCCTCGCCACCGCGCAGGTTGGCGATGGCGTTTTCCAGCGCCTTCTTCGACACCCCTTGCGCCAGCAGCAGCTTGCCGAGACGGGTATTCGCATCGAGCGCGGCCAGCAGCACCAGCTCGCTGGAGATGTACTGGTCGCCCTTCTGCTGCGCCAGGCGGTCGGCCTGGTTGAGCAGGCGCGCCAGGTCCTGGGACATGTTCATGTCGCCGGTGGGGTTCTGCAGCTTGGGCAGCTGGTCGAGTTCCTTGGTCAGCGCCTGACGCAGCGCGGCGATATCGAAGCCCACCTGCATCAGCAGCGGCTTGATCGAGCCGCCCTGCTGCTCCAGCAGGGCCTGTATCAGGTGCAGCGGCTCGATGGCCGAATGATCCAGGCCAACGGCAATGGATTGAGCATCGGAGAGCGCAAGCTGGAGCTTGCTGGTCAGACGATCGATACGCATGAACGTTCATCCTCAAGTGAAGCGGGCCGGCACACCGAATCGCGCCATGAGAAAGCCCGCGAGATGCAGAATAGATGAGGATGATTGTTGGAGATTCAAGCCAGGTGACATTGATGCAGGTCATCTGGCGAGGGAGAACTGGCGACAGGCCAGCGCGAGCGTATGCGGCTACTCAGCCGTCGATCCACACCAGGCTGGCGAAGCGGCCAGTGCGCGCCGCACGACGGTACGAATAGAAACGAGCGTCGCTGAACGTACACAGGCCGCCGCCATAGACGGCGTTGACGCCGACCGCAGCCAGCCGAATGCGCGCCAGCTGGTACAGATCGGCCATGAAGCGTCCGGCATTGCGGCTCGGCATGAACGCCTCGGCCGCATCGGCATGCTGCGCCACGAATGCCTCGCGCACTTCCGGGCCGACCTCGAACGTCGCCGGGCCGATGGCCGGACCGAGCCAGACCAGCAGCTCTTCAGCCGGCACCGCCAGCGCGTCCAGCGTCGCCTCCAGCACGCCACCAGCCAGGCCCCGCCAGCCCGCATGCGCTGCTGCGACGCGGCTGCCGGCGCGGTTGCAGAACAGCACCGGCAGGCAATCGGCGGTCAGCACCGCGCAGGCCTCACCCGGCACATCGCTCCAGCTGGCATCGGCCGTCGCGCAGCTGCCGGCGACGGCCTTGACTGCAGTACTCGAATGCACCTGGCTCAACCAGACCGGTCGACAACCAAGCAACTCCTGCAAATGCTGGCGATTCCAGGCGACCGCCGACGAATCATCGCCAACGTGATCGCCAAGATTGCAGCTGTCGAACGGCGGCACGCTCATACCACCGGCACGGGTGGTCACGCAGGCGCGGATCGTCGCCGGTGCCGGCCAGTCCGGCAGCAGCCAGCCATGCGGCCAGCCGCTCACCCGACGAACGCCTCGCGATCCTGCTGCAGCAGCGTCAGCAGCCAGACGAAGTCATCCGGCAGCGGCGACTCCCACTTCATCCGCTCACCGGTGGCCGGATGCTCCAGCTCGAGGAAACGCGCATGCAGCGCCTGGCGCGGGAACTCGCGCAGGGTCTGCACCAGCGTCGGATTGGCCGCCGGCGGAATGCGGAAGCGTCCGGCGTACAGCGGATCGCCCACCAGCGGATAGCCGATATGGGTCATGTGCACGCGAATCTGGTGAGTGCGCCCGGTTTCCAGCTTGACCCGCACATGAGTGTGCGCACGGAAGCGCTCGAGCACGCGGAAATGGCTGACCGCCGGCTTGCCGCCCTCCACTACCGCCATGCGCTGGCGCTGCTGACCGTGGCGACCGATCGGCGCATCGACGGTGCCGCCGGTGATGACCACACCGACCACGATCGCCTCGTAGATGCGGCTGACGCTGCGCGCCTGCAACTGCTCGACCAGCCGCGTCTGCGCCTGCAACGTCTTGGCGACCACCATCAGGCCGGTGGTGTCCTTGTCCAGGCGATGCACGATGCCGGCGCGCGGCACGTTGATCAGCTCCGGCACGTGGTGCAGCAACGCGTTGAGCAGCGTGCCGTCGGCGTGTCCGGCGGCCGGATGCACGACCAGCCCGGCCGGCTTGTCGATGACCAGAATGTGCTCGTCCTCGTAGACGATATCGAGCGGAATCTCCTGTGCCAGCCACTCGCCCTGCGCCTGCTGCTCGGCGTTCAGTTCGAGGATCGCGCCGGCGTGCACCGTATCGCGCGGGCGCAGCACGGCGCCGTCGACGCTCAGCAGGCCGTCCTTGATCCAGGCCGCCAGGCGCGAACGCGAATGCTCGGCAAACAACTGTGCCGCGACCTGGTCGAGACGTTGGCCGCCGAGGTCGAACGGCACCTCGGCACGCAGATGAATAGTCTGTTTGGAAATCTCGGACATAGGGGCACTGCGGCGGGGGCGCAGGCTTTGGTTTCGCCTGCACGCTTGTGTTTAAATACGGCGTCTTTGTCCCGGCTGACCGGGGCGCTCATCATAACAGGACGGCTCCGTGCGAGACAGCCAGCCGTCACAGGGACGCAAGCCGCCATGCAAGTGAAACACCTGCTGCTGATCGCCATCCTCGCCCTCATCGCTGCCTGCTCCTCCACCGAAACCGTCGACGAGAACCTGGGCGAAGTCGAACTGTATCAGCAGGCCCAAGCCGACCTGGACAACAAGGCCTACACCAGCGCCATCAGCAAGCTCAAGGCCCTGGAATCGCGCTATCCGTTCGGCCGCTTCGCCGAACAGGCCCAGCTGGAACTGATCTACGCCTACTACCGCAACCTCGAGCCGGAAGCAGCGCGATCCTCTGCCGAACGCTTCATCCGCCTGCATCCGCAGCACCCGAACGTGGACTATGCCTACTACCTCAAGGGCCTGGCCTCGTTCGACCAGGATCGCGGCCTGCTCGCTCGTTTCCTGCCGCTGGACATGACCAAGCGCGACCCCGGTGCCGCGCGCGACTCGTTCAACGAATTCGCCCAGCTCACCACCCGCTACCCCAACAGCCGCTACGCGCCGGACGCCAAGGCGCGCATGGTCTACCTGCGCAATCTGCTGGCGGCCAACGAGATCCACGTAGCGCACTACTACCTCAAGCGCCAGGCCTATGTTGCCGCCGCCAACCGCGGGCGCTACGTGGTGGAGAACTTCCAGGGCACGCCGGCGGTGGCCGACGGCCTCGCGGTGATGACCGAGGCCTATCAGCGCCTGGGCCTCGAGGAACTGGCGGCGACCAGCCTGCAGACCCTCGAAGCCAACTACCCCGATCACGAGACGCTGGCAGACGGCACCTTCACCCCGCGCGAAACCGAAGCCGACACCCGTGGCTGGCTGAGCCGGGCCACTCTCGGCCTGATCGAAAGCGACGCGCCGCGCCCGGATGTCTCGCGCGCCAACCGGGACGTGGTCCGTCAGTACGAAACGGCTGCGCAGGATCTGCCGGAAGAGCTGCGCCCCGCACTCAAGGAAGCCGAACAACCAAGCGAAGAGCGCTCCTGGTGGAGCTACCTGACCTTCGGCCTGTTCGACTGACGCCGCCAATAACCGTCACAGCCCGGCGAGGTTTCGCCGCCGGGCGCTACACATCCCCGTCGCGCCTGCCAGGAAGAGATAAATGGGCCTGCTTCGCCTGCTGTTCTGGATCGCCCTGATCGCCGCTGCCTTCTGGCTGTGGCGACGCATGACGCGCAAGCCCGGGCGCAAGCCGGAGCCGGGCGCACAGCCGATGGTGCGTTGCGCCCAGTGCGGCGTGCACCTGCCGCGCACGCAGGCGGTACAGGGCAAGGAGCGCTGGTACTGCAGCCAGGCGCATCTGCAGGATGGCGAGGCGGGTGGGCGCTGAGGGTCTGGCCTTCCTGGGCGACCAGGGCCGGCGCATCCTGCGACTGTACCATCTTTATCGCCTGACCATCGGCCTGGCGCTGGTGCTGCTGATCAGCAGCGATCTGCACGACAGCCTGCTGCAGATGAGCAATCCGGCACTGTTCAGCACTGGCGCCTGGCTCTACCTGACCCTCAACATCATCGTGTCCGTACTGGTGCAGAACCCGAAACGGGAACTGCCGGTGCTGGGGCTGGCGCTGATGGACGTGATCCTGCTGTCGGGGCTGTTCTATTTCGCCGGCGGCACCCCCAGCGGCATCGGCAATCTGTTGATCGTCGCCGTGGCCATCGCCAACATCCTCCTGCGTGGGCGGATCGGTTTCTTCGTCGCGGCCGTCGCGGCGATCGGCCTGATCTACCTGACCTTCTATCTCAGCCTGAGCAAGCCGGAAGCCGCACGCCAGTTCGTCCAGGCCGGCGCCCTGGGCACGCTGTGCTTTGCCGCCGCGCTGCTGGTGCAGGGCCTGACCCGCCGCCTGCAGGCCAGTGAACACCTGGCGCGCCAGCGCGCCGAGGACGTCGCCAACCTGGAAGCCCTGAACGCGCTGATCCTGCAGCGCATGCGCACCGGCATCCTGGTGCTCGACCCGCAACAACAGGTGCTGCTGGCCAACCAGGGCGCACAGCAACTGCTCGAACAACCGACGACCGACGGAGTGTCGCTCAACGCATACTGCCCGGACCTGCTGCAGCGCCTGCAGCAATGGCAAAACAACCCGACCCTGCGCCCGAAGCCGCTGAAGATCGGCCAGAGCGGCCCCACCGTGCAGCCCAGCTTCGCTTCGCTGCAGCATGGAGAGAAACACAACACGCTGGTGTTCCTCGAGGACAGCTCGCACATCGCGCAGAAGGCCCAGCAGCTCAAGCTGGCCTCGCTCGGCCGACTGACCGCCAGCATCGCCCACGAAATCCGCAACCCGCTTGGTGCCATCAGCCACGCGGCACAGCTGCTGCACGAGTCCGAATCGCTGGATGCCGCGGACCGGCGCCTGGCGCAGATCATCCAGGACCACTCGCGGCGCATGAACCTGGTCATCGAGAACGTCCTGCAGCTCTCGCGCCGGCGCCAGGCCGAACCGCAACTGCTGGACCTCAAGTACTGGCTGCACCGTTTCGCCAGCGAACTGCGCAGCACCCTGGCACCGCAGCAGAGCGTGCATCTGGAAGTCATCGGCAGCTCCCTGCAGACGCGCATGGACCCCAACCAGCTCACCCAGGTGCTGACCAATCTCGTGCAGAACGGCCTGCGCTACAGCGGCTTGCGCCACGCCCGCGCCCAGGTCTGGCTGCGCCTGTATCGCGACACCGGCAGCGATCTGCCGGTGGTTGAAGTCCTTGACGATGGCGACGGAGTGGCCGCCGAACAGCTGCAGAACATCTTCGAGCCCTTCTTCACCACCGAAAGCAAGGGCACCGGGCTAGGCCTGTATATTTCCCGCGAACTGTGCGAAAGCAACCAGGCGCGCCTGGATTACCGCGCGCGCCCGGAAGGCGGCAGCTGCTTTCATATCGTCTTCGCGCATGCGAGCAAGACCGGCTGAACGCACCGATCACGGGCGCACCCGATCACACATCGACCAACGCGGCATCCGCCAGACCCGCCGCGGCGTTAACATGACCCACCGCCGCATCCGGCGAACCGAATCAAAGAAGCAGGACCCATGAGCGCCCGCCAGAAAGCACTGATCATCGATGACGAGCCCGACATCCGCGAACTCCTGGAAATCACCCTGGGGCGCATGAAGCTCGACACCCGCAGCGCCCGCAACCTCAAGGAGGCCCGCGAGTGGCTGGCGCGCGAGCGCTACGATCTGTGCCTGACCGACATGCGCCTGCCCGACGGCAGCGGCCTGGAGCTGGTGCAACTCATCCAGCAGCAGCACCCGCAACTGCCGGTGGCGATGATCACCGCCTATGGCAGCCTGGACACCGCGATCAGCGCACTCAAGGCCGGCGCCTTCGACTTCCTCACCAAGCCGGTCGATCTCAACCGCCTGCGCGAACTGGTCAGCACCGCGCTGCGCGTGCGCAGCACCAGTACCGAAGCGGCACCGGTGGACAGCCGTCTGCTCGGCAGCTCGCCGCCGATGAAGCTGCTACGCAAGCAGATCGACAAACTCGCGCGCAGCCAGGCGCCGGTCTACATCAGCGGCGAATCCGGCAGCGGCAAGGAGCTGGTGGCGCGGCTGATTCACGAGCAGGGTCCGCGCAGCGAGCGACCGTTCGTACCAGTCAACTGCGGCGCGATTCCGTCGGAGTTGATGGAGAGCGAATTCTTCGGCCACAAGAAAGGCAGCTTCAGCGGCGCCATCGAAGACAAGCCCGGGCTGTTCCAGGTGGCCAATGGCGGCACCCTGTTCCTCGACGAAGTGGCCGACCTGCCGCTGCCGATGCAGGTCAAGCTGTTGCGCGCCATCCAGGAAAAGGCCGTGCGCGCGGTTGGCGGCGCCCAGGAAGTGCTGGTCGACGTGCGCATCCTCTGTGCCACCCACAAGGATCTCGCCAGCGAAGTCACCGCCGGACGCTTCCGCCAGGACCTGTATTACCGTCTCAACGTCATCGAACTGCGCGTGCCGCCGCTACGCGAACGCCGCGAAGACATCGCCCTGCTGGCCGATGCGATGCTGCGCCGCCTGGCGCAGGAATGCGGCGACAACCCGGCGCAGCTGCATCCCGACGCCCTGGCGAAACTGCTGGCCTACCGTTTTCCGGGCAACGTGCGCGAACTGGAGAACATGCTCGAACGCGCCTACACCCTGTGCGACGGCGACGAGATCAAGGCCGCGGACCTGCGCCTGGCCGACAGTCCAGGCCCGGGAGAAAGCGGGGAGGTCAACCTGGCGCAGATCGACAGCCTGGAAGACCACCTGGAGGAGATCGAACGCAAGCTGATCATGCAGGCGCTCGAGGAGACCCGCTGGAACCGCACCGCCGCGGCGCAGCGCCTGGGTCTGACCTTCCGCTCGATGCGTTATCGACTGAAGAAGCTCGGTCTGGACTGAACCACCCGCAGGTCACGCATCGCGCCCTGTCGCCCGGCGCGATGCCGCCTGTCGCAATCCTTAGCCCTGCGAAAGCAGGTTACGCAGATCGATGATCGCCGCGTTGGCACGCGAGATGTAGTTGGCCATCACCAGCGAGTGGTTGGCGAGTATTCCGTAGCCGCTGCCATTGAGCACCATCGGGCTCCACAGCGGCTCCTGCGCCGCCTCCAGCTCGCGAATGATCTGCCGGACGCTGACGGTGGCGTTCTTCTTGGCCAGTACGTCGGCGAAATCCACCTCGATCGCGCGCAGCATGTGCGACAGCGCCCAGGCCTGGCCGCGCGCCTCGTAGAACACGTTATCGATCTTCAACCAGGGCGTCTCGACCACCTGCTCGCGGACCTCGGGCACGACGCCGGCGCGCTCCTGCTCGGGCGCCAGGTTGGTGTCCAGGCGCACGCGGCCGACACTCGCCGACAGGCGCTGCGACAGCGAGCCGAGCCGCGTCGCGACATCGCCCAGCCAGTTGTTCAGATTGTCGGCGCGGGTATAGAACAGCGCTTTCGGCGCCGGATCGCTCAGGCGCGCCAGATAACGATCCAGCGCGCGGATGCCGTTGCGGTATTCGGATTCAGACGCCGGCAGCGCCCAGCTGTGATTGTCGAAGTTGAACAGCGGCTCGCCCTTCGATAGATCGGGGTCCTCGGTGGACTGCGACTGCGAGCGGGTGAAATCCTTGCGCAGCGCACGGCTCAGGTCGCGTATCTGCACCAGCACGCCGTATTCCCAGCTCGGCATGTTGTCCAGCCACAGCCCCGGCGGCGCGATGTCGTTGCTCAGGTAGCCGCCCGGCTTGTCCAGCAGAGTGCTGGCCACGTGCTTGAGGGTTTCGACGGTGGTATAGCCGTTGACCAGTTGGCGTTGCGAATTCGCCGCCGCCTCGCGCGCGTGCTGCGGAACCGGGAACAGCGCGGGCTCGCGACTCCAGTACCAGCCCACGATCAGCGCCGCCAGCAGAAGCAGCCCGACCACCACGGCGAGCGCCGACCACAGCGGATTGCCCGCGCGCGACGCGGTTGCCGACGAGCCGCCGCTCGAGCGGCCGAAACGGGCAAAGCGGTTCTTCCAGTCCAGCATGGGCAAAATGTCCTTCTCTCGGATTCAGAGGGTCTGACCGCCTGAGGCGGGCCGCGTTGCGGTAACGCCGCTCACTATAACGCAGCTCCCAGGCATCCTCTGCCGCAATTTGCGAACCACTACCGCCCGCGGCACCCTCCCTGTCGGCACACCGGTGATAGCATAGCGCCACCAACAAAGGCACCGGACTCGGACGTCCGGCGCAACGGAAAGCCTCATGACGGACCAGGAAGAACTCAAGCAACATTTTGCCCAGCGCGTGATTCACCAGGCCCGTGAAGTGCTCGACGTCTGGCAGCAGTTGCAGCGCGGCGAATGGAGCGAGCGCCAGCACAGCGCGCTCGACGACGCCACGCAACGCCTGCACCGCTTCGCCGAACGCTTCAAGCAGCCCGAGCACAGCGCCCTGGCGCTCGGCATCGAGGATTGCCTGGGCGACATCCGCGACAACCGCGGCCGGCTGTCCAGCGAGACCATCGCCACCCTCAGCCAACTGATCTACCGCCTGGCGCGCACCGGCCTGCGTCACAACGACCCGCTGGCCCGGCCTTTCCTGCCACCACTGAGCAAGCCGGTCTACCTGGCGCTGCACAACGGCCAGCGCGCGGACTATCTGGTGCGTCAGCTGGAGTTCTTCAGCATGTCGGCGCAGGCCTTCGACAGCGACACAGCGTTTCGCACCGCCATGCACCAGCGCCATCCCGCGGCGATCGTCATGGATGTCGACTTCAACGGCCCCGGCGCCGGACTGCAACTGGCCGAGCAGGTCCAGCAGGGTCTGGAAGACAAGCTGCCGATTCTGTTCTTCAGTCGCAACGAAACCGATACCCCGACACGCCTGGCAGCCGTGCGCGCCGGCGGCCTGGGGTTCTTCACCGGCACGCTGGACGCCTCCAGCCTGCTGGAGAAGATCGAAATCTTCACCCGCACCGCGCACAGCGAGCCGATCCGCGTGCTGATCGTCGACGACTCGCGCGCGCAGGCCACGCACACCGAGCGGGTGCTGAACAACGCCGGCATCATCACCCGCATGCTGACCGAGCCGATCCAGGCGATCGGCGCGCTGGCCGAGTTCCAGCCGGACCTGATCATCCTCGACATGTACATGCCCGACTGCATGGGCACCGAACTGGCCAAGGTCATCCGCCAGCACGAACGCTACGTCAGCGTGCCGATCATCTACCTGTCGGCCGAGGACGATCTGGACAAGCAGCTCGACGCGATGGGCGAAGGCGGCGACGACTTCCTCACCAAGCCGATCAAGCCGAGCCATCTGATCGCCACCGTGCGCACCCGCGCCGCCCGCGCCCGCAGCCTCAAGGCGCGCATCGTGCGCGACAGCCTGACCGGCCTGTACAACCACACCCACAGCCTGCAGCTGCTGGAAGACGCACGCCTGCAGGCCCACCGCGACAGTCGCCCGTTGAGCTTCGCCATGCTCGACATCGATCACTTCAAGCGGGTCAATGACACCTACGGCCACCCGATGGGCGACCGGGTGATCAAGAGCCTGGCGCTGTTTCTCAAGCAGCGCCTGCGCAAAACCGACCACATCGGCCGCTATGGCGGCGAGGAATTCGCCGTGGTGTTGCCGGATACGCCGGTGGAAGCGGCGTGCAAGGTGCTCAACGACATCCGCCAGCGCTTCGCCGAGCTGCGCTTTCCCGCGCAGCCGCAGGACCTGAGCTGCACCTTCAGCTGCGGCATCAGCGAGCTCGGCGCCGGCACCGATGTCAAGACGCTCACCCGGCAGGCGGACGAGGCGCTGTACCGCGCCAAACGCGGCGGCCGCAACCGGGTCGAGCGCTTCTAGTCGATCGGCCGCGCAAAGCAGTTCACAAAAACGCGAGCCGGGCGCGGCTGTCACGTGAATGACATCAAATCGCCATATCTTGCTAGCCTCCCTGGCCTGCTCGAAGAGACGCTGATGCGCCTGAAGTCGCTCACCACGCTCAATACCCTCCTGCTCATCGCGGTTTGCCTGGCCCTCGGCGCCACGCTCTGGTGGTCGGAACGGGCGATGGAGCGTCCCTATCAACTGATGGCGCACTACCTTGGGCTGTCCCAGCAGTTCCAGCACCAGGCCGCGGAGAACATCGGCGCCTACCTGGTCAGCGGCGACGCGGTGCGCCACAGCCAGGCGCAGAAAGCGCTCGAAACCCTGCAGCAGGACATCGCCGGACTCCCGGCCGGATTCGCCGAACGGCTGCAACCCAGCCTGGACGAGCTGAGCCGTTTCACCGCCAGCGACCTGCTCGCCGCCGGCAAGCTGGCGGGCGACCCACAGGGTTTGCTGCTGCAGGCCGAGCGCGAGATGGCCGGCGCACTGTCGCAGCTCGACCAGTACCGCAGCGCAGCCAATCATCCGAACGCCGCGGGCTATCAACCGCCGCTGTTTGCCGCCAGCCAGCAGCTGCTGCGCCTGAGCCACGCCCGCGGCAAGCTGGTCAGCAGCGGCCGCGACGAGCTGGCCGGCGAGGTCGAACAGGCGCTACAGGGCCTGCAGCAAGAGGCCGCCCGTCTCGACGCACTGCCGCTGCTGGGTGTCGCCGCCGAACAGAAATCCGCCGCCAGCAGCTTCGCCGCACTGCTCGAACTCGACGATGCGGCGAACCAGCAGCAGGCCGAAGACCGCGGCATCGCGCTCAAGCGTGAACTGTCCAGCCTGATCAAACGCTACCCGGCCGAGCTGCAGCGCACCCGCGAACTGATCCGCCAGCGCGGCGAGCTGCACGACAGCAGCACGCGCAAGGTCGCCGCCGTGCAGCAGGCCCTGGCCGAACTGGAGCCCGCGGTGCGCGCCGAGCATGGGCGCATCCAGGGTGAGGTGCGGCTGATCCAGGTCGCGATCATCGCGCTGATCCTGCTCATCGCCCTGGCAGTCGACCGCCTGCAGCGCCAGCTGACCCGCACCCTCGGACAGCTGGTGCCGGCCCTGTCGGCCTGGGCCGAGGGCGACTTCAGCCAGGACGCCAAGATCGACTCGAAGATCCGCGAGATCATCGATATCGAAACCTCGCTCAACCGCCTGCGCAGCTACCTGCTGCAGCTGGTCGGCACCCTGCGCCAGCAGGCCGAGCAGGTCGCCGCCAGCAGCCGCGATCTGGACGAAATGAGCAGCGACCTGCACGACGGCGCCCAGCGCCAGACCGGCGACACGGCACAGATCCGCGATTCGCTCGGCGAGCTGGAAGCCACCATCCAGCAGGTGGCCGACGGCGCCGGCGAAGCGGCCGAGGCCAGCCGCGCCGCGGCGCACGCCGTGCAGCAGGGCCAGCAGGTGATTGGCCAGAGCCTGACCGGGCTGCATGATCTGGTCAGCGAGGTGCAGGGCAACGCCGTGGCCATCGAGCGTCTGGCCGGCGAGACCACCACCATCGGCAACGTGCTGACGGTGATCCGCTCCATCGCCGAGCAGACCAACCTGCTGGCGCTCAACGCCGCCATCGAAGCGGCCCGCGCCGGCGAGCACGGTCGCGGCTTCGCCGTGGTCGCCGACGAGGTGCGTTCGCTGGCGCAGCGCACCAGCGGCGCCACCGCGGAGATCCAACAGCTGATCGGCGACCTGCAGCAGGCCGCCACACAATCGGTCGAGGCCATGCGCAGCCAGGTGGCCCACGCCGAAGGTACCGCCAGCCTGGCGCAGAGTGCCGATCAGGCGCTGGGCGAGATCGTCGCCACCATCGCCACCATCAGCCGCATGGCCGAGCAGATCGCCCAGGCCACCGCGCAGCAGGGCGAGGCCGTCAGCGAGATTCGCGGGCATAGCGAGCGCATCCATCAGCTTGGCGACGCCAACCTGACGCACATCAGTCGCGGCCGCGAACAGAGCGCGCAGATGCTGCGCCTGGGCGGCGAGCTGGATCAGGCGACCCAGGCGTTCAGGTTCTAGGTTCGACGGACGCGCACTGCCGCGCAGCGGTCTTCATGCCGGCGCGGCCGCGCGCTCGGGGAATCGGCTGACGGCATGCACGCCAACGTAATGCGGCACGCTCGCGCGTCAGCGATACGCGATCAGCGCGGCGCCACCGGCCGTTGCGGCTTGCGCCCCTTGCCGGCCGGCTTGCCGCTGCCATTGGCCGCCTTGCGCCGCGCCTCGGCGGCGGCCTTGGCCTGCTCGCGCTTGTCCCAGGCGTTGCCGTCGTGGCTGCGTGGCGGCAGACCGGTGTGCTGGGTCAGAATCTTGCCGCCCTGCCCGGCCTTCTTGCTGCCCGCCGGCGTCGAGTTCTTGCGCCGCGCGCTCTGGTAGCCGCCTTCGCTGGCCGGCTGGTGCGCCGGGATCAGCTGATGCTTGCCCGAACCGATCAGGTCGGCGCGGCCCATGCGGATCAGCGCCTCGCGCAGCAACGGCCAGCCCTTGGGATCGTGGTAGCGCAGGAACGCCTTGTGCAGACGGCGCTGCTCCTCGCTCTTGACGATGGTGACGCCCTCGCTCTTGTAGGTCACCTTGCGCAGCGGGTTCTTGCCGGTGTGATACATGGCGGTCGCCGAGGCCATCGGCGACGGGTAGAACGCCTGCACCTGGTCGGCGCGGAAGCCGTTGGCCTTGAGCCACAGGGCGAGGTTCATCATGTCCTCGTCGGTGGTGCCCGGGTGCGCGGCGATGAAGTACGGGATCAGGTACTGCTCCTTGCCCGCCTCCTTGGAGAACTTGTCGAACATCCGCTTGAACTTGTCGTAGGTGCCGATGCCCGGCTTCATCATCTTGTCCAGCGGGCCGCGCTCGGTGTGCTCCGGGGCGATCTTCAGGTAGCCGCCGACGTGATGGGTGACCAGTTCCTTGACGTATTCGGGCGACTCCACCGCCAGGTCGTAGCGCAGGCCGGAGGCGATCAGGATCTTCTTCACGCCCGGCAGCGCGCGCGCCTTGCGGTACAGCTCGACCAGCGAACTGTGGTCGGTGTTGAGGTTCTCGCAGATGCCGGGGAACACGCAGGACGGCTTGCGGCAGTGCCGCTCGATGTCGTGGCTCTTGCAGGCCAGGCGGTACATGTTGGCCGTCGGCCCGCCGAGGTCGGAGACCACGCCGGTGAAGCCGCGCACCTTCTTCATTTCCTCGATCTCGTGGAGGATCGATTCGTGCGAGCGGCTCTGGATGATGCGGCCCTCGTGCTCGGTGATCGAGCAGAAGGTGCAGCCACCGAAGCAGCCGCGCATGATGTTGACCGAGAAGCGGATCATCTCGTAGGCCGGAATCTTCGCGTCCCCGTAGACCGGGTGCGGCACGCGCTGGAACGGCGCGGCGAACACGTAGTCCATCTCCTCGGTGGTCAGCGGGATCGGCGGCGGGTTGAGCCACAGCTCGCGCTCGTCGTGGCGCTGCACCAGCGCGCGGGCGTTGCCGGGGTTGGTCTCCAGGTGCAGCACGCGGTTGGCGTGGGCGTACAGCGCCGGGTCGTTGCGCACCTTCTCGAAGGACGGCAGGCGGATCACCGTGCGCTCGCGCGTCAGTTTCGGGTGCGGCAGCAGCTCGACCGACCTGGCTTCCTCGGGATCGTCCGCCTGCCCCTTCTGCTGCTCGATGGCGCAGGCGGCGGCATCCTGAGTGTTGACGTAGGGGTTGATGATCTGGTCGATCTTGCCCGGGCGATCGATACGGCTGGAATCGATCTCGAACCAGCCCTCGGGCGTGTCCTTGCGCACGAAGGCGGTGCCGCGCACGTCGGTGATGCTCTCGATCGCCTCGCCGCGCGCCAGCCGCTGCGCCACCTCGACGATGGCGCGCTCGGCGTTGCCGTAGAGCAGGATGTCGGCGGTGGCGTCCATCAGGATCGAGCGGCGTACCTTGTCCGACCAGTAGTCGTAGTGGGCGATGCGCCGCAACGAGGCCTCGATGCCGCCGAGCACCACCGGCACGTGCCGGTAGGCCTCCTTGCAGCGCTGGCTGTAGACCAGACTGGCGCGATCCGGGCGCTTGCCGGCCAGCGCGCCGGCGGTATAGGCGTCGTCGGAGCGCACCTTGCGGTCGGCGGTGTAGCGATTGATCATCGAGTCCATGTTGCCGGCGGCGATGCCGAAGAACAGGTTCGGCTCGCCGAGCTGCATGAAGGCGTCTTTGCTCTGCCAGTCGGGCTGGCTGATGATGCCGACGCGAAAGCCCTGGGCCTCCAGCAGACGACCGATGATCGCCATGCCGAACGACGGGTGGTCGACGTAGGCATCGCCGGTGACGATGATCACGTCGCACGAATCCCAGCCGAGCTGATCCATCTCCTCCCTGCTCATCGGCAGGAACGGCGCCGGGCCGAAACACTCGGCCCAGTACTTGGGATAGTCGAACAGCGGCTTGGCGGCAGGCATGGCGGGAAACCGGGCTACGAAAACGGGCGCGGAATATAGCACAAAAAATGATCAGGAAGGCCGACTGCACGACTCGGCCTTTGCCTGGCGGACGAAGGGAATCCTGCCCCGGCAGTCAGCCGCCGAAGTAACGCCGCGGTACGCGCGCCGTGACCTTGGTCAGCAGCTCGTAGCCGATGGTGCCGCAGGCCGCCGCCAGTTCATCGATCGGCAACTGCGCGCCCCACAGCTCCACGGCATCGCCGAGCTGCGCTGCCGGCAGGTCGGTCAGATCGACCGCCAGCATGTCCATCGATACCCGCCCGGCCAGCGGCACGCGCTGGCCACGGATCACCACCGAGGTGCCGGACGGCGCGCTGCGCGGATAACCATCGGCATAGCCGCAGCTGACGGTACCGATGCGCGACGGCCGCTGCGCCACCCAGCTGGCACCGTAGCCGACACTGTCGCCGGCCGGCACGTCGCGGATCGCGATCAGCGCGCCGGTCAGCGTCATCACCGGCTTGAGGCCGAGTTCCTGCGCGCTCAGCGTGGCGAACGGCGTGGCGCCGTAGAGCATGATGCCGGGGCGAATCCAGGCCATGTGCGCCTGCGGCAGCGTCAGCACCGCAGCGGAGTTGGCCAGCGAGCAGTTGTCGAATGGCAGCTCCAGCAACTGGCCGTAGCGCTCGAGTTGGCTCTCGTTCAGCGGATGGCCGCGCTCGTCGGCGCAGGCGAAGTGGCTGATCAGGTTCAGCTCGCCGACCTGCGCCGTGCCCTGCAGCCGGGCGTGGCAGTCGCGCAGGCCATCGACGCTGAAACCGAGCCGGTGCATGCCCGAATCGAACTTCATCCAGACGTTCAGCGGCCGCTCCAGCTCGGCATCCAGCAACCAGTCGGTCTGACGCTGATCCTGCACGGCGACATCCAGGCCCAGCTCGGCGGCACGCTGGTATTCGCAAGGCTCGAAACAGCCCTCGAGCAGCAGGATGCGCGCGTCCGGAGCGCTGGCGCGGACCACCTCGGCCTCCTCCAGGCAGGCCACGGCGAAACCGTCGGCCACATCTCGCAGTGCCGCCGCCACTTCATGCGCACCGTGTCCGTAGGCATTGGCCTTGATCACGGCGAAGGCCTTGCGCTGCGGCGCGCATTGTCTGGCAAGCAGATAGTTGTGGCGAAGCGCGGTCAGATCGACCGTGGCAACCAGCGGACGCATGGGATTTTCCTGTCGGCGAAGGTGAGGCGCAAATCTTAGGCCGATCCACTGGACGCGGGAAGCGCCAGGGCGGACGTCCGTCCGCCGCGCTTACTCGTCGTCGAACTGGTAGCTGCCCGGTGCGAGGTTCTCGAAGCGCGAGTACTTGCCGAGAAAGGCCAGGCGGGTGGTGCCGATCGGGCCGTTACGCTGCTTGCCGATGATGATCTCGGCGACACCCTTGTACTCGGTCTCCGGGTGATACACCTCGTCCCGGTAGACGAACATGATGATGTCGGCGTCCTGCTCGATGGCGCCCGACTCGCGCAGGTCGGAGTTCACCGGGCGCTTGTTGGGCCGCTGTTCCAGCGAACGGTTGAGCTGCGACAGGGCGATCACCGGGCAATTGAATTCCTTGGCCAGCCCCTTGAGCGAGCGCGAAATCTCGGAAATCTCGTTGACCCGGTTGTCGCCGCTGGAGCCCGGAATCTGCATCAGCTGCAGGTAGTCGACCATGATCATGGCGATCTCGCCGTGCTCGCGCGCCAGGCGCCGGGTGCGCGCGCGCATCTCCGAGGGGCTGATACCGGCGGTATCGTCGATGAACAGCTTGCGATCGTTGAGCAGGTTGACCGCCGAGGTCAGCCGCGGCCAGTCGTCATCGTCCAGCTTGCCGGCGCGCACCTTGGTCTGGTCGATGCGCCCGAGCGAGGCGAGCATACGGATGACGATGGAATCGGCGGGCATTTCCAGGGAGAACACCAGCACGGCCTTGTCGGTGCGCAGCACGGCGTTTTCCACCAGGTTCATGGCGAAGGTGGTCTTGCCCATCGACGGGCGGCCGGCAACGATGATCAGATCGGCCGGCTGCAGGCCGCTGGTGGCCTCGTCAAGGTCGCTGAAGCCGGTGGACAGCCCGGTGATCGCCTCGCCGGCATTGAAAAGCGTATCGATGCGGTCGATGGCCTTGACCAGGATGTCGTTGATGCCAATCGGCCCGCCGGTCTTCGGTCGCGCCTCGGCGATCTGGAAGATCAGCCGCTCGGCTTCATCGAGAATCTCCTCGCCGGTGCGCCCCTGCGGTGCGTAGGCACTGTCGGCGATCTCGTTACTGATACCGATCAGCTGTCGCAGCGTGGCCCGCTCGCGGATGATCTGCGCATAGGCCTTGATGTTCGCCACCGACGGCGTGTTCTTCGCCAGTTCGCCGAGGTAGGCCAGGCCGCCGACCTGTGGCAGTTGCCCCTCCTTGTCCAGCTGCTCGGACAGCGTCACCACGTCGAACGGCGAGTTGCGCTCGGCCAGCTTGTAGATGGCCCGGAAGATCAGTCGATGATCGTGGCGATAGAAGTCGCCATCGGAGACCTGATCGAGCACACGCTCCCAGGCGTTGTTGTCCAGCATCAGGCCACCCAGCACGGCCTGTTCGGCCTCGATGGAGTGCGGCGGCACCTTGAGCGCGGCGGTTTCCAGGTCGTACTGCTGGGGCACACTGATGTCGTTCATGATTCTTTCGCGATTCGAAACAGCAGAAAAACAAAGGGCACGTCCCGCTCGCGCGGAAACGTGCCCGATGTTACGCGTCAGGCACCGGAGGTGCCAGACGACACCTTAGGCGGCGACGACGATCAGCTTGACGGTCGCTTCGACGTCGGTGTGCAGGTGCACAGCCACGTCGTATTCGCCGGTCTGGCGAATGGTGCCGTTCGGCAGGCGGACTTCGCTCTTGGCCACTTCAACGCCGGAGGCGGTCAGGGCGTCGGCGATGTCGTGGGTGCCGATGGAACCGAACAGCTTGCCTTCATCGCCCGCGGTCGCGGTGATGGTGACTTCCAGTTCGGCCAGCTGGGCGGCGCGAGCTTCGGCCGAAGCCTTCTTCTCGGCAGCAGCCTTTTCCAGCTCGGCGCGGCGTGCTTCGAACGCTGCAATGTTGGCAGCGGTCGCGGCAGTGGCCTTGCCTTGCGGCAGCAGGTAGTTACGGCCGTAACCGGATTTGACGTTTACCTTGTCGCCCAGGTTGCCCAGGTTGGCGATCTTTTCCAGCAGGATGACTTCCATTTGAGTCTTACCTCTTAACTTTTAACCTTCACCGTTCGCAGGTCCCGCGCCGTTCTTGCCGGCGCTTCGACCGCGAAAATCAAACAGACTGTCGACGATGGCCAACACGGCCAACAACGGATAGATCAACTGCATGAACAGCGCCAGCGTGACGTACAACCCCACCAGCCAGAACCGCGGCAGACGCCCCTGCGCCACCAGGCCGTGCATCAGCGCGACCCCGGCGAACACCAGCGGCACGCTGCACAGCGGCGTCAGTACCGCGAACTGCGCACCGAGGCTGGGGCCGAGCAGCATGCCCACCAGCAGCACGATTGCCACCACCGGCGGAAAACGCAGCGCGCGAAACTCGCCGCCGAAACCGCCCGGGTTGTACAGCGCCGCCTGCCAGTAACGCGCCAGCATCAGGCTGAGCAGCGTGACGATCTGCAGCAGCGCCGCCAGCAGGCCGGTCAGCACCGGAACCAGCAACGCTCCCAGACGCGCGCGCTCCTCGTCGGTGAACTGTTCGTAGGCACCCGACAACGTCTCGGGCAGCACCTTCTGCAGTTCGCCGGCCAGCGCCGCGATGGGCTCGCCGAATACCGCACCGAGCCCCCAGACATACAGCAGTCCGAGGCCCACGCTGCACAGCATCACCCGCGCCCAGGACGCCTGGTTGCGCAGCAGCTGCGCCAGTCCCAGCGAACCGAGCAGCACCAGCAGCGTGCGCGGATCACCGAAGTACCACCACGCCAGCGCCGGCACGACCGCCCAGACCAATACGCTCAACGCGTCGTTCAGGCCTCTGCGCAGCAGCACCAGGCTGCCCGCGGCAGCACTCAGCCAGAACAGCATCGGTAACGCAGCCGCCACGGCCACCACCAGGATGGCCTGCATACGGCCACGCATGATGAATTCGGCCAGCGCACGCATACGATCTATCCCTTACCTTTCGCCGACCAGCCCGATCAACGGCCGTGGCTGTCGGTGTAGGGCAGCAGGGCCAGGTAGCGGGCGCGCTTGATAGCGGTGGCCAGCTGACGCTGATAGCGGGCTTTGGTTCCGGTGATGCGGCTAGGAACGATCTTGCCGGTCTCGGAGATGTAGGCCTTCAGGGTGTTGAGATCCTTGTAATCGATCTCTTTCACGCCTTCGGCGGTGAAACGGCAGAACTTACGACGACGGAAAAAAC
>AJXE01000007.1 GCA_000263395.1 Stutzerimonas stutzeri TS44
GCTGGTGGACCTGCGTAGCGAATACCGCGTCGATGACGCCTGGCGCCTGCAGGTCAAGCTGGCCAACCTGTTCGACCGCGACTACGAAACCACCCAGACCTACGAACAGCCCGGCCGCGCGGTGTACTTCACCGTCCGCTACCAGGCGATCTGAACCGTCAACCCCTACCCGAGGAGCACCGCATGCACGTCCTTTCCTCCCGCGCGCAACTGGCAATCGGCGCCGCGCTGATCCTGCTGCTGGCCATGACCCGCGGCCAGCACTTCGCCAGCGTCGAGAATCTGCCCAGCGCCAGCTGGTCGATCTTCTTCCTCGCCGGCTTCTACCTGCGCCCGCGCGCGATGTTCGCGCTGCTGTTCGCCGAAGCCTCGGTACTGGACTTCGCCTCCCTGGCCAGCGGCACCATCAGCGACTGGTGCCTGTCGCCCGCTTACTGGGCGCTGGTGCCGGCCTACGGCAGCCTGTGGCTGGCCGGGCGGCTGTTCGCCGGCTGGCAGCGCGGCGACCTGCGCAGCCTCGCGCTGCTGGTGCCGACGCTGATGGTGGCGGCCTTCGTTGCCTACCTGCTCTCCGGCGGTGGTTTCTACTTCTTCTCCGGGCGCTATCCCGAGCCGACGCTGGCCGGCTTCCTGCCACGCATCGCCGAGTACGTGCCGCGGCATCTGGGCAACCTGGCGTTCTACCTCGGCACCGCGCTGGTGC
Source organism: Stutzerimonas stutzeri TS44 (assembly GCA_000263395.1). Lineage (GTDB taxonomy): Bacteria > Pseudomonadota > Gammaproteobacteria > Pseudomonadales > Pseudomonadaceae > Stutzerimonas > Stutzerimonas stutzeri_C. Next base: position 704 of record AJXE01000007.1, read on the forward strand.
TGCACGTCGGCATCGTCTCGGCACTGCGCCTGAACCGCCTGCGGCAGGCGCACTGATGGACGCACGTGACGAGCGGCACCGCGCGCGCATGCAGCGCAAGAAGGCGGTGGTGGACGAGAAGATCGCCCAGGCGCAGGACGAATATGGCCTGCTGCTGGTGCACAGCGGCAACGGCAAGGGCAAGAGCAGCTCGGCCTTCGGCATGGTCGCCCGCGCGCTCGGCCACGGCATGCAGGTCGGCATCGTGCAGTTCATCAAGGGCGCGGCCAGCACCGGCGAGGAGGCGTTCTTCCGCCGCTTTCCGGAGGAGGTGCGCTACCACGTGATGGGCGAGGGCTTCACCTGGGAAACCCAGGACCGCCAGCGCGACATCACCAAGGCGCAGCAGGCCTGGGCCGTGGCCCGCGAGCTGCTGGACGACGAACGCATCGGCCTGGTGGTGCTCGATGAGCTGAACATCGCGCTGAAGTACGGCTACCTGGAGCTGGACCGCGTGCTCGCCGACATCGCCGCGCGGCCGCTGCTGCAGCACGTCGTGGTCACCGGTCGCGGGGCGCTGCCGGGGATGATCGAGGCCGCCGACACGGTGACCGAGATGAACCTGGTCAAGCACGCGTTCAAGGCCGGGGTGAAGGCGCAGAAGGGGATCGAGTTTTGATGCGTTCGTCCACCAATGCGCCGGGCGTTGTGTCAGCGCCTTGGCTGACGGGGGGCCGCGATGAATAGCAGAAATTGTCCGGCGCTGCTGATCGCCGCGCCGGCCTCCGGTCAGGGCAAGACCACCGTCACCGCCGCCCTGGCGCGCCTGCACACGCAGGCCGGGCGGCGCGTGCGGGTGTTCAAGTGCGGGCCGGATTTTCTCGACCCGATGATCCTCGCGCGCGCCAGCGGCCAGCCGGTGTACCAGCTCGACCTGTGGATGGTCGGCGAGGAGCAGTCGCGGCGCCTGCTGTGGGAGGCGGCGGGCGAGGCCGACCTGATCCTCATCGAAGGGGTGATGGGGCTGTTCGACGGCGCACCTTCGGCCGCCGACCTGGCACGGCGCTTCGGCGTGCCGGTGCTGGCGGTGATCGATGGCTCGGCGATGGCGCAGACCTTCGGCGCGCTGGCGCACGGGCTGGCGAGCTTCCAGGCGGACCTGCCGTTCGCCGGCGTGCTGGCCAACCGTGTCGGCAGTGCGCGGCACGGCGAAATCCTGCGCGACAGCCTGCCGGCGCCGCTGCGCTGGTACGGCGCGCTGCCGCGCAGCGCCGAGGTGGAGCTGCCGAGCCGACATCTGGGGCTGGTCCAGGCCGAGGAACTGGCCGATCTGGATGCGCGCCTGGACGCCGCCGCCGAGGCGCTGGCGCAGAGCGCGGATACCGAACTGCCGCCAGCGGTGACGTTCGCCGCGCCGCAGGCGGCGCCCGTCGAGCCGCTGCTGGCCGGTGTGCGCATCGGCGTGGCGCGCGACGCCGCCTTCGCCTTTCTCTACCAGGCCAACCTCGACCTGTTGCGCGCGCTGGGCGCCGAGCTGCTGTTCTTCTCGCCGCTGCGCTTCACCCGCTTGCCGGCCGTCGACAGCCTCTATCTGCCGGGCGGCTATCCGGAACTGCACCTGCGCAGCCTCGCGCGCAACCGGCCGATGGCCGAGGCGATCCGCGCGCACCACGCCGCCGGCAAGCCGATCCTCGCCGAGTGCGGCGGCATGCTCTACCTGCTCGACGGACTGACCGACACCGCCGGCGTGCGTGAGCCGATGCTCGGCCTGCTGCCGGGCGAGGCACGGATGCGCCCGCGCCTGACCGCCCTGGCGCTGCAGGAAGTGGCCCTGCCGGAAGGCCGTTTGCGCGGCCATACCTTCCATCATTCGGAGCTGGAGTCGCCGCTCGCACCGCTGGCCCGCGGCGAGTGCCCGAACTACCGGCGCACCGCCGAAGCCGTCTACCGGCAGGGGCGGCTGACGGCCTCCTACATCCACTTCCACATGCCGTCCGATCCCGTGGCGGCCGCGGCCCTGTTGCGACCATGAACGAACACGCCTTCACCGACGAACAACGCGCCGGCGTCTACCGCGCCATCGCCGAGCGCCGCGACATGCGCCATTTCAGCGGCGGCGAGGTGGCGCCCGAATTGCTGGCCAGGCTGCTGCAGGCCGCGCATCGGGCGCCCAGCGTCGGGCTGATGCAGCCCTGGCGCTTCGTGCGCATCACCTCGACCGAGCTGCGCGCACGCATCGCGGCGCTGGTCGAGGCCGAGCGCCAGTGCACCGCCGAGGCGCTGGGCGAGCGTTCTGCCGAGTTCCTGCGGCTCAAGGTCGAGGGCATCCATGACTGCGCCGAGCTGCTGGTCGCGGCGCTGATGGACGGGCGCGAGGCGCACGTGTTCGGTCGGCGCACCCTGCCGGAGATGGACCTCGCCTCGCTGGCCTGCGCGATCCAGAACCTCTGGCTTGCCGCGCGCGCCGAGGGGCTGGGTCTGGGCTGGGTCTCGCTGTTCGATCCGCAGGCGCTGGCCGAGCTGCTCGGCATGCCGGCCGGCGCCAAGCCGATGGCGATCCTCTGCCTCGGGCCGGTGCACGCCTTCTATCCGGCGCCGATGCTGGAGCTGGAGGGCTGGACCCAGGGCCGGCCGCTGGAAGAACTGCTCTACCAGGACCGCTGGGGCGAGCAGCCATGAGCCTGGCGCTGAGCTGTCTGGCCGGCGTCGTGCTCGATGCGCTGCTCGGCGAGCCCAGGCGGGCGCATCCGCTGGTGGCCTTCGGCCGTCTGGCCGATGCGCTGGAGCGACGCTTCAACGGCCCCGAAGGACGCGGCTGGCGCAGCCACGGCGTGACCGCCTGGTGCCTGGCGGTGCTGCCGCTGACGGCACTGGCCTGGCTGCTCGCGCGGTTGCCGGGCGTCGGCTGGCTGGTGGAGGTCGTCCTGCTCTACCTCGCCCTCGGTCTGCGCAGCCTCGGCGCCCATGCGCTGCCGGTCGCACGCGCGTTGTGGCGCAACGACCTGGGGGTGGCGCGTCGCTGCGTCGGGCACATCGTCAGCCGTGATACCAGCGCGCTGGATGTGCCCGGTGTATCCCGCGCGGCCACCGAGTCGGTGCTGGAGAACGGCAGCGATGCGGTGTTCGCCGCGTTGTTCTGGTTCGCCGTCGCCGGCGCGCCGGGCGTGGTGCTTTATCGGCTGAGCAACACGCTGGATGCCATGTGGGGCTATCGCACCGCGCGCTTCGAGCGCTTCGGCTGGGCGGCGGCGCGGGTCGACGATGGCCTCAACTACCTGCCGGCGCGCCTCACCGCGCTGACCTATGCGCTGCTCGGCCGGACCCGTCGCGCGCTGCACTGCTGGCGCACTCAGGCGCCGCAATGGGACAGCCCCAACGCCGGGCCGGTGATGGCTGCCGGTGCCGGTGCGCTGGGTGTGGAGCTGGGTGGGCCCGCGTTCTACCACGGCGAGTGCCACGAACGCCCCGTGCTGGGCCAGGGCAGGGCGCCGGGCGCGCGCGATATCGAGCGTGCGCTGGATCTGGTCTGGGCCGGCGTCGGCGTCTGGCTGCTGGCGCTGCTGCTTGGAGCCTGGCTGCATGCTTGAGCACGGCGGACGCCTGCGCGCGGCGGCGCGCCAGTACGGCATCGCGCCGGCCGACTGGCTCGACCTTTCCACCGGCGTGGCGCCCTACACGCCGACCCTGCCGGACATTCCCGTCAGCGCCTGGGCGCGCCTGCCGGAAGCCGACGACGACCTGCCAACCGTGGCGCGGGACTACTACGGCAGCGCCGAGCTGCTGCCGGTGGCCGGTTCGCAGGCGGCGATCCAGGCCTTGCCGCGTCTGCGGCGGCGGGCGCGGGTCGGTGTCGTCGCCCCCTGTTACGCCGAACACGCCGCTGCCTGGCAGCGCGAAGGCCATGCGCTGGTGGAACTGAGCGAAGCCGGCGTGCCGCGTGCGCTGGAGCAGCTCGACGTGCTGGTGGTGATCAATCCGAACAACCCCAGCGGGCGGCTGTTCGACGCGGCGCAGCTGCTGCACTGGCACGCCAGCCTGGCGGCGCGGGGCGGCTGGCTGGTGGTCGACGAGGCGTTCATGGACTGCACGCCGCAGCACAGCCTGGCCGGATACGCCGGGCGAGAGGGGTTGATCGTGCTGCGTTCGGTCGGCAAGTTCTTCGGCCTGGCCGGCGCGCGGCTGGGCTTCGTGCTGGCCGAGCGCGCGTTGCTGGAGACCCTCGACGAGCTGCTCGGGCCCTGGGCGGTCGGCGGCCCGACGCGCCTGCTCGGCAGCGCCTTGCTTGCCGATGGCGAGGCCCAGCAACGCCAGCGCCGGCGCCTGCAGGCCGATGGCCAGTGGCTTGCCAGACTGCTGGCCCAGCACGCGCTGGCGCCGCTGGGCGGCTGCGCGCTGTTCCAGTGGTGCGTCGAGCCGCGGGCGGCCTGGCTGCACGAGCAACTGGCCCGGCGCGGCATTCTGGTCCGTCTGTTCGCCCAGCCGGCCAGCCTGCGTTTCGGCCTGCCGCCCGACGAGGCGGGCTGGCAACGTCTCGCAACCGCCTTGAGGGAGATTTCGTGATGACCACGTTGATGGTGCAGGGCACCACGTCCGATGCCGGCAAGAGCACCCTGGTGACCGCGCTGTGCCGCTGGCTGGTGCGCCAGGGCGTCGCGGTGGCGCCGTTCAAGCCACAGAACATGGCGCTCAATAGCGCGGTCACTGCCGACGGCGGCGAGATCGGCCGCGCCCAGGCGGTGCAGGCGCAGGCCGCCAACCTTGCGCCGCACACCGACATGAATCCGGTGCTGCTCAAGCCCAACAGCGATATCGGCGCCCAGGTGATCATCCACGGCCGCGCGCTCGCCAGCATGGACGCCGCCGCCTACCACGACTACAAGCGCGTGGCCATGCAGGCGGTGCTCGACTCGCATCGGCGCTTGTCCGCGGCCTATGGCGTGGTGATGGTCGAGGGCGCCGGCTCGCCCGCCGAGATCAACCTGCGTGCCGGCGACATCGCCAACATGGGCTTCGCCGAGGCGGTGGACTGCCCGGTGATCCTCATCGCCGACATCGACCGCGGCGGGGTGTTCGCTCATCTGGTCGGCACCCTGGAGCTGTTGTCGCCTTCGGAGCAGGCGCGAGTGCAGGGCTTCGTCATCAACCGTTTTCGCGGCGATATGGCCCTGCTGCAACCGGGGCTCGACTGGCTGGAGCAGCGCACCGGCAAGCCGGTGCTGGGCGTGCTGCCGTACCTGACCGACTTTCATCTGGAGGCCGAGGACGCTATCGACACGCGCCAGACCGGCAAGGCCGCGACGACGCTGAAGGTGGTGGTGCCGGTGCTGCCGCGCATCAGCAACCACACCGATTTCGACCCGCTGCGCCTGCACCCGCAGGTCGATCTGCAATTCGTGGGTCCCGGCCAGCCGATTCCGCCGGCAGACCTGCTGATCCTCCCTGGCTCGAAAAGCGTGCGCGCCGATCTCGCGTTCCTGCGTGCCCACGGCTGGGAGACGGCGATCCGTCGCCACCTGCGTTATGGCGGCCGGCTGCTGGGTATCTGCGGCGGGCTGCAGATGCTCGGCAGGCGTATCGCCGATCCGCTCGGCCTGGAAGGTGCGCCGGGCGAATGCGCCGGGCTGGGCCTGCTCGACTTCACCACCGTGCTCGCTGCCGAAAAGCAGCTGCGCAACGTGCAGGGCCGGCTGGCGCTGGAGGGCGAGGCCGTCAGCGGCTACGAGATTCATGCCGGCGTCAGCACGGGGCCGGCGCTCGAGCGCGCCGCGGTCGAGCTGGACGATGGCCGCCACGATGGTGCGCTGAGCGCCGACGGGCAGGTGCTCGGCACCTACCTGCACGGCCTGTTCGAGGGCCCGGCCGCCTGCGCCGCGCTGCTGCGCTGGGCCGGTCTGGGCACGGTGGACACGGTGGATTACCACGCACTGCGCGAGCGCGAGATCGAGCGCCTGGCCGATCTGGTCGAGGCGCATCTGGACACCGCACGGCTACGCGAACTTTGCGGGCTGGGAGGCCGGACATGCTCGAACTGATTCTCGGTGGTGCGCGCTCCGGCAAGAGCCGGTTGGCCGAGCGGCTGGCTGCCGACAGCGATCTGGCGGTGACCTACATCGCCACCAGCCAGGCGCTGGACGGCGAGATGGCCGCGCGCATCGTCCACCATCGTCAGCGTCGCCCGGCGCACTGGGCGCTGGTCGAGGAGCCGCTACAGCTGGCCAGGGTGTTGCGCGAGCAGGCCGGTGCACAGCGCTGCCTGCTGGTCGACTGCCTGACCCTGTGGCTGACCAATCTGCTGATGCTGGAGGACCCGACGCGCCTGGCGGATGAACGCGATGCCTTTCTCGACTGCCTGGGCGAACTGCCGGGACGAGTCATCCTGGTCAGCAACGAAACCGGGCTCGGCGTGGTGCCGCTGGGCGAGCTGACCCGGCGTTATGTGGACGAAGCCGGCTGGCTGCACCAGGCCGTGGCCGAACGGGCGCAGCGGGTGACCTTCATGGTCGCCGGCCTGCCGATGATTCTCAAAGGAGCACAGTGATGAATGAGTGGTGGATCGAGCCCTGCCAGCCGTTGAACGCGGCGGCGCGCGAGCGCGCGCTGGCACGCCAGGATCAGCTGACCAAGCCGCGCGGCGCGCTCGGTCGGCTGGAGGCGCTGGCGGTGCAGCTGGCGGCGCTGCAAGGCAGCGAGCGGCCGCAGGTCGAACGCGTGCATGTCAGCGTGTTCGCCGGCGACCACGGCGTGGTCGAGGAGGGCGTTTCGGCCTTTCCGCAGGCGGTGACCGGGCAGATGCTGCGCAACTTCGTGGCGGGCGGCGCGGCGCTGGCAGTGCTGGCGCGGCGGCTGGGATCGGCGCTGGAAGTGATCGACCTGGGCACCGTCGAGCCACTGCAACTGGCCGGCGTCAGCCATCTGCGCCTGGGCCCGGGCACCGCCAACTTCACCCGCGAGGCGGCGATGAGCGACCAGCAGCTGCAGCAGGCGCTCGGCGCCGGCCGCGACACGGCGCGCCGCGCGGCGGCCGGCGCGGCGCAGCTGTTCATCGGCGGCGAGATGGGCATCGGCAACACCACCTGCGCCAGCGCGCTGGCCGCGGCGCTGCTGCCGCATTCGCCGCTGACCCTGGTCGGGCCGGGCACCGGGCTGGATGGCGACGGCGTACGGCGCAAGCTGGCCGCGGTGCAGGCGGCACTGCGGTTGCACGCCGAGTATTGCGCTGAGCCGCTGGAAACGCTGCGCCGGCTCGGCGGTTTCGAGGTGGCGGCGCTGGCCGGCGCCTACCTTGGCTGCGCGCAGCAGGGCATCCCCGTGCTGGTGGACGGTTTCATCTGCAGCGCCGCGGCACTGTGCGCGGTGCGGCTGAACCCGACGTGCCGGCCGTGGCTGCTGTTCGCCCATCGCTCCGCCGAGCCGGGTCATCTGGCGGTGCTGCAGGCGCTCGAAGCCGAACCGCTGCTGGACCTCGGCCTGCGTCTGGGCGAGGGCAGCGGCGCGGCGCTGGCGGTGCCGCTGCTGCAGCAGGCCTGTGCGCTGCACAACGAGATGGCCACCTTCGCCGAAGCGGCAGTGGCGGAAGGGGTGGTGTGAGCCTGCGCATCGATCTGCTGCGCCACGGCGAGACCGAGCGCGGCGGCGGCTTTCGCGGCAGCTTGGACGACGCGCTGACGGTGCGCGGCTGGCAGCAGATGCACGCCGCGCTGCACGCCGCCGGCCCGTGGGACGCCCTGGTCAGCTCGCCGCTGCAACGCTGCGCCGCCTTCGCCGGCCAGCTCGCCGCGCAGCGTGGCCTGCCGTTGCAGCTGGAGCCGGACCTGCGCGAGCTGCATTTCGGCGACTGGGAAGGCCGCAGCGCCGCCGAGCTGATGCAGACCGACGCCGAGGCGCTGGGGCGCTTCTGGGCCGATCCGTTCAGGTTCACCCCGCCGGCGGGCGAGCCGCTGGCGGAGTTCCAGCACCGTGTGTTCGCCGCCGTGCAGCGCCTGCAGCACGAATACGCCGGCCAGCGGCTGCTGCTGATCGGCCACGCCGGCGTTATGCGGCTGCTGCTGGCGCGCGCCCGCGGCCTGCCGCGCGAGCGTCTGCTCGACGTCAGCGTGGCGCATGGCGAACTGCTGCCGCTGAGCCTGCCGTGGCCGGTGGAGCGTGCCTGGCCCAATCCCTGAACCTGCCTGGAATGCCCATGCTGCCGTTGCTCATCGCCGTGCAATTTCTCACCAGCCTGCCGATCCGCCTGCCGGCCACGCCGACCGCGCAGCAGCAGGGGCGCTCGCTGCTGCACTACCCGACAGTGGGCCTGCTGCTCGGCGCGCTGCTGTGGCTGGCCGCGCTGCTGCTGGCTGGTGCGCCGCCGGCGCTGCAGGCGGCGCTGCTGCTGACACTCTGGGTCGCACTGAGTGGCGCGCTGCACCTCGATGGCCTGGCCGACAGCGCCGACGCCTGGCTCGGTGGCTTCGGCGACCGCGCGCGTACGCTGGAGATCATGAAGGACCCGCGCAGCGGCCCGGTCGCCGTGGTGGTGCTGGTGCTGCTGCTGTTGCTGAAGTTCGTCGCGCTGCTGGTGCTGTTGCAGGCGCAGCAGCTTGAGGCACTGCTGCTGGCGCCGCTGCTCGGCCGTGCGGCGCTGCTGGCGCTGTTCCTCTCGACCGCCTATGTGCGGCCGAACGGCCTCGGTCAGGCACTGGCGGCGAACCTGCCGCGCGAGCGCGCGCGCGGTGTGCTGGCGGTGGTGGTCATCGGCTGCCTGCCGTTCGGCGTTGGCGGGCTGCTCGCCCTGGCGTGCGCCGCGGTGACTTTCATGCTGGCGCGCCGCGCCATGTGTCGTCGTCTCGGTGGCACCACGGGCGACACCGCCGGCGCGCTGCTGGAACTGGTGGAATGTGCCGTGCTGCTGGGGCTGGCGCTGTCTGCCTGAGCGCTTCGCTCAGCCCAGCAGCGCCACCGTCTTGATCTGCGCCCACAGCGCCTTGCCGGGAACCACGCCGAGCTGGTCCGCCGAACGCCGGGTGATGCGCGCCAGCAGCGGCGTGCCGCCGGCATCCAGGCGCACCAGCACGTGCGCCGGGGTATCGGCCGCCGCCAGTGCCTCGACACGGGCCGGCAGCAGGTTGCTGATGCTGCTGCCTTCGGCACGCTCCAGCGCCAGGCTGACGTCGCGCGCGTGCACGCGAAAACGCAGACGCTGGCCGATGGCCTGCGGGCGTTGCGAAACCAGTACCTCGCCGCCGGGAAATACCAGCCGGGTCAGGTGGTAGGCGGGATCGTGTTCGGCGATCTCGCCTTCGACCACCACGCCGGCGTCGTCGCTGAAGGCGGTTGGCAGGTCGAGCCGCGCCAGCGTCTCGCGCAGCTCGCCCTGGGCGATGGCGCGGCCCTGTTCGAGCAGCACCAGATGATCGGCCAGCCGCGCCACCTCGTCCGGTGAGTGGCTGACGTAGAGCACCGGGATATCCAGCTCGTCGTGCAGGCGCTCGAGATAGGGCAGGATTTCGTGCTTGCGCTTAAGGTCCAGCGCCGCCAGCGGTTCGTCCATCAGCAGCAGGCGCGGGCTGGTGAGCAGTGCGCGAGCCATGCCGACACGCTGGCGCTCGCCGCCGGACAGCCGCCCGGGCATGCGTTCGAGCAGATGGCCGATGCCCAGCAGGTCCACCGCCTGATCCCAGGCCACGCGCCGTTCCGCCGCCGCCACGCGCTTCATGCCGAATTCGAGGTTGCGCCGCACCGAGAGGTGCGCGAACAGGTTGGCGTCCTGGAACACGTAACCGATGGCGCGCCGGTGCGGCGGTACGAACAGCCCGCGGGCGCTGTCCTGCCAGCATTCGCCGTTGATCTCCAGCTGCCCGCGGGCGCCGCGTTCCAGTCCGGCGACACAGCGCAGCAGCGTGGTCTTGCCAGAGCCGGAATGGCCGAACAGCGCCGTGACGCCGCGCCCGGGCAGCGCCAGGTCGACGTCCAGGCGGAAGTCGGCGTAGTCCACGCGCAGACAGGCGCGAATTGCCTGGGCGCCGCTCATCCGCGCCACCCCTGACGCTGACGGCTGCCATACAGCGCCAGCAGCACGAGGAAGGAGAACAGCAGCATGCCGCCGGCCAGCCAGTGCGCCTGGGCATACTCCATCGCCTCGACGTGATCGTAGATCTGCACCGAGACCACGCGGGTCTTTTCGGCAATGTTGCCGCCGATCATCAGCACCACGCCGAATTCACCGACGGTATGGGCGAAGCCGAGGATGCTGGCGGTGACGAAGCCTGATCGCGCCAGTGGCAGTACCACGCTGAAGAAACAGTCCCACGGGCTGGCGCGCAGCGTCGCGGCAGCTTCCAGCGGCGCATCGCCGATGGCCTCGAAGGCGTTCTGCAGCGGCTGCACCACGAAGGGCATCGAGTACAGCACCGAACCGACCACCAGGCCGGCGAAGCTGAACGGCAACAGGCCCAGACCCAGGCTCTGGGTGAGCTGGCCGAGCAGTCCGTTCGGCCCCATCGCCACCAGCAGATAGAAGCCCAGCACGGTCGGCGGCAGCACCAGCGGCAGCGCCACCACCGCGCCGATCGGCCCGCGCCATTTGGAATGCGTGCGCGCCAGCCACCACGCCAGCGGCGTGCCGAGCAGCAACAGCAGCACGGTGGTGGTGCTGGCCAGCTTGATGGTCAGCCAGATCGCCGCGAGATCGACGCTGTCGAGCATCATCGGTTTATGGCACCTCGTAGCCGTAGGCGCGGATCAGCGCGACGGCGCTGGCGCCCTTGAGGTAGTCGAGCAGCGCACGCGCCGCCGGATTGTGCGCGCCACGTTGCAGCAGCAGGGCGTCCTGGCGAATCGGCTGGTGCTGGTCGGCGGGTACCCGCCAGGCCGAGCCGCGGGCGATGCGCCCGTCCTCGATCACCTGCGAGAGGGCGATAAAACCCAGCTCGGCGTTGCCGCTGGCGACGAACTGGTGCGTCTGGGCGATGTTCTCGCCCTGCACGAAGCGCGGCTGCAGGCGTTCGCGCAGGCCCAGCTGCTCCAGCGTCTGCAGCGCCGCGGCGCCGTAGGGTGCGGTCTTGGGGTTGGCCAGCGCCAGGTGACGGAAGTCGCCGTCGGTGAGCACGCGGCCCTGCGGATCGACATAGCCCTCGCGCGCCGACCACAACACCAGGCTGCCGATGGCGTAGGTGAAGCGGCTGCCGGCCACGCCCTGGCCTTCGTCTTCGAGCCGCTGCGGGGTCTGCTCGTCGGCCGCCAGCAGCACGTCGAACGGCGCGCCATTGTTGATCTGCGCGTAGAACTTGCCAGTGGCGCCGAAGGCCAGCACGGCGCGGTGGCCGGTGTCGCGGGCGAAGGCCTCGGCGATCTTCTGCATCGGCGCGGTGAAGTTGGCGGCGACTGCAACCTGCACCTCGTCGGCGCTGGTGGTGAAGGATAGACAGAGCAGCAGGGCGCTGCATAGATGGCGCATGGGGCGCATGTCGACTCCTTTCAATCGATGGCGATGATGACGTGAGACGCCTTGATCAGCGCGGTGCAGGGCTGGCCGACCACCAGGCCCAGCTCCTCGACGCTTTCGTTGGTGATCACCGCGCCGAGGGTGCGCCCGCCCGGCAGCGCCAGCTTGACCTCGCTGTTCACCGCGCCGGGCAGCAGCGCGCTGATGGTGCCGGTCAAGCGGTTGCGCGCGCTGATCCGCACCTGCGGGTCGGGCGAGAGCAGCACGAAGCTGGCCTTGATCAGCGCGATGGCGCTCTTGCCGACTTCGAGCTGCAGCTCGTCGATGCTGTCGTTGGTCAGCGTGGCGGTGATGGTCTGGCCGGCGCCGATGTCCAGGCTCAGGCTGCCGTTGACCGCGCCCTTGCCGACCGCGGTGATGCGACCGCGAAACTGGTTGCGTGCGCTGGTCTTCATGGCGATGGCCCTCAGCAATCGGTCGATGTCGTCGAAACCCTCGACGCCCTGGGCGACCTGGGCGAGGAAGCGCTCGTACTCGGCCTGCATGCGCCGCCAGACGTGCAGCATCTCGCGGCCGAAATCGGTCAGCTGCGTGCCGCCGCCCTGGGCACCGCCGGCGGCGCGTATCACCAGCGGCCGTTCGGACAGGTTGTTCATCGCATCCACCGCATCCCAGGCGGCCTTGTAGCTCAGCCTGATCGCCTTGGCGGCGCGGGTGATGGAGCCGGTGGCCTCGATCTGCTCCAGCAGGTCGATGCGTTTGCCGCCCAGGTAGCCCTTGTCGCCGCGGTTGAACCACAGCTGGCCGTCCACGCGCAGGGGCAGGTTCGCGTCGTTCATGGGATGTCCTTGCAGGCCCGCTGGAAACAGGTATTCTGGCTGCGCTATATCGTTTTGTATATAGCGATATGAAGGCATGTCGAGCGGGACGGAGGCGCCGCTGGCCGGGCGTTTCCGGGCTGTCGGACAGGTGGTATGTCAAATTGCTATCTCGCGCCCGGCATCCTTGATTGCGGTCAGGGCGACCGTCGGGTCACGTCCGTATTTTGGCGCCTGAAACTGGATGCCCTGCCGTTGCCGGCGACCCGCAAACCCGCGGTCCCGGACAGCCTCGTGCAGCGCCTGCGAATCCTTCAGGACTCTCCCCATGAAAAAGCTCTTCCTGCCCGCCGAAGCCTTGATGAACCGGCTCAGCTATCCGATCAAGTTCGGCCTGCTCGGGCTGCTGGTTTTCGCCGCCTTCGCCAGCCTGATGCTGAGCCTGGCCGGCCAGCTCAACCGCACCATCGAGCGCTCGGAGAACGAGTTGGTCGCCTCCTCGCTGTTGCGACCGCTGGCCAAACTGGTGGAGCTGGTGCAGCAGCACCGCGGCATGTCGTCGATGCTGCTGGGTGGCAACAGCGCGCTGGCCACGCGCCGCAGCGAGCGCGAGACGGATATCGAGGCGGCGCTGGCGCTGCTCGAACGCACGCTGGCCGAGGACAAGCGCGCGCTGCGCCAGTGGCAGGAAATCGGCCAGGCCTGGGGCGAGATCCGCCGCGACGGCCTGAGCTGGCCGCAGAGCCGCAACTTCCAGGCGCACACCGCGCTGATCGGCAAGCTGCTGAGCTTCCAGACCCAGCTGGCCGATGCCTATGGCCTGACCCTCGACCCTGAGGCGGAAACCTTCTACCTGATGTCCGCCGCGTTGCAGCACATGCCCAGCCTGATCGAGCGCATCGGCCAGCTGCGTGGCAGCGGCGCGGCCGCGCTGGCACAGGGTAACGTCGACGATCAGCGGCGCACCGCGCTGATCGTGCTGAGCGAGCAGATCAAGACCGCCACCGTCGACATGCGCGACAGCCTGGACAAGGTCGTCGCGCTGCGTCCCGAGTTGCGCACGCGCCTCAGCGAGGCGGTGACGGCGATGGATGAGCGCGCCCAGAACATCGAGCGCGTCATGCATGCGCTGGTCTTCGAGGGCGATTTCACCAGCACCACCTCGGTGCAGTTCTTCGACATGGCCACCGAGGCCATCGGCATCGGCTACAGCCAGATGCACGAGGTGCTGCTGCCGACCCTGGACCAGCTGTTGCACCAGCGCATCGCCGATGCCCGCCAGGTGCTGTACCTGAACCTCGCCGTGCTGGCCGCGGTGCTCGCGGTGATCGGCTACCTGTCGGTCGGCGCCTACCTGTCGGTGATGACCAGCATCCGCAGCCTGCGCGAAGGCAGCGAGAAGCTCGCCGCCGGCGACCTCACCACGCATATCCAGTTGGCGGCGCGTGACGAGCTGCGCTTTGTTGCCGGCAGCTTCAACGACATGGCCGACGCCATGCGCCGGCTGATCGGCAACATCAGGGACAACTCCGATCATGTCGCCGATTCGGCGCGCAGCCTGGTCGCGGCATCCGGGCAGATCCACATCGCCTCGCAGTGCCAGAGCGATGCCGCGGCGAGCATGGCGGCGGCGGTCGAGCAGATGACCGTGGGTATCGAGAGCATCGCGCGCAACGCCGGCGATGCCGATGCGCTGGCGCAGCGTTCCGGCGAACTGTCGCGCCAGGGCGGCGAGATCGTCGCGGCGGTGGTCGAGGAAATCAGCCAGATCGCGGTGTCGGTGAGCGCCTCGGCACGCACCGTCGCCGAGCTGGGCGAGCGTTCCGGGCAGATTTCGGCGATCGTCGGGGTGATCGGCGATATCGCCGCGCAGACCAACCTGCTGGCGCTGAACGCGGCGATCGAGGCCGCGCGTGCCGGCGAGCAGGGCCGTGGCTTCGCCGTGGTCGCCGACGAGGTGCGCAAGCTGGCCGAGCGCACGGCGCAGTCGACCCAGGAAATCGCGCAGATGGTCACCACCATCCAGCAGGGCACCGAGGGCGCCGTGCAGGGCATGGAGCACGGCGTGGTGCGCGTCAACGAAGGCGCCGCCCGCGCGCAGCGGGCCGGCGAGGCGATGGGCGGCATTCGCGAGGCGGCCAACCAGGTGCTCGACACCGTGGCGGAAATCTCCAATGCCCTGCGCGAGCAGAGCGCCGCCTCCGCCGAGATCGCCCAGCAGGTCAGCACCATCGCACGCATGGCCGAGGAAAACGGCGAGGCGGTCGGCAGCAACCACCACACCGCCAGCCGCCTGAGCGACCTGGCTGGGACGCTGCTGGCCAACGTCAGCCGCTTCAAGGCGGGCTGAACCGGCGAAGAGGCGCCGGCTCGCGCCGCGGCGCCGCCGGCGTTCAGCGCCGCACGATGGTCAGGCCGATCAGGCGCGACACCACCAGGGCGATGTACATCACCCCGGCGATTTCTTCGAGCATCACCAGCGCGCGCGCCTGCGGCGTCACGGGCAGGATGTCGCCCAGGCCGACGCCGGAGAGCAAGGTGACGCTGAGGAACAGCATCTCCATCCAGCTGCGCGGCGAATCCGGCTGGGTGGCGCCGGTGAAACTGCCGGGATAGAGCATCTGGCAGGTCATGAAGACATAGGCGAAGGCCCATGCCAGCAGGGTGAAGGTCGCGCCCACGGCGAACAGCTCGTCGGTGGTGGCGCGCTGATCTTCGTTCATGTAGCCGATCAGGCTGGCGGTCGCGTAGAAATAGAAACTCGCCTCCAGCACGAACAGGCAGAGGTCGAGCCACGGCCTTGCCATGAACACGACGATGGCGTTCAGCGCGACGATCACCGCCACCAGGCTGAAGGCCATGATGTGCTGGGTCGGGCCGCGGCGCACCATGCGCAGCGCCGACACCAGCACGATCGCGCTGAACGCGCCGAAGAACGCGCGCGGTTCGGGCAACTCTTCCATGAACGGGTAGAGCACGATGCCCAGCAGCTGGATCAGCAGCAGGCCGGCGGACGGGTACTGCACGACGTAGTGCCACGGCTGGCGTTTCATGGCTTCAACTCCGCTCGCCGGCCAGGTGCTGCACGACGACGCTGCCGGTGATGTCGCCCTGCACGTTGATCGCGGTGCGGATGGTGTCCAGCAGGCGGTCGATCGGCAACAGGATGGCGATGGCCTCGGCCGGCAATCCCACCGCCTGCAGCACCATCACCATCGTCACCATGCCGGCGCTGGGAATCCCCGGCGCGCCGATCGAGGCGACCATCGCGGTGAAGAACACCACGGCCTGCTGGCCGAGCGTCAGGTCGATGCCCACCAGGTTGGCGACGAACAGCGCCGCGGCCGCCTCGTACAGCGCGGTGCCGTCCATGTTCATGGTGGCGCCCAGCGGCAGGACGAAGCCGGCGTAGCGCTTGTCCACCTTGAGGTTTTCCTCGGCACAGCGGATCGACACCGGCAGCGTTGCCGAGCTGGAGCTGGTGGCGAACGCGGTGATCAGCGCATCCCGCGCACCGCGCCAGAACCACAGCGGCGAGCGGCCAGTGGTGAAGTAGAGGATCAGCGGCAGCACCACCGCGCCGTGGAACAGCGTGGTGGCGAAGACCAGCATGACGAAGCCGCCGACCGCCGAGAGCAGCGCGGCGTCCTGCTCGGCGACCAGGCGGATCAGCAGCGCGAGGATGCCCAGTGGCGCCAGCCACATGATCCAGCCGACGATGCGCAGCAGCATATCGAGGAATTCCTGCAGCAGGTTGAGGATGCCGCGGTAGCGCTCGCCACCGACCACCAGCGCGATGCCGACGAACAGCGCGAAGACCACCACGGCCAGCACGTTGTTCTCGGCGAAGGCGGCGAACGGGTTCTGGAACAATCCGGCGAAGAAGTGCTGGAAGAACTCCGGCAGGGTCAGTTGGCCTGCTTGGAAATCGGCCAGCTGATCGGCGAACAGGTCCAGCGACAGCCCTGCACCGGGCTTGAAGATGTTCGCCACGGTCAGCGCCAGCAGCATGGCCAGCGCCGTGGTGCTGGTGAAGTAGACCAGCGTGGAGAGCCACACCCGGTGCACCTGCTGATGCTGCTGCAGGCTGGCCACGCCGACCGCGATGGAGGTGAACACCAGCGGGATCAGCACCATCTTGAGCATGCCGATGAACACGCTGGAGACCAGCCCGGCGGCATACAGCGTGCCTTCACGCAGGGCGACTTCCTCGGGCTGACCGCCGACGAGCCAGCCGATCAGCACGCCGAGGCAGGCGGCGACGAGAATCTGCAGGTTGAGACTGGGCATGGGGTGTCCTTGTCGTTTCTTGTTGTTGCCGATGGGCCGGGTGGTGCTTTGGGGGCGCGGTTCGCTGGGAGGGAATGATACAGAGCGGTGGGGTGGCGGGTATGGGCCTTTGCGTGTTCGGCGTTCTCATGGAATGGAGAAAGTCGTGCGCCTGGCATCTGCCAGCTTTTTAGGTTTGTTGGTCTGGAGATCGGGGCGATTACTGGGTGTAGTGATGGTTCTGGTTTCGGCCCCCCGGCCGAGTCACTTTCTCTTTGCTCGCGCGAAAGAGAAAGTAACCAAAGAGAAAGCGCGCCCGACATCCGGGTTTTGCTGCGCAAAACTTCCCTCCCTCCGGTGCCGCTCCGGGGGCACGTCACGAAGGGACGTCCCTGTCCCTTCGTGACTCGCTCGGCGTCCTGCCTCGCGTCCCCCTGCGCGACACCTCCACTCGGCCTCCTGACGGGGAAGGAGTCCGAGTCGCCTGGAAGATCGAGAAGCAAGCTTCACTGTGCTTGGCTTTGGCTTTTTCTCTGCACAGCCTGTCAGGCGGCACCCACCGCCCCTTTCAGGAGGGTGAGCGCAATCGTTGCGTAAGGGGTTGAGCCGCATGGATGCGGCGAAAGGCTTAAAGGGCCAAGGATGGCCCTTGTAAGCCGACTCCTGGAGCAGCGATGCAGCGAACGGACCCTGCGCGTAGCGCAGGGCCGGATGCAGGGGCAAGCGTTTTTGCTTACTTTTTTCGCGACTGAAAAAAGTGAGTCGCCCAGCAGGGCGAAACCAGGCGAGCAAGCAACTCGCCAATTGCCATGAAAGCAAAACCTTCAGTCAATCCCCCCAAAAAACTGCCAGTCTCCAGACCTACGAGCGCCCCGTTTCGCCGGCAAGCATCGGCGCGTAACCAGCACCTTCCAGTGCGTGCCGGGATGAGCGCGTACCTACGACTTCAGGCAAACTCCTGCCGTACTGGCGATTGGCTATATTGAGATCTTGCCGTTCCTCCCAGGTGCCTGATGCCAGACCATCCGTTCACGGAAGCGACCACCCGTTCGTCCGTATCCCGTCGTGCGTTCTATCCACGCTTCATTGGATTGGGCGTGGGCTTCCTCTGCGCCGCCGCCGTGTTCCTCGAGCGACCGGCGACGCCGGCCTGGACCTGGGCGCTGCTGATCGGCTTCTGTTATCTGTGGCCGTTCCTTGCCTTCTGGCTGAGCCTCCGTTCGCTGTCGCCGTTGCGCACCGAGCGTCGCCAGGTGCTGTTCGATTCGCTGCTGGGCGGCTTCTTCATCGGTGCCATGCAGTACAACACGCTGCCCAGCGCGATGATGCTGTCGATGCTGGCGATGAACAACTGCGCCACCGGCGGCGCAGCGTTCGTTCTGCGCGGCTTGCTGGCGCAAGCGGTCGGCATGCTGCTGGCCGGGCTGTTGCTGGGCTTCGGCTTCGCGCCGCAGACCAGCCAGATGCAGATCTACGCCTGCATTCCGATGCTGATCGTTCATCCGCTGGTGATCGGTATGGTGCTCTACCGGCTGGCCATGCAGCTGGCCCGGCACAAGCAGGCGCTGCGCGAGCTGAGCCGGACCGACGGGTTGACCGGGCTGTTCAACCGCAGACACTGGGACGAGCTGTTCAAGCTGGAATTCAGCCATCGCCAGGCCCGTGGCGGCCATGCGGTGCTGGCGCTGATCGATGTCGATCATTTCAAGAACATCAATGACCGCTACGGGCATCCGCTGGGCGATGTGGTGTTGCGGCAGGTGAGCGCCTGCATCGGCCGCAACCTGCGGGTCGGCGATCTGTCGGGGCGCTATGGCGGGGATGAGTTCTGTGTGCTGCTGCCCGCTACCAGTGGCGACCTCGCGCGCGCGGTGATGGAGCGGCTGCGCGAGGATATCGCACGGCTGGATTTCGACAGCGCGCCGCAGCTGTCGACCAGCCTGAGCATCGGCATCGCGGCCTTCGAGCCGGGCATGCAGGATTCGCTGGAGTGGATCGCCGCCGCCGACCGGGCGCTGTACGCGGCCAAGCAGGACGGGCGCAATCGCATCAGCGTCGCGCCGCCGTTGGCGTCTCAGGAGGCTCCGCTGGTCGCCGCGCTGTGTGTCTGCGTCTCAGCTGGCCAGTCGCGCGAGTAATGCCTGAGTGTCGGTCGCGCCCATCAGCGCCGCAGCAGTCAGTGCCGTCGCACCGCCCGCATCGCGAGCATGCGGATCGGCCCCTTGGGCGATCAGGTATTCGACGATCTCGCTGCGGTTGAACATCGCGGCGATCATCAGCGCGGTGCGGCCGTCGGGCGAGGCGCCCTCGACGTCGGCGCCGTGTTCGAGCAGCAGGCGGATCATCGGCAGGTCACCCTTGAACGCGGCGCCCGCCAGCGGTGTCTGGCCGCGCGCATTGCGCAGCTGCGGATCGGCGTCGTGCTGCAGCAGCAGGCGCACGGTATCGAGATGACCGTGGTAGCTGGCGAGCATCAGCAGGCTGTCGCCGGCATGGTTGCGCAGGTTGGCCGGCAGCCCCTGGGCGAGCAGTTCGCCGAGCCGGTCGCTGTCGCCCTTGCGCGCGCAGTCGAAGACCTGTTCGGCGAAGGCGAGGGTGGCGTCGTCCAGTTCGGGGGTTGGCTTGGGCGCTTGCATGTTCGGCTCCTGGGGCATGGCGGCGATGGCGCTCATTGTCGGCCGCGCTTACGGCGCCGGCCAGCGGAGTCTGTCTATGCCGTGGATAGCCGCGCTTTATCCAGTGCCGCGAGAGGCGCCGGATAAAGCGGTGCCTCAGAGCGTGCGCAGGAAGGCGAGCAGATCAGCCTTCTCCTGCTGGCTGAGGTGACGCTGCAGGACCAGGTTGAAGAATTCCACGCTGTCTTCGAGGGAGCTGTGCGTTTGGCATGTGCATGCGTCGAAACTTATGCCGGATCGATAAAAGGCCACTGGCCAGCGAACGCCGCGCCGCAGTCCTGTGGCAGTATTCGCCGTCCCGCCGAGCCGAGCGCCTCGATGAAACCCGAAGACCTGCAACGACTGGTCACCCAGACCATGCCCTACGGCAAGTACAAGGGCCGGCTGATCGCCGATCTGCCCGGCCACTACCTCAACTGGTTCGCCCGGGTCGGCTTTCCGCCGGGCGATATCGGCCGCCTGCTGGCGCTGATGCAGGAGATCGATCACAACGGCCTCAAGCCGCTGCTCGAGCCGCTGCGCCGGCGCTGATCAGTCCGCTTCGAGTTCGGCCTTGAGCGCATCGAGCGCCGGCGCGGCATAGATGCCGACTTCCACCGCCAGCTGCATCACCCGTTCGACATCGCAGCTGTAGACCAGTACGGTCTGCAGTTCGTCGTCCAGCGGCTCGCTGAAATCCACCAGCACGTAGCCGCCTTTCTCCGGGTAGAGGCTGCTCAGCTGCACCTGGATGCGATTAAGCGCCTTCAGCGGCTCGGTCTTGGCCAGCTGCTTGGCCTTGAGCACGAACGACACCTGCGGGCCGAACGAGGCGACGATGCGCTCGAACAGCTGCTGGTAATCGTCGGCCTGGAACAGCACGGTTTCGGGCAGGCTGCCGACGACCACCCATTCGCCCAGGGGGATGGGGAAGTCGTCGTCATAGTTGATGTCCGGGTTCGCGGCGAGAAAGGCCGCCGGGTCGGCATAGGCCTGCGCCGCTTCGTCGGCGATCCGCGCTATTTCTTCGTCGCTCATGCAGCCAGAGCCGATCAGGCGAAGCAGTTCTTCGAGTTGGTCTTTCATGGGGCAGTCCTGGTCAGGGGACGCAAGCATAACCGAGACGGAGCCGGCTACCGCGTGATCATGCCCCAGGGGGTATAGGGCACAAAGATATATTCGAAACGGTTCTAAGCTTATTCCGTTACTGGATGAAGGGTTATGCCTGTGTTAGCTTCGGGTCGCTGCGACAGACTGCCGCACTGCCTGACGGCGCTGGCGCAGAAGAAATCAGAAAATAAACGCTGATGAGGGGTTGCATGAAAATTCCAAGCAGGGCGCTGGCCGGCGCCGGTGCACTGATACTTGCATTGCAGGTGCACGCTGCCGATGGGCAGAAAATCTACAGCCAGGGGGGCGCCAATCCGGCTGCACTGGCATGCGTGACATGTCATGGCGCCAATGGCGAAGGGATGGCGGCCAGTGGTTTTCCGCGCCTGGCAGGACTTTCCGCCGCCTACATGCGCAAGCAGTTGGAGGACATCCGCAGCGGCGCGCGCAGCGCACCTGTGATGCAGCCGCTGGCGGCCGCGCTGACGGACGAGGAGATCACCGCGGTGACCGACATGCTCGCTGCGCTGCCGGCCGTCGACGTACCGCTGGTGACGCGGGTGGAAAAGGCCGATGACCTCGGCGCGCAGCTCGCGCTACGTGGTGCCTGGGCGCGCAACATCCCCGAATGTGTTTCCTGTCACGGGCCGAGCGGCATCGGCGTCGGTGACGCCTTCCCGGCGCTGGCGGGGCAGCCCGCGCAATATATTGCTGGCCAGTTGCAGGCCTGGCGCCAGGGGACGCGCAAGAACGATCCGAATGACCTGATGGGCCATGTCGCCCGCGGGCTGACCGATGCCGAAGTCCAGGCGGTTTCGGAATATTTCGCCAATCTGAGCCAGCCATGAGGAGACTGCCGATGAACACTCTTATCCCAGCGCTCCTGGCTCTGGCTGTTGGTGCGCCGCTGCAGGCCGCCGAAAAAATCCGCATGGACGACCAGTCGCAACTGGTTGCCAGCGCCAGCAAGGCGCCGGGCGAGGCGTTTTTCCAGCCGCCGCATGAGAAGGACCTGCCGGACAATGCCTTCGGCAAGCTGGTGCAGGATGGCCGCGCCATCTTCATCGATACCCAGAAGTACGCTGCCGAATACGTCGGCAACGGCATGAACTGCACCAACTGCCACCTCGACCAGGGACGCAAGGCCAACTCTGCGCCGCTGTGGGGTGCGTATCCGATGTACCCGGCGTATCGCAAGAAGAACGACAAGGTCAACAGCTACGCCGAACGCGTACAGGGCTGCTTCCAGTTCAGCATGAACGGCAAGCCGCCGGCGGCCGACAGCCATGTGATCAACGCGCTGACGGCCTATTCCTACTGGTTGTCTACGGGCGCGCCGACCGGCCAGGAACTGCCTGGCCGCGCCTACCCCGAGGTCCCGCAACCGAAGGCCGGTTACGACATTGCCCAGGGCAAGCAGGTGTATGTCGAGCAGTGCGCGGTTTGCCACGGCGCCAATGGCGAGGGGCAGAAGGCGGGCGGCAGCTATGTGTTCCCGCCGCTCTGGGGCAAGGACTCGTTCAACTGGGGCGCGGGGATGCACCGCATCAACACCGCTGCGGCGTTCATCAAGCAGAGCATGCCGCTGGGCAAGGGCGGCTCGCTGACCGACGAGCAGGCGTGGAACGTCGCCGCCTTCATGAACAGCCATGAGCGCCCGCAGGATCCGCGGCTGATCGAGGGATCGATCGCGAAGACCCGCGACAAATACCACGCCAACGACGGGGTGAATCTGTACGGCAAGGAGGTCAATGGCGTGCTGCTCGGTCAGGGCATCAAGTGAATCCGACCGGTTGGTCTATACACAAAGAGGGCGTCGCAAGACGCCTTCTTTGTTTTGCGACCGATTGGTCACGCCTAGGCGTTGCGAAATTATCGGTTTTTCCTCTGGTTTCGCTGCCAGGTTGCGGATTCTTCGGGCTTTTCATGCACAATAGCCGGCATTAACCCGGCGCTGGGAGCACTCGTACGGCCGTGGTCGACGCGCTCCGAACGTTAGAGAAACGATCAGCCAATCATTCAAGAGGAACGACTGTGTACGACGTCGTCATCAGCGGTACCGGCCTTTACACCCCTGCCAGCAGCATCTCCAACGAAGAACTGGTGGCGTCGTTCAACGCCTACGTGCAGCGCTTCAACAGCGACCACGCGACCGCCATCGAGGCTGGCGAGATCGCGGCGCTGGCCGAGTCGAGCGTCGCCTTCATCGAAAAGGCCTCGGGCATCAAGAGCCGTTACGTCACTGACAAGGCCGGCATTCTCGATCCCGAGCGCATGGTTCCGCGCATTCCCGAGCGCAGCAACGACGAGTGGTCGATCCTCTGCGAAATGTCGGTCAAGGCCG
Source organism: Stutzerimonas stutzeri TS44 (assembly GCA_000263395.1). GTDB lineage: Bacteria > Pseudomonadota > Gammaproteobacteria > Pseudomonadales > Pseudomonadaceae > Stutzerimonas > Stutzerimonas stutzeri_C. The sequence continues at coordinate 23,300 of AJXE01000007.1, forward strand.
CCGAAGAGGCGCTGGCGCGGGCCGGCAAGACGGCCGCCGACCTCGATGGCGTGATCGTCGCCTGTTCCAACCTGCAGCGGCCGTATCCGGCCATTGCCGTCGAAGTGCAGGCGGCGCTGGGCATCAAGGGCTTCGGCTTCGACATGAACGTGGCCTGCTCCTCGGCGACCTTTGGTATCCAGAACGCGGTGAACAGCGTCAAGCTCGGTCAGGCGCGGGCGATCCTGATGGTCAACCCGGAAATCTGCACCGGCCACATGAACTTCCGTGATCGCGACAGCCATTTCATCTTCGGCGACGCCTGCACCGCGGTGATCATCGAGCGCGCCGATCTGGCGACCTCCGAACACCAGTGGGATGTGGTCAGCACCAAGCTGGTGACCGAGTTTTCCAACAACATCCGCAACAACTTCGGCTTCCTCAACCGCGCTGCCGAAGAGCACAAGGACGACGCGGACAAGCTGTTCATCCAGGAAGGCCGCAAGGTGTTCAAGGAAGTCTGCCCGATGGTCGCCGAGCTGATCGGCGCGCACCTGCAGGAAAACGCTATCGCCGTGGAGTCGGTCAAGCGCTTCTGGCTGCACCAGGCCAACCTCAACATGAACCACCTGATCGTGCGCCGCCTGCTGGGCCGCGATGCCACCGAGCAGGAAGCGCCGGTGATTCTCGATACCTACGCCAACACCAGTTCGGCCGGTTCGGTGATCGCCTTCCACAAGCACCAGGATGACCTGCCCAGTGGCAGCCTCGGGGTGCTCAGCTCGTTCGGTGCCGGCTACTCGATCGGCAGCGTGATCCTGCGCAAGCGCTGAGTTTTGCCGACGGCGGCTTCAGCCGGCCGTCAGCTCGCGCATCCGCTGCAGCACGGCATGCATGCCGTTGCTGCGCGACGGTGACAGCTGACGCGCCAGCCCGAGCTGGCTAAACCAGTCGCTCGGGTCCACGCGCGCCAGTTCGCCGTCATCCAGTCCATCGACGCGCGCCAGCAGTACCGCCAGCAGGCCGCGCAACAGACGTGCATCGCTGCTGGCGCGGAAATGCCAGCGACCGTCGCGCTGCCCGCCGACCAGCCAGACCTGACTCTCGCAGCCACTAACCCGATTCGCCTCGCAGCGCTCGCTGTCGGCGAGCGGCGCCAGCTGTTCGCCCCATTGCATCAGCAGGCGTGCACGCTGCTCCCAGCCCGGCGCGGCGCCGAAGGCGGCGAGCGCCTGTTCGGCGCGCGGGGGCAGGGCGCTCATCGCAACAGCTCCAGGCTACGATCCAGCGCCTCGAAGAAGCGCTGCAGGTCGCCGCCGTCGTTGTACAGGCCGAGCGAGACGCGAATCGCGCCGGTGAGGCCCAGTTCCTTCATCAGCGGCATCGCGCAGTGATTGCCGCTGCGCACGGCGATGCCCTGCTCGGTGAGCAGGTGCGCCAGATCGGCATGGTGCACGCCGTCGACGACGAAGCTGACGAGCGCGACGCTGGGCGCGCCGAGCAGACGCACGCCTTCGCGCTGGCGCAGGCCGTCGAGCAGGGCGCCGTGCAGCGTCTGTTCATGCGCCTCGACCGCTGCCGCGTCCAGCCCGGCGAGGTAATCCAGGCTGGCGCCCAGGCCGATCACTCCGGCGATCGGCGGCGTGCCCGCTTCGAAGCCGAGCGGCGCGGCATGGAACTCGGCGCTGTGGTATTCGGCGACGCGCACCATCTCGCCGCCGAACTGCCAGTGCCTGAGCTGCAGCAACGACTCGCCACGGCCATAGAGCACGCCGACGCCGTCCGGTCCGTAGAGCTTGTGGCTGGACAGTACGTAGAAATCGCAGGCGAGCGCCTGCAGGTCGTGGCGACCGTGCACCACGCCCTGCGCGCCGTCGACCACGGTCAGCGCGCCCTGTGCCTTGGCCAGCGCCAGCAGCGCCGGCAGCGGCTGCCAGCTGCCCAGCACGTTGGATAACTGGCTCACTGCGAGCAGACGGGTGCGCGGGCCGATCAGTGTCGCAGCGGCCGGCAGGTCGATGAGGCCTTGCGCGTCCAGCGGCAGCACCACCAGGCGGGCACCCCGGCGCAGGGCGAGCTGCTGCCAGGGCAGCAGATTGGCATGGTGCTCCAGGGCACTGATGACGATCTCGTCGTCCGCCTGCAGCAGATGCTCCAGCCCGTAGGCCAGCAGGTTCAGCGCCTCGGTGGCGCCACGGGTAAAGACGATCTCGGTCGGGTCGGCGGCGTTTAACCACCGGGCGACCTTGATCCGCGCGTCCTCGAAGGCGCGCGTGGCGCGTTCGGCCGGCTGGTGCTGGGCGCGATGCACGTTGGCGGCGCCGCAGGTGTAGTAACCGGTCAGCGCGTCGATCAGCGCCTGCGGTTTCTGCGCAGTGGCGGCGCTGTCGAGGTAGGTCTGGCCCTGGGCTTCGAGAATCGCCAGGGCCGGAAAGTCGGCACGCCAGGGGGATATCAGGGCCATAAGCTGCAAGCTTCAAGCTGCAAGATAAAACAGCAAGATGCGGCCGTTGGGCCTTGCTTGCCGCTCGTGGCTTGCAGCTTGCGGCTGCTCCTGTCAGTTATGCGCGTGCAGCGCTTCGTTCAGCTCGATCGCCGACTTGTGGGTCTTGCACTCCACCGCGCCGGTCTGCGAGTTGCGGCGGAACAGCAGGTCCGGCTGACCGGCCAGCTCACGCGCCTTGACCACCTGCACCAGCTGGCTGTTCTCATCGAGCAGGCAGACCTTGGTGCCGGCGGTGATGTACAGGCCGGATTCGACGGTGTTGCGATCGCCCAGCGGGATACCGATGCCGGCATTGGCGCCGATCAGGCAGCCTTCGCCCACGGAAATCACGATGTTGCCGCCGCCGGACAGGGTGCCCATCGTCGAGCAGCCGCCGCCCAGGTCCGAGCCCTTGCCGACGAACACGCCGGCCGACACGCGGCCTTCGATCATCCCCGGGCCGGCGGTGCCGGCGTTGAAGTTGATGAAGCCTTCGTGCATCACCGTGGTGCCTTCGCCGACATAGGCGCCCAGCCGCACACGGGCGCTGTCGGCGATGCGCACGCCGGCCGGCACCACGTAGTCAGTCATCTTCGGGAACTTGTCCACCGAGAACACTTCCAGCAGCTCACCCTTCAGGCGCGCTTCCAGCTGGCGCTCGCCCAATTCGGCGAGATCGACCGCGCCCTGGCTGGTCCAGGCGACGTTGGGCAGCAGCGCGAAGATGCCGGAGAGGTTCAGGTCGTGCGGCTTGACCAGGCGATGCGAGAGCAGGTGCAGTTTGAGGTAGGCCTCGGGCGTCGAGGTCGGCGCAGCATCCTCGGCCAGCAGCGTCACCACCAGCGGGCGCTGGCTTTCGGCCAGGCGCGTGAGCAGTGCGTGCTGCTTGGCATCCAGCGGCTTGACCGCATCGGCCAGCTCGGCGGCCTGGTTGATGGTGATGGCGATGGCCTGGTTGCCGCCGGTGTAGCCGAGGATCGGGCTGATCGCCGCGACCAGCTCGCCGGCCGGTTGCAGCAGCGGCAGCGAGTAGAAGACTTCCAGCCAGTCGCCCTGGCGATTCTGGGTGCCGACGCCGAAGGCCAGGCTGAAGAGAGTGGTAGACATAAAAGAATCCTTTTCGTGTGGCGGTCCGTGCCGACGGGCCGCTGTCAGTTCGTGTTCGCCAATGTGGCGGCGTAGAGATCGGGCTTGAAGCCGATCAGGGTCCGGTTGCCCAGGTCGAGCACCGGGCGTTTGATCATCGACGGCTGGGCCAGCATCAGTTCGATGGCCTTGTCCTGGTCGAGATCGGTTTTCTGCGCGTCATCCAGCTTGCGGAAGGTGGTGCCGGCGCGGTTCAGCACCGTCTGCCAGCCATGTTCGTCGCACCAGGCCTGCAGGTGAGCGCGGTCGATGCCGGCGCTCTTGTAGTCATGGAAGGCATAGTCCACGTGCTGCTCGTCGAGCCAGTTGCGCGCCTTCTTCATCGTGTCGCAGGCCTTGATGCCGTACAGGCAAATTCCCTGGTTGTCATTGGGCATGGATGCCTCTCCAAACTCCTGTAAAACCGGTGGCGGATTATGCCATGCCCGGCTGTCGTGTGTCGGTGTGCGCCGGCCTTGGAGCGCCGCCGCGGGTGTGACCGGAGATGTCGCGCGGCTCAGGCCTGGCCGGCATCGCCGAGGATCTGCTCGATGGCCTCGGCGGTGGTCGGGCGAACCGCGCGGGCTATCTCGACGCCCTGGCGCAGCAGGATCAGCGTCGGCCACAGCTTGACGCGAAACGAGCGCCCGAGCGGGCGGCCGGGGCCATCCTCGATCTTCAGGTGACGCAGCGCCGGACGCTCGGCCAGAACCTGCGCCAGCGGCTGCTGGGCGGCACGGCAATGACCGCACCAGGGCGCGCCGAACTCCAGCAATGTCAGTCCGTCGAGGGCATCGACCGCCGCGCGGCTGGGTTCGCTCGCGGCATATTCTTCGGTCATGGTCATCGGTCTTCTCCGGCAGGGCTATGGTTGTATTCAGAGCGTGGCACGGCGGGCGCGTTCGGGCCGGGTCGGCGATCTTTTACCAGCGTCTTGTTGTCCATTGGTGACAATCGCAACGACGGGGCACTTCATGGCACGCAGACATTTCGAGCATTTCGAGGCGCTGTCATCGGCCATCCCGCTGGAAGATGGCTACCAGGCGATCATCGCCGTACAGCGGCGGGGCAGCGAGGAGCACGTGCATATAGTCAAGGTAGCGGACGGACGTCGGTTCGATCTGCAATCCGAGGCGCAGAGCGTCGCCGAGGCCGCGCTGAACAGGTTGCGCGAGATCGATGCCGATGGCGAACCGATCTGGGAAGGGTAGCTCCAGCGAGGTAGGAGGCTGACATGAGCGAACAGAACAGGCAGCACGAACCGGAACGGTCCGAGCGGACTGAGCCGGACGAGGAACAGCGCGAGGCTGATCTGCCGGAACACATGAAGCCGGAAAATCTGAAGAAGCTGCGCAACTACGGCAAGGACGCCATACCGCCCGGCGTCTACTGAGCGCAGCGGGCGGTTGCAGCGGGCCTGCGGGCGGTTCAGCGGCGTTCGAGGAAGTCGCGGATGCGCTGCGCGGCCTCGCTGCATTCGGCCAGCGGGGCCACCAGCGCCATGCGCACCCGACCGGCGCCGGGGTTGAGGCCGTCGATCTCGCGCGACAGGTAGGAGCCCGGCACCACGGTGACGTGCTCTTCGGCGAACAGCTCGCGGGTGAAGGCCTGATCGTCGCCCGGCGTCTTCGCCCACAGGTAGAAGCCGCCATCGGGACGCTGCACGTCGAGCACCGGCGCGAGAATCTGCAGTGCGGCGTCGAACTTCGCCCGGTACAGCTCGCGATTGGCGCGCACGTGGATTTCGTCGTTCCATGCCGCCACGCTGGCCAGCTGGGTCTGCACCGGCATCGCGCAGCCGTGGTAGGTGCGATAGAGCAGGAAGGCCTTGAGGATGTCGGCATCGCCGGCGACGAACCCTGAGCGCAGCCCCGGCAGGTTGGAGCGCTTGGACAGGCTGTGGAACACCACGCAGCGCTTGTAGTCGTGGCGACCGAGGGCGGCGCAGGCGCTCAGCAGGCCGGCCGGCGGGTTGGCCTCGTCGAAGTAGAGTTCGCTGTAGCACTCGTCGGCGGCGATCACGAAGTCGTGTTCGTCGGCCAGGGCGATGAGTTTCTGCAGCGTCGGCAGTGGTACCAGTGCCCCGGTGGGATTGCCCGGCGAGCAGAGGAACAGGATCTGGCAGCGTTGCCAGACTTCGCTCGGCACCGCATCGAAATCCGGATTGAAGCCGTTCTCGGCCAGGCACGGCAGATAGTGCGGCGTGGCGCCGGCCAGCAGCGCCGCGCCCTCGTAGATCTGATAGAACGGGTTGGGGCTGATCACCAGACCGTCGGCGGCGCGGCTGACCACGGCCTGGGTGAAGGCGAACAGCGCTTCGCGGGTGCCGTTGACCGGCAGCACCTGACGGGCCGGATCGACCGCGCCGGCGGCCAGGCCGAAGCGCCGCTCGCACCAGCCGGCAATCGCTTCGCGCAGCGCCGGGAGGCCGAGGGTAGTCGGGTAGACCGCCAGCTGATCGAGGTTGTCCCTCAGGGCCTGGGCGACGAAGTCCGGCGAGCGATGTTTGGGCTCGCCGATCGACAGCGCGATCGGCCGCTTGTCTGCTGGCGGCACGACGCCGGCGAGCAAAGCGCGCAGTTTCTCGAAGGGGTAGGGCTGCAGCAGGGACAGGGCGTCATTCATGGTTCTGGTTCTTGTCAGTCGCGGGGCGCGCTGCGCCTCGGTGGGTTCAATCGTTGCGGGCGCCGCCGTAGTAGGCGCAACCGCGCAGGACCTTGCCGTCATCCAGGCGCAGCTGCGCGCTCAGGTGGGTGATGGCGCCGCTGGCACTGTCCTGGCAGCGCTGTGGCGTGACCCAGAGCTGCAGCCTTTGCCGGTTGGCTTCGCTGCTGAAGGCCAGTTGGCCGCCGGGCAGCTGCTCTTCCAAATAGGGCAGGGCAAGCGCGGGTTCGCCCGGGCGTTCGAGCAGCAGGCCGTCGCTGGTGATCATCAGGCTCCAGCCGGGTTCGTGGCCGCTGGCGCGCAGGATCAGGCGTGGGAAATTCGTATCGTTGCAGCCGGGGCCCTCGCCCTGCAGGCGGTAGAGTCGATTCACCGCCAGCGTGGCGTGCTGCAGATCGAGCACTCCGCGTACATCGGCGAACAGCTGTGCCTGCCCGTCCGCCAGCAGCTCACTGGCCTGCTCGAGCAGCTCGCCATCCGTGGTGTCGCGTAACCGCAGCGCCGGCAGCTGGCTGCACGGCTGCAGCTGCCAGACATCGCCCTGGTGCGTCAGCACGCCCTGCAGACGATCACCGGCCGGCGCGGGCGCCTCATCGCGAAACAGCGACTGGCAGCCGGCGAACAGCGGCAGCAGGACGAGCAACAGGGCGCGGGCGGCGGTCATGGGGTACTCGACAGGGAGAGGGCGGCACCGCAGAGCGGCGCCGCGAGTGATCAGTTGCCTTTGACGGCGCGGCCGTCGACGCTGCCTTCCTGCAGCATGATCTGGTACTGCTTGCCATCCTTTTCCACCTGATGCAGGCGCACCAGCAGGTAGTTCCAGTCCTTGGCGAACCAGAGGATGGTCTCGCGCTTGCTCTGCGTCGGATCGCGCACGCGCTCGACCTTGATCGCGTCGACCTGGCCGGCCTGGGTGTCGACCTTCTCCTCGCCGAGCACGCGGAAGTCGTAGGTTTCGATCTCGTCGCCGTCGACCACCTGATAACTCATGCTCTGCTTGCCTGCCGCGACTTCCTGCTGCAGGGCGACCTGATAGGTCGACTTGTCCAGCAGGCCGCGGTGCAGCGTCAGTTGGACCGGATCGCCGCGGTCGCTGCCGACCACCTGCTTGGCCTGCCAGTCGAAGGTGTGCTTGATCTTCTTGCCCTTGCCCAGGCCGCCGCGTTCGAGGCGATAGCTATCCGGCAGGAAGGTGTCACCCTCGACGCGAAACGTGCTGCGCTCGCTGAAGCTGGCAACCAGCATCGAAGCCTCGAAATCGAGCTGCCAGCGGCCATCCTGCGTTTTCGCCAGGCTGCGTTCGGCAGTGCCGCTGACCGGTACCTGCGTCCAGTCGGCGGTGTAGCTGGCGGAGAAGGGCTTGAGCTCCAGCGCATGGACCGGCAGGGCCAGCATGGCGAGAGCGAGCAGCAAGGCGCGACGCATAATCTCTCCTAGGTTCGTATCAGGTGGCCGGAGGCCGGCAGTTTTTCGCCGTCCAGCATCGCGCCCTGCTCGCCGAGGCGCAAGCGCCCTTCGGCGAACCAGCGGACGGCGAGCGGGTAGATGCGATGTTCTTCGACATGCACGCGGTCGGTCAGTTGCGCGACGCTTTCATCCGGGCGGATCGGGATCGCCGCCTGGATCGCCACCGGCCCGCCGTCCAGCTCTTCGGTGACGAAGTGCACGCTGCAGCCATGTTCGGCATCACCGGCAGCCACGGCGCGGTTGTGCGTATCCAGCCCCTTGTGCCGGGGCAGCAGTGACGGGTGGATGTTCAGCAGGCGCCCCTGGTAATGGCGGACGAAGCCGGGCGTGAGGATGCGCATGAATCCGGCGAGCACGATCAGATCCGGCTGGAACGCGTCGATGGCGGCCATCAGTGCCGCATCGAAAGCCTCGCGGTCGGCGAACTCACGGTGCGACAGCACCTGAGTGGGAATGCCGGCGGCCTGGGCGCGCTGCAGTCCGTAGGCATCGGCACGGTTGGAGATCACCGCGCCGATACGTGCCGGGTTGCTGTCGCTCTGGCTGTCGATCAGCGCCTGCAGGTTGCTGCCGGACCCGGAGATCAGGACGACGACGTTGCAGGGCATCAGTGAGCTTTCAGGTTGTTCAGCTGGACCTGCGCCGCGCCTTCGGCGGCCTCGGCGATCCGGCCGATCACCCACGGCTGCTCACCGCTGGCGCGCAGGTTGGCCAGGGCTGCGTCGACCTGGTCCTGGGCGACGCAGATGACCATGCCGACGCCGCAGTTCAGCACACGGTGCATCTCGTGCTCGTCGACGTTGCCTTTTTCCTGCAGCCAGTCGAACACCGCCGGGCGGTTCCAGCTGGCCACGTCGATCACCGCCTGGGCGCCTTCGGGCAGCACGCGCGGGATGTTGTCGAGCAGGCCGCCGCCGGTGATGTGGGCCATCGCCTTGACCGCGCCGGTGTCCTTGATGAGTTTCAGCAGCGGCTTGACGTAGATGCGTGTCGGCGCCATCAGCAGATCGGCCAGCGGCTTGCCGTCGAGCTGCACGTTTTCGATGTCGGCGCCGGCGACTTCGATGATCTTGCGAATCAGCGAGTAACCGTTGGAGTGCGGACCGGAAGAGGGCAGGGCGATCAGCGCGTCGCCAGTGGCGACCTTGGAGCCGTCGATGATCTCGGACTTTTCCACCACGCCGACGCAGAAGCCGGCCAGATCGTAGTCCTCGCCTTCGTACATGCCGGGCATTTCGGCGGTTTCACCGCCGACCAGCGAGCAGCCGGCCAGTTCGCAGCCGGCGCCGATGCCGGTAACCACGGTGGCGGCCACGTCGACGTTGAGCTTGCCGGTGGCGTAGTAGTCGAGGAAGAACAGTGGCTCGGCGCCGCAGACGACGAGGTCATTGACGCACATGGCGACCAGGTCCTGGCCGATGCTGTCGTGCTTGTTCAGGTTCAGCGCCAGACGCAGCTTGGTGCCGACGCCATCGGTGCCGGAGACCAGCACCGGCTGCTTGTAGCCGGCCGGAATCTCGCAAAGGGCGCCGAATCCACCCAGGCCGCCCATCACTTCAGGGCGCGCGGTGCGCTTGGCCACGCCCTTGATGCGTTCGACCAGCGCTTCGCCTGCATCGATATCGACGCCAGCGTCCTTGTAGCTAATGGAGGGTTGCTTGCTCATAGAGTCCGGGCCTGTGAGAGGAGTGCGGGTTTCGACCGTGCGACGGCCAGCGGAAGCATGCCTTCGGCTGGCGCAGGATTTCCGGCCCGCGGTGGGGCGTCGGAGTTGGTCTGCGGAAAGCGCGCGATTTTATCAGGCTTGCCACGCAGCGACCATCCCGCCCGGGGCGCGCGGCGCGGGCAGCTACGACCGGACGCGGCGGTGACACAGCCGACAGGCCGGGCGTGTGTCGGTTGCCGGGTATCCGGCGGCTGTTTAAGGTATGCGCTCCCGTTCCCCGCCGGCGATCAGCCGCTCTCGCGAGAACCCTCCATGCGCCTAGTTTCCCGTTTCCTCGTCGCCTGCCTCGCGCTGGCGGCATCGCCGCTGTTCGCCGAACCGCTGCGCACGCTCTATCAGGTGCGTGAGCCGGTGCCCAGCCAGCAGACCGACGCGCGCGGCGAGGCGCTGCAGCGGGCCTTCGATACGCTGCTGCTGCGCCTGACCGGCGATGCCGACAGTGCCAGCAAGCCGGCGCTAGCCGAACTGCGCAAGGACCCGCAGAAGCTGATCAGTCGCTACGGCTACGAGGGCGACAGCATCGTCGTCGACTTCGATCCGGCCACCACCGAGCGCAGCCTGCGCGAGGCCGGCCTGGCCTTGTGGGGCGCCAACCACCCGGTGGTGCTGGCGTGGTGGCTGAGCGAGACGGTCAACGGCACCCAGCTGCTGGGCGATGCGCAGGACGGTGCGACCACGCTGCAGGCCGCGGCCCGGCATCGCGGCCTGCCGTTGCGTCTGCCGCTGGCCGATCTGCAGGAACAGCTCGCGGCAACCCCCGAAACACTCGCCGCCGCGGACGCCCAGGCGCTGCGCGAACCGTCCGAACGCTACGCCGCCGATGCGCTGCTGGCGGTGCACGCGCGTGAGGGCGAGCAGGGCTGGCAGGCGCACTGGAACCTCTGGCTGAACGATGACCACGGCAGCGGTCAGGCCAAGGGCGATAGCCAGGCGGCGCTCGCCGATGCGGTGATGCTGGCGGTGAGCCAATACCTGGCGCCGCGCTACGTCGTTGCGCCGGGCGCGGCCAAGGAGCTGACGCTGGAAGTGCTCGGTGCCGACATCAGCCGCTTCGCCGAGCTGGACAAGCTGCTGCAGCCGCTCGGCGGCAAGCTGCTGAGCGTCGAGCGCGACCGTCTGGTCTATCGCGTGACCACCAGCCCCGAGCAGCTGCGTGCCCAGCTGGAGCTGGCGCATCTGCAGGAAGTTCCGACCGAGCCGGCACCGCTCGATGCCAGTGCGGCGCCGGTAGCACCCGACCAGCCGCAGGCGGCGCAACCTGCGCCCGACACGCTGCTGCGTTACCGCTGGTAAGCGCCACTGCACACTTCCCAAGCCCCTGACCGCAAGGCACCGCGCCATGAACATGAATGATTCCAACCGCTGGCTGTGGCTGGTCGGCCTGCTGCTGTGCGGCTGGCTGGTCTACCTGTTGATGCCGATTCTCTCGCCGTTCCTGGTGGGCATCCTGCTGGCCTATCTGGGCGATCCGCTGGCCGATCGCCTGGAGCGCTGCAAGCTGTCGCGCACCTGGGCGGTGATTGCCGTGTTCACGCTGTTCAGCCTGCTGCTGTTGCTGCTCCTGCTGGTGTTGCTGCCGATGCTCGGCAAGCAGCTGATGCATCTCTACCAGCTCGCGCCGCTGGCGCTGGACTGGTTGCAGCAACAGGCGCTGCCCTGGGTGCAGGAGCGGCTGGGACTGGAGCAGGACTTCTGGCGCTTCGACCAGTTGAAGACGGCGCTGTCCGGGCATCTGGGCAGCACCACCGACATCGTCGGGGCGATCCTCAGCCAGGCGACCGCGTCGAGCCTGGCGCTGCTGGCGTGGGTCGGCAACCTGCTGCTGGTGCCGGTGGTGAGCTTCTATCTGCTGCGCGACTGGGACCTGATCATGGCCAAGCTGCGCAGCCTGCTGCCGCGCCGCCGCGAGGGCGTGGTGATGGCGCTGATCGGTGAGTGCCACGAAGTGATCGGCGCGTTCCTGCGCGGCCAGTTGCTGGTGATGCTGGCGCTGGCGGTGATCTATGCCGGCGGCCTGATGCTGGTCGGCCTGGAGCTGGGCCTGCTGATCGGCGTGCTCGCCGGTCTCGCCAGCATCGTGCCGTACATGGGCTTCGTCGTCGGCTTCGTGGCGGCGATCGTCGCCGTGCTGTTCCAGTTCGGCCTGGAGCCGTATCCGCTGCTGGGCGTCGCCGCGGTCTTCACGGTCGGGCAGATGCTCGAAGGCATGTTGCTGACGCCGTTGCTGGTGGGTGATCGCATCGGTCTGCATCCGGTGGCGGTGATCTTCGCGGTGCTCGCCGGCGGCCAGCTGTTCGGCTTCACCGGCGTGCTACTGGCGCTGCCGGTGGCGGCGGTGATCATGGTCCTGCTGCGCCATGTGCATGATCTCTATAAACTCTCGGACCTTTATGCGAAGCCTGCCGCCGCCGCGGCCGAACCACCATCCGAGCCATGAAACCGATTCAACTGCCCCTGGGCGTGCGTCTGCGCGACGATGCCACCTTCGCCAACTTCTATCCGGGCGCCAACGCCGCGGCGCTCGGCTATGTCGAGCGACTCTGCTCGCCGGCGGCAGGCTGGTCGGACGAGCTGATCTACCTGTGGGGCAGCATCGGTGTCGGCCGCAGCCACCTGCTGCAGGCGGCCTGCCTGCGTGTCGAGGAGCGTGGCGAGCAGGCCGTCTACCTGCCGCTGGCGGAGGTCGCCGAGTATGGCCCGGCTTTGCTCGACAACCTCGAACAGTGCGAACTGGTCTGCCTCGACGATCTCGACGCGATCGCCGGCGATGCGGTGTGGGAGGAGGCGCTGTTCCACCTGTTCAATCGCCTGCGCGACAGCGGCCGGCGCCTGCTGCTGGCCGCCGATGCCTCGCCGCGCGAGCTGGCGGTGCAGTTGCCTGATCTCAAATCGCGGCTGAGCCTGGCGCTGGTGTTCCAGCTGCAGCAGCTGTCCGACGAAGACAAGCTGCGCGCGCTGCAGCTGCGCGCCTCGCGTCGCGGGCTGAACCTGCCGGACGACGTCGGGCGCTTCATCCTCACCCGCGGCGCGCGCAGCATGAGCGCGCTGTTCGAGCTGCTCGACCGCCTCGATCAGGCGTCGCTGCAGGCGCAGCGCAAGCTGACCATTCCTTTCCTTAAAGAAACCCTCGGCTGGTAGTGCTACGGCGCCTGAACGGGGCTTGCCAGTAGCTCGAAGGCGACGCTCCAGTTCTGCAGCGGGTAGGGCTTGCCGACCAGGGCGGGGATGTTCGCTTCGTCGGGCATGCCCTGGTTCGGCAGGTATTCGTAGCTGGCATCGGCCTGCGTGGCATCACTGTCGCGCAGCTGGCCGGCACCGCCGACCTGGAAGCTGGCGTAGGTAACGCGCGGCTGCCCGACCAGTTCGCGCCCGGCGCGCAGGCGGACGATGGTGTCGGCGGCAATCTCCACCGCCGCCAGCGGCACCTCGCCGTTGTCGTCGTAGACCATGAAGCCCTTGTTCTTCACCGGCCGCGCGACGTGGCCGAGGTAGGGTTCGGCGAACTGCAGCGGCGGCTCGGGAACGTGGAAATCCAGCAGAATCTCGCGCCCCGCGACGGTAGCCTGACGCGGCGCCAGCGGCTGCCATTTGCGGCCCTCGACGACGACCCGGTGGTAGACCTTGCCGAGCATCTGGCCGAACCAGCGATAGCCGTTGGCCGACAGGTGCACGCCCTTGTCGACGTACGGGTACACCGGGCCGGCGAGAAACCAGTTGGGCTCCTCCTGCGCCAGCTCCCATTGCGCCATGCCGACCGCCAGCGAGCCGTCCTTCACCGATGACTTGGCGTCGGTCTGATAGCTGATGAAGGCGGGCATCCGCGTCTGCCCGGTGATGGCGCGGGTGTCGGCATAGAGGTCGTCGCGCAACTGGCGCGCCAGCCGCTTGTAATGCGCCTTGTCGTTCACCCCGCCGTTGGTGTGGGAATAGTCGAACTCGCCCTGCATCCAGAAGAACGCGCTGACGGCATAGCTGGCGTTCTCCGCATCGGCGAGCGCCTTCGCCTGGTCCATGGCCTGTGGCACGCGACGGTATTCGTGGGTGCCGCCGGTCTTCGACAGCTGGGCGATGGAGCGTCCGGAGGTTGCCGCGTTGCTGGCGAGGAACAGGTGTCGCGGGTCCGACTCGCTGCCGCGCTTTTGCAGATACAGGCGTCGCGCCATGTTCAGCGCACCGATATCCACCGATTCGCCTTCCTCCTGGGCGTGCTCTTCGAGCTGAGCGACCTGCGCCGGTTCGAGAATGTCTCGCGCATCGCTCTTGCGCTGCACCACCGCGCGCAGCGGGCTGAAGGCCGCCTGGCCAACAGGTTGGAAAGACGCCCCGCTGAAGGTCGCCGAGCGCACCGCCTGGCCGAGCATCAGGTTGTCGTAGCGCGCCTCGGTCGACAGCGCCGGCCAGCCTTCGGCCGCCGAGGCGAGCGACTGGCCGAAGGTGATGATGTGGTTGTAGCGCGTGGTCGGCGCGGCGGCTTGCCCGTTGGGTGCCAGCTGCAGTTGTTCGCTCAGGCGTTTGTTGTGCGCGTCGCGCTCGGCCAGCGAGCCGCCGTTCGTCGCCCAGGCGGGCAGCGCGACGGCCGTCGCCAGCAGCGCGAACGCTCCGGCGCGCAGGTGCCGCAGCTGTCCTGAAGGGTGCGCTCCAGTCGCCGGGAGGGTGTTTCGCTGCGTAGCGGTGAGGTACGAGCTGTCGCGCATTTCGACTCCTTTAGCAGTAAATCAACGCCGTTTCGATGCGATCTTGTCGGCGAAGTTCGCGGCCGTTCGTGCAATTTATGCTGGCTTTTTGACATCCAGGCATTCGCTGAAAATCCTCCGAAATAATTTGACGCATCTCGTTGGCGTGACTAGATTCGTCGCTCTTTCATGCAAATGATAATAATTCTGATTAAGATCGGATAAGGAGATCGCGGTGAACGCATGGGCTCAGGCAGTACTCTCTGGCGGCCGCCAGAGCCGTATCTTTGACCCTGGTTTCCGGTTTTATTCGCCGACAGGCGGAGTCGAGGCGAGCGGTTGTTTCGCTGCGCTGACCCTGCCCTGCGGTGACGATGGCCAGGCGCTCGAGCGCAGCATGCAGCAGGCATTCGACGACGCGCGTCGGGCCGGGCTGAGCAATCCGGCTGTGGTCGGGGTGATTCCCTTCGACAAGGCGCAGCCATCGCGGCTCTTCGTGCCGCGGCATCTGGCGTTCCTGCCGCCCAGCGCGCCGCCCACCGCGATCTGCGGTCTGTCCTGCGGCGCCGCGCGCAGCTGCATCGAGCAGCCGGGACGCGCTGGCTTCTGCGATGCGGTCAATCAGGCGCTGGATCTGCTGCGTGAAGGCCGCATCGACAAGGCCGTGCTGTCGCGTCTGCTGCAACTCGAATTCGACGAACCGCCCTGCGCGCAGACGATCTTCCAGGGTCTGCGCCAGCAGAACCCGGAGGCCTATCACTTCGCGGTCGACCTGCCCGGCGAGGGCGTGCTGATCGGCGCCAGTCCGGAGCTGCTGCTGCGCAAGCAGGGGCGTGCGTTCAGCACCAACCCGCTGGCGGGATCGGCCAAGCGTTCGCCCGACCCGCGGACCGACGCGGAGGCCGCCCACGCGCTGCTCGATTCGGCCAAGGATCAGCACGAGCACCGGCTGGTCATTGACGATCTCGAACGCCAGCTGCGCCCGCTGTGCCGCACGCTGAACGTCCCGCCAGCGCCAGCGCTGCTCAAGACCGCCAGGCTCTGGCACCTGTCGACCCGGATCGACGGCGAGCTGCATGACGAGCTGTCCGCGCTGCGTCTGGCTTGCCGGCTGCACCCGACGCCGGCGCTGTGCGGTTTTCCCACCGCTGCCGCCAAGCAGGTGATCGCCGAACTGGAGCCATTCGACCGTGGCGTGTTCGGCGGCATCGTCGGCTGGTGCGATGCCGCCGGCAACGGCGAGTGGGCGGTGGTCATCCGTTGCGGAATCATCCAGCAGACTCGCGTGCGCCTGTTCGCCGGCGCCGGTCTGGTCAGCGCGTCCTGCCCGGAGGCGGAATGGCGCGAAACCGGCACCAAGCTCGGCACCATGCTCGCCGCCTTCGGCCTCGACAAGGAGGCCGTGTGAGCCTGATTCCCTTCACCCGCTGGCCCGCCGCGTTCGCCGAGCGCTACCGCCAGGCCGGTTACTGGCTGGGCGAGCCGCTCAGCCACCTGCTTGCGGTTCAGGTCGAAACGCAGCCGGAGGCCATCGCCGTGGTCTGCGGCGAGCGCGAGCTGAGCTATGCCGAACTCGATGAGTTGTCCACCAACCTGGCGCGGCGACTGGCCAATCACGGCCTCGGTCAGGGCGACCGGGCGCTGGTGCAGCTGGGCAATCAGGCCGAGCTGTACATCGTCTTCTTCGCCCTGCTCAAGGCCGGCATCGCACCGGTCAACGCGCTGTTCAGCCACAGCCGGCTGGAACTGCGCGCCTATGCCGAGCAGATCCGTCCGCGCCTGCTGATCGCCAGCCGTTTGCATCCGCTGTTCCAGAACGACGACCTGTTTCTCGCCGAACTGCAACAGCTGGCCGGCATCGACACCGCCTTGCTGCATGCCGACGGTCTGGCGCAGCGCAGCCTGGCGGCCTGGCTGCAACCGGTGGCCGCCGCGCGCGAGTTTGCGCCGACGCCGGCGCACGAGGTGGCGTTCTTCCAGCTCTCCGGCGGCAGCACCGGCACGCCGAAGCTGATCCCCCGTACCCACGACGACTACTACTACAGCGTGCGGCGCAGCGTGGAGCTGTGCGGTTTCGACCGCGATACCCGTTACCTCTGCGCACTGCCGGCGGCGCACAACTTCCCGCTCAGCTCGCCCGGCGCGCTGGGCGTGTTCGTCGCCGGTGGCCGCGTGGTGCTGGCGGCCGATCCCGGCCCGGCCAGCTGTTTTGCGCTGATCGCCGCGCAGCGGGTCAACGTCGCCGCGCTGGTACCGCCGGCGCTGTCGCTGTGGCTGCAGGCGGCGCCCGGGCATGAGGCCGCGCTGGCCTCGCTGCGGCTGCTGCAGGTCGGCGGCGCGCGGCTGCCAGAAGCGCTGGCGCGGCGCATCCCGGCGGTGCTCGGCTGTCGTCTGCAGCAGGTCTTCGGCATGGCCGAGGGACTGGTCAACTACACCCGCCTGGACGATGACGACGAGCACGTCTACCTGACCCAGGGCCGGCCGATGAGCGCGGACGACGAGGTCAAGGTGGTCGACCGCGACGGTTGTCCGGTGGCACCGGGGCAGACCGGCGCACTGCTGACCCGCGGGCCCTACACCATCCGTGGCTATTTCCAGAGCCCGGAACACAACGCCCAGGCTTTCGATGCCGAGGGCTTCTACCGCTCCGGCGATCTGGTGCAGCTGCGCGCGGACGGCTACCTGGTGGTGGTCGGGCGAATCAAGGACCAGATCAACCGCGGCGGCGAAAAGATCGCCGCCGAGGAAGTCGAGAACTTGCTGATGGCGCATCCGGCCGTCACCCACGCCGCGCTGGTTTCCATGCCGGACCCGAGCATGGGCGAGAAGAGCTGCGCGTTCATCGTCAGCCGCGACCCGACGCTCAAGGGCGTCGCCCTGCGCAAGTACCTGCGTGGCCTCGGGCTGGCCGACTACAAGCTGCCGGACCGCATCGAGCAGGTCGCGGCGCTGCCCATGACGGCGGTGGGCAAGGTCGACAAGAGTCGCCTGCGCCGCCGTCTCGCCGAACAACTGACCGTCACCGAATAAGGACTTCGCACATGGCTATTCCCTCACTCACGCCCTACCGACTGCCCAGCGAATGGGCGGTGAACAAGGTCCAGTGGCCGGTCGAGCCGGCGCGAGCGGTGCTGCTGATCCATGACATGCAGGACTACTTCTGCGATTTCTGGGGCGAGGGCAGCGCCTTCGTTGTCGCGCTGGTCGAGCGCCTGGCCGCCGTGCGCGCGCGTTGCAAGGCGCTTGGCATCCCGGTGGTCTACACCGCACAACCGGGCCAGCAGGCCGACGCCGAGCGGGCGCTGCTCAACGATATGTGGGGGCCGGGCATCACCCAGTATCCGGCGCGCCAGGGCATCGTCGCCGGCCTGGCGCCGGCGGCGGACGACACGGTGCTGGTCAAATGGCGTTACAGCGCCTTCCAGCGCTCGCCGCTGGAACACCTGCTGCGCGAGCTGGGCCGCGATCAGCTGATCATCGGCGGCATCTACGGCCACATCGGCTGCCTGATGACCGCCTGCGACGCCTTCATGCGCGACATCCAGCCGTTCCTGCTGGCCGACGGCATCGCCGACTTCAGCCAGGTCGACCACCAGATGGCGCTGAACTACGTCGCCACGCGCTGCGGTCGAGTCATCGAATGCCGCGAAGTGCTCGGGCTGGGGCATGCAGCAGGTCTGAGGCTGACCCGCGAGGCGCTGCAGGCGCGCCTGCTGGCCATGCTCGATGAGGTGGACGAGCCGTTCGACGCGGACGAGAACCTGCTCGACTACGGCCTGGATTCGATCCAGGTCATGTCGCTGCTCAGCGAGTGGCGCGAGCAGGGGCTGGAACTGAGCTTCACCGATCTGGCGAAGACGCCGACGCTCAACGGCTGGTGGGCGCAGATCCAGCAGCGTGGGGGTGCCGCATGAGGCCGCTGGGCAATGCGCAGCAGGGCCTGTGGTACGGCTACCTGCTCAACGAAGACCGCGCCATGTTCAACACCGTCGAATGCATCGCCTTTGCCGGCACGGTGCAGGCGCCACTGCTGATCGCTGCCGTGCAGCAGGCGGTGGGCGAGTGCGAGGCGCTCTGCGGGCGCTATGTGACCGACGGCGAAACGGTGTGCTTCGACCCCTGCGAGCTGCCGCTGACGGTGGCGCAGCTGGACGTGCCGGCGTTTGCCGATGCCGAAAGCTGGGTACGCGACTGGGCGCAGGCCGATATCCGTCAGCCGTTCGACCTTGAGCGCGAACTGGCCTGCCGCTTCGTCCTGCTGCGGGCGGCGGGGCAGGATTTTCTCTACAGCTGCGTGCACCACATCGCCCTCGACGGCTACGGCAGCAACCTGCTGTACCAGCGCGTCGCCGAGCTTTACGGCACCGCCGTGCGCGGCGAGCCGGCACCGGCCTGCGGCTTCGGCCGTTACGCCGATGTGCTCGCCGAGGACGCCGAGCGCGACGCGCAGAACACGACCGCCGCCGCGCGCGGCTACTGGCTGGAAGCCTTCTCGCGGCTGCCGGCGCCGGTCAGCTTCAGCGAGCGCAGTGCGCCGATCTCGGCGACCTTCGTGCGGCACGGCGCGCGCTTTCCGGCACCGCTGTGGCAGCTGCTGAGCGCCACCGCCGAGGCCCACGGTATCGGCTGGGCCGATCTGCTGCTGGCCGCGCTCAGCGCGCAGCTGCGCCAGGTCAGCGGCAGCGATGCCCAGGTGTTCGGGCTGATGGTGATGAATCGCATCGGCTCGGCGGCGTTCAACGTGCCGTGCATGCAGATGAACATCGCGCCGCTGTGCCTGCAGGCCGATGGCGAGGCCAGCCTGATCGCCAGTGCGAAGGCGATCGGCAAGCTGCGCCGCGCCAGCCGCAGGCACCAGCATTACCGCTACGAAGCGCTGCGCCGCGACCTCGGCCGTGTCGGTGGCGAGCAGCGGCTGTTTGGCCCGCTGATCAACATCATGCCGTTCGACCGCCCGCTGGCCTACGGCGAGCTGGCGGCACGCACGCTCAACCTCAGCGCCGGGCCGGTGGAGGACCTGACCCTGGAAGTGCAGGTCGGTGCAGATGGCGTTCCGCAGCTGGACTACGACGCCAACCCGGCCTGCTACAGCGCCGCGCACCTGCAGGCGCTACAGGAAGAACTGTTCGAGCTGCTCGGCCGCTGGCTGACGGAACCCGAGACCCCGCGCGACAGGGTGCTCGATGCCTGGATGGCCGACTACCGATTTCGCGAGCGCCTGAACGCGCCGGCCGCAGAGCAGGCGCAGCTGGGCGAGGTGACCAGCGTGCTGGCGGCGATCCGCGCTCACGCCGAGCGCCAGCCGGAGCGCATTGCCCTGTGCCAGGGCGAGCGCAGGCTGAACTACGCCGCGCTGCTCGCACGCGCCGAGGAGATCGCCGCGGCACTGGCAGAGCAGGGCGTGCAGCCCGGCGCGCGGGTCGGGGTGATGCTCGCGCGTTCGCCCGAGGCGATCCTCGCCCAGCTCGGCGTGCTGCTGGCGGGCGCCGTGTACGTGCCGCTGGACGCCGAACAGCCGGCCGAACGGCAGACACTGATCTGCGCCAGCGCAGAGCTGGCGCTGGTGATCACCGAAGCGGCCTACCGGCATCGTCTGGCCGACAGCTACGCCGGACCGATCCTGCTGGTCGGCCAGCTCGCCAGCCGTGAGCGCCGCCATGCGCCGCGCGGCGGCGAGGCGGCCGCCTACCTGATGTTCACCTCCGGCTCCACCGGCACGCCGAAGGGCGTGGAGATCAGCCATCGCGCGCTGGATCACTTCAGCGCGGCGGCGCGCCTGCGGTATGGCGTGACGGCGGACGACCGCATGCTGCAGTTCGCACCGTTCAACTTCGATGCGAGCATCGAGGAAGTCTTCGTCAGCCTGAGTGCCGGCGCGACCCTGGTGCTGCGCACCGATGCGCTGCTGCAGTCGATCGGCACCTTCGTCGATGGCATCGAGGCACAGGCGATCAGCATCGTCGACCTGCCGACGGCGTTCTGGAACGAATGGGTGGTGGCGCTGCGCAGCGGCCAGGCGCGGATTCCGGCGCGGCTGCACACGGTGATCATCGGTGGCGAGGCGGTATTTCCCGAACAGCTGGCAGCCTGGCAACGGGTGGCCGGGCCGCAACTGCGGCTGATCAACACCTACGGACCGACCGAGGCCACGGTGGTCGCCAGCAGCTGCGATCTGCAGGGCGCCGACGCGGGAGCCGAACGCCTGCCGATCGGGCTGCCGCTGGCGACGGTGCAGGCGCTGGTGCTCGAACGCGGCGACCGTCCAGCCGTCGAGGGTGAGCTGGTGTTGTGCGGTGCGCAGCTGGCCAGCGGCTATATCAACAGCGCGTCCGCGGCCTTCGCCCGTCTGCGCATCGGTGCGCACGAGCAGACCGTCTACCGCACCGGCGACCGCGTGCGCCGCGTCGACGGTCAGCTGGTCTATCTCGGCCGGCTGGACAACGAATTCAAGATCAGCGGCTACCGCATCCAGCCCGGCGAGGTGGAGGCGCGCCTGCTGGCGCTGGACGGCGTCGACGAGGCCTGCGTGCTCGGCCTCGAGCTGGACGGCGGCCTGCGCCGGCTGGTGGCCTTTGTCGCTGGCCCGCGTGACGACCTGCGGGCGCTTCGCCGCGCGCTGAGTCATGTGCTGCCGGCGGCGATGGTGCCCACCGACTACCGCCACTACCGCGCGCTGCCGCGCACCGGCAGCAACAAGCTCGACCGCAAGCGCCTGCAGGCCGAGTACCTGCAGGGTGCGACGACGCAGGCGCTGGACGATGCGACCCAGCAGCGGGTCAGCGCCATCTGGCAGCAGATCCTCGGCGTCGGCGGCATTCAGGCGCGGGACAACTTCTTCGAACTCGGTGGCCAGTCGTTGCAGACCATCCAGATCGTCAACCGCCTGGCCGCCGAGTTCGGCACCGCGGTGAAGGTTTCGGATGTGTTCGACAACCCCTGTCTGGCGGATTTCTGCCGCTTCCTCGACAGCCGGCTGCGGCAGGGGCAAGCGCAGGTGGAACTGGTCTGGTGAGGACATGCAGATGACACAGCAGATGGATTTTCGCGGGCGGCGCATCTGGGTCACCGGTGCCGGCCAGGGCATCGGCCGCGCGGTGGCCGAGGGCTTTGCCCGGCTTGGCGGTGAGGTGCTGGGGCTGGACCGTGCGTTTCCGGAGCGCGACTACGGTTATCGCACCCATGTGCTCGATGTGGGTGATGCCGCCGCCGTGCGTCAGGCCTGCGCCGAGCTGCTGGTGCCGGGGCAGGGCATCGACGTGTTCGCCAGCGTCGCCGGCATCCTGCGCCTCGGCGCGATCGAAGAGCTGAGCCTGGCCGACTGGGACGACTCGCTGCGGGTCAACGTCTCCGGGCCGTTCTACCTGCTGCGCGAGCTGCTGCCGCGCTTCCGCGCGCAAGGCCGTGGCGCGGTGGTGGCGGTGAGCAGCAATGCGACGCGGGTGCCGCGCATGCAGATGGCGGCCTACGCGGCATCCAAGGCAGCGCTGAGCAGCCTGATCCGCACCGCCGGGCTGGAGCTGGCGAGCTGCGGCGTGCGCTGCAACCTGGTGTCGCCGGGTTCCACCGATACCGCCATGCAGCGCGGCATGTGGACCGACGACAGCGGCCGCGCGCGGACCATCGCCGGCCTGCCCGAGCAGTTCAAGCTCGGCATCCCGCTGCAGAAGATTGCCACGCCCGAGGAGGTGGCCAATACGGTGCTGTTCCTCGCCTCGGACCTGGCCAGCCACATCACCCTGCAGGACATCGTCGTCGACGGCGGTGCCACCCTGGCAGCCTGAGAGGTAGCAGATGCACGACAACATCATCGGCCTGCTCCGGCAGCTCGCCGGGCAAGGCGTACACCTGGCGCTGAATGCCCAGGGTCAGCTGGTTTCGCAGTCGAGCCAGGCGGCACTGACGCCCGAGCTGGGTCAGCTGATTCGCGCCAATCGCGACGCCATCGTCCGCTGCCTGCGCGCGCGGCAGGCGTTCGAGGCGCCCATCGAGCCGCATCACGCCGAGGTCGGCCCGCTGTCCTCGTCGCAGAGCGGGCTGTGGTTCATCGAGCAGTACCAGGCGCATTCGCACCTGTACAACATGCCGGTGTTCTTCCGCCTCAGCGGCGAGCTGGACGTGGCGGCGCTGGAGTTCGCCTTCGACGCCCTGGTGCGGCGCCACGCCAGCCTGCGCACGCGCTTTCTGCGCAACGCCGAGGGCAAGGGCGAGCAGCAGATCTTCGCCCATCGCGGCTTCGCCCTGATCCATGAAGACTTCACCGGACTGGAGGAATCGGCCCTCGAGGCGCGAGTGGCCGCACGGGTGCGCGAGGAAATCGAGCGGCCGTTCGACCTCGCCAGCGGCGAGCTGACCCGCGTGCACCTGCTGCGTCTGGGCGCGCGTGAGCATGTGCTGCTGATCAACCAGCATCACATCATTTCCGATGGCTGGTCGGTGAAGAACATGTTCGCCGGCCTCAAGACCGCCTTCCTCGCCTACCAGAATCGCCAGCCGCTGGACTGGGGCGAGCCGCCGCTGACCTTCATCGACTACGCGCACTGGTTCAACTCGCCGCTGTTTCGCGATTACCACGCCGAGTACAGGCCGTTCTGGGTCGAGCGCCTGGCCGGCATTCCCGAGGTGCACAGCCTGCCGCTGGACCGGCCGCGCCCGGCGCAGCAGACCAGCGGCGGCGCGCTGGTGTTCTCGACCATCGACAACGGCCTGTGGGCGCGCTTCAAGCAGCTCTGCCAGCGCCACAGCGCTTCGCCGTTCATCGGCCTGCACGCGTTGTTCGCCCTGCTGCTGGCGCGTCACAGCGGTGAGCGTGACATCGTCGTCGGCACCCCGCTGGCCTATCGCGAACGCCCGGACATCGAGACGCTGGTGGGCTTCTTCGTCAACACCCTGGTGCTGCGCACGCAGCTGCCCGAGCAGCAGTCGTTCAGCGACTACCTGCGCCAGTGCCGGCAGGACGATCTGCAGGCCTTCGACCATCAGCTGTACCGCTTCGAGGCGCTCGGCGAGGCGCTGGGCATGGACCGGCATACGGCGATCAACCCGATCTTTCAGATCATGCTGGTGTACCAGGCGCGGGTCGATTTCAACGACCTGATCCCCGGTTGCGCGGCGGTGGAGGAAACCTCGCCGGCGCTGCCGGCCAAGACCGATATCTCGGTGAAGGCCACCGAGTTGATGGATGCGGTGCGCATCGACTGGCTGTACGCCACCGCGCTGTTCGAGCGCGGCACCGTCGAAGGCTACGCCAGCCGCTTGCTGCGGCTGCTGCAGGCGGTGGTCGCCGACCCCGCGCAGGACATCTGGCAATTGCCGCTGCTCGACGACGAACTGCTGCGCACCACCGGCGAGCGGCTGGCGGCGCTGCCGGCGGGCTACCCGCACGGGCTGACGCCGCTGTCGCTGTTCGAGCAGTGGGCGCGCCGCCAGCCGCAGGCCGTGGCGCTGCATGAAGGCGCAGGCCACATCAGCTACGCCGAGCTGGATGCGCGGGCCAATCGCCTGGCGCACTGGCTGCAGGCCGAGGGCTGCCGGCCGGGTGCGCTGGTCGGGGTGCTGGCGCGGCGTGAGAACGCCTTCGCCGTCGCCGCGCTCGCGGTGTGGAAGGCCGGCTGCGCCTACGTGCCGCTGGACCCGGATTACCCGGCCGAGCGCATCGCCCATATCGTCAGCGACGCCGGGCTCGACCTGCTACTCGGTGCCGGCGCCGCGCCGTTCGCGCTGGGCGAGCTGCGCTGGGTCGATCTGAACGACCCGGAGCTGTGCGCGCAGCTGGATGCCCAGTCGCCTGCGGCGCCGCCACGCCGCGACGAGCCGCAGCAGCTGGCGCAGGTGATCTACACCTCGGGTTCCACAGGGTTGCCCAAGGGCGTGATGGTCGAGCACGGCGCGCTGGCCAACCTGCTGCTGGATCATGGCCGCCGTCTGGCCATCGGCCCGGGCGACCGCATGCTCGACTGCATGTCGCTGTCCTTCGACGCCGGCAACATGTGCGCGCTGCTGCCGCTGACCCATGGCGCCTGCCTGCTCTGGGCCGACCCCGGCGAGGGCCTGCTGGACGAGATCGAGCGCACGCGCACCACCCACATGATCTTCGCCACCGCGCTGCTGGCGACCCTGCCGGCGCGGCCGCTGCCGGCGATGAAGGCGGTCGGCTTCGGCGGCGAGGCCTGCCCGCCGGCGCTGGCCGAGCGCTGGGGCCGGCAGTTCCGCCTGATCGACATGTACGGCCCGACCGAGGCCACCGTCACCGCGCTGACCAAGCGCATCGAACCCGGCACGACGCCGAGCATCGGCCGGCCCATCGACGGCATGCAGGCGCTGGTGCTCGACGCGCATGGCCGGCTCTGTCCGGTTGGCGTACCGGGTGAACTGTGCCTGGCTGGACTGGGTCTGGCGCGCGGCTACCTGAACCAGCCGGAGCGCACCGCCGCGGTGTTCCGCGAGCATGAGATCGCCGGCGTGACGGTGCGGCTGTACCACACCGGCGACCGCGCGCGCCTGCTGGCCAACGGCGACTACCAGTACCTCGGTCGCATCGACGAGCAGATCAAGCTGCGCGGCTATCGCATCGAACCCGGCGAGATCGAGGCGCAGCTGGGCATCAGCTGCCCGGCGCTGCAACAGATCAAGGTCAGCGTCGCCCGCCAGAGCCAGCGCCAGGCGCTGGTGGCCTACGCCTCGGTCAAAGCGGGTGAAGCCATGCCGGACGCCGACGCCATCCTCCAGGACGTGGCGCGGCGCCTGCCGGAATACATGCTGCCGGTGCGGCTGATCCTGCTCGAACGCATGCCGCTGACCGCCAACGGCAAGCTCGACCTGCGACGTCTGCCGCCGGTGGAACTGGCCGACAGCGCAGTGCTGGTGGCGCCGGCGGACGAGCTGGAAGCGGCGGTGCTGGCGATCTGGCAGGGCGTGCTCGAGCAGCCGCTGGGGGTCGAGAGCGACTTCTTCGCCCTCGGCGGCGATTCGATCCTGAGCATCCAGCTGACCACCCGCCTGCGTGATGCCGGCCATGCCTGCACGGTCAAGGAAGTGTTCGAGGCGCGCACCGTGCGCCGCCTGTGCCGCGTGCTCGGCCAGCCGCGCGAACGGGTGGCGATCCGCGCCGAGCAGGGCGTGCTGGAGGGCGAGGCATTCGCCCTGCAACCGATCCAGCAGTGGTTCTTCGAACAGCCGTTCGCCAGCCCGCAACACTGGAATCAGGGCGTGGTGCTGCGCCTGCCGGCCAACATCGCGGTGGCGCAGTTGATGGACTTCATGCGCCAGCTGCTGCGCCATCACGATGCGCTGCGCCTGGCGGTGGATGCGCGCGGCCAGCGCTATCTGGCGCATCTGCCGTTGAGCGAACCGGCGCGGCTGGATGCGGCAACGCTGGGCGAGGATGGCCTGCAGCAGGCGCTGACCGAGCTGCAGGCGCATATGCAGCCGGCGCAGGGGCGCCACCTGGCCTGGGCGCTGCTCGACCGGCTGGCCGGCGACACGCGCGGGCTGTTCATCGCCGTGCATCACCTGGCGATCGACGCGGTGTCCTGGCGCATCCTGGTCGAGGATCTGCGCCGGCTCGCGCGCGGCGAGGCGCTGCCGGCCAAGACCAGCAGCTATCGCCAGTGGGGCGAGGGACTGGCCGCCTATGCCCGGCGCGCCGAGGCACAGCTGCCGTACTGGCTGGCGGAGCTGGCCGGCATGCCGCAGACGCTACCCGCCGGCTGGGCCGGCACGGATGCAGCGCGCGAGCAGAAGCTGGAACTGAGCGAAGCGCTGACGCGGCGGTTGCAGCAGGCCAGCCGGCACTTCGCGGTGGACATGCGCGAGCTGCTGCTGGCTGCCCTGACCCGCGCGCTGCACGGGCTCGGGCTGGGCGAGCGGCAGTGGATCATGCTCGAAGGCCACGGCCGCGAGGCCATCGACCCGGCGCTGGATGTCAGCCGCACGGTCGGCTGGTTCACCAGCATGTTCCCGCTGGCGCTGCGCGATCAGGCGGACTGGCCGCAGCTGCTGCGCCATGCGGCCGAACAGCTGCGGCGCGTGCCGGACAAGGGCGTCGGCTACCTGCCGCTGCGCGCCAAGCCTGAGTTTCGGCCGCAGCTGCCGTTGCCGGCGGTGGCGCTCAACTACCTCGGCGTCTACCAGAGCGGCACGGACGCCTGGCAGGCACTGCCCATCGCCCCGGGCCGGCCGAGCGCGGCGGACAACCCCTCGGCGGAGCTGATCAGCCTGCACGGCGGCGTGTTCGACGGACGCCTGACCCTGCGGCAGATCGGCAATCTGCGCGCCGAGCTGAACGAGCAGCTGCTGGCTCTGCTGCAGGACAACCTGCTGGAGCTGGCCGAGCAAACGGAGGACAGCCATGCGTGCGCTTGAGCGGCATTTCACCGAGCAGTTCCAGCGCCACGCCGTGCGCCCGGCGCTGGGCTGTCTGGGCGACAGTTTCAGCTACGCCGAGCTGCAGGCGCGGGTCGCGGCCATCGAACACGCCGCTGTGCGGCTGCATGGCGAGGGCGATGAGGCCTGTCTGGTTGGCTATGTGGAGTTGTGCGAGGCCGGGGCGCTGAGTCGGGTGGCGATCCGGCGCGAGCTGCAGCGCAGTCTGCCGCACTACATGGTGCCGGGGCGGATTGTGTTGCTGGAGTGTTTGCCGAAGACCGCCAGCGGGAAGATTGATCGCAAGAGGTTGCTGGAGGTGGTTTGAGGTAAGGAGCTTCGCTGTCTATGGGTTCTGCGCTCATGGCGATTGGCCGGCTGCTTGAGAGCTTGGTTTCGCCCTGCTGGGCGAGTCACTTTTGCCAATCGCGGCAAAAGTAACCAAAACCGCTTGCCCCTCCATCCGGCCCTGCGCTTCGCTCCGGGTCCGTTCGCTCCATCACTGCTCCAGGGGTCGGCTTACAAGGGCCATCCTTGGCCCTTTAAGCCTTTCGCCGCATCCATGCGGCTCAACCCCTTACGCAGCGACTGCGCTCACCCTCCTGAAAGGGGCGATGGGTGCTGCTTGGCAGGCCGTGCAAAGAAAAGCGAAGCCAAAGCCAAGCACAGCGAAGTCCGCTTCTCGATCTTCCAGGCAACTCGGACCCCGATCCCGTCAGGAGGCCGAGTGGAGGTGTCGCGTAGGGGGACGCGAGGCATGGACGCCGAGCGAGGAACGAAGGGACAGGGACGTCCCTTCGTGACGGCCCCCGGAGCGGCGCCGGAGGGAGGGAAGTTTTGCGTAGCAAAACCCGGATGTCGGGCGCGCTTTCTCTTTGGTTACTTTCTCTTTCGCACGAGCAAAGAGAAAGTGACTCGGCCGGGTGGCCGAAACCAGCGGCATCAGCACGCGCGGTAGTCGCCCAACCTCAACCGCAAACCGAAACGAGCTGGCAACCGCCCAGCCTCCCCTCGATCCTTAATCCTTCACCACCAATTCAGCCTCCGCCTTCCCCAACAACGCCTCGATATCCTCGATCACCTGCAGCGCCGCCATCGGCCCGCCAAGCGAAGTCCACAAGGACCCGTCCACCGCACCGAAGCGCCTCGCCTGAATGGCCGACAGCTGGCGGAACGCCGGCGTCTGCTCGGCCTGATTCATCGCCTCGACCGCCTCGCCGCTGGTGGCCAGTGTGCCGATCACCAGCCAGTCGGCATCCAGCAGTTCCAGCGATTCCAGGCTCAGCGCCATCGAATGGGTGTGGCCGCGGTCCTGCTGGTGGGCGGGGCGGCGCAGCCCGACATCTTCGGCGACGGTGCTGGCGAAGGCATCCTTGAACATGTACGAGGGCCCTTTGGGATTCCAGCGCACGATGCTCAGCGTTTGGCCCTGATGGGCCGCCAGGCGCTGGCGTGCTTCTTCGACTCGTGCCCGATAGCGCTCCAGCACGGCCTTGGCCTCGGCTTCGCGGTTCAGCGCCTGCGCGGTGCGCTGCATGCTTTCCTGCCAGGGGCGTGCCCAGTTGAAGGTGATCACCGTCGGGGCGATCTCGTTGAGGATCGCCAGCTGCTCCGGTTTCACCGGGCCGGTGAGGATCAGGTCGGGTTGCAGCTCCAGCAGGGTCTCCAGATTCGGGTTGTCGATATCGCCGACCACCTTGATGCCGGCCGGCAGCTTGCCGTCGAGATAGCGTGGCGGCGCCGCCTGGCCGCGGCCGTTGATGGTGCCGACCGGGGTGACGCCGAGGGTCAGCGCGGTGTCCAGGTCGATCTCGCTGAGGGTGATCACCCGCTTGGGTGCTTCCGGCACCGTGACGGTATTGCCGAGCGCATCGGTCATCTGCCGGGCGTCGGCCTGGGCCGGCAGGGCGAGCAGGCCGGCGAGCAGCGCGGCGGCGAGGCTCCAGGATGTCTTTCGGGTCATTGCATGCCTTCCTTTTCGGGGTATTCGTGGCGCAGCGGTTGCGGTGCGGCATGGCTCTGGCGGCGGCGCGGCACGATCACCGGAGCACCGTCGCCGGGAGCGTGGAGGATGTCGACGTCGGTGTCGTAGAGGCGGTCGACCAACGCCTTGGTCATCACCTCCCGCGCCGGGCCGATAGCCTGCACGCGGCCGTCGGCGAGGGCGATCAGCTCGTCGCAATAGCGCGCGGCAATGCCGAGATCGTGGATGACGATGAGCACCGTGCGCCCGGCAGCGGCGATGCGGTACACCGCTTCCATCACCTCGGCCTGGTGGCCGATGTCCAGCGCGCTGGTGGGTTCGTCGAGCAGGATCAGGTCGGTGTTCTGCGCCAGGATCATGCCCAGCCAGGCCCGTTGCGCCTGGCCGCCGGAGAGCGAGGTGGCGCTGCGCTGCCAGATGGCGTCGAGCTGCATCGCCTCGCGGGCGCGGGCGACCTGCTGGGCGTCTTCCTCGCTCCACTGGTTGAACCAGCCCTGATGCGGGTGGCGGCCGTACTGCACCAGCTGCTCGACGCGGATGCCTTCGGCCAGCACCGGCCGTTGCGGCAGGAAGGCCAGCTCGCGCGCCAGCGCCTTGAGCGAATAGTGCGTCAGTGGCTTGCCGTGGATTTCCACCGTGCCGCGCTGCAGCGGTAACTGGCGGGCGAGCAGTTTGAGCAGCGTGGATTTGCCGCTGCCGTTGGGGCCGACGATGCCGATCAGCTTGCCGCGCGGCAGGCTGAAGGACACGTCGTCGAGCACCACCTTGTCCTGGTAGGCGAAATGCAGGTTTTCTGCACGCAGGGCAGTCATCAGTCAGCTCCTCGTCTGTCCTTGATCAAGAGGCCGAGCAGCAGGATGCCGCCGAGCAGGCGCGTCATGATTCCGGTGGGGATTTCTTCGGGTTGCGCGAGCACGCGCACCAGCGTATCGCTGCCGAGCAGCAGCACCGCGCCGCACAGTGCCGACAGCCAGATCGGTGCGAGGTTGTCGCGCGCCAGCCACGAGGCGAGGATCGGCGCGGCCATGGCGATGAACACCACCGGTCCGCCGATGGCCGTGCCCAGCGCCGCCACCAGAATCGCCAGGGCGAGCACGCCGAGCTGGATAGCCGGCACGCGGATGCCGAGGTTCTGCGCGGTGGCATCACCGAAGCGCAGCAGCGCCAGCGGCCGGTTGACCAGCGCCAGCAGCGGGCAGAGCAGCGCCAGCAGCACCGCGATGGGGCTGACCGTCTGGTAGCTGATGCCGGCGAAGTGGCCCATCGTCCACAGGTAGATGCTGCCCAGGTGTACCAGCGGCTGCGTCGACATGGCGAAGTCGCCGATGGCGCCGAGCAGCTCGGACAGCGCAATGCCGATGACGATGAACAGGTAGCCCTGCTCGCCGGGGCGCCGGCACAGGGCGAACAGCGCGGCGGCGGCGAGCAGGGCGCCGAGCGGCGAGGCCCACCAGGGCCAGTTGCCGAGCGTCAGGTAGAGGGCGAAGGCGACCACGGCGAGCGAGGCGCCCTCGTTCACGCCGATCATGTCCGGCGTGGCCAGGCGGTTGCGCACCAGGGTCTGGATCAGACAGCCGGCCATGCCCATCGCCAGCCCGCCGAAGATGGCGCCCAGCGCCACGCCGGCGAGAATCAGCTTGAGCGGGCTGGCCTGGCCGAGCATCAGGCCGACGCCGAGCACCACCAGATTGCCCAGCAGCGCGCCGAGTCCGGACCAGAGCAGGTAGCCCTGGGTCGACTCGACGCCGAAATAGATCAGGCCGATCACCAGCCCGAGTACCGCACCGGCATTCACGCCGAGCAGGCCGGGTTCGGCCAGCGGATTGCGCGTTGCGCTCTGCAGCAGCGAGGCGGCGATCGCCAGACTGGCGCCGACCACCAGCGCGGCGAAGGTGCGCGGCAGGCGCAGGGTGTCGACCACCATGGCCAGCTTGTCGTCTGCCAGATACTCAGGCTGCTCGAGCAGATAACCGAGTACCGCGTCGGCGCCATACACGCCGGCACCGGTGGCCAGCGACAGGGCCAGCAACACCAGCAGAAGGCCGCCCCCGGCAACGAGGGTGGCCTTCTGGAAGCGCGGCATCGTCGAATCAGTTCGCATGGTGCATCGCTATTGGCTCCGGTTGCCCAGCGTCGCCGCCGGGCTGGGGATGGGTCAGATGTCGTAGTTGAAACCGACGAACAAGGTGCGGCCCATGAGGATGTTGTCGACCGACTGGGCAACGTCGTCGCGCTTTTCGTTGGTCAGGTTGTTCATCCCCGCGCGCAGCGAGAGCTCCGGCGTCGCCTGGTACTTGGCGCCCAGGTTCAGCTGGTGGAACGCGCCACTCTCGACGTTGGGTTTGGCGGCCGAGACGTACAGCAGCTGGCTGCCGGTGTACTGGTAGTCGAGGTTCAGCCCGAGCCTGGGCATGGCCTGCCAGTCGACGCCGAGGTTGGCGACATGCTGCGGCGAGTTGCGGATCGCTTCGTCGGTGTCGCGGTCCTCGGCATCCGAGTAGGTGTAGTTGCCGCGCAGGCCGAGCGTGTCGGTCAGCGCGTAACGGCCGTGCAGCTCGTAGCCCTGCACGCGCGCCTTGCTGACGTTGCTGTAGGTCATCACCGGCGGACGGTAGCCGACGCGCCAGGTGTCGGTGACGATCATGTCTTCGATGTCGTTGTGGAAGAACATGATGCCGGCTTCCAGGCGCTCGTCCTGGTAGAGCGTGCCGATTTCGTAGCTGGTCGCGGTTTCCGGCTTGAGGTTCGGGTTGCCAACCAGCGTGCACATGCCGCGGCAGGCCAGGACGCCGTAGGTTTCGTCCGACTGATAGATGCTCGGCGCCTTGAACGACTTGCCCGCGCCGCCCTTGATCACCCAGTTGTCGGTGAGGTTGTAGACGCCGTAGGCGCGCGGGCTGAACTCGCCGCCGAAGGTGTCGTGGTCGTCCCAGCGGCCGCCGAGCGTGATGTCCAGATTGCCGAGGGAGAACTCGTCCTGCAGGTAGATCGCCTTCTGGTCGACTTCGGTGTCCGCGCCGAGGTTCTGGTTGTGCGCCAGTTCGGTACGCCGCCATTCGCTGCCGACGGTGAACAGGTGGCTGCCCAGCGCGGCGCTGAGCTGGCCGTCGACGGTGTGGTTGTTCTGCTGGATGTCGCCTTTCTTGCCGCGCAGCGTGGTCATGATCTGCGAGTCGTCCATCAGGTCGACGTCTTCGTAGTAGTAGCGCACGCGGGTGTTGAAGCCGTCCCAGTTGCCGCTGTGGCCGAGGCCGAAGCTCCAGCGCTCCATCTCCTGCACGTTAGGGACGACGGCGCCGAAGTTGTTCCACTCGGCCTCGCGGTCGTCCTTGCGATGGGTGAAATCGAGGTCGACGGTCTGGCGCTCATCCAGCAGCCAGTTCAGCGAGCCGAAGACGCTGCCGTTCTGCCGTTGTTCCACCGCGTCGGTGTTGGGGTTGACGGTCTGCTCGCTCAGCCAGGCGGCCTGGTCGGTTTTCTCGACGAACAGATTGCCGCGCAGTTTGCCGTCGATCAGCGCGCCGCTGACGTAGCCGCTGGCCTGATGGCTGTCGCCGGAGTCGCCCTCGCTGGGGTGTTCGTAGGTATAGGCGACGCCGGCGTGCGTTTCGTCGGTGGCCTGACGCAGGATCACGTTGACCACGCCGCCCAGCGCATCGGCGCCGTACAGCGAGGACATCGGCCCGCGGATCACTTCGATGCGCTCGATGGCGGCCATCGGGATCGACGACAGGTCGAAGTCATTGGCGTAGTTGGAGGACAGCGCATCGCGCGAGTTGATGCGCCGGCCGTTGACCAGCAGCAGCGTGTAGTCCGAATCCATGCCGCGCAGCTTGATTTCCTTGCGGCCGTAGGTGGAGGACGGGTTGATGTGCACGCCCGGCAGGTATTTGACCGCGTCGGCCAGGTTGTAGACCGGCAGCTTGTCCAGCTCCTCGCGGGTGACCACCGAGACGCTCGCCGGTGCGCTGAGTTCGCTGTGGGCGGTCTGGGTGGCGGTGATGACTTCGTTCTTCAGGGTGACCGGGGTATCAGCCAGCGCTGCCAGCGGCAGCAGGCTGCCGAGCAGGGTCAGGGTCAGATGACGGGGGCGGCTGATTCTTCGTGCAAGCTGCATGTGCAGGCTCCGTTGCCAAGTAGTTGTTGTACAGCGCGGACTGATCACGATTCCCCGGCAGGTTGGGTCCTGCCTTCTTGTGTGGTGCTGGCGTCTGGGCGTGCGTGGATCGCACGCAGCAGCAACAGCACGCCGATGCCGGCGGCGGTACCGGCGCCGGCGTAGAGCCAGGCCAGGTCGTTGAAGCCGACCAGGCGGCGGGCGGCGTCCTCGGCGAGGTAGGCCGCGGAAAACAGGCTGCCGAGGCCGGCAGCGATGTTCGATACGGTGCTCTGCAGCGCCATGAAGGCGGCACGCTGCTCGGGCCGCGGAACGGCGGCGGCGATAGTCAGCGTGCTGCTGCTGCGCACCGCGCCGAGCGCCATGAACAGGGTGAACACCAGATACAGCGACAATCCCAGCGGCAACGCGAAACCGAGCAGGGTGACGATCGCCAGGCCGCCGCTGCTGACCAGCGCCACGGCCTTCGCGCGGCCGCGATCGATCAGCACGCCGCCCAGATGCATCGCCGCCAGGCTGGCGAGGCCGCCGCACAGATAGAGCAGACCGATGTGCTGGCGCGGAAAGCTGAGGTTGAACTGGAAATAGTTGGAGAAGTGCGGCACCAGCAGGAAGTGGCCGAACATCTGCAGCGCCACGATCAACAGCGCGCCCTGGCACAGCGGGGTGCGCAGCAGCGGCCACAGGCGCGTCGCGCTGCGGGCGTGGGTCGGCGGTGTGGGAAACAGTCGCAGGCAGAGCAACGCGAGCAGCAGACCGGCGCCGCCGAACAGCACGAAGGGCGCCTGCCAGCCGCCGCGCGCGGCAAGTTCCAGCGCCAGCGGCGTGACCACGATGGCCGCCAGTGAATAGCCCATGGCGACGTAGGCGAGCTTGCGGCCACGTTCGGCGGGCGGGATCAGATCGAGCATGGCGGCCATCAACACCGCGCCCATGGGCCCTGCGACCAGGCCGGACAGCACGAACAGCACGATCAGCTGTTGCGGCCCGCTGGCCAGCGCGCAAGCCAGCAGCAGGGCGAAACGCAGTGCCAGCAGGCCGATCAGCGCGCGCTTGCGCTCCAGGCGATCGAGCCAGGCGGCGCTCAACGCCGCGCTCAGCGCCGCGGCCAGCGTGGCGCCACCGGCGAGGTAGCCGACGTGGCTGGCCTGCATGCCCAGTGCGCGGACGAAATCCGGACCGAGCGGCATCACCATCATCAGGCTGCCGATCGACAGCATGTTGATCAGCATGGCCAGGTGCACGGCGGCTTTCGATTGTCGATCAGCGTCCATCTGCATCGCGCTCGGGTGGCTAGGGCGGCAGAATGTTAGGCAGTCTTAAATGCGATTTCAAATGCTAATCGTTCGCAATAGAAAAAAGATGAAACATTTGCACACGTCGGAGCGCGTGGACGTGAAGCGAAAGACGCGAGGCGATGGGCCGGGATTGCGCCGGCGGGCCGCGCATGGCGCCAGACGCAGCGCGCGGCGCCGGCGTTGCTAGAATGCCGCTCCCCGATCATTGCCCCTGCGAGTCCCCATGCACGACGACGCCCTCGCCATGCTCCATCAGCAGTTGCTCCGCGGCCTCGACCCCGCGCCCGATGAAACGCGGCGGCTGTTCCACGGCCGCGGGCGTTGCTGGCCGGGTCTCGAACACGTCACGGTCGACTGGCTGCAGGGTGTGCTGCTGGTGGCGTTGTTTCGAGAACCGCAGGCGGCGCAGCTGGAGGCACTGCGGCAGATGCTGCGGACGCTGAGCGAGGCCCCGGCCTGGCAGCGCAGTCAGGCGCAGGCGCTGCTGGTGCAGCATCGCTACCTGCCAGACAGCCCCACCGAGGCGCTGCTGGGCGAGCTGCCCGCCGAGTGGGGCATCAGCGAAAACGGCCTGCGCTACAAGCTGGATCTGGGCCGCAAGCAGAACAACGGGCTATTCCTCGACATGCGTTACGGCCGCCGCTGGGTGCAGGACAACGCGCACGAGCGGCGCGTGCTGAACCTGTTCGCCTACACCTGCGGCTTTTCCGTTGCGGCGATCGCCGGTGGCGCACGCCAGGTGGTCAACCTGGACATGGCCAGCGCGGCGCTGAGCCGTGGCCGCGAAAATCACCGGCTGAACGGACACGACCTGTCCCGCGTGAGCTTCCTGGGCCACGAACTGTTCAAGTCCTGGGGCAAGGTGAAGAAGCTCGGACCGTATGACCTGATCATCATCGACCCGCCGTCGTTCCAGAAGGGCAGCTTCGTCCTGAGTACCGATTACCGGAAGATACTGCGGCGCCTGCCGGAGCTGCTCGATGCGCACGGCGAGGTGCTCGCCTGCATCAACGACCCGGACATCGCCCCGGACTTTCTCATTGCGGAGATGGCCGCCGAGGCACCGCAACTGCGCTTCGTGCGACGGCTGGAGAACCCGCCGGAATTTCCCGACATCAGCCCGGACAGCGGGCTGAAGGCGCTGCTGTTCGCGCGCGGCGACTAATCGTTTCCGGCGTTGGCGGCGCAGTCCGGCTCGGTGGTGAAGGTGCGCGAGGCATCCACCGGGCCCAGTTTCTCCAGCGTGCGGCGGCCGAGCAGTACCGGATAGAGCATGTCGTCGCGGTCGTTGAGCGAGAACTCCTCCTCGTAGACCTGCTTGCCCAGGCACACCTTCATCCTGACCACCGGGCGGTCCTCCTTGCCGGCCGCGCCGCGCACGGTCAGCTCGCGCTCGATCTTGCGCTCGACCCGTTTCTCGACCTGCTTGTCGGTGTCGATGTCCTCCAGGTCGAGATCGAAGCGCACCCACTGCTCGCCGTCCTTTTCGAAGCGGTCGAGGTTCTCGGCGTGCATCGAGGAGGTCAGCGCGCCGGTATCGAGCTTGAATTTCACCGCGACGCCGGCGGGCAGGATCAGGCCTTCCTCGACCCAGCCCAGCACCGGGCGTGAATCGGCGAGCGCGGTGGCGCTGAACCAGACGAGGAGCGAAGCCAGCCCGCAGAGCAGGCGGCGCGGAGGGTGTTGGCGGCGGGGCATGCGGTTTCCTCGACGAACGATGGGCGTGGAAAAGTAGAGTCGTCGAGGTCGTGATTGTTCAGTCGGCCGACGCGGTCGGCGGAGTGAGGCCGCAGCCCTTGAGGATGACCTGGATGAGGTTGTCGGTGGCCACGGCGAAGTCCTGGCGGGTCATGCGCTTGCCGCTGATGCGGCGAATCTGGTCGGAGAAATCGGCGTAGTGCTGCGTGCTGCTCCAGATCAGGAAGATCAGGTGCGTGGGGTCTACCGGGTCCATCTTGCCGGCGGCGATCCAGGCCTCGAACACCGCCGTGCGTCCGCGGAACCAGTCGCGATAGGCCTGGCCGAAGTACTCGGCGAGGTATTCCGAGCCGCTGATGACCTCCATCGCGAAGATCTTCGAGGCCTGCGGATGGCGCCGGGAGAACTCCATCTTCGTGCGGATGTAGTGGGCCAGGGCGGTCGCCGGATCGTCCTCGGCGTGCATGTCGTCGAAGGCGGTGTCCCACAGTTCGAGGATGTGGCGCATCACCTCGACGTACAGCCCGAGCTTGCTGCTGAAGTAATAGTGCAGGTTGGCCTTGGGCAGGCCGGCGCGGGTGGCGATGGCGTTCATGCTGGTGCCCTTGAAGCCGTAGCGGGCGAACTCGGCCGCGGCGGCGGCGAGGATGGTTTCCTCGTTCTTCTGGCGGATGCGGCCGGCGGATTTGCCGGGTACGGCTGGAGTATCGTGCTCGTTCATGGCTCTGGCTCGCGTAGGTGGCGCATCCGGCGTACTTGGCTGCATGCCGGCCAGAGGGATTTTGCCCGAGTTGGCCGTCCGGCGCAGCCGTTGCGCTGGTGCGGCACGCCCGGGCGTTCGCGTGGTCCCAAGCGCAACCCCCCAACGATGGAGCCGCAATGAAACAGAGCGAAAAACAGCTGATGCTGACCGGCCAGCTGTACCGGGCCGGCGATGCCGAACTGCAGAACGAGCGCGAGCAGGCCAGGCGCTGGCTGGCGCGCTACAACGCCTCGGCGCTGACCGGCGAGCCGCAGACGCGCCTACTGGCCGAGGGTCTGGGCTCGGTGGGACGTGGCGTCGAGGTGCGCGCGCCGTTTCACTGCGACTACGGCTACAACCTGCATCTGGAGGACGGTGTGTTCCTCAATTTCGGCTGCGTGATCCTGGATGTGTGCCCGGTGCGCATCGGCGCGGGCAGCCAGATCGGCCCGGCGGTGCAGATCTACGCCGCCGATCATCCGCGCGATGCGGCGCAGCGTCGGGCCGGGTTGGAGTCGGGCAAGCCGGTGACGATCGGCCGGAACGTCTGGATCGGTGGAGGGGCGATCATCCTGCCGGGTGTGACGGTGGGCGATGACGCGATCATCGGCGCCGGCAGCGTGGTGACGCGCGACGTGGCGGCCGGCGCCACGGTGCTGGGCAATCCGGCGCGGGTGCGCTGAAGGCGCTGCCAGCGCGACTGCAGGCGCGGACCCTGTTGTCAGTCAGCTCCCGCCCTTAGGACTCCGGCTCGCAGACGTGGGCCAGGATGATCGACGCGCCCTGGGCGCGGTTGTTCGCGCCGAGCTTGCGCAGCGCGTTGTGGATGTGGCTCTTGATGGTGTGGGTGCTCAGGTGCAGCTTCTCGCCGATCGCTGCGTTCGACAGGCCCTTGCCGGCGAGGACGAGAATCTGTTTTTCGCGCAGCGTCAGCGTATCGATGCACTGGTCGGAGTGGGTCAGCTGGCGGTAGCGCAGCAGCAGTTTCTCCATCAGCGCGCGCGGCAGCCAGTCGCTACCGGCGAGCAGGGCGCGGATGCCACTGATGAAATTGCTGCGCAGGGTCGAGCGGTAGAACACGCCGCGAATCCACGGGTGCTGTTCGACGAGCCGGTGTGCCTGCTCGGGCAGGGCGTTGATCAGGGCAATCGGCGTGTCGCCGGCCTTGCGCAACAGCTGTAGGCAGTCTTCGTGACTGAAGCTGCCGAGGTCGATCAGCAGCAGCTCGCACTGGGCATGCTCGGCCCGCAGTGTCGCGGTGCGCTGCAGGTTGCAGCGCGGCTGTTCGAGCAGATGCTGGCGCAGCGCGCTGTCGAGCAGTTCGCTGTGGGAGAGCAGTACCAGGCGTGGCGATGCGGGTGCGATGGTCGATGAGGCTTTGTTGTTCATTCGCAGATCCTTTGCTGAATGTGACCGGGTGGTCTCCAATGCCCCTGTGCTTTGACGGGGTGGCTTAGTGATAGTACGGCGAGCAGGTTAGTTCGGCGGGGTGACAATAAAAAGTCACAGGTCATTGCTTTAGACGTTTTTCCGACGAAGTGCTTAGCTGGGCCGGTCGGAATCTACCGCGTGGCCGGCGTGGCTGATCATGAGTCGTCGTCCTATCCGATGTGGCATCCTCCGGTTCCGCGTCGGTCGCGGTCGAGAGACTTCTTTTTATCCTGCCCAAGTGTGTCAGCGAGGTTGCCGATGGATGATCTGTCGTTCTGGCTGTTGTTCTTTTCCGCCGCGCTGGCGCTCAATCTGTCGCCGGGGCCGGATCTGCTCTATGTGTTGTCGCGCACCCTGTCCGGCGGTCGGCGGCTGGGAGTGGTCTCGACCCTTGGCGTCTGCACCGGCGCGCTGGTGCATGTGGCTGCGGCGGCGCTGGGACTGTCGGCGATCCTGGCTACCTCCGCGGCGGCATTCGCGGTGGTCAAGTATGTCGGCGCGGCCTATCTGATCTATCTCGGGTTCCAGGCGCTGCGCTCGACCGGCGGCGTGCGGATCGAGGTGCGCGCGCCGGTCTCGGCCTGGCGCGCCTTTCGCCAGGGCGTGCTGGTGGATGTGCTCAATCCCAAGGCGGCGATCTTCTTCATGGCCTTCCTGCCGCAGTTCGTCCGTCCCGACCACGGTGCGGTGGCGCTGCAGCTGTTCATCCTCGGCGTGCTGGTGGTGCTGGTGGCGATCATCGTCGAGTGCACGCTGGTATTGCTGGCGACGCGCGCGAGTCAGGCGCTGCGCAGTCATCAGGCCGTCGGCCGCTGGCTCGATCGTCTGATGGGCTCGCTGCTGGTCGGCCTGGGTGTGCGCCTCGGGCTGAGCGAGCGGCTGTAGTGGAGGAATCATCCGCGGCCGCTGCGGGTCAGAGATTTATCCCTGTGGTCGCCGCCGGAGGAACGCGAATGTCACGCCAGAGCAAGAACACCACGGCCACGCTGATCCCCTGCCTGCGCTATCGCGATGTGCCGCGCGCGCTCGACTGGTTGTGCCAGGCGTTCGACTTCGAGCGCCAGCGGGTCGTCGAAGACCCACTGGCAGGCGTCATCCATGCCCAGCTGAGCTTCGGCAACGGCATGTTGATGCTCGGGCCGGTGGCCGATTCGCCCTACGGCCAGCTGCTACGCCAGCCCGACCAGCTCGGCGGCGTCTCGACCCAGGGCATCTATGTCGTGGTCAACAGCGCCGACGCGCTCTACGCCCGGGCCAAGGCGGCGGGTGCGCAGATCGTCATCGAGCTGAAGGACGAGGACTACGGCGGCCGCGGCTTCACCTGCCGCGATCCGGAGGGCCACCTGTGGAGCTTCGGCACCTACGACCCCTGGACCGATCCGGCGGCTGCCGAACTGGCGCACGTGGAGCACAGCTGATGCGCACGCTGCGTCTGCACGATGACCGCACGGTGCCGGTGATCGGCCAGGGTACCTGGCACATGGGCGAGCGCCCTGCCGAGCGAGCGCGCGAAGTGGCGGCGCTGCGCCTGGGCATCGAGCTGGGCATGACGCTTATCGATACCGCCGAGATGTACGGCGAGGGCGGGGCCGAGGAGGTGGTCGGCGAGGCCATCGCCAACCGGCGTGAACGGGTTTTCCTGGTCAGCAAGGTCTATCCGCACAACGCCAGCCGGCGCGGCATCCCGCAGGCCTGCGAACGCAGTCTGCGGCGTCTGGGTTGCGATTATCTGGACCTCTACCTGCTGCACTGGCGCGGCGAATATCCGCTGGCCGAAACCGTCGAGGCCTTCGAGCAGTTGAAGGCCGCCGGGCGGATTCGCGCCTGGGGCGTATCCAACCTCGACGTGGCCGACTTGCAGGAGCTGCCGGACGGCGCGGCCTGTGCAGTCAATCAGGTGCTCTACAACCCGCAGGCGCGTGGCATCGAATTCGATCTGCTGCCCTGGTGCCAGGCGCACGGCATGCCGCTGATGGCCTACTGTCCGCTCGGCCAGGGCGGCCCGTTGCTGCGCCATTCGGCGTTGCTCGAAGTCGCGCGACGGCATGGCGTGCAGCCCGCCCAGGTGGCGCTGGCCTGGGCGCTGCGCCAGCCCGGTGTACTGGTGATTCCGAAGGCCGTCGAGCCGGCGCATGTGCACGCCAATGCCGCGGCGCACGATTTGCGCCTGACGGTCGAAGACCTGGCGCTGATCGACGCTGCCTTCGCGCCGCCGCGGCGTGCGCAGCCGCTGCAGATGGTTTAGCGGCCCGTTTGCTTAACGGCCGCGTGCCGCCGCGCTGACGCCTTCCAGCGTGGCGAACGAGGTGTCCTTGGCGGTCAGCAGGAAGTCGCGCATGAACGGCGAGTCGAGCATGTCCGAGCGGATGCCGGCGAACAGCGTGGCAAACAGGCCCTTCTCGCCCAGCCGCTTGGCGGTGACATAGCCGCGCGCGCTGTATTCATGCAGCGCCCAGTTCGGCACGCAGCACACGCCACGGCCGGAGGCCACCAGCTGCATCATCATCACCGTCAGTTCCGAGGTGCGCACCTGCGCCGGCTCGACGTCGGCCGGTTCGAGGAAGCGGGTGAAGATGTCCAGGCGGTCGCGCTCCACCGGGTAGGTGATCAGCGTTTCGCTGGCCAGATCTTCCGGGCGCACGTAGGGGCGGGTGGCCAGTGGGTGCTGGTTGGCCACCGCGAGCAGCGCCTCGTAGGTGAACAGCGGCACGTAGGTGATGCCCGGCAGGTCGATCGGGTCGGAGGTGACGACCAGGTCGAGATCGCCGCGCGCCAGCGCCGGCAGCGGCGCGAAGGAGAAGCCCGAGGCCAGGTCCAGCTCCACCTCCGGCCAGGCGTCGCGGAACTGGTCGATGGTCGGCATCAGCCACTGGAAGCAGCTGTGGCATTCGATCGCCATGTGCAGCCGGCCCGCCGTGCCGCCGGCCAGTCGCGCCAGGTCGCGCTCGGCGCTGCGCAGTTGCGGCAGCAGGCTGTCGGCCAGTTGCAGCAGGCGCAGGCCGGCACTGGTGAAACGCACCGGACGGGTCTTGCGCACGAACAATTGCACGCCGAGGCGCTCCTCAAGCTCCTTGAACTGGTGGGAGAGCGCCGACTGGGTCAGATGCAGCCGCTCGGCTGCCTCGACCAGGCTGTCGGTTTCCCGCAGTGCATGAAGGGTCTTCAGGTGGCGGATTTCCAGCATGTCGGCAGTCCTTGAATTGGCCGGAAGGCGCTGCACTCTGGGCAGCAGCGCTATGAGCGGTGCTCATCGAGGCGCAGTGTCGCGCAGGGGGAGGGGGCTGTCGAGCGAGTGATGCACCGGCAGGCGGTTGTGGCTGGCTTCATGAATAATTCTATTGATCAAGTTTAAATGCTTGAGTTTGTTTCACCGGATGAGCTGGCCGACAATTCCTTTCGAATTTTTCAAAGGTCAATGGAGATCGTCATGGCTGTAGCGCACTCACTGGGGTTCCCCCGCATCGGCGGCGACCGCGAGCTGAAGAAAGCCCTGGAGGCGTACTGGAAGCACGAGCTGGGCGAAGCCGGCCTGCGTCAGGTCGGTCGTGAGCTGCGCGCGCGGCACTGGCAGCTGCAGGCCGACGCCGGCATCCAGCTGCTGCCGGTGGGCGATTTCGCCTGGTACGACCAGGTGCTGAGCCATTCGCTGATGTTCGGCGTGATCCCGCCGCGTTTTCGCCCGGCGGGCGGTGCGATCGGCCTGGACACGCTGTTCGCGATGGCGCGCGGTGTCGGCCAGCGCTGCTGCGGCGGCGATGCCCAGGCGCAGGAGATGACCAAGTGGTTCGATACCAACTATCACTACCTGGTGCCGGAGTTCGACGCACAGCAGCAGTTCGAGCTGAGCTGGACGCAGCTGTTCGAGGAGGTCGACGAGGCGCTGGCGCTGGGCCATGCGGTCAAGCCGGTGGTGATCGGTCCGCTGAGCTACCTGTGGCTGGGCAAGGCCAAGGGCGCGGAATTCGACAAGCTGGACCTGCTCGAGCGTCTGCTGCCGGTCTACGGCCAGGTGTTCGAGCGGCTGGCGGCGCAGGGCGTGGAGTGGGTGCAGATCGACGAACCGATCCTCGCGCTGGACCTGCCGCAGGACTGGAAGAATGCCTTCGAGCGCGCCTATAACCTGCTGCAGCGTTCCCCGCTGAAGAAGCTGGTGGCGACCTATTTTGGCGGCCTGGAAGACAACCTCGGGCTGGCGGCCGTGCTGCCGGTGGATGGTCTGCACATCGATCTGGTGCGTGCGCCGGACCAGTACCCGGTGATTCTCGACCGGCTGCCGGCATACAAGGTGCTCTCGCTCGGCCTGGTCGACGGGCGCAACGTCTGGCGCTGCGACCTGGACAAGGCGCTGGCGGTGCTGCGCCACGCCGACGAACGCCTGGGCGAGCGGCTGTGGGTGGCGCCGTCCTGCTCGCTGCTGCACAGCCCGGTGGACCTGGCGCGCGAGGACCAGCTGGATGGCGAGCTGAAGAGCTGGCTGGCCTTCGCCGTGCAGAAGTGTGCCGAAGTGGCGCTGCTGGCCCGTGCGGTCAATCAGCCGGACGCCGCCGAGGTGCAGGCCGCGCTGGCCGAGAGCCGCGCGGTGCAGCAGGCGCGGGCCACCTCGCCGCGCATCCACAATCCGACGGTGCGCGCGCGCCTGGCCGCCATCACGCCCGCCGACAGCCGCCGCGCATCGCCGTTTGCCGAGCGCATCGCAAAGCAGCGCGTGCATCTGCAGTTGCCGGCGTTTCCGACCACCACCATCGGCTCCTTCCCGCAGACGGCGACGATCCGCCAGGCGCGTCAGGCCCATCGGCTCGGCACGCTCGGCGACGCCGACTACGTCGCCGCGATGCAGGCGGAGATCCGTCACGCGGTGGCGCTGCAGGAACAGCTCGGCCTGGACGTGCTGGTGCACGGTGAGGCCGAGCGCAACGACATGGTCGAGTATTTCGCCGAGCAGCTCGACGGCTACGTCTTTACCCGTTTCGGCTGGGTGCAGAGCTACGGCTCGCGCTGCGTCAAGCCGGCGATCATCTACGGCGATCTGAGCCGTCCGCGACCGATGACCGTGGGCTGGATCCGCTACGCCCAGCAGCAGACCGGCAAGGTCATGAAGGGCATGCTCACCGGCCCGGTGACCATGCTGATGTGGTCGTTCCCGCGCGAGGACGTCAGCCGCGAGGTGCAGGCGCGGCAGCTGGCGCTGGCGATTCGCGACGAGGTCTGCGACCTGGAGGCGGCCGGCATCCGTATCGTGCAGATCGACGAGGCGGCGTTCCGCGAGGGTCTGCCGTTGCGCCGCGCGCAGTGGCAGGGCTACCTCGACTGGGCGGTGGAGGCCTTCCGCCTGTGCGCCAGCGGCGTGCGCGACGAGACGCAGATTCACACGCACATGTGCTACAGCGAGTTCAACGATGTGATCGAGTCCATCGCGGCGATGGACGCCGACGTCATCACCATCGAGACGTCGCGTTCGCAGATGGAGCTGCTCGAGGCGTTCCGTGCCTTCGACTATCCCAATGAGATCGGCCCGGGCGTCTACGACATCCACTCGCCGCGGGTGCCGGACGCCACGGAAATGGTCGAGCTGCTGGAGCAGGCCGCCGAGCGCATCCCCGCCGAGCGCTTGTGGGTCAACCCCGACTGCGGACTGAAGACCCGCGGCTGGCCGGAGACCGAGGCGGCGCTGGTGAACATGGTGGCCGCCGCGCGGCAGCTACGTCGCAGCCATGCCGACCAGCCGCGTGCCGCCGTCGCCGCTCAGGCCTGACGCAGCGTAGCGGGGCCGGGGGCGATGAACAGCGGCAGGCACTCGCGTGTCTGCCGCTGCAGATAGCCGTCCAGGCGCGCCTGGCCCGGGACGTCGAGGAACAGGCCGAGCTTGCTGCGTCGCCAGAGGATGTCCTCGGCGATCAGCGCCCATTCCGCGGCGATCAGGTAGTCCACCTCGCGGGCATACAGCCCGCTGCCGAAGTGCTCGCCGAGATCGGCCAAGTCGTGCAGGCCGCGCAGCAGGGTCCAGCTGCGGTTGCCGTAGCTGTGCGCCCAGCGCCGGGCGAGCGCTTCGGGCAGCCAGGGCGCGTCGCGGCATAGCGCCTCGGTGAGGTCGTGCGGGGTGCCCATGTTCTCGCCGCCGGGTAGGCGCGCATCGTGGGTCCAGGCCGGTTTCATCCGCGTGAACCAGGGTGCGAGTTCGCCCAGCGCGGCTTCGGCAAGCTTGCGGTAGGTGGTCAGCTTGCCGCCGAACACCGACAGCAGCGGCGGCTCGTGGCCCGGGGCGCTCAGCGCCAGGGTGTAGTCGCGGGTGACCGCCGCCGGATCGGAGGATTCGTCGTCGAGCAGCGGACGCACGCCGGCGTAGCGGTAGCGGATGTCGTCGGCCCGCAGCTGCTGCTTGAAGTAACGGTTGACCACCGTCAGCAGGTAGTCCACTTCCTCTTCGGTGACCGTCACTTTGGCCGGATCGCCGCGGTATTCGCGGTCGGTGGTGCCGATCAGGCTGAACTGCTCCAGGTAGGGAATCACGAAGACGATGCGGCGGTCGTCGTTCTGCAGGATGTAAGCCTGCTCGCCGTCGTAGAGCCGGGGCACGACCAGGTGGCTGCCCTGGACCAGGCGGATGGCGTGCGCCGGTCGCTGGCGCAGCGCCTCGTGCAGGAAATCGGTCACCCACGGCCCCGTGGCATTCACCAGCGCACGGGCGCGCAGCGAGTAGCGGCTGCCGTCGGCCCGTTCCAGATGCAGATGCCACAGGCCCTTGCTGTGCCGCGCGCTGACGCAGCGGGTGCGGGTGTGGATATGCGCGCCATGCTCGCGGGCGCTCATGGCGTTGAGCACTACCAGGCGGGCATCGTCGACCCAGCAGTCGGAATACTCGAAGCCCTGGGTGATCTCGGCCTTGAGCGGGCTGTCCGCGCCGAACCGCAGGCGGCGCGAGGGCGCCAGGCGCTCGCGCCGGCCCAGGTGGTCATAGAGGAACAGGCCGGTGCGGATCATCCATGCCGGGCGCAAGTGCGGACGGTACGGCAGGATGAAGCGCAGCGGCGCGATGATATGCGGCGCCTTGCTCAGCAGCACCTCGCGCTCGGCCAGCGCCTCACGCACCAGACGCAGCTCGTAATGCTCGAGATAGCGCAGGCCGCCGTGCACCAGCTTGCTGCTGGCCGAGGAGGTGTGCTGCGC
Source organism: Stutzerimonas stutzeri TS44 (assembly GCA_000263395.1). Taxonomy (GTDB): domain Bacteria; phylum Pseudomonadota; class Gammaproteobacteria; order Pseudomonadales; family Pseudomonadaceae; genus Stutzerimonas; species Stutzerimonas stutzeri_C. Next base: position 68,213 of record AJXE01000007.1, read on the forward strand.
CAGGTCATCCTGCTCGCAGAGGTAGACCGACAGGCCGCGCCCGGCGGCATCCGCGGCGATGCCGACACCATTGATGCCGCCACCGATGATGGCCAGATCGTAGATTTCGGCGACAGGCGCGAGGGGGGGATGCTGCATGGAGTGCTCACCACGGATGCGTTGCCTGCTAAGGTACAGGCATTCAGCCAGCCACATCATTACAGAACATGACACCTGCCATCGATCTGCTGAAAAAAGCGCGCGTCGAACATCGCGTACATAGCTACGAACACGATCCGAAGACGGCCTCCTACGGCCTGGAAGCCGCCGAAAAGCTCGGCCTCGATCCGGCGCGGGTATTCAAGACGCTGCTCGCCTGCAGCGAGAAGAACGAGCTGCTGGTAGCGGTGGTACCGGTGGCCGGCACGCTCGACCTCAAGGCACTGGCACAGGCGGCCGGGGTGAAGAAGGTGGAGATGGCCGATCCGCAGGTGGCGCAGCGCAGCACCGGCTATCTGCTTGGCGGCATCAGCCCGCTGGGGCAGAAGAAGCGCCTGCGTACCTTCATCGACAGTTCGGCGCAGGCGCAGCCGAGCATCCATGTCAGTGCCGGGCGGCGTGGGCTGGAGGTCGAGCTGGCGCCGGCGCTGCTGGCCGAACAGACCCGCGCGCTCTTCGCGCCGATCGGTCGCGACTGAGCGCGGCCGGGGGATCACAGCGGCGGCAGGTTTTCTTCGAGATCGGTGGCGTAGATGCCGGGCACGTGCAGATTGCCCTGAACCAGCTTCTGCCCTTCGAGCTGCGGCTGGGTCACCCAGGTGAGGATGTCGTAGTAGCGGCGGATGTTGGCGACGAAATGCACGGGTTCGCCGCCACGCGCATAGCCGTAGCGCGTCTTGCTGTACCACTGCTTCTGCGCCAGACGCGGCAGCATGCGTTTCACGTCCAGCCACTTGTTCGGGTTCAGGCCTTCGGCCTCGGCCAGCTTGCGCGCATCCTCCAGATGGCCGCCGCCGACGTTGTAGGCGGCCAGCGCGAACCAGGTGCGATCCGGCTCCTCGATGCTCTCGGGCAGGCTGTCGCGCACCTGCACCAGGTACTTGCCGCCGCCGCGGATGCTCTGTTTCGGGTCCAGGCGGTTGGTCACGCCCATCGCATTGGCCGTGTTGAGCGTGAGCATCATCAGCCCGCGCACACCGGTCTTGGAGGTCGCATCGGGTTGCCAGTGCGACTCCTGATAGCCGATCGCCGCGAGCAGCCGCCAGTCGACGCCATGCTCCTTGGCGGTTTCGCGGAAGGTCTTCTCGTAGCGCGGCAGGCGCTGCTGCAGGTGCGTGGCGAAGGCATAGGCGCCGACGTAGCCGAGCACGTCGACATGCCCGTAGTAGCGTTCGCGCAGGCGCTGCAGCGTGCCGTTGGTCTGCGCCTGATCGAGGAACCGGTTGGCCGCCTGCAGCAGGCTGTCGTCTTCGCCCTTGGCGAGAATCCACGACAGACTGTTCTGCTCGCCGAGGTCGAAGCCGGTGCGGATGTTGGTGAAATACACCTGGTTCATCGACAGTTCGTTGGACTCGACCAGAGTCAGGTCGATCTGCCCCTCGTCGACCATGCGCAGCAGGTCGACCACTTCCACCGCGGCGGATTCTTCGTAGCGCAGCTCCGGCAGTTCGCGCTGCAGGGCGGCGAGCTTTTCCGCCTGGCTGCTGCCCTTGAGCACCAGAATGCGCTTGCCGACCAGGTCCTCGGGTTTGCGCGGGCGGCGCTGACCGTTGCGATAGACCACCTGGGTGGTGACATCCAGATAGGAATGGGTAAAGCGCGCCAGCGCCTGGCGGCCTTCGCTGGCGACCATTCCGGCAGCGGCCAGCGCCGGGCCACCGGGTCGATTGAGGCGGGTGAAGATTTCCTCGATGTTGTCGGCGGTTTCGATTTCCAGCTCGACGCCCAGTTCGGTGGCGAAGCGCTTGACCAGCTCGTACTCGAAGCCGGCCTCGCCGTTGCGGTCCTGGAAATAGGTGGCGGGGCTGTTGCGGGTGATCACGCGCAGCACGCCTTCCTCCTGTATCCGCTCGAGTTCGTTGGGCTTTTCAGCGCAACTGCCGAGCATCAGGAGGACTCCGGTCGCCAACAGCCAGAAGGCGCAGCGCATGCGGAACGCAGTTTGAGAAAACATCGGCGCAGTATACGCAAAGGCGTTCGGCCACCATATCTGGACAGCAAAACGGCTCTCTGCTACGAGCACGCCGCTCCGGCGTCGCGGCAGGAGGGCGGAAACGGCGCTGCTGCGCCCGTTCTTTGCGGCCTGCCGCGCGGCTTTCGTTTGCCCGGGCAGCGGTCGACGATAGCGTCGTGCCGCCCACGACACGCGGCTGGCTGCGGCATAATGCGGCGCGCCTGCCGTCCCACCGAGGTTCTTCGCTACCCATGACCGTTGTCGATTCAAAGCCCTGGTATGTCTACCTGGTGCGTGCCGCCAATGGCGCGCTGTACTGCGGCATCAGCGACGACGCTCAGCGGCGCTTCGCCGAGCATCAGCGGGGGCGCGGCGCGAGGTTCTTCCATTCCAGCCCGGCGATGGCGCTGGTGTATGTCGAGGCCTGTGCCGGCAAGAGCGCGGCGCTGCGGCGCGAAATCGCCATCAAGCGCCTGAACAAGAGCGCCAAGGAGCGGCTGGTGGCCGAAACCCCGGCGTCGTGAATGACGCATCAATCGGCCGGTAGGCTGGCGTCCCCCGAGCGTCTAAGCTGAGGCTCTTTCCTTCATCCGGCGGAGCCTGTCCATGCACGAGCTGATCCTGCACCACTATCCCACCTCGCCCTTTGCCGAGAAGGCGCGTCTGCTGCTGGGCTTCAAGCAGCTGTCGTGGCGCTCGGTGCTGATTCCGCCGGTGATGCCCAAGCCCGATCTGACCGCGCTGACCGGCGGCTACCGGCGCACGCCGGTGCTGCAGGTCGGGGCCGACGTGTACTGCGACACGGCGCTGATCGCCCGTCGCCTGGAGGCCGAGAAGGCCACGCCCGAGCTGTTTCCCGAGGGCCAGGAATTCAACGTCGCGGTGCTCGCCGCCTGGGCCGATTCGGTGCTGTTCCTTACTGCGGTGAGCCTGGTGTTCCAGCCGGAGTCGATGGCGTTGCGCTTTGCCAATGTGCCCAAGGAATTCGTCGAGACCTTCGGCAAGGATCGTGCGCAGCTGTTCAGCAACGGCAGCGTCAGCCGCGTTTCGCTGGCGCAGGCGAAGAACGACTGGCCGACCTACATGGCGCGGCTGCAGCAGCAGCTGGCGCGCAGCGAGGGTGAGTTCCTGTTCGGTGCCGCGCCGTCGCTGGCCGATTTTGCCGTGGCGCACTGCCTGTGGTTCCTGCGGGCGACGCCGGTGACCGCGCCGCTGGTGGACGATTACCCGGATGTCCGCGCTTGGTTGGGCAAGGTGCTGGGCGTCGGGCATGGCTCGTTCAGCGAGCTGCCGGCCGAGCACGCATTGCAGATCGCCCGCGAGGCGACGCCGGCGGCCTTGCCGGATGAGCCGTTCGCCGAGCCGAACGGCTTCGCCCAGGGGCAGCGCGTGGTGATCCGTGCGGTGGATTACGGCAGCGATCCGGTGGAGGGCGAGCTGCTGTTCGCCGGCAGCGAGGAACTGATCCTGCGCCGCGAAGACGCGCGCGCGGGTGTGGTCCACGTGCATTTCCCGCGCCTGGGTTACCGCATCGAAGCCTGCTAAGGGGCGTCAGCGGGCAGGTTGCGGCGCGCGTTCGGCGGGCAGCTGGGCGGCCAGATCGCGGAAATAGGCGACGCGCTCGTAGCACAGCGTCAGTTCGCCGCTGATGCGGTTGAACCAGGCGTCGGGCGCGCCGCAGGTGGTCATGCGCAGCGTGAGGTCGCGCGGCAGGTCGAAGGCCTCGCTCGCCTTGCGCGCCACCGCTTCCAGCTCGCCGCTGGCGCGAATTTTTTGATGCAGCGCCGCCGCGTCCGCCAGATGGCCCGGCGGATCGTCGTAGACCACGGCGATCCGATGCCGCGGTGTGCCGGGCGCCGGCGGTTGCAGGCGCTCGCGCAGCCAGCGCACGGCGTGCGCTACCTGCTGGTATTCCTCGGGGCAGTAGAGCGCGCGCTCGGCCGGCAGCCCGCTGACGTCGAGCACCCAGTCGAGCCGGTCCGGGTCGCTGCCGTAGGCCAGGCAGGCGATGTTGTAGAAGCGCTGCGCATCCAGCGCATGGCTGTCCCAGAGCGCGATACCGTCGCCGTTGCGCTCGGCGTTGCGCCATTCCAGCCGCCAGTAGTCGGCGACGTCCATCAGCTTGGCGTAGAACGCGGCGTCATGCTGGCGGTCGTGCAGCAGAAACAGCCCCATGAAACCGAGCTGGTCGGCGGCATCTTCCTCGCGGCCGAGCACGGGCAGGCCGAGTTCGCTGATCAGCAGATGCCCCATTTCGTGCATCAGGGTGAATTCGGCATTGGCCACGGTGAAGCGCAGCGCCTGCGCGGACAGGCCGGGCGCCTGCTCCTGCGCGGCAGCCGGGGCGACGAGGCTGGCCAGCAGCCAGCCCAGCGCGGTCAGCGCCGGGGTTCGCACGCAATGCCTTGCAGATCGTCGGCGCTGAAGGGCGCCGGCCGCTGCGGCCAATCCTGTGCCAGCTGTTCAAGCTCCCGGGCGAGCAGGCTGGCGACGAGCAGGTCGCGCAGCCAGCGATGATCGGCGGGGATCACATACCAGGGTGCGTTCGGCAGATGGCTGGCGGCGAGCACCTCGGCCCAGCGCGCCTCGCGGTGGGCGAAGTCGCGGTGATCGTCGAGATCGCTGGCGCTCAGCTTCCAGCGCTTGTTCGGCTGCTCCAGACGCTGATGCAGGCGGCGCTTCTGCTCGGCGCAGGAAATCTGCAAGTAGCACTTCAGCGGGCGGATGTGCAGGCTCGGCAGTTCCTCTTCCAGCGCGCGGATCGCGGCCTGCCGCGGCGCCAAATCGGCGGTCTCGCACAGGCCGTCGCGCAGGTCGCTGACCAGTGCCTCGTAATAGCTGCGGTCGAAGATGGCGAGCGTGCCGGGCGCGGGCAGACGCCGCCGATAGCGCCAGAGGAAGTCGTGCGCGCGCTCCTCGGCATTCGGCGCCTGGAAGCTGCTGGCGGCCAGCGCCAGCGGGTCGAGCCCGCTCAGTACGCGACGAATGACACCATTCTTGCCGGCGCAATCGGGGCCTTGCAGCACCAGCAGCAAGGCAGCGTGGCGATTGGCCCAGAGCATGGTCAGCCGTTCGCGCAGCCAGCCCTTGAGCGTGAGCAGTTGCGCCTGTGCCTGCGCCTTGTCCAGACCGTACTGACGGGCGGGGTCGCCGGCCAGCGGTGCCGCTGGGTTGCACAGGCAATCATCGAGAACGGCATCGGGCAGGCGCGACATGAGGGGCCTCGGGTGATCAGTCCTTGCGGCGTTTGAGCTGGTCTTTCAGCTGCGTCGGCAACTGGCGGATGATCAGCATGTCGCGCGCCTCGTCGTACTCGATCTTCGAGCCCAGCAAGTGCGACTCGAAGCTGATCGACAGACCCTCGGCGCGCCCGGTGAAGCGGCGAAACTGGTTCAGGGTGCGCTTGTCCGGCGGAATCTCCGGCGACAGCCCGTAGTCCTTGTTGCGGATGTGGTCGTAGAACGCCTTCGGGCGGTCCTCGTCGATCACCCCGGACAGCTCTTCGAGGGTCATCGGCTGACCGAGCTTGGCCTGGGTGCTGGCATAGTCGACCAGTGCGCTGGTTTTCTCGCGGGCCTGCTCTTCGGGCAGGTCCTCACTTTCGACGAAATCGCTGAACGCCTTGAGCAGCGTGCGGGTCTCGCCCGGCGCATCGACGCCTTCCTGGCAGCCGATGAAGTCGCGGAAGTATTCCGAAACCTTCTTGCCGTTCTTGCCCTTGATGAAGGAGATGTACTGCCGGGACTGCTTGTTGTTCTGCCACTCGGAAATGTTGATGCGCGCGGCGAGGTGCAGCTGGCCGAGGTCGAGGTGTCGGGCCGGCGCCACGTCCAGCGCGTCGGTGACGGTCACGCCTTCGCTGTGATGCAGCAGGGCGATGGCCAGGTAGTCGGTCATGCCTTGCTGGTAGTGGGCGAACAGCACGTGGCCGCCGGTGGATAGGTTGGATTCTTCCATCAGCTTCTGCAGGTGCTCGACCGCCTGGCGGCTGAACGCGGTGAAGTCGCTCGCCTGGTCCAGGTACTGGCCCAGCCAGCCGCTGAACGGGTAGGCGCCGGACTCCTCGTGGAAATAGCCCCAGGCCTTGCCCTGCTTGGCGTTGTAGCTCTCGTTGAGGTCGGCCAGCAGGTTTTCCATCGCCTGCGAGGCGCCTAGCTCGGAGTCGCGCGCATGGAGCACGGCAGGGCTGCCGTCGGGCTTTTTCTCGATCAGATGAACAATGCAGTGGCGAATCGGCATGGGCTACTCATTCAGGGAGGGGCAGAACAGCTGCAGTTTAACCGAGCGGGACAGTCCGATGAGCAGTTGCGGCGCTAGGGGGAGCACTGAGTAAACTGGCCGTCTTTTCCCAAGGAATGAACACTGATGACTTCGGCATGGCGTACCTGCGGCTGGATGCTGCTCGGCAGCTCGTTGATCCTCGCGCTGTCGCTCGGTGTGCGGCATGGCTTTGGCCTGTTCCTGCCGCCGATGAGCGCGGAGTTCGGTTGGGGGCGTGAGGTATTCGCCTTCGCCATCGCGCTGCAGAACCTGATCTGGGGGCTGGCGCAGCCGGTCACTGGGGCGCTGGCCGATCGCTTCGGCGTCGCGCGCGCGGTGCTGGTCGGCGGCATTCTCTATGCGATCGGCCTGGTGCTGATGGCCAGTGCGGACACACCGCTGGCGCTGAGCCTGAGTGCCGGTGTGCTGATCGGCCTGGGGCTTTCGGGAACCTCCTTCTCGGTGATTCTCGGGGCGGTGGGGCGTGCCGTGCCGATGGAGAAGCGCAGCATGGCGATGGGCATCGCCGCCGCGGCCGGTTCGTTCGGCCAGTTCATCATGCTGCCGGGCAGCCTCGGGCTGATCGAGTGGCTGGGCTGGTCCTCGGCGCTGCTGGCGCTGGGGCTGCTGATCGCGCTGATCGTGCCGCTGGCGGCGATGATGCGCGGCGACCGCCAGGCGCCAGTGCCGGCGGGCGCGCAGCAGTCGCTTGGCGAGGCGCTGCGTGAGGCGGTCGGTCATTCCGGGTTTCGCCTGCTGGCGCTGGGATTCTTCGTCTGCGGCTTCCAGGTGGTATTCATCGGCGTGCATTTGCCGGCCTATCTGGTCGATCAGCACCTGCCGGCGCAGGTCGGCACCACGGTGCTGGCGCTGGTCGGGCTGTTCAATATCGTCGGCACCTACACCGCCGGTTGGCTGGGCAGCTGCTATTCGAAACCGCGCTTGCTGGCGGCCTTGTACCTGATTCGTGGGGTGGTGATCAGCGCGTTTCTGCTGGCACCCCTGAGCGTGTGGAGCGCCTATGCGTTCGGTGTCGCGATGGGGCTGCTGTGGCTGTCCACGGTGCCGCTGACCAACGGCACGGTGGCGACGATGTTCGGCGTGCGCAATCTGTCGATGCTCGGCGGGATTGCCTTCCTGTTCCATCAGATCGGTTCGTTCTTCGGTGGCTGGCTGGGCGGCTGGCTGTACGACCGTACCGGCAGTTACGACCTGGTCTGGCAGATCGCGATCGCCCTCAGCCTGATGGCGGCGGCGTTGAACTGGCCGATCCGCGAGCAGCCGGTGGCGCGGCTGCGCGCCGCGCAGGCGGGTGGGTGATGCGCCGGCTGGGGTTCGCCGTCGTGCTGGCCGCGCTGCTCGGCGGTCTGCTCCTGCTGGCGTGGCTCGGCTGGCAGCGCAGCGGTTTGGCGCTGCTGCAGCTGGGAATGGGAATTTGCTGAGCGGTTCGCCGCCGTTCGGAAAAAATCGCCGCGTGTACGGAATCAAATCGCCGTTGTCGGGTTCCAACGAGCGAGGCGGCAATCTCTGTCGCAGAACCGTAATCAAAGCACTGTAAAAAGCTGCTGCACGCAGTTTTATGGAGCCCACACATGACCACCCTCACCGAACTCGCCCAGCACATCGCCAAGCTCTATCCCTTGCAGGACAAGCGCGCCGGCAAGCGCTATCGCGTGGTGGGCGAACTGGCCGGCATGACCGAGCTGGAAGAAATCAACGGTGAACCGCGCTACATCCAGACGCTGGCGCTGAAGAACAAGCAGCTTTGGGATCTGGCGGTCTGATCGCCGCCCGATCAGACCTGTTGTTGTAACCCACGCCGTGCGCGCCATTGCGCACGCTGATCCACGTCGAGAAAGGTCCATGCCACGAAGCGGCTGCGCTTCTGGCCCTGGGCCATGTCCAGCGTCCCTACCTCCCGCGCCCCTAGCCTGCGCAGCCTGGCCTGCAGCGGAGCGACGTTGCCGCCTTTGGAGACCAGCGTGCTGAACCAGCAGATCTGCTGGCTGACCGCCACGCTTTCCTCGGCCAGCCGGGCGATGAACGCCGCCTCACCGCCCTCGCACCACAGCTCCGCTGCCTGTCCGCCGAAGTTCAGCATGGGCAGCTTGCGCTTGGGGTCGAGCTTGCCGAGGTTGCGCCATTTGCGCTGGCTGCCGGCCGTCGCTTCGCTGACCGAGGCATGAAACGGCGGGTTGCACAGGCTGAGATCGAAGCGCTGGTCCGCCTGCAGCAGACCCTGGAAGATGTGCCGGCGATCAGGCTGCCGGCGCAGCTCGATGGCGTCGCTCAGCCGGTTCGCCGCGACGATCGTCTGCGCGGCGTTCAGTGCGACGGTGTCGATATCCGAGCCGGTGAAGCGCCAGCCGTACTCGCAGTGGCCGATCAGCGGATAGATGCAGTTGGCCCCGGTGCCGATATCCAGCGCATGGATCTGCCGGCCGCGCGGAATGCTTCCGGCGTTGTCGGCGGCCAGCAGGTCGGCCAGGCCGTGCAGGTAGTCGGCGCGCCCGGGTACGGGCGGGCACAGGTAGCCGGCTGGGATGTCCCAGTGCTCGATCCCGTAGAACTGCTTGAGCAGCGCGCGGTTGAATACCTTCACCGCGGCCGGGTCGGCGAAATCGATGCTCTGCTTGCCGTACGGATTGACGATGACGAAGTCGGCCAGCGCCGGGCAGCCGGCGATCAGCGCAGGGAAATCGTAGCGCCCGCTGTGGCGGTTGCGCGGATGCAGGAGCGGGCGGTCGGGCTTGGCGCTGGCCGGGGCCTTGGGTTTGCGGACGGACATGGTGGGACGAATCGCTGCGAACGGGGCGCGCATTGTCCCACAGGTTTCACCGCCGGCGCGGCACCGCCAGCATCCATAGCAAGCCCCAGAGCAGCGCGCCGGCGCCGAGCCAGAAGGCGCTGTGCAGGCTGCCGCCGACACCCATCCAGAGGCTGGTCAGCCAGGGCGCGGCGAGCTGGGTCAGGCCGTACAGGGCAATCAGCGCCGCGGACAGGCGCGGCCCCTGATGCGGATGCAGCGTACGCGCCAGGCGCTGGGTCAGCAGCACGGTGCCGAGGAAGGTGCCACCGACCAGCACCGCGCAGAGCAGGATGCCGCTCGCGCCGGGTAACAGCAGCACCGCCAGCACGCCGAGCAGTTGCGCCAGATAGCTCAGGCGCAGCGCGATATCGTCGCCGAGGCGCCCGCCCAGGCGGTTCCACAGCCAGGGCGACGGCAGGGTCGACAGGGCGACCACCAGCCAGCTGCCATCGATGAGGAAATCGCCGGGCTCGACCTGCAGTCTCGCGATCATCGGCAGGAAGGTCATCGGCAGGATGTAGCCCATGCCGGCGCCGGCATAGGATAGGAACAGCGGCGTGCTGGCCCGGTCGAACAGCCGGCCGCTGGGCGCAGTGGCCGGATCGTCGGCCGGTGTTTCGTTCGGCAGATCGAGTTTCGCCAGTTGGCGCCAGCCCCACCAGGCCAGCGGCAGCGACAGCAGCGCCGCCGGCCACCAGCGCTCGGCGCCCTGCAGCAGTCCGTCGCTCAGGCTGACCAGCAGGCTGGAGACGATCAGGCCGACGCAGACGCCGAGATAGACGAGACCGCTGGACGACGCGCGCTGGTGACGGACCAGCCATTCGAGAATCAGCGACGGCGCCTGCACGAACACCAGGCCGTTGGCGATGCCGTTGGCCAGACGCAGCGCGGCGAGCGCATCGGGCGATTGCGCCTGGGTCTGCAGCAGCGCGCTGAGCAGATGCAGCGCCAGTGCCCAGGGCAGGCTGCGGCGAATTTGCGCGACGCGGTGCCAGCGCAGCGCGAGCAGCGCGCCGATCAGGTAACCGAGGTAGTTCCAGCTGGCGATGCTGGCGCCCTGTTGCACGCTGAGCAGGCCATCTTCCACCAGCCAGGGCAGCAGAGGTGTGTAGACGAAACGGCCAAGGCCGTGGACGACCAGCAGCAGCGTGGCGCCGGCGAGCAGAACCGGGAACAGGGCAGGGCGGTGCGGCATGGAGAAATTTCTTGTTGGTATGGGAGGTCGAGAGTAACCGCCCACGGCGCCGGCGACCATGCCACTTTTTGCCGGCCGTCAGCCCTGGAATGGGAACAGCAGCGGCACCAGCAGCAGCGAGACCAGCATCACCAGCAGCGTGAAGGGCACGCCGATGCGCACGAAATCGGTGAAGCGGTAATGCCCGGGATTCAGCACCAGGGTGTTCACCGGTGAAGAGACGGGTGTCATGAAGGCGGCCGAAGCGGCCAGCGCGACGATCATGGCGAAGGGGTAGGGCGAGGCTCCCAACTGTTCGGCCACCGACAGCGCGATCGGCGCCATCAGCACGGCAGTCGCCGTGTTGGAGATGAACAGCCCGATCACGGCGGTGAGCACGAACAGGCAGGCCAGCAGCGCATACGGCCCGGCGTCGCCCAGCAGGCCAATGAGGCCGCCAGTGGCCAGGGCGATGCCACCGGTTTTCTGCAGCGCCTGGGCGAAGGGCAGCATGCCGACGATCAGAATCAGGCTCTGCCAGTGAATGGCCTTGTAGGCGCTGTCCATGTCGATGCAGCGGAACAGTCCCATCAAGAGGCAGCCGATCAACGCCGCCAGCACGTTCGGCACCAGGCCGCTGACCATCAGCGCCACCATCGCCGCCAGGCTGAACAGGGCGAGCGGCGCGCGGCGGGCGGCGGGCGCCACGTCATCCACTTCCGCCGGCAGGCTGAGCACCAGGAAATCGCGACTCAGCCCCTGCAGACGGTGGATGTGCTTCCAGCTGCCGGCGACCAGCAGGGTATCGGCCGGCTTGAGTTTCTCGTCCACCAGCAGACCGCGCAGCGCCTCGTGATTGCGCCGCAGGCCGACCACGTTGAGCTTGTGATGACTGCGAAAGCCCAGCTGCTGGATCGTCTTGCCCGGCAGGCTGGAGTCGGGCGGTAGCGCGACTTCGGCCAGGCCCAGCTCATGCGAATGATCGGCGTAATAGGAACGCGACAGCTGCAGAGGCTCCAGACCGAGTTCGTCGAAGGCACCGAGCAGGCCGATCGCCGGGCTGGCCAGATCGACCAGCAGCACGTCGCCGACAAGCAGCTCGGTATTGCCGGTAGCCACCAGCAACAGCTTGCGAAAACGATGCTGGCGTTCGATGGCGATCACGTTGATGCCGTACTGCTTGCGCAGTTCCAGCTCGTCCAGCACGCGGTCGCCGAGGATCGAACCGGGTTTGACGCGTAGCCGCCGCTCACGCTCGCCGAGGCAGTAGGCCTGGGCCAAGTCGGCCAGCGTCAGGCGCGGGCGCGGCTGCTCATGCCGGTCATTACCGCCGAGCCAGCGGCGCGCCAGCAGCATGTAGCCGATGCCGAGCAGCAGGATGGCGAGGCCGATGGGCGCGAAGTCGAAGAAGGCGAAGCCGTCCAGGCCGGCGCGACGCAGTTCGCTGTGCACCACCATGTTCGGCGGCGTGGCGACCAGCGTCAGCATGCCGCTGATCAAGCCGGCGAATGCCAGCGGCATCATCAGCCGTCGCGGCGACAGCTGCATGCGCGCGGCGATGCCGAGCACCACCGGGATGAAGATCGCCACCACGCCGGTGGAACTCATCACTGAGCCGAGTCCGGCAACCGCCAGCATCAGCAGGATCAGCAGCCGGCTCTCGCTGCTGCCGGCGCGGCGCATCAGCCAATCGCCCAGGCGATAGGCGATGCCGGTACGCACCAGGCCGTCGCCGATGACGAACAGCGCGGCGATCAGCAGCACGCTGGGGTCGCTGAAGCCGGCCAGCGCCTCGTCGATGGTCAGCACGCCGGACAGCGGCAGGGCGACCATCGCCAGCAGCGCGACCACGTCCATGCGCGGACGGTTGACGATGAACAGCCCGACGCAGATGCCCAGCAGGCCCAGAACCAGCAGCAGATCGCCGTTCATGGGTGGTCAGGGATAGCCGAGAACGGATTTGATGCGCGGCAGGTTGCGCTCGATCCAGCTTCGGTCGATAGCCCCCCAGTCGCGGATGCTGTAATGGCCGGCGTTGTGTCGTTCGCCGTCGTCCTGCGCGAAGTGGCAGTCGATATCCAGCTCGGCAAGCGCGGCGAGGGTGTCCTGCGCGGTGCGTCGCGGCATGCCGGTGACCGCCATCAGCGCCGGGACGCTGGTCGCGGCACCGCTGTCGATCAGCCAGGCGACGTAGAGTCGGCGGTAGAAGCTGGTTTGGGTCTTGCTGGTGGTCATGGAGAGCCCCTGTCCGGGGCATTGCGGGTTGCAATGCCCCGGATGAGTTGGTCGCGAGTGACCGTCAGGTCAGCGCGAGCATGCCGATGTAGGTCACCGCGCCGGCGGTGTAGCCGAGGAACGCCAGCAGGCTGACCCGCTTGAGATACCAGGTAAAGCTGATCTTCTCCATGCCCATCGCCGCGACACCCGCCGCAGAGCCAATGATCAGGCTGCTGCCGCCAGTGCCTGCGCAGTAGGCAAGCAACTCCCAGAAGGTACCGTCGGTGAGGAACTGCGACAGCCAGCCGGCCTCATCCGGGGCGGCCGCGGCAAGCGTCTCGGGGCTGACCAGCGGGTACATTTTCATGGCACCGGCCACCAGCGGCACGTTGTCGACGATTGCCGACAGCAGCCCGATGGCATAGTTGATCGCATAGATGTTGCCCAGCGATTGGCGCAGCCCTTCGGCCACCTGGGTCAAATGGCCAGCCGTGGCGAGGCTGGAAACCGCCAGCAGGATGCCGAGGAAGAACAGCACGCTGGGTGTGTCGACCTTGCGCAGCACGCCGACCACCGAAAGCGGGTGTTTGTGTTCATCGTTCTTGCCGCGATGGATGTACTCGGTGGTGATCCACAGCAGACCGAGGCCGAAGAGAATGCCCATGTATGGCGGCAGATGGGTGATGGTCTTGAAGACCGGAACGAACAACAGCGAGCCAAGGCCCAGGCCCAATACCAGATTGCGTTCGAATGCTGTGGTGGCCGGAGGCTGATGCTCCGCCAGGTGTGCCCGGGGCCGTGGGCGTGGAGCTTCGCCGCGCAGGCGGAAGCTGAGAATCAGCAACGGCACCAGCAGGCAGACCAGGCTGGGTACGAACAGACCGGTGATGATGCCGCTTGCGGAGATTTGCGTGCCGATCCACAGCATCGTGGTGGTCACGTCGCCGATCGGCGACCAGGCGCCTCCGGCATTGGCGGCGATCACCACGATACCGACGTAGAGCCAGCGCTCGGGGCGCCCGCGGATCAGTTTGCGCAGCAGCGAGACCATGACGATGGTGGTGGTGAGGTTGTCCAGCACCGAGGAGAGAAAGAAGGTGATCAGCCCGACGATCCACAGCAGGTGCACGCGTTTGCGCGTCTGGATGCGGTCGGTGATGACCTTGAAGCCTTCATGGGAGTCGATCAGCTCGACGATGGTCATCGCGCCGAGCAGAAAGAACAGGATCTCCGAGATTTCGCCGAGATGATGGCGCAGGGCTTCGATCACGATGGCTGACGAATCCGCCGGATCATGGGTGCCGGACTGCAGCAGCGGCAGAATCTCGTCGGCCCCCAGTACCAGCACCGTCCAGGTCAGCACTGCGGTGAGCAAGGCGGCGGCGGCCTTGTCGATCTTCAGTGGATGTTCGAAGGCTATGCAGAGATAACCGATGACAAATACCACAGCCATGAGTGCGTACATCGCAAAAAGCTCCCCTCTGGAAAGGTACCGGTTGCCGAATGAGCAAACCGGCACAGCATCGACAGCCGCTTGGCTGCGGCTTCTACAGCTGAACAACGCACGCAGACGACATGCACCGATCGGAATCGAAGCTGGCGTTACAGGCGAGATTCGCTGACGCGAAGCGTTATGCGGCTCTGTCAGTTTTTGTTTGAATATGGCGGCGACATGATGGCTGCTCGCCGCCGGCGATGCGTTGCGATCAATCAAGTTGATCGATAACAAAAGGCCGGCATCGATGCCGGCCTTTTTGTTTCACAGCGTGGCGATGCGCTCGCGCTGCTCGACCAGACGAGCCTTGGCCTGTTCGGCCTCGGCCAGCTTGGCGCGCTCCTTGTCGATCACCTCCGGCGGCGCCTTGTCGACGAAGCCGGCGTTGGACAGCTTGCCGCCGACGCGTTTGACCTCGCCGTCCAGCCGCGCGATCTCCTTGTCCAGCCGCGCCAGTTCGGCGTCCTTGTCGATCAGCCCGGCCATCGGCACCAGCACCTGCAGATCGCCGACCAGGGCGATGGCCGACAGCGGCGCTTCTTCACCCGCGGCGAGGGTGCGCACGGTTTCCAGCTTGGCCAGCTTCTTCAGCAGCGGCTCGTTGTCGCTGAAACGCTGTAAATCCTGCGCAGAAGCGTTGCCCAGCACCACGTCGATGCGCTTGGCCATCGAGATGTTCATCTCGCCACGGATCTGGCGAATGCCGAGCATGAACGCCTTGACCCACTCGATGTCACCTTCAGCGTCCTCATTCAGGCGTTCCGGATTGAACTCCGGCCACGGCTGCAGCATCAATGTCGGGCCGGATTTGCCGGCCAGCGGCGCGACGCGCTGCCAGATTTCTTCGGTGATGAACGGCATGAACGGATGCGCCAGACGCAGCGCGGTTTCCAGCACGCGCACCAGGGTGCGGCGGGTGCCACGCTGGCGTTCGATACTGGCGGTCTCGTCCCACAGCAACGGCTTGACCAGCTCCAGGTACCAGGCGCAGTACTCGTCCCAGATGAACTCGTAGAGCGCCTGGGCAGCCAGGTCGAAGCGGAACGCCTCCAGCTGGCGGGTGACTTCGGCCTCGGTGCGCTGCAGGGTGGAGATGATCCAGCGGTCGACGGCCGACAGCTCGACCGGCTCGCCGTTGACACCGGTGTCCTTGCCTTCGGTGTTTTCGAAGACGAAGTTGGCGGCATTCCACAGCTTGTTGCAGAAGTTGCGGTAGCCCTCGACGCGGCCCATGTCGAACTTGATGTCGCGGCCGGTGGAGGCCAGCGAGCAGAAGGTGAAGCGCAGCGCGTCGGTGCCGTAGCTGGCGATGCCTTCCGGGAACTCGGCGCGGGTCTGCTTGGCGATCTTCTCGGCCAGCTTGGGCTGCATCATGCCGCTGGTGCGTTTTTGCAGCAGCTCGTCGAGGGTGATGCCATCGACGATGTCCAGCGGATCGAGCACGTTGCCCTTGGACTTGGACATCTTCTGGCCCTGGCCGTCGCGCACCAGACCGTGGACGTAGACGGTCTTGAACGGAATCTGCCCGGTCAGGTGGGTCGAGAGCATGATCATCCGGGCAACCCAGAAGAAGATGATGTCGAAGCCGGTGACCAGCACGTCGGTCGGGTGGAAGGTCTTGAGGAATTCGGTCTGTTGCGGCCAGCCGAGGGTGGAGAAGGTCCACAGGCCGGAGCTGAACCAGGTGTCCAGCACGTCTTCGTCCTGGCGCAGCGGTTCGTCGTTGCGGATCTCGTAGCGCTTGCGCACTTCGGTTTCGTCACGGCCGACATAGACGTTGCCCGCCTCGTCGTACCAGGCCGGGATGCGGTGGCCCCACCACAGCTGGCGGCTGATGCACCAGTCCTGGATGTCGCGCATCCAGCTGAAGTACATGTTCTCGTATTGCTTGGGCACGAACTGGATCTGGCCGTTCTCCACCGCAGCGATGGCCTTCTCGGCCAGCGGCTTGGTGGAAACGTACCACTGGTCGGTCAGCCAGGGCTCGATGATGGTGCCGGAGCGGTCGCCGCGCGGCACTTTCAGCGCGTGGTCGTCGATCTTTTCCAACAGGCCCATCGCGTCGAACTCGGCGACGATCGCCTTGCGCGCATCGAAGCGGTCCATGTGCGCGTAGCCGTCGGGCAGACTGCCGTCGACCTTGTCGTTGACCGCGCCGTCGATGTCGAACACCTGGGCGCGGGCCAGCACGCAGGCGTTCTGGTCGAAGATGTTGATCAGCGGCAGCTTGTGGCGCTTGCCGACCTCGTAGTCGTTGAAGTCGTGCGCCGGGGTGATCTTCACGCAGCCGGTGCCGAATTCGAGATCGACGTAGTCGTCGGCGACGATCGGAATCAGGCGGTTGACCAGCGGCAGCATGACGTGGCGGCCGATCAGGTTCTTGTAGCGCTCATCCTCCGGATGCACGGCGATGGCGGTATCACCGAGCATGGTTTCCGGGCGGGTGGTGGCGACCACCAGGTAATCCTTGCCGTCCGCGGTGCGCGCACCGTCAGCCAGCGGATAGCGCAGGTGCCAGAGGTGGCCCTTCTCGTCGTGGTTCTCCACTTCCAGATCGGAAATGGCGGTGTGCAGCTTGGTGTCCCAGTTGACCAGGCGCTTGCCGCGGTAGATCAGGCCATCTTCATGCAGGCGCACGAAGGCTTCCTTGACCGCTTCGGACAGACCTTCGTCCATCGTGAAGCGTTCGCGCGACCAGTCCACCGAGGAGCCCAGACGACGGATCTGCCGGGTAATGGTGCCGCCGGACTCTTCCTTCCACTGCCAGACCTTTTCCAGGAATTTCTTGCGGCCCAGATCGTGGCGGCTGACGCCCTGCGCGCCCAGCTGGCGCTCGACCACCATCTGCGTGGCGATGCCTGCGTGGTCGGTGCCCGGCTGCCACAGGGTGTTGCGGCCCTGCATGCGGCGCCAGCGGATCAGCGCGTCCATGATCGCGTTGTTGAAACCGTGGCCCATGTGCAGGCTGCCGGTGACGTTCGGCGGCGGGATCATGATGGTGTAGGGCTCGCCGGAACCCTGGGGAGCGAAATAGTTGTTCGATTCCCAGGTCTGGTACCAGGAAGTCTCGATGGCGTGCGGCTGGTAGGTCTTGTCCATGCGGCGGGACCCTTAGAACGGCTGATCGGAAAAACGGGCGAGTATAAAGCCAAATCGCGTCCGGGCTAGGCGTCAGCGCAGGAATCGTTGCAGCGCGGCGCGCTAGTTCCTGGGCGTGCGCACCAGTTCGTCCACGCGGCGTTCGAGGCGGCGCTTCAGTTCGGCCTCGATCTGCGGGACGAAATCATCGATCACTTCCTGCAGAATGAGATTAGCCGCCATGCGCAACTCGTGGTCCAGGTGTCGTTCGGCCAGCGAGCGGAACGCGGCCCGTGCCGCCGGCTCGCGCCGTTCGGGCTGCGGCGTGGCGACAGGCTGAGGTGCAACCGGGGCGGCTACCACCTCCGAGAGCAGGGGAATGCTGGCTGGGTCCAGTTGTTCGGTCAGCAGGGGCGGGTCCTGGTCGCCGAGCAGGGCGCGGATGGACTCCAGGTCGTCGAGCAACTGAGCGGGTTTGTCGGGGGATTTGGGCGTCATGGCGAATTTCCGGTCTTGAGCTTCCAGCGGTCTACAGTTCGACCCGCCTGGGGTCGTAACCGTGCCGTCGGTAGAGGCGGAAGTTGTCCCGGCAGGCGGTCAGCAGGTCCGGCTCCTGATTGACGATCTCGATGATCCGGCTGAACTGATCGACGTGCGGCGACAGCGTCGTCGCCAGGTTGATCAACAGGCTCTGCGGCTGGGCCGGCGCCTGCTCAAGGCCGAGGACCACCGGTGCCTGGGGATCGTCCGCGTAGTGCTCGTGGGGGATGAAGCGCTCCGTGCGAAAACTCCATAGCAGCTCGTCGAGCTGCTGGCATTGTGCGGCGTCGTGACAGCGGATGAACACCGGCAGGCCGTGCTGCCAGCCCTTGGCGGCCAGCTGGCAGGCCGCGCGCAGGCGCCCGAGCGGATTGTCGTCGGGCAGCACGTAGAACTCGACGCGGGTCATCGGCGCGTTCCGTCACCGCCGGCGCGCGGCGAGCCGCTCCGGCAGGTGGACGTACGCGGGCGCCAGGGCATTTCAGAGGGCCCTGTCCAGCAGATACTGGGTCAGCAGCGGGACTGGGCGGCCGGTCGCGCCCTTTTCCTTGCCGCCGCTGATCCAGGCGGTGCCGGCGATGTCCAGATGCGCCCAGGGATACTGCTTGGTGAAGCGCGACAGGAAGCAGGCGGCGGTGACGGTGCCGGCCTTCGGCCCGCCGATGTTGGCGATGTCGGCGAAGGGGCTGTCCAGCTGCTCCTGATATTCGTCGAACAGCGGCAGCTGCCAGGCGCGGTCGCCGGCCTGCTCGCCGGCGCCGAGCAGTTGCTGCGCCAGTTCCTGGTCGTTGCCGAGCAGGCCCGAGGTGTGGCTACCGAGCGCGACGATGCAGGCGCCGGTGAGGGTGGCGACATCGATCACCGCGCGCGGCTTGAAGCGCTCGGCATAGGTCAGCGTATCGCACAGCACCAGACGGCCCTCGGCGTCGGTGTTGAGGATCTCGACGGTCTGACCGCTCAGGGTGGTGACGATGTCGCCGGGGCGGGTGGCCTTGCCGCTGGGCATGTTCTCGGCACAGGCGAGCAGGCCGACGAGATTGATCGGCAGCTGCAGTTCGAGTGCAGCACGGAAGGTGCCGAGCACGCTGGCGGCGCCGCACATGTCGTACTTCATCTCGTCCATGCCCAGGCCCGGCTTGAGGCTGATGCCGCCGGTGTCGAAGGTGATGCCCTTGCCGACCAGCGCATAGGGCTGCTCGCCCTTGGCACCGCCGTTGTACTGCATGACCACGATGCAGCCTGGCTGCTCGCTGCCCTGGGCGACGGCGAGGAAGGCACCGGCACCCAGCTCCCGCAGCTTCTTCTCATCGAGCACATCCACCTTCAGGCCCTTGAAGGATTTGCCGAGCTGTCGCGCCTGCTCGGCCATGAAGCTCGGGTGGCACAGATTCGGCGGCAGGTTGCCGAGGTCGCGGGTCAGCGCCATGCCTGAGGCAATCGCCGAGGCGTGACGGGCCGCGCGCTCGACGTCCGCCTGCTGCGACTTGTCGCAGAGCAGGACGACTTTCTTCAGCGCGCGCGGGTCGGCTTTCTTGCTCTTGAAACGTTCGAACACATAGGCGCTGTCAGCGAGCAGCTCCGCCAGCAGGCGGACCTTGGCGTAGGCGTCGCGGCCCTTGACCTGCACATCCTGCACGGCGAACGCGGCATCGGCACCACCGAGGCCCTTCAGTACGCCGGCTGCGGCGCCGAGCGCCTTGCGCCACTGGCGGGTGTCGAGCTCCTCGCCCTTGCCGACGCCAAGCAGCAGCACGCGCTCGGCCTTCAGGTTCGGCAGGCTGTGCAGCAGCAGGGTCTGCCCGACCTTGCCGTCGAGATCGCCGCGCTTGAGGATCGAGCCGATGACACCGCCGCTGGCGATATCGACGGCCTGCGCCGTTTCGCCGAGGGTGCGTCCCTCACCGACGGGCAGAACCAGCGTGGCGGTTTTCAGCGCGGATGCTTTCGCGGTCTTTACTACGAATTCCATGACGGGAGTCCCCAAGACAAAGAGTTGGGTTTGCAGGATAATGCCAGGCCAATTTTCCGGTGGTTCGCCTGCCGGCCGTTGACGGCGGATGTGCTGCCATTTCAATGGCCTATCTCGGCGAACCGGCAACTGGCGGCTAGTTTGAGCGTAGCCGCCGGAGCCTGACAACCCTGGAGTGTCCGGTTTGATCGTCTTTCGTTATCTGTCCCGTGAGCTGTTGGTCACCGTGAGCGCGGTCAGCGCCGTGCTGCTGGTGATCATCATGAGCGGACGCTTCATCAAGTACCTGGCCCAGGCTGCACAGGGGTTGCTCGATCCGGGTGTGCTGTTGCTGATCATGGGATTCCGCCTGCCGGGCTTCCTGCAATTGATCCTGCCGCTGGGGCTGTTCCTCGGCATCTTGCTGGCCTATGGACGACTCTATCTCGACAGCGAGATGACGGTGCTGTCGGCCACCGGAATGAGCCAGCGCCGCCTGCTGTGCTACAGCCTGGCGCCGGCGGCGCTGGTGGCGGCGCTGGTCGGCTGGCTGAGCCTCGGGCTTGCGCCGCAGGGTATTGCCGAAGTGGATCGCATCCTCAATCAGCAGGATTCGCTGACCGAGTTCGACACCCTGGTACCCGGGCGTTTCCAGACCCTGCGCGATGGTTCGCGGGTGACCTATACGCGCGAGCTTTCGGCCGATCGCAGCGAGCTGGCCGGGGTGTTCATTTCCGAGACCAACACATCGGCTCGTTCCGGCAAGACGCGTGGTCTTTCCGTGCTGGTGGCCGAGAGTGGACGGCAGGAGATCCAGCCTGACGGCAGTCGCTACCTGATTCTGGAGAATGGCTTTCGCTACGACGGCAATCCCGGGCAGGCCGACTATCGCGCCATCCAGTACGACACCTACGGTGTGTTGCTGCCCAAGCCGGAAGTGGCGGTCGAGCTGAGCGAACGCGAGGCGCTGCCGACGCGGGACCTGCTCGGCAGCGACAGCCTGCGCCATCGTTCCGAGCTGCAGTGGCGTCTGTCCATGCCGGTGCTGGTGTTCGTCGTGACGTTGCTCGCCGTGCCGCTGGCGCGCGTCAACCCGCGTCAGGGGCGCTTCCTCAAGTTGCTGCCGGCGATCCTGCTTTATATGACGTACCTGGCGCTGCTCATTGCCGTGCGCGGCGCGCTCGACAAGGGGCGAATCCCGATGGCGCTGGGATTGTGGTGGGTACATGGGCTGTTCTTCGCGATAGGTCTGCTGATGCTGTACTGGGAGGCGTTGATGCTGTGGTTGAAGAAGCGTCGCGCGGGGGTGGTGCATGGTTAAGCTCGATCGCTACATCGCGATCCATGTCTTTCTGGCGATCCTGGCGGTGCTGGGAGTCATCGTCGGGCTGGCCCTGTTGTTCGCCTTCATCGACGAGTTGGGCGACGTCGAGGGCGGGTACGGCCTGGTGGATGCGCTGCAGTACGTGCTGCTGACGTCGCCGCGCCGACTCTACGAGATGCTGCCGATGGCGGCGCTGATCGGTTGTCTGATCGGGCTGGGCATGCTTGCCAGCAGCAGCGAGCTGACCATCATGCGCGCCGCCGGCATTTCGCTCGGGCGTATCGTCGTGGCGGTGATGAAGCCGACGCTTGTCCTGCTGCTGGTCGGCGTGCTGATTGGCGAGTACGTGGCGCCCTGGACCGAGGATATCGCCCAGGCCCGTCGTTCGCTGGCGCAGGGGGAGGGCGAGGCGCAGAGCAGCAAGCATGGCCTCTGGCATCGGCAGGATAACGAGTTCGTGCACGTCAATGCCGTGCAGCCGGGTGGGGTGCTGATCGGGGTGACGCGCTACCGCTTCGACGATGAGCGGCGCCTGCTGTCGGCCAGTTTCGCCAGGCGTGCCAGCTACCAGGATGATCACTGGTTGCTGAGCAGCATCGCGACCACGCATTTCCGTGGCGATCATACCGAGGTTGCACAAGCGAGCGAGGAACGCTGGGACGTGCAGCTGACGCCGCAGTTGCTGGGGATCGTGGTGGTGGCGCCCGAAGCGCTGTCGATCACCGGGCTGTGGAGCTACATCCATTACCTGGCGGATCAGGGACTCAACAACGGCCGTTACTGGCTGGCGTTCTGGACGAAATCGCTACAGCCCGCGGTAACCATCGCACTGGTACTGCTGGCGATCTCGTTCATCTTCGGCCCGCTGCGCTCGGTGACGCTGGGTCAGCGCATCTTCACCGGCGTGGTGGTCGGATTCGTCTTCCGCATCATTCAGGATCTGCTCGGGCCGGCGAGCCAGGTATTCGGCTTCTCGCCGTTGCTGGCGGTGGCGCTGCCGGCGGGCATCTGTGCGCTGATCGGCGTCTGGCTGCTGCGTCGGGCGGGGTGATTCGAGGCGTCGGCTTCAAGCTGCGGGGCGTATCGGGCGCTCATGTCCGGAGCGATTCCCCGGCTTGAAGCGTTGTCTCGGTGGGGCGGTGCCTGGCTGGCGTCTGCTCCGCCTTCGACTTACTTCTTGTGAATGTTCTTCGGCAACTGCACGGCCTGGCTTTCGGAGTAGATGTCCTGCCAGGTGCGCTTGTCCTTGTCCCAGAGCATCCATAGGTGCCCCAGTCCCAGGCTCAGCCAGGACATGAGCGCGATCAGGAAGCGCAGCAGCGCCTGCCACAGGTCGATGGCCGTGCCGTCCTTGTTCTGAATGCGAATACCCCAGACTTGCATGCCGAGCGTCTGGCCGTTGTGAGTCCAGAACTTGGCGAAGAAGGCGAACAGGCTGAACATCAGCAGCGTCGAAAGCAGCGGGTCGATGTCCAGACCGCCGGCGTCGGCCACGGCCTTCAGCTGTTCGCTGCCATAGAAGATTCGCAGCAGCACCTGCTGGTAGAACAGCGTCACTACCATCATCAGGGCGATGCACAGCAGGCTGTCGTAGAACATGGCGGCGAGGCGGCGTATCAGGCTGGCGGCGGGGAACTGGCCTTGCGGGCTGAGCAGGTGTCGGCTCATTTCGAATCCTGGTGGTTGATCCAAGGCGCGCATTCTACGAAATTGCGCGCATAAAAAAGCCCCTGATGTTGCCATCAGGGGCTTTTCGGAGCGGTGACTCAGCCCAGGATCTGAACCTGATCGGCCTGCATGCCCTTTTGACCTTGCACGGCGATGAAGCTGACTTTCTGGCCTTCTTTCAGGCTCTTGAAGCCGTTGCCTTCGATCGCGCGGAAGTGCACGAACAGATCCGGACCGCTCTCGGGAGTGATGAAACCAAAACCTTTCTCGTCGTTAAACCACTTGACGGTACCGTTCTGACGATTCGACATGTCTTTGTATCCTTGGAACTCAAAAGTAGAATTGCCTCCTGCAATGGCGCAGGAAAGCTGGAACTGGTTGCAAAGAGTAAGAGATTCGAGCGGAGAGCGGATCGGAAGATCTACTGCACCAGGTCACGATTCAACAGCGACCCATGCAAACACAGTGGGCACACTCTACGATAACTGATCGAGGAATGCCAACCCCTCGAAGTCATGTAAAAAGCGCCTCTTCGGCGATGCATATTCATGCGTTGTAGGGTGGCGCCAAGCCGGCGCTGCTGTCTTCATGTCCGCCAGGATTCAGGCTGAGATGGGCATGAATTGAAATGCCGGGCTCGTGATACGCCGGATCGGCATTGCCGTCCGGGTGAAGCTAGGTGGATCGTAACGATCGTTTCGCGGTCATTCTGTCTTGATGCAGTCGGTTCGATCACCGAATACCGTTGCTGCTGAGCAGAATGACATGATGGTTGCCGCGGACCCGAGGTCGTTGGCGATGAATGGTGCCCCGAGAGAGACTCGAACTCTCACGCTGTCGCCAGCGGCGGATTTTGAATCCGCTGCGTCTACCGATTCCGCCATCGAGGCACAGTGGCGGCGCAGTATAGGGATGAGCCGTTGAGCGGTCAATCACCAGCGTGGCGATGCGAGAGTCTTTCCGCTAAGCTTTGCGCCCCGCCAAGATCCCTCCAGAATCCATGCAAGTCTCTGATTTCTCTTTTCAACTGCCGGACTCCCTGATCGCCCGCCATCCGCTGGCAGAGCGACGGGCCAGTCGCCTGCTGGTGCTCGACGGGGAGACGGGGAGGCTGGCGCATCGTCACTTCGTCGACCTGCTCGAATATGTGCGGCCGGGCGATCTGATGGTGTTCAACAATACCCGCGTGATTGCAGCGCGCTTGTTTGGCCGCAAGGCTTCCGGCGGCAAGCTCGAGATTCTCGTCGAGCGCGTGCTGGACAGCCATCGCGTGCTCGCGCATGTGCGCGCCAGCAAGTCCCCCAAGCCCGGCAGCGTGATCGTGCTCGACGGCGGTGGCGAAGCGGTGATGCTGGCGCGGCACGACGCGCTGTTCGAGCTGCGCTTCGGCGATGAGGTGTTGCCGTTGCTCGAGCGGATCGGGCACATGCCGTTGCCTCCTTATATAGACCGTGCCGATGAGCAGGCGGATCGGGAGCGCTACCAGACCGTCTATGCGCAGCATGCCGGGGCCGTTGCCGCGCCTACGGCCGGTCTGCATTTCGATGCGGCGCTGCTGGCGGCGCTGCAGGACAAGGGGGTGCAAACGGCGTTCGTCACTCTGCATGTCGGTGCGGGCACCTTCCAGCCGGTGCGTGTCGAGCGAATCGAGGATCACCACATGCACCGTGAGTGGCTGGAGGTGGGGCAGGGCGTGGTCGAGGCGGTGGCTGCCTGTCGCGCGCGGGGTGGGCGGGTCATTGCGGTGGGGACCACCAGCGTGCGCTCGCTGGAAACGGCCGCGCGCAGTGGCGAGCTGCGACCGTTCAGCGGCGACACCGATATCTTCATCT
Source organism: Stutzerimonas stutzeri TS44 (assembly GCA_000263395.1). GTDB lineage: Bacteria > Pseudomonadota > Gammaproteobacteria > Pseudomonadales > Pseudomonadaceae > Stutzerimonas > Stutzerimonas stutzeri_C. The sequence goes on from AJXE01000007.1 coordinate 92,710, forward strand.
ATCCCGGCAAGACCTTTCATGTGGTGGATGCGCTGGTGACCAACTTTCACCTGCCAGAGTCCACGTTGCTGATGCTTGTCGCGGCTTTCGCCGGCTATCGCGAAACGATGGCGGCCTATGCCGAGGCGGTGCGCGAGGGCTATCGCTTCTTCAGCTACGGCGATGCCATGTTCATAACACGCAACCAGGCTGCGCGTGGTCCCGAGGAAAACCAATGAGTCGTAACTGTCACATGTCGTTCGAGCTGCTTGCCACCGACGGTAAGGCGCGCCGGGGGCGGCTGACGTTTCCCCGCGGAACGGTCGAAACGCCGGCGTTCATGCCGGTGGGGACCTATGGCACGGTCAAGGGCATGCTGCCGCGCGATATCGAAGGTATCGGCGCGCAGATCATTCTCGGCAATACCTTTCATCTCTGGCTGCGTCCCGGCACCGAAGTGATCAGGCAGCACGGTGATCTGCATGACTTCATGCAGTGGCAGGGACCGATCCTCACCGATTCCGGCGGCTTCCAGGTGTTCAGCCTGGGAGCGATGCGCAAGATCAAGGAGGAGGGCGTGTACTTTGCCTCCCCGGTCGACGGCGCCAAGGTGTTCATGGGGCCGGAAGAGTCGATGCAGGTCCAGCGTGAGCTGGGTTCGGACATCGTGATGATCTTCGACGAGTGCACGCCATATCCGGCCGACGAGGAGACCGCGCGGCGCTCGATGGAGCTGTCGCTGCGCTGGGCCAAACGTTCGAAAACCGCTCATGGCGACAGTTCGGCGGCGCTGTTCGGCATCGTCCAGGGCGGCATGCATGAAGCACTGCGCATGCGCTCGCTGGAAGGGCTTTGCGAAATCGGCTTCGACGGCCTGGCGATCGGGGGCCTGTCGGTGGGTGAGCCGAAGGAAGAGATGATTCGCGTGCTCGATTTTCTGCCGCCGCGCATGCCGGCGGACAAGCCGCGTTATCTGATGGGGGTCGGCAAGCCGGAGGATCTCGTGGAGGGCGTTCGCCGCGGAGTCGACATGTTCGACTGCGTGATGCCGACCCGCAATGCACGCAACGGTCATCTTTTTACCGATACGGGTGTGATCAAGATCCGCAATGCGATCCACCGGCACGACAACTCGCCGCTGGACGCCGGTTGTGATTGCTATACCTGCCAGCATTTCTCCCGCGCCTATCTGCATCACCTGGACAAGTGCGGCGAAATGCTCGGTAGCATGTTGAATACAATCCACAATTTGCGACATTACCAGCGCCTGATGGCTGGTTTACGCGACGCTATTCAACAGGGTACATTGGCGGCCTTTGTCGACGCCTTCTATGCCAGACGCGGTATGCCAACGCCGCCGGTCGCATGACAAATTCCCTAGAATCCCTTTTAAGCAACAGGAGTGCTACATGAGCTTTCTGATCCCCGTCGCCCATGCCCAGGAGGCTGCCGCTGGTCCTGCCGGTACTGGTTTCGAATGGGTTTTCCTGGTCGGTTTTCTAGCCATCTTCTATCTGATGATCTGGCGCCCCCAGGCCAAGCGCGCCAAAGAGCACAAGAACCTGATCGGCGGTCTGCAGAAGGGCGACGAAGTCGTCACTTCCGGCGGCATCGCTGGCAAGGTCACCAAGGTTGCCGATGACTTCGTGGTGGTCGAAGTGTCCGATAACGTCGAACTGAAGTTCCAGAAAGTGGCGATCGCCGCGACGCTGCCAAAAGGCACACTGAAAGCCATCTGAGCCGACTTCATCCAACACCACGACGGGGCGCGCAAGGCGCCCCGCGTCTTTAGACGGGCTGCGTGATGCTCAATAGATTCCCTCTCTGGAAATACCTGCTGATAGTGGTTGTGCTGGTGGTTGCCGGCATATATTCGGCGCCCAACCTCTATCCGGACGATCCGGCCATCCAGATTACCGGCGCAAGCACGGCGCAGCAGGTACAGCAGGCTGACCTTGATCGGGTCAGCAAGGCCCTGGTCGCCGACGGTATCGCAGTAAAAGCCGCCTCGCTCGACGAGCAGGGGCGTGGTGGTCTGTTGCGCCTGGTGAATCAGGACGACCAGCTGCCGGCCAAGGATATTACCCGGCGAACCCTGGGCGATGCGTTCGTCGTGGCGTTGAACCTGGCGCCGACCACGCCGGACTGGCTGCGCAGTCTCAGTGCGAGCCCGATGAAGCTCGGTCTGGACCTCTCCGGCGGTGTGCACTTCCTGTTGGAGGTGGACATGGCGAAAGCGATCGAGACTCGCCTGAATGTCTACGAGGGCGAGATCAAGAGCCTGCTGCGCAAGGAGCGGGTGCGCTACCGCAGTTTGCCTAACCTCAAGGATGCCGTGCAGCTTGGCTTTGCCGACGAGGACACGCTGGCGCGCGCGCAGTCGCTGATTCGCAAGAACTTCAGCGATTTCGAGATGACCGTCACCGTGCGCAACGGCCAGCAGGTGCTGCGCCTGACGCTGACCGAGGCCAAGCTGGCGGAGATTCGGGAGTATTCGATCAAGCAGAACCTCACCACCGTGCGCAATCGCGTCAACGAGCTCGGCGTCGCCGAACCGTTGGTGCAACGCCAGGGGGCCAATCGCATCGTGGTCGAACTGCCTGGTGTGCAGGACACGGCAGAAGCCAAGCGCATCCTCGGCAAAACGGCCAACCTCGAGTTCCGTCTGGCAGCCGCCGCGGACGCTTCGCGGGCCTCGGTCGAGAGCTTCGAGTTCCGCGAGGAGGGCCGTCCGCCGGTCGACCTCGAGCGCACGCTGATCATCACCGGTGACCAGGTGACCGATGCGCAGGCGAGCTATGACGAAAATGGCCGGCCGCAGGTCAATATCCGCCTCGACGGCCATGGCGGCGACCTGATGAACCGGGCCACACGCAATAATGTCGGACGCAGCATGGCGGTGATCTTCATCGAGCAGAAACCGCTGACGCGCTATGTGCGGCAGCAGGTCGACGGCGTCGAGCAGGAAGTGCGAGTCGAGACCTTCCAGGAAGAGAAGAAGATCATCAGCCTGGCGACCATCCAGTCGCCGCTTGGCAGCCAGTTCCGCATTACCGGTCTGGACGGCCAGGGCGAGTCTTCCGAGCTGGCGCTGCTGTTGCGCGCCGGTGGCCTGGCGGCTCCGATGTACTTTGCCGAAGAGCGCACCATCGGTCCGAGCCTGGGTGCCGAGAACATCAAGCTTGGCGTGCAGGCCGCGATGTGGGGCTTCCTCTTCGTCGCGATCTTCATGGTGCTGATCTACAAGTTCTTCGGCATCCTGGCGACCGTTGCGCTGCTGTTCAATATGGTGACGTTGACGGCGCTGATGTCGATGCTCAACGCCACCCTGACCCTGCCAGGCATCGCCGGTATCGTGCTGACCATGGGCATGGCGGTGGACGCCAACGTGCTGATCTTCTCGCGTATCCGGGAAGAGATCAGCAATGGCATGTCGATCCAGCGAGCCATTCACGAGGGTTTCGACCGGGCCTTCTCGGCGATCCTTGACGGCAACCTCACGACGCTGCTGGTAGGGGGCATTCTGTTCGCCATGGGGACCGGCCCGATCAAGGGTTTTGCTGTGACGTTGTCGCTGGGGATTCTGACGTCGATGTTTACTGCAATCATCGTGACGCGCGCCATGGTCAATCTGATCTACGGCGGCCGTGATCTCAAGAAGCTGTGGATTTAAGGGGCTAGCACGATGAAACGCGTAATCAATTTCATGGCGGTCCGCCATGTCGTCCTGGTAGCTACCCTGCTATTGACTGTCGGCTCGCTGGCGAGTCTCGCCATCAAAGGGTTGAACTTCGGTCTGGATTTCACCGGTGGAACGCTGATCGAACTCAGCTACGAGCAGCCGGTAGAGCTGCAGCAGGTGCGTGACCAACTGGCCGCCTCCGGTTATGGCAGTGCGGTGGTGCAGAGTTTCGGTGCCACCACGGATGTACTGGTGCGCATGCCGGGAGATGACCCGTTGCTGGGTGAGCGGATCGCCGAGGCGTTGCGGGGCGAGGGCGCCAGTGCCGTCACCGTCAAGCGTGTCGAGTTCGTCGGACCGGCGGTGGGTGAGGAGCTGCGTGACCAGGGTGGCCTGGGTATGCTGCTGGCGCTGGGCGGCATCTTGGTCTATGTCGCCTTTCGCTTCCAGTGGAAGTTCGGCGTCGGCGCGGTGCTGTCGCTGTTTCACGATGTCATCGTCGTACTCGGCGTGTTCTCGTTCTTCCAGATCAATTTTGACCTGACCGTGCTTGCCGCGGTGCTGGCCATCATCGGTTATTCGCTGAACGACACCATTGTGGTATTCGACCGTATCCGGGAGAACTTCCGGATGCTGCGCAAGACCGGGCTGATCGAGAACATCAACATCTCCACTACTCAGACGCTCCTGCGTACCACGGCGACGTCGGTGTCCACGCTGCTGGCAGTCGTCGCGTTGATGCTCTTCGGTGGCGAGAGCCTCTGGGGCTTCTCGCTGGCTCTGATCATCGGTATTGTGGCTGGTACCTATTCCTCGGTGTACATCGCCAGCACCCTGCTCGTATGGCTGAACCTGGCGCGTGACGATCTGATTCCGCCAGTGGTGGAAGAGGTGGACGAGCGTCCCTGAGCTGCCTTTGCGAAACTTCCGCCACCTGCCGTTGTCCAAGGTTGCGGAAGCGGGCGTAGCCCGACGGAGAGGTAGAGACAGTGAACAAGTCAATGTTGGTTGGTACGGCGCTGGGCGTGGTGGTTGCCACGGCTGGTGGGGCATTTGCCACCTACAGCTTGGTAGACCGCGGTCCGGAGTTCGCCGAGGTGCTGGCGGTGGAGCCGATCAAGGAAACCATCAAGACGCCGCGCGAAGTCTGTAAAGAAGTGGTGGTCACCCATCAGAAGCCGGTGCAGGACCAGCATCGCATTGTCGGCACGGCCACTGGTGCGGTGCTAGGCGGACTGTTGGGCAGTCAGGTGGGTGGTGGCACCGGCAAGAAGATTGCGACTGTGGCGGGAGCGGTCGGCGGCGGTTATGCCGGCAATCAGGTGCAGCAGCGCATGCAGGCCAATAGCACCTATACCACCACGGAAACGCGTTGCAACACGGTGACCGACACGCACGATCAGGTCGTCGGCTACGACGTCAAATACGACCTGGACGGCAAGGTTGGTCGGGTGCGCATGGATCGCGATCCGGGTAGCCAGATTCCTGTGCGCGATGGCCAGTTGGTGCTGGCGCAGGAGTGAAAAAACCGACATAAAAAACGCCCTTCGGGCGTTTTTTTATTGAAGCCTGCTGCTCAGCGCTTGAGCGAAGGCGTCAGATGCGGCTGGATGGCGGTCAGCACCGCCTTGAAGCACTTGGTGTTGCCCGCCACGATCTGGCCCTTTTCCAGGAATTCGTGGCCGCCAGCAAAGTCGCTGATCAGCCCGCCGGCTTCCTGGATGAGCAGCGCGCCGGCTGCCATATCCCACTCGGACAGGCCGAATTCCCAGAAGGCGTCATAGCGGCCTGCGGCGACATAGGCCAGGTCCAGGCTGGCGGCGCCGGCGCGGCGCAGGCCGGCAGTCTGGCCGACCAGGCTGCGGAACATGTCCAGGTAGCTGTCGATATTGTCCAGTTGGCCGTCACGGAACGGGAAGCCGGTTCCGAGCAGCGCGCCTTCCAGGCTCTTGCGCGAGCTCACCCGCAGGCGCCGGCCATTCAGCGCTGCGCCGCGGCCGCGGCTGGCGGTGAACTCTTCCTGGCGTACCGGATCGAGCACCACGGCATGCTCCAGGCGGCCACGGTATTTGCAGGCGATGCTGACGGCGTAGTGGGGCACGCCGCGCAGGAAGTTGGTGGTGCCGTCCAGCGGGTCGATGATCCACAGGTAGTCGTTGCCGTCGCCGCTGCCTTCGAGCAGGCCGCTTTCTTCGGCGAGGATGCCGTGGTTCGGGTAGGCCTTGCGCAGCGCATTGACGATCACCTGTTCGGCGGCGCGGTCGATTTCGCTGACATAGTCCTTGCTGTCCTTCTCGCTGACCGAGATGACGTCCAGGCGCTCGGTGGAGCGGACAATGAGTTCGCCGGCGCTGCGGGCGGCGCGCAGCGCGATATTCAGCATGGGCTGCATGGATCGATACCTGGTCGTTTAAAGAAAGCCGGAAATTCTATCAGGAAAGCCGGCGCGCATGTAGCGCGCCGTGCGCTGTGTTTGCTGGATGGCCGGCGCCGTGCTGCGGTAAGCTTTGTGTCCGTTTTTTCGCACCGGGAAGCCACAGTGTCGCTGCAAAATATCCGCGTGGTACTGGTCAATACCAGTCATGCCGGCAACATCGGAGGGGCGGCTCGCGCCATGAAAAACATGGGCCTGTCGCGCCTGGTGCTGGTCGACCCGGAGGATTTTCCCAGCTCGGATGCCGTGGCTCGTGCTTCCGGGGCCACGGACATACTCGATGGCGCCGAAGTCGTGGCGACGCTCGAGGAGGCGCTGGCAGGCTGTACGCTGGTGCTCGGTACCAGTGCGCGCGACCGCCGAATTCCCTGGCCGCTGCTCGATCCGCGTGAATGTGCAGCGGCGAGCCTGGAGCAGGTGCAGCAGGGTGGCGAAGTGGCGCTGGTGTTCGGTCGTGAATATGCCGGGCTCACCAACGAGGAGTTGCAGCGCTGCCATTTCCACGTGCACATTCCCTCCTGTGCGGAATTCAGTTCGCTGAACCTGGCCGCCGCGGTGCAGGTGCTGACCTATGAGGTGCGCATGGCATGGCTGGCGGCGCAGGGGCAGCCGACCAAGATGGAAAAGCTCGAGACCACGGCGATGCTCGATGTCCAGCCCGTTACCGCCGATGAGCTGGAGCATTATTTCGGTCATCTCGAGCAGACGTTGATCGAAATCGGTTTCCTCGACCCGGCCAAGCCGCGTCATCTGATGCCGCGCCTGCGTCGGCTTTACGGGCGCAGTGGCATCAGCAAGCTGGAAATGAATATCCTGCGCGGTATTCTCACCGAGACACAGAAGGCTGCTCGCGGCGAGCCCCACAAGCGGAGGCAGGAATAGATGTTCGAACGCATGCGCGAAGACATTCAGAGCGTATTTCATCGCGACCCGGCGGCGCGTAACGCCTTCGAGGTCGTCACCTGCTATCCGGGCCTGCACGCGATCTGGATGCATCGTGTTTCACACTGGTTATGGGCGCGCGAATGGAAGCTGCTGGCGCGCATGAGCTCGAACCTCGGGCGTTGGCTGACCGGTATCGAGATCCATCCTGGTGCGCAGATCGGCCGGCGGTTCTTCATCGACCATGGCATGGGTATCGTCATCGGCGAGACGGCCGAGATCGGTGACGACGTCACGCTCTATCATGGTGTCACGCTGGGCGGCACCAGTTGGAACAAGGGCAAGCGCCATCCGACCCTGGAGGATGGCGTGATCGTCGGTGCTGGTGCCAAGATTCTCGGACCCTTCACGGTGGGTGCCGGTGCCAAGATCGGTTCCAATGCGGTGGTGACGCGCGCGGTGCCGGCAGGGGCGACGGCGGTGGGCATTCCTGGGCGCATCATCGTGAAATCGGATGACGAGCAGGAAGCGAAGCGCAAGGCGCTCGCCGAGAAGATCGGCTTCGATGCATACGGCGTCAGTGGCGATATGCCGGACCCTGTTGCACGCGCGATCGGCCAGTTGCTCGATCATGTGCAGGCAGTGGAAGAACGCCTGGAAGGTGTGTGCGGGGCACTCAAGGCGCTGGGCAGCGACTACTGCGCCGAAGACCTGCCGCAGCTGCGCGAGGAGGACTTCGCCGAGGTCAAGGCGGCGAAAGAAGGCGACGCGCGCCCCTGATGCGCGGGGCGCTCGGCAACTGCTATGATGCCCGCCGTTCTGGTGTGACCGACCGGTCTGCCCTCTGTGTGCTTCGGTCGCATGGTCAATTCCCGAGTAATTTAATAGGACTTATAGTTGACCTAAATACTCGGGAATAGCATAATCGCATCCAAACCGTGATGCTTGGTGCAAGTCGATGCGATTGACCACTAAAGGCCGCTATGCCGTGACCGCCATGCTTGATCTGGCGCTGCATGCGCAGCATGGGCCGGTTTCCCTCGCCGATATTTCGGAGCGGCAGGGCATTTCGCTTTCCTATCTTGAACAGCTGTTCGCCAAACTGCGGCGCAGCAGCCTGGTCACCAGTGTGCGCGGCCCTGGTGGTGGCTATCAGCTCTCGCGTGACATGGCGGGTATCCAGGTCGCCCAGGTGATCGATGCGGTCAATGAGTCGGTCGATGCCACGCGCTGCCAGGGTCTGGGTGGCTGTCACTCCGGGGATACCTGTCTGACCCACCACCTGTGGTGCGATCTGAGCCAGCAGATTCACGAATTTCTAAGCAGCATCAGCCTGGCTGATCTGGTCAAGCGCCAGGATGTGCAGCAGGTTGCGTTGCGCCAGGACATGCGCCGCGCCAATGGCGGCTCGCCGCAGCTGGATAAGATCGAAGCGTCCGCTCTCGAATGAGCCGGACGACCGCCTGATAGGAGATAACCGCATGAAACTGCCGATTTACCTGGATTATTCCGCCACTACCCCGGTTGATCCGCGTGTCGCCGCGAAGATGATCGAATGCCTGACTATCGATGGCAATTTCGGTAACCCGGCTTCCCGGTCGCACGCCTTCGGCTGGCGTGCCGAGGAGGCGGTGGAAAATGCTCGTCGCCAGGTGGCGGAACTGGTGAACGCCGATCCTCGTGAAATCGTCTGGACATCCGGTGCTACCGAGTCCGACAACCTGGCGATCAAGGGTGTGGCGCATTTCTACGCCAGCAAGGGCAAGCACATCATCACCACCAAGATCGAGCACAAGGCGGTTCTGGATACCACTCGCCAGCTCGAGCGCGAAGGCTTCGAAGTGACCTACATCGAGCCCGGCGAGGACGGCATCATCACGCCGGCGATGGTCGAGGCGGCGCTGCGTGAGGACACCATCCTGGTGTCGGTGATGCATGTGAACAACGAGATTGGCACCGTCAACGATATCGCTGCCATCGGCGAGCTGACGCGTGCCCGCGGCGTGCTGTTCCACGTCGATGCGGCGCAGTCCACCGGCAAGGTCGAGATCGACCTGGAAGCGATGAAGGTCGATCTGATGTCGTTCTCGGCCCACAAGACCTACGGGCCGAAGGGCGTGGGTGCGCTTTACGTACGCCGCAAGCCGCGTGTGCGCATCGAAGCGCAGATGCATGGTGGCGGGCATGAGCGCGGCATGCGCTCCGGCACGCTGGCGACCCACCAGTTGGTCGGAATGGGCGAAGCCTTCCGGATTGCCAAGCAGGAAATGGCTCAGGAGCGTGAGCATATCCGCGCGCTGCGCGACCGCTTCTTCAAGCAGGTCGAGCATCTGGAGGAGCTGTATGTGAATGGCAGCATGACCGCCCGGGTGCCGCACAACCTCAACCTCAGCTTCAATTACGTGGAAGGCGAGTCGCTGATAATGGCGCTCAAGGACCTGGCGGTTTCCTCCGGTTCGGCCTGTACCTCCGCATCGCTCGAACCCTCTTACGTGCTGCGTGCCCTGGGGCGCAACGACGAACTGGCGCACAGCTCGATTCGCTTCACCTTCGGTCGCTTCACCACGGAGGAGGAGGTCGATTACGCGGCGCAGAAGGTCAGTGAGGCGGTAACCAAATTGCGCGAGCTGTCCCCCCTGTGGGACATGTTCAAAGATGGTGTCGACATTTCCAAGGTCGAGTGGCAGGCCCACTGAACCGTCGGCTCCGCAACGCTTGATTCAGAGAGGATTGCATCATGTCTTACAGTGAAAAGGTCATCGACCACTACGAGAACCCGCGCAACGTCGGCAAGTTCGACGCCGAGGACCCGAACATCGGCACCGGCATGGTCGGCGCGCCGGCATGCGGCGACGTGATGCGGCTGCAGATCAAGGTCAACGAGCAGGGCGTCATCGAAGACGCCAAGTTCAAGACCTATGGCTGTGGTTCGGCCATCGCCTCCAGCTCCCTGGCTACCGAATGGATGAAGGGCAAGACGCTGGAAGAGGCGGAAACTATCAAGAACACCCAGCTCGCCGAAGAGCTGGCGCTGCCGCCGGTGAAAATCCACTGCTCGGTGCTGGCCGAAGACGCGATCAAGGCTGCCGTGCGCGACTATCGCGAGAAGAAAGGCCTGCTCTAAGGAGGTTATCGATGGCTATCACCATGACCGAAGCCGCTGCGCAGCATGTCGATCGTTCGTTGCAGGGGCGTGGAAAGGGCGTAGGCGTGCGCCTGGGCGTCAGGACCACCGGCTGCTCCGGGCTGGCCTACGTGCTCGAATTCGTCGATGAGACGAACGCCGAAGACGCGGTGTTCGAAAGTCATGGCGTCAAGGTCATCATCGATCCGAAAAGTCTCGTTTACCTGGACGGCACCGAGCTCGATTTCGTCCGTGAAGGGCTCAACGAAGGCTTCAAGTTCAATAACCCCAACGTGCGTGGCGAATGCGGCTGCGGCGAGAGCTTCAACATCTGAGGGCGCTGTGGGCAATCCCTGTCATTACGCACTGTTCGACCTGCAGCCGGAGTTCGATCTCGACCTGAACGACCTGTCGGTGCGCTATCGGAACCTGGCGCGCCAGGTTCATCCCGACCGCTTTGCCGACGCTGGCGAGTCCGAACAGCGCCAGGCGCTGGAGCGCTCGGCCAATCTCAACGAGGCGTATCAGACGCTCAAGTCACCGGCCCGGCGCGCGCGCTACCTGTTGAGCCTGCAGGGGCACGACCTGCCCCTGGAGGCCACCGTGCAGGACCCGGCGTTCCTCATGCAGCAGATGCACTGGCGCGAAGAGCTGGAATCGCTGCATGAGCAGGCAGACCTGCCAGGGGTGGCGGCGTTCAAGACGCGCCTCAGGGATGCCCAGCGAGCGCTGGACGAGAGCTTCGCGCAGGTCTGGCGGGATGCCGCGGCGCGTGAAGAAGTCGAGCGCCTGGTGCGCCGCATGCAGTTTCTCGACAAGCTGTCCCAGGAAGTGCGCCAACTCGAAGAGCGCCTCGACGATTAACCTTCGCGTGGCGCCTGGCGCTGCGCTCGACATCAGACAGATATGGCCTTACTTCAGATTGCCGAGCCCGGACAAAGCCCTCAGCCTCACCAGCGGCGCCTGGCCGTCGGGATAGACCTGGGTACCACCAATTCGCTGGTTGCTGCCCTGCGCAGTGGCGTCACGGCGCCGCTGGCGGATGCCGAGGGGCAGGTGCTCTTGCCCTCGGTGGTGCGCTACCACGCCGACCTCGTCGAAGTGGGACGCGCCGCCAAGATCGCGGCGGCGAGCGATCCTTTCAATACCATCAGCTCGGTCAAGCGCCTGATGGGACGCGGCCTCGCCGATGTGAAACAGCTCGGTGAACAGCTTCCCTATCGCTTCAGCGAAGGCGAGTCGCAGATGCCGTTCATCGAGACGGTGCAGGGCGCCAAGAGCCCAGTGGAGATTTCCGCCGAGATCCTGCGTGCCCTGCGCGAACGTGCCGAGGCAACGCTCGGCGGAGAGCTGGTGGGCGCGGTGATCACGGTGCCGGCCTACTTCGACGATGCGCAACGCCAGGCCACCAAGGATGCGGCGCGGTTGGCGGGGCTGAATGTCCTGCGCCTGCTCAACGAGCCGACCGCGGCGGCGGTCGCCTACGGCCTCGACCGGCAGGCCGAAGGCGTGGTCGCCATCTATGACCTGGGCGGCGGTACGTTCGATATTTCCATTCTGCGCCTGAGCAAGGGCGTGTTCGAAGTGCTGGCCACCGGCGGCGACACCGCGCTGGGGGGCGACGATTTCGATCATGCCGTGGCCGGGTGGATTCTCGATCAGGCGGGCATCTCCGGCGACCTCGAGCCAGGTGCGCAGCGCGAGCTGCTGAAGGCCTCCTGCGCCGCCAAGGAGCGCCTGAGCGATGCCGGCAGTACACCGGTCAGCTATGCCGGCTGGCAGGGGCAGCTGGATCGGGCAACCTTCGATGCGCTGATCGAGCCGATGGTCGCGCGCAGCCTCAAGGCCTGCCGGCGCGCGGTGCGCGATTCGGCCGTCGAGTTGGAAGAAGTCAGTGCAGTCGTCATGGTCGGCGGTTCGACGCGGGTGCCGCTGGTGCGCAGCCTGGTCGGACAGTTGTTCGGTCGCGAGCCGCTGACCGATATCGATCCGGACGAAGTGGTGGCAATTGGTGCGGCGATCCAGGCCGAAACCCTCGCCGGCAACAATCGCGACGGCAACGAACTGCTGCTGCTCGATGTGATTCCGCTGTCGCTGGGCCTGGAGACGATGGGCGGCCTGATGGAGAAGATCATCCCGCGCAACACCACCATTCCGGTGGCGCGTGCCCAGGACTTCACCACCTACAAGGATGGCCAGTCGGCCATGATGATTCACGTGCTGCAGGGCGAGCGCGAACTGATCGCCGACTGCCGTTCACTGGCACGCTTCGAGCTGCGCGGCATTCCGCCGATGGTGGCGGGGGCGGCGAAGATTCGCGTGACCTTTCAGGTCGACGCCGACGGCCTGCTGAGCGTTTCCGCGCGCGAGCTGGCCTCGGGCGTCGAGGCGAGCATCCAGGTCAAGCCGTCCTACGGACTGACCGACGGCGAAATCGCGCGCATGCTCGAGGAGTCCTTCCGCAAGGCCGGCGAGGACAAGCAGGCGCGCGCCCTGCGCGAACAGTTGGTGGATGCCCAGCGGCTGCTGGAGGCAGTGGAGGCGGCGCTGGCGGCTGACGGTGAGCGGCTGCTGAGTGGCGAGGAGCGCGAGGCCATCGAGGCGCAGATGGATGCGCTGCGCGCGCTGCTCGACAGCCAGGACGGTGTTGCGATCGAGCGCCAGAGCAAGCGACTCAGCCAGATCACCGATGCCTTCGCCGCACGTCGGCTGGATTCAACCGTCAAGGCCGCGCTGGCCGGACGACGGCTCAACGATATCGAGGAATGACCCAGATGCCGCAGATCATCTTCCTGCCCAACGCCGAGCACTGCCCAGAGGGTGCCGTGATCGAGGCGCAAGCCGGCGAAACCGTACTGGATGCCGCGCTGCGCAACGGCATCGAAATCGAGCACGCCTGCGAGAAATCCTGTGCCTGTACCACCTGCCACGTCGTGATCCGCGAAGGTTTCGCCAGCCTGGAGCCCTCAGACGAGCTCGAGGACGACATGCTGGACAAGGCCTGGGGGCTGGAGCCGACCTCGCGGCTGTCCTGTCAGGCGGTTGTCGACAAGGCCGATCTGGTCGTGGAGATTCCCAAGTACACGATCAACCAGGTCTCCGAAGGGCATTGAGACGAGGGCGCCATTCATGAGTTTGCACTGGACCGATGTACTGGATATCGCCATCGAACTGGCCGAAGCGCGGCCCGAGGTCGATCCGCGCTACGTCAACTTCGTCGAGCTGCATCGCTGGGTGCTGGAGCTGCCGGATTTTTCCGATGATCCGCAGCGCGGCGGTGAGAAGGTGCTGGAAGCCATCCAGGCCGCCTGGATCGAAGAAGCGCAATAACGCCGGGCTTCCCCTGGGCGTGCCGATACGGCTTCGCTCGCATCTTCCGGCTGGCGACTACCCTTATGTTTTGACCCGAACCCGCGTATGATTCGCGGGTTTTGTTCGTTCGCTTTAACCCATCAGTTTTGGAGTCCTACATGGCCCTGCAACGCACCTTCTCCATCATCAAGCCCGATGCCGTCGCCAAGAACGTGATCGGCGAAATCACCACCCGTTTCGAGAAGGCCGGCCTGCGCGTCGTCGCTTCCAAGATGGTCCAGTTGTCCGAGCGCGAAGCTGCTGGCTTCTACGCCGAGCACAGCGAGCGCGGCTTCTTCAAGGATCTGGTTGCCTTCATGACTTCCGGTCCGGTCATCGTTCAGGTTCTGGAAGGCGAGAACGCCATTGCCAAGAACCGCGAACTGATGGGCGCCACCAACCCGAAAGAAGCCGCCGCTGGCACCATCCGCGCTGACTTCGCCGTCTCCATCGACGAGAACGCCGTGCACGGTTCCGACTCGGAAGCCTCCGCTGCACGCGAGATCGCCTACTTCTTCGCGGCCACCGAAGTGTGCGCACGCATTCGCTGATTGAGCGAAGGTGAATCCTATGATTGCCACGACCGGTAAGGTGAATCTGCTGGGCCTGACCCAGCCGCAGCTGGAAAGCTTCTTCGAGTCGATTGGGGAGAAGCGCTTCCGTGCCGGTCAGGTGATGAAGTGGATTCACCATTTTGGCGTCGATGATTTCGACGCCATGAGCAACATCGGCAAGGCCTTGCGCGAAAAGCTCAAGGCCTGCGCCGAGATACGCGGCCCGGAAATCGTCAGCGAAGACATTTCCAGCGACGGCACCCGCAAATGGGTCGTGCGCGTTGCTTCGGGTAGCTGCGTCGAAACCGTTTACATCCCCCAGGCTGGGCGTGGCACGCTGTGCGTATCGTCCCAGGCAGGCTGTGCGCTGGATTGCAGCTTCTGCTCCACCGGCAAACAGGGCTTCAATAGCAACCTCACCGCCGCCGAGGTGATCGGTCAGGTGTGGATTGCCAACAAGTCCTTCGGCACCGTCCCGGCGAAAGTCGACCGCGCCATCACCAACGTGGTGATGATGGGCATGGGCGAGCCGCTGTTGAATTTCGATAACGTGGTCGCCGCCATGCAGATCATGATGGACGACCTCGGTTACGGTATCTCCAAACGCAAGGTTACGCTCTCGACTTCCGGTGTCGTGCCGATGATTGATGAGCTGGCTAAGGTCATTGATGTGTCCCTGGCGCTGTCGTTGCACGCGCCGAACGACGCGTTGCGTGACCAGTTGGTGCCGATCAACAAGAAGTATCCGCTGCAGATGCTGCTGGAATCCTGCCAGCGCTACATCTCGCGACTCGGCGAGAAGCGCGTGCTGACCATCGAGTACACGCTTCTGCAGGGCGTGAACGATCAGCCCGAGCATGCCGAGCAGATGATTGCGCTGCTGGCGAAAATCCCCTGCAAGATCAATCTGATTCCATTCAATCCGTTCCCTCATTCCGGATATGAGCGCCCCAGCAACAATGCCATCCGGCGTTTTCAGGACATCCTGCACAAAGCCGGGCACAATGTGACGGTGCGTACGACCCGCGGCGAAGACATCGATGCCGCTTGCGGACAGCTCGTCGGCCAAGTGCTGGACCGCACCCGCCGTAGCGAGCGCTACATCGCCGTGCGCGAACTGCAGACCGAGCCCGATACCGCGCGCGCTGCTTCGAACCGATCCTGAGGGGGTACTGATGATCTTGCGCGTTGCGCTGCTGTTGCTTTTTGCCGGCCTGACTGGCTGTGTTTCGACCGGCACTGTCGATCCGCTGAAAACCGAAGAAGGGCGCCAGCAGGCACGCGATGCCTACATTCAGCTGGGTATCGGCTATGTACAGCAGGGCACCGCGTCGCGGGCCAAGACGCCACTGCGCAAGGCTCTGGAACTCGATCCGCGCAGCGCTGATGCGCACGCGGCGCTGGCGTTGGTATTCCAGACGGAAATGGAAAACGAGCTGGCCGATAAGCATTACCGCGAAGCGTTGGCCAGTCGCCGGGACGCGCGGATTCTGAACAACTACGGCAGTTTTCTGTTCGAGCAGAAACGCTACGCTGAAGCGCTCGAACGATTCACCCAGGCCTCAGAAGACAATCTGTATCCCGAGCGTGCGCGGGTCTTCCAGAACATGGGCATGACCGCGTTGAAATTGAACCAGCCGGAGCAGGCCGAGAAGTATTTCACTCGTGCGCTGCGCCTGGACAGTCGTCAGCCTGGCGCGCTACTGGAACTCGCGCTGATGGCCTATGACGCCAAACAGTACGTCCCCGCCAAAGCCTACTACGACAGCTACAGCCAACTTGCCGAGCAGAACGCCCGTAGCCTGCTGCTTGGTATCCGTCTGGCCGATATCCATGGGGATCGCGACAGGGCAGCCAGTCTGGCACTGCAGCTCAAGCGCCTGTACCCCGGTACGGCGGAATATCAGCAATACCTTTCGGAGCAACGATGACAGCGCCGAACCACGAGGTGGCCCCGATGGGCGCCAATCCGGGCGAAACCCTGCGCCAGGCTCGCGAGAGCAAGGGCTGGTCGTTAGCGTCCGTCGCCCAGCAGCTCAATTTGACGGCCCGCTCGGTCGCGCAGATCGAGGCCGGCGATTTCAGCCAGCTGCCGGGGCATACCTTCGCCCGTGGATACGTCAGAGCCTACGCCAAGCTCCTGGAACTGGATCCGAACCGGCTCGTCCAGGAGTTCGATCAGCATACCGGCACCAGCGCGTCCGGCAGCAACGTCACCAGCCTGGGACGCATCGAAGAACCGGGACGACTGTCGCGCAGCGTCATACGTTTCTTCGGCTTCGCCCTGCTGCTGATCGTGGCTGCTGCCAGCTTCTACTGGTGGCAAGAACGTGTTCAGCAGCCACAGACGGCACCGGCGGTGACGACGCTGGACAGCATCGAAGTGGAAACGGCCGACGGCACCACGCAGATTCATCTGCTCGACCGCCCGGAAGAGCAGGAGGAGGCGGTCGACGCCCCGCCGGTTGAAACGGTCGAACAATCGTCGATGCCCGAGCCCGAGCCCGAGCCCGAGCCTGTGGCTGCGCCGCAGCTGCAAGAGCAGGGCACGCCGACTCCGGTCGATGGGGCAAGCGTTGCTGCTGCCGCCGAGCCTGTGCTGCCAGCTGCCGAGCCTGAAGAGGCCGCAGCGCCGGCAGCCCAGGTGAACGCGCCAGTCACCGAGACTCCGTCCGAGCCGACCGTGGTTCCTGCCGCCGGCGAGGGTCGTCTGGTCCTGCAGTACAGTGCCGATTGCTGGACGAAGGTGACCGATGCCGATGGCCGCGTGCTCTATAGCGGCCTGGCCAAGGCCGGCAGCGAACGTGTCCTCACCGGCAAGGCGCCGCTCTATGTCCACCTGGGTTACGCGCGCGGTGCGCAGATCAGTTACAACGGCGCGGCCGTGAATCTTGCCCCGTATGTTCGCGGCGAGACGGCGCGTATCAAGCTGGGGCAGTAAGCATGCATTCAGAGTCTCCCATCAAACGTCGCCCATCACGCAAGATCTGGGTGGGTAACGTCGCGGTCGGTGGTGATGCGCCGATCTCCGTGCAGAGCATGACCAACACCGAGACCTGCGACGTCGAGGCCACGGTCGGACAGATTCGTCGTCTGGCCGATGCCGGCGCCGACATCGTGCGCGTCTCGGTGCCGTCGATGGAGGCTGCTGAGGCTTTCGGCCGGATCAAGCAGCAGGTTCAGTTGCCGTTGGTCGCCGACATTCATTTTGATTACCAGATCGCGCTGCGCGTGGCCGAGCTGGGTGTCGATTGCCTGCGCATCAACCCGGGCAATATCGGTCGCGAGGACCGGGTGCGTGCGGTCGTCGAAGCCGCGCGTGACCGCGGCATCCCGATCCGCATCGGCGTCAATGCCGGTTCGCTGGAGAAGGACCTGCAGAAGAAGTACGGCGAGCCGACGCCCGAGGCGCTGGTCGAATCCGCGTTGCGCCATGTCGAGCATCTGGATCGGCTGAACTTTCCCGACTTCAAGGTCAGCGTGAAGGCCTCCGATGTGTTCATGGCGGTCGAGGCCTATCGGCAGCTGGCCAGGCAGATCGAGCAGCCGCTGCATCTGGGCATCACCGAGGCCGGCGGGCTGCGTTCCGGCACGGTGAAGTCGGCGGTCGGGCTGGGCATGCTGCTCGCCGAGGGCATCGGCGACACCATCCGTATCTCGCTGGCCGCTGATCCGGTGGAAGAGATCAAGGTCGGTTTCGACATCCTCAAGTCGCTGCACCTGCGTTCGCGAGGTATCAACTTCATCGCCTGCCCGAGTTGCTCGCGACAGAACTTCGACGTGGTCAAGACCATGAACGAGCTGGAGGCACGCGTCGAGGACCTGCTGGTGCCGCTGGACGTGGCGGTCATCGGCTGCGTGGTCAACGGCCCGGGCGAAGCCAAGGAAGCGCACATCGGCCTGACCGGTGGCAGCCCGAGCAACCTGGTGTACATCGACGGCAAGCCGGCGCAGAAGCTGAATAACGAGAATCTGGTCGACGAGCTGGAGCAGTTGATCCGGCGCAAGGCGGCCGAGAAGCTCGAAGCGGATGCCGCGCTCATCGCCCGTAGTTGATTGTTAAGGAATTCCTTTGAGCAAGTCCCTGCAAGCCATCCGTGGCATGAACGACATCCTGCCGGCGCAGACGCCGGTCTGGCGCTATCTGGAGGGCACCTTCGCACAGCTGCTCGACAGCTATGGCTATAGCGAAATCCGCCTGCCCATCGTCGAGTACACCGAACTGTTCGCCCGCGGCATCGGTGAGGGAACCGATGTCGTCGACAAGGAGATGTACACCTTTCGCGATCGCAACGACGAGTCGCTGACGCTGCGTCCCGAAGGCACCGCCGGCTGTGTGCGCGCGGTGCTCGAACACGGCCTCACCGGTGGCGGCCAGGTGCAGAAACTCTGGTACACCGGGCCGATGTTTCGCTACGAGAAACCGCAGAAGGGCCGTTATCGCCAGTTCCACCAGATCGGCGTGGAAGTGTTCAATCAGCCTGGCCCGGACGTAGACGCCGAGCTGATCGTGCTCACCGCTCGTCTGTGGAAACAGCTCGGCATGAGCGAAGCAGTGACGCTGCAGCTCAACAGCCTGGGCTCCAGCGAAGCGCGTGCACGCTACCGCGACGCGCTGGTGGCTTACCTGCAGCAGCGGTTCGAGCAGCTCGACGAGGACAGCCAGCGCCGGCTGACCACCAATCCGCTGCGCATCCTCGACAGCAAGAACGCCCAGACCCAGGCGTTGCTGGCCGATGCACCGACGCTGCACGATTACCTCGATGACGAATCGCGCGAGCATTTCGACGGGCTGAAGGCGCGCCTGGACGCCGTTGGCATCGTCTACGAGATCAACCCGAAGCTGGTGCGTGGACTCGACTATTACGGTCGCACCGTGTTCGAGTGGGTGACCGACAAGCTCGGCGCGCAGGGTACGGTCTGTGCCGGCGGGCGTTACGACGGGCTGGTCAGCCAATTCGGCGGCAAGCCCACCCCGGGGGTCGGCTTCGCGATGGGCGTCGAACGCCTGGTGCTGCTGCTGGAAACGCTCGGTCTGGTCCCCGAGACGCTGAATCGCCCGCCGCATGCGTTCATCTGCGCATTCGGCGATGCGGCGGAGCTGGCCGCGCTCGGCCTGGCCGAGCGCCTGCGCGATGCCTTGCCGGGCCTGCGTCTGCTGGTCAATGCCGGCTCTGGCAGCTTCAAGAGCCAATTCAAGAAGGCCGACAAGAGCGGCGCGCATTTTGCGCTGATTCTCGGTGAGGACGAGCTGGCCGGGCGCGTGGTAGGTTGCAAGCCGCTGCGCGACGACAGCGAACAACAAAGCATTGCCTGGGATGCTCTGCCCGAGCGTCTGGCTGCCTGCCTCGAGCAGGTCTGAGACTAAGCGAATGGAAGGAGTGACAGCGTGACCTCGGGTACCGAAGAAGAACAACTGGCGCAAATCAAGGATTGGTGGCAGCGCAACGGCAAGCCCTTGCTCACCGGTGGTGCACTTGCCGTGGCGCTGGTGTTCGGCTGGCAGTTCTGGCAGAACCATCAACTCGCTCAGGCGCAGAACGCCTCCGTGCTGTACCAGCAACTGCTGACGGCAGCGCTGGAATCCGGCAAGGCGGATGCCGCCGAGGTCGCGCGTCTGGGCAACCAGCTGAAGCAGGACTTCACCGGCACGCATTACGCCCAGTACGGCAGCCTGTTCGTCGCCAAGGTGGCGGTCGAGGGCGGTCGCCTGGACGAAGCCGCTGCGGAATTGCGCGCGATTGTCGACAAGCCCGCCGATGCGACGCTCGGCGAGCTGGCGCGTCAGCGCCTGGCGCGCGTGCTGGCGGCTCAGGACAAGGCCGAAGACGCGCTCAAGCTGCTCGAAGGTGAGGCCGACAAGGCCTTCGCCGCCGGTCGCGAAGAGCTGCGCGGCGACCTGCTGGTACAGCTGGGCCGCGTGAACGAGGCGCATGCCGCCTATACCAAGGCCAAACAGGCGCTGTCGCAGGATGCCGCGATCGGTGGTCTGCAGCTGAAACTGGACGACCTGGCCCGAGGGGAGGCGTAAGCGATGCGCTGGAAGACTGCCGCGCTGCTGACCCTGGCCGTACTGGCCGCCGGGTGCAGCAGCAATGACACGAAAGAGCCGGAGCCTGCGGAACTGACCAAGTTCGAAGCCGAGGTCGAACTGCAGAAGCAATGGAGCCGCTCGATTGGCGAGGGCCAGGGCGAAACCTACAACCTGCTGGTGCCTGCGGTGTACGGCGAGCAAATCTATGCTGCCGACGTCGAGGGCCTGGTGGTTTCTGTAGATCGCCTGACCGGCAAGGTCAACTGGAAGACCGACCTCGAAGTGCCGGTTTCCGGTGCGGTCGGTGCGGGCTATGGTCTGGTGTTGGTCGGTACGCTACGGGGCGAAGTGATCGCGCTGGATGTCGCCAGTGGCGAGGAACGCTGGCGTAGCCGGGTCAGCAGTGAAGTGTTGGCCGCTCCGGCGGTGAATGGCGATATCGTGCTGGTGCAAACCCAGGACGATCGGCTGATCGCACTGGAAATCGACACTGGCGCGCAGCGCTGGAGCTACGAAGGCTCGCCAGCGGTCCTCACCCTGCGCGGCACCGGCGCGCCGGTACTGACCAATCAGCTGGCGATCGCCGGTCTGTCCAACGGCAAGGTCGTCGCGCTGGATACGCGCCGCGGTCTGCCGGTGTGGGAGCAGCGTGTGGCAATCCCGCAGGGACGTTCCGAGCTGGAGCGCGTGGTGGATATCGACGGCGGCCTGCTGCTGTCCGGCGGCACGCTGTATGTCGCCACCTATCAGGGCCGTGCCGCGGCACTGGATCTGGAAAGCGGCCGTATCCAGTGGCAGCGTGATGCGTCCACCTATTCCGGCGTCGCGCTGGGCTACGGTAGCGTCTACCTGAGCCTTGCCAGCGGCACCGTGGAGGGCGTCGACGAGCGTTCCACCACGGCGCTGTGGAGCAACGATGCGCTGGCCCGCCGCCAGCTTTCGGCCCCGGCGGTGTTTTCCAGCTACGTCGTGGTGGGCGACCGCGAAGGCTATCTGCATCTGCTGAGCCAGGTGGACGGGCGTTTCGTTGCCCGCGAGCGCATCGACAGCTCCGGACTGCGCGCGCGCCCGGTGGTCGAGGGCGATTGGCTGTATGTATTCAGCAATGACGGCAAGCTGGTCGCGCTGACCATCCGCCGGGACGACTGAGACGCCGGTGCCGCCCTGACGCTCCGCTGCGGCGGAGCGCTCGATTGTATGGCCGCTGCCTCGCAGCGGCCTTCGTGTTTTCTGAAATATCGCAATGGAGAGCCGCATGGTTCCCGTAATAGCTCTGGTGGGGCGTCCGAACGTCGGCAAATCCACCCTGTTCAACCGGCTCACCAAGAGCCGCGACGCCATCGTCGCCGAATACGCCGGCCTGACCCGTGATCGCCAGTATGGCGAGGCCAAATGGCAGGGGCGCACCTACATCGTGATCGACACCGGCGGGATTTCCGGTGACGAGGAAGGCATTGACGCGAAAATGGCCGAACAGTCGCTGCAGGCGATCGAGGAGGCCGATGCGGTGCTGTTCATGGTCGACTCGCGCGCGGGGCTGACTGCGGCCGACCAGATGATCGCCGAGCACCTGCGCAAGCGGAACAAGCGCAGCTTCCTGGTGGCGAACAAGGTTGACACCGTCGACCCGGATCTCGCCCGTGCCGAGTTCAGCCCGCTGGGGCTGGGCGATGCGCTGCCGATCGCGGCGGCGCACGGTCGCGGCATCAGTCACATGCTGGACGCGGCGTTGGGTATCTTTCCCAAGGACAACGCCGAAGAGGGCGAGGCGGTCGAAGGCGAGGTGGCCGAGGAGGTTGCGCAGGGGCAGGAAGCCAAGCGCATCCCCGGACCCAGCGAGAAGGATGGCATCAAGATCGCCATCATCGGCCGGCCTAACGTCGGCAAGTCGACGCTGGTCAACCGCATGCTCGGCGAAGAGCGGGTCATCGTCTACGACCAGGCCGGCACCACGCGCGACAGCATCTACATTCCGTTCGAGCGCGATGACGAGAAGTACACGCTGATCGACACCGCCGGCGTGCGCCGGCGCGGCAAGATCTTCGAGGCGGTGGAGAAGTTTTCCGTAGTCAAGACGCTGCAGGCGATTCAGGACGCCAACGTGGTGATCTTCGTCATGGATGCCCGCGAGGGTGTCGTCGAGCACGACCTCAACCTGCTCGGCTTCGTGCTGGAAACCGGCCGTGCGCTGGTCATCGCGCTGAACAAGTGGGATGGCATGGAGCAGGGCGAGAAGGACTACGTGAAGACCGAGCTGGAGCGCCGGCTGTTCTTCGTCGACTTCGCCGATATCCATTTCATCTCGGCCAAGCATGGTACCGGGGTCGGGCACCTGTACAAGTCGGTGCAGGCGTCGTTCACCTCCGCGGTCACCCGCTGGCCGACCAGCCGTCTGACGCAGATCCTCGAGGACGCGGTGCGCGAGCACCAGCCGCCGATGGTCGCCGGGCGCCGCATCAAGCTGCGCTATGCGCACCTGGGCGGCGCCAACCCGCCGCTGATCGTGATCCACGGCAATCAGGTCGATGCGGTGCCGAAATCCTACTCGCGCTATCTGGAGAACACCTACCGCCGCGTCCTGAAGCTGGTCGGCACGCCGATCCGCATCGAGTACAAGGGCGGCGAGAACCCGTACGAGGGCAAGAAGAACACCCTCACCGATCGCCAGGTCAACAAGAAACGCCGCTTGATGAGCCATCACAAGAAGGCCGAGAAGAAGCGTCGCGACAAGAAGCGCTAGCGGCGAGCGCCGGGGGCAGAAGGCTGGACGGACCGGGCGGCGGCGTGCATGCTCGGTTTCAATCCAAGCCCCGAGCCCCTGGCGTTTCGTATCGATGATTACCAGCAAACTGCCCAACGTCGGCACCACCATCTTCACCACCATGTCGCAGCTGGCGGCCGAAACCGGGGCGCTCAATCTGTCGCAGGGTTTTCCGGATTTCGATGGCCCGCAGGCACTGCGCGAAGCGCTGGCGCGGCACGTCATGGCCGGACACAACCAGTACGCACCAATGACCGGCCTGCCAGCCTTGCGCGAGCAGGTGGCGGCCAAGGTACGGTCGCTCTACGGTCGAAACGCCTGTGCCGAGCGCGAGATCACCATCAGTCCCGGTGCCACCCAGGCGATCTTCTGCGCGATTCAGGCGGTGGTTCGTCCGGGCGACGAAGTCATCGTGTTCGATCCCTGCTACGACAGCTACGAGCCGGCCGTGCAGCTGGCCGGCGGTGTGTGCATCCACCAGGCGCTGACCCTGCCGGACTTCCGGATCGACTGGCAGCGCCTGGCCGATGCGCTCACGCCGCGCACCCGGATGATCGTGCTGAATACCCCGCACAATCCCAGCGGTGCGCTGATCGAAAGCAGCGAACTGGATCGCCTCGCCGAGCTGATCCGCGGGCGTGACATCTATCTGCTCAGCGATGAGGTCTACGAGCATCTGGTGTTCGATGGTCGTGAGCACGCCAGCGTGTTGCGCCATGATGAGCTATACCAGCGGGCCTTTGTTGTGAGCTCGTTCGGCAAGACCTATCACGTCACCGGCTGGAAGACCGGCTATGTAGTGGCACCGCCGGCGCTGACGGACGAGCTGCGCAAAGTGCATCAGTACGTCAGTTTCACCGCAGTGACGCCGTTGCAGTGGGCGCTGGCCGATTTCATGGCCGGGCATCCCGAGCACGTCGTCGAGCTGCCGGGGTTCTACCAGGCCAAGCGCGATCTGTTCTGCGACCTGCTGGCTGGCTCGCGCCTGCGTTTCGAGCGGGCCGCGGGGACCTACTTCCAGTTGGTCGACTATTCGGCCATTCGCCCGGATCTCGACGATGTGGCGATGGCCCAGTGGCTGACCCGCGAGCACGGGGTGGCCAGCATCCCGATTTCGGTGTTCTATCAGCGGCCGCCGCAGGATCTGCGGCTGGTGCGCTTCTGCTTTGCCAAACGAGAGGAGACGCTGCGTCAGGCGGCGGAACGACTATGCGCGATCTGAACAACCTGCCCGATCTCGAACTGGCCCTGGTCCAGACCCCGCTGGTCTGGCAGGACGCGCCGGCCAACCGTGAGCGCTTCACCGCCATGCTGGAACAGGCCCGCGGCGCCGATCTGGTCATCCTGCCGGAAATGTTCACCACCGGCTTCTCGATGGAGGCGGCGGCGCTGGCCGAGCCGGAGGAGGGACCGAGCTACGCGTGGCTGCGTGAGCAGGCGATACGGCTCGATGCGGTGGTGACCGGCAGCCTGATCGTCGAGGCTGCCGATGGCAGCCATCGCAACCGGCTGCTCTGGGCGCGTCCCGATGGCCAGATACTGCATTACGACAAGCGCCATCTGTTCCGCATGGCCGGCGAGCATCGGCATTACACGCCAGGGACCCAGCAGGTGGTGTTCGAGCTGAACGGCTGGCGGGTGCGTCCGCTGATCTGTTACGACCTGCGCTTCCCGGTCTGGAGCCGCGACCCGCACGGTACCGACCTGCTGCTGTACACCGCCAACTGGCCGGCTGCCCGCCGCGATGCGTGGAACCGTCTGCTGCCGGCGCGGGCGATCGAGAATCTGTGTTTCGTCGCTGCGGTCAACCGTATCGGCGAGGATGGCAAGGGACACGCCTACAGCGGCGACAGCCAGGTACTGGATTTCAAGGGCGATGTCCTCCTCGATGCCGGCGAGCGCGACGGCGTTCTGCGCTGCACGTTGCGCGCGCGTGATCTGGCAGCGTTCCGTGAGCGCTTCCCGGCCTATCACGACGGCGACGCCTTCGAACTGCAGCTCTGAGAGGCTGCGTGTCTAGCGCACCTCGCGCAGCAGGTAGGCCTGTTTGTGTCCGCGCCGTTCGTAGTCATGCATCGCCTGTTCAGCTACGCGGTAATCGCTGAAACGGTGCATTTCCACTTCGTTGCCGTTGTCATCGATCCGGTAGAGCGCCCAACAGGGGGCTGGTTCCGGCCCGGCGAGCGTATGTCCGGTGGCTGCGTGCGAGGTGCCGGTGTGTTCGGCGTCCGGCAATACGTCGCGCGCGTGGCGTCGGTAATGCCAGACCCACAGGTAGATCAGCAGATTGATGATCAGCACCACGCCGGCCAGCACGTATTGCACCGGCAGCGTCAGCCAGTCGGGATAAAGCAGCGGCAGCACGTAGTGTTCGATGAATCCTTCGCTGTAGCCCGTCTCGCCGGCCAGCTGGCGTAGCGTCTGTTCCCAGTGGGTGAGCGGGCAACCGCGGTCGGCCAGCTCGACGTAGATCGCCCAACCCATCGCCAGCAGGTGAATCGGCAACCACCCGCGCCAGCGTGCCACCAGCAGCCCGCCGAACAGGGCGAACAGCACGAACCCCAGGTGCAGCACCAGCAGTGCGTCGGCGCCGAGACTATAGGGCATGGCGATCAACCCCCGGGTTTGATATGCGTCTCGAGCGTGGTGATCTGCCGATCCTGCAAGCGATCGAGGCCAAGCAGCACCGCGCTGGCGCCAAGCAGGGCGAGCAGCATGTCCGATTGCGTGTCCCAGGGATCGCCCTGGGTGCCGAGGAAATCGATGGCGCCACCACCGGCGAGCAGCGCGACCCACCATTCGATCAGCTCGTAGAACGCACTGATCGCCAGCGCCACGCAGATCGCCAGGAAGTTGAGCATCGCCCCGCGCGGCAAATAGCGCCGCCGCAGCAGGATCTCCCGCGCCACCAGCATCGGCACCAGCCCCTGCATGAAATGGCCGAGTTTGTCGTAGGGGTTGCGCTGCAGGTCGAACAGCTCCTGGACCCAGAAGCCCAGCGGAACCCGAGCGTAGGTGTAGGCGCCGCCGAGGATCAGCACCAGCGCATGGAAGGCGATCAGGACGTAGAGCAGGCGAGTGAGCGGGAAGCGGCGATGGGTCGCCAGCAGCACGGGGGCGGCGAGCAGTACCGGGCTGACTTCCAGCAGCCAGGTCGCCCGGTCATGGGGCTGGATGCCGGACAGGATCAGCGCCAGCAGCACGATCAGGCCGAGGGTGGCGTAAAGGGTGTTGTTCTGCATGCCGTCCTGCCGGTGGTGTCGATACCCACAGCATGCCGCTGCCGATGAATGGCGACAAGGTATCCGGCCGGCTCAGCGGCCGGCGAAGTCGCCGCTGCAACGCTGCAGGTTGACGGTCCCGACATGGTGGTTGGCATTGCCCTGCACGCAGGCCACGCGCCGGTTGCGCCAGCGCTCCCACTCGCTGACCGGGTAGCGGCGGTTCCACAGCTCGTAGAGCCGCCTGTCCTGGCGGGACAGGCGCAGCTGGTAGCGCTCGCTCATGTACAGGTAGGTGCGGGCGATGGCGCCGCGGCTGTGCTCGGGCGGCATCGCCGTGCGCTGCTTGAAGTCCACCACCATCGGGCAGGCGCCGTACTGGCCGGGCCGCTTGGGGAGCATGCCGAAGCCGAAATTGCTGCGATCGCCGTTGACCTCGCCGACCACCGGCACCAGGTTGTGCAGGTCGGCCTCGGCGCGGCTGAATAGCGGGTCGTTGGCGGTGCAATGTTTGCGTCCGCCCTGTTGCCAGCAGCGCCTTTGATGGCCGATCACCCAGGCCGGAACGATGTGTTCCCATTCCACGCGAGCCGCGCGCCGTGGCTGTTTGCGCGGCACATAGCCGCAACTGGCCAGGTCGATACGATTGCCCTGGAAGCGGCAGCCGCAGTAGAAGTCCACCGGGCGCTCGGCGTGGATGCGCCAGGCGATTTTCTTCGCCTCGCGAAAGGTGCGCGGTGCCTCGGCATGGGCGGCGACGGCACAGAAGACAAGGAGCAGCAGAAGACTGAAACGGCGCATGGCATTCTCGACAAGCAAACGAGTAACGCATCCATGCGGCGCGGCATATTAGCCCTCCGATCAAACTAAAAGATCATTAAAAACAAAAGGTTGTGAGTTTTTTAGATGAACGGCAGCGGCCCTGCTTTCGTGCGGAAAGCGGGGCGGGCGTTGTTCGCTCAGGCGGCGCCGAGCGCGGTCATGTCGATCACGAAGCGGTACTTCACGTCGCGCTTGAGCTGGCTGACGAAGGCGTCGGGGGACGAGGTTGTGCGGCGCGGAGATAAAAAAAGGGATGCCTTGGCATCCCTTGTGATCGTGCAGTTTGACTTCAGGCCGCCTTGGTCTCGGCTTCGCGCAATGCACGGTTGAGGGCGCTGAACAGCGCGCGGATGCTCGCCGTGGTGATGTTCTCGTCGACACCGATGCCGTGCAGCGGGCGCTCGCCATCCAGACGCACCTCGATGTAGGCCGCGGCCCTGGCGTTGCTGCCGGCGCCGATGGCGTGCTCGTGGTAGTCCATGATCTCCAGCTTGACCGGCAACGCCGCCGCCAGCGCTTCCAGCGGACCCTTGCCGATGCCGCGCCAGTGCACGGTCTCGCCATCGGCTGCCACTTCCACGTCCACGGCGCTGGTGCCGTTCTCTTCCTGCAGGCGATGGCTCTTGAGCGCGTACGGTGCGGTCGCCTGCAAATACTCGGCTTCCAGCAGCGCGTAGATCTGCCTGGCGCTCATTTCCAGGCCCAGGCGATCGGTCTCCTTCTGCACCACCTGACTGAACTCGATCTGCATGCGCCGCGGCAGGCTGATGCCGTATTCCTGCTCGAGCAGGAAGGTGATGCCGCCCTTGCCGGACTGGCTGTTGACGCGGATCACCGCCTCGTAGCTGCGACCGATATCGGCCGGGTCGATGGGCAGGTACGGCACTTCCCAGATGCCGTTCGGGTCCTGCTGCGAGAAGCCCTTGCGGATCGCGTCCTGGTGCGAGCCGGAGAAGGCAGTGTGCACCAGATCGCCGACGTAGGGGTGGCGCGGGTGGACCGGCAGCTGGTTGCATTCCTCGACCACCTTGCGCACGGCATCGATGTCGGAGAAATCCAGCTCGGGATCGACGCCCTGGGTGTAGAGGTTCAGCGCCACGGTGACCAGGTCGACGTTGCCGGTGCGCTCGCCGTTGCCGAACAGGCAGCCCTCGACGCGGTCGGCGCCGGCCATCAGGCCCAGCTCGGTGGCGGCCACGCCGGTGCCGCGGTCGTTGTGGGTGTGCAGGCTGACCAGCACGCTGTCGCGGCGGTCGATGTGGCGGCAGAAGTGCTCGATCTGGTCGGCGTAGATGTTCGGCGTGGCCGCCTCGACCGTGGCCGGCAGGTTGAGGATCAGCTTGTTCGCCGGGGTCGGCTGGAACACCTCGACCACGGCGTTGCACACCTCGACGGCGAACTCCGGCTCGGTGGAGCTGAAGATCTCCGGCGAATACTCGAAGCGCCAGGCGGTCTCGGGGTTCTGTTCGGCGAGGCGCTTGATGATCCGGCCGGCATTCACGGCGATCTGGATCACCCCGGCCTTGTCCTGATTGAAGACGATGCGGCGGAAACTCGGCGCGGTGGCGTTGTAGTAATGAACGATCGCCTGCTTGGCACCCTTGAGCGACTCGAAGGTGCGGGTGATCAGGTCCTCACGGGCCTGGGTCAGCACCTGGATGGTGACGTCGTCGGGGATATGCCCGCCCTCGATCAGTTCGCGCACGAAGTCGAAATCGGTTTGCGAAGCGGAGGGGAAGCCCACCTCGATTTCCTTGAGGCCTACCGCGACCAGCGTCTTGAAGAAACGCATCTTCTTCGCCGCATCCATCGGCTCGATCAGCGACTGGTTGCCATCGCGCAGGTCTGAACTCAGCCAGATCGGTGCCTGGGTGATCGACTTCGACGGCCAGGTGCGGTCCGGCATGGCGAGGGTCGGAAAGGCGCGATATTTCGTCGATGGGTTCTTGAGCATGGTCATGGCGTTTCCCTGTTGTTGGCGCGGGCGGGGAGTCGGTTCACCTGCCGCCGCAGTCGTTCATGGGACGAACGTTATGATTTTGTTCGAGTGAATTGCAATAACACTTTGTAAAATGGCAGAAACAACCAATATTTCACATGAATAGCTATTGGATTCCATTTTCTATGAAAATATCTCGATCTGCTTGCTATGTGATTCTGCGGCGCCATGCCGCACCACTACGGTGCGATGACATGCGATCATCCCGCCGCACCCGCTCTGGGTGATGTAAGAGCTGTTCGACCAAGGATTCGCCGGTGACGCGCAAAGGGTTTTCGACATTGAGTATCTGGCTTGGCCTGTTCGCCATGCTGATGATTCATGTCGGCCCGTTGTACTCCGCGCTCCAGTTGTCGCCGCCGGTACCGGCGGTCATGGGCGAGCATCAGCATGCGGCGCATCAGCACGCCGAGGAGGGGGCGCCGGCCAAAACGGTCGCGCACCACCGCGCGCCGGCTGACGACGGCCCGGCCTGGCTGACGGCCTTGGAGCTGTGCGGCTACTGCGAGTTGCTCACGCTCAATCCGCCGCTGACCCTGTCCGTCGACCTGGCGCTGCCACTGCATCGCCCTGCCTATTTCCACGCCCTGCCGCAGACGCCGCTGCTGTCTGCCGTGCGCCGCAGCAGCGGCCATCCGCGCGCCCCGCCATATCTGCAGAGTTGAATTTTCAAGGCCGCTAACGCGCGGCTATTCAAAAATGCAGATGTGGAAAGAACTATGTCCAGTAACACTATTGGCTGTGCGGCGCGCTCGCGCCTGTCCGTTGATTTTTCGCTTCGTCCTTCGCGCCGCCGCTGGCAACTGGCGCACGCCGCATTACTGAGCCTGCTCAGCGGTGCCGCGCTGGCCGCCGAGCCGATGGATCATTCGCACCACGCAGAGGCGGCCGACTCGGTCGAGCTGGCGCCGATGGTCATCACCGGCGTGGCTCAGCAGTCACCGCTGACCGTGGTCACCGATCCGAAAATTCCGCGCCAGCCGGTTCCGGCCAGCGATGCCGGCGATTACCTCAAGACCATTCCCGGCTTCTCCGCGGTGCGCAATGGCGGGGTGAACGGTGATTCGGTGTTTCGCGGCATGTTCGGCTCGCGGCTGAAACTGCTGAGCAACGGCGGCGAGATGCTGGGTGCCTGCCCGAACCGCATGGACTCGCCGAGTTCGTACATCAGCCCGGATACCTTCGACAAGCTGACCGTCATCAAGGGCCCGCAGAGCGTGCTCTGGGGCCCTGGGGCTTCGGCGGCAACGATCCTGTTCGAGCGTGAGCCGGAGCAGTTCAGCGAACCGGACTATCGCATCAACGCCAGCCTGCTGACCGGCTCCAACGGCCGCTTCGACCGCAATATCGATGCCGCAGCGGGCAGCGAGCAGGGCTACGCACGGCTGATGGCCAACAGCTCCCAGGCCGACGATTACGAGGATGGCAACGGCGACACCGTGCCGTCACGCTACGACAAGTGGAACACCGATGTCGCGCTGGGCTGGACGCCGGATGCCGACACGCTCGTTGAGCTGACCGCCGGCCGCGGTGATGGTTATGCGCGCTATGCCGGACGCGGCATGGATGGCAGCCAGTTCCAGCGCGAAAGCCTGGGGTTGCGCTTCAAGAAAACCAACATCGGCGAGACGTTCTACGGGCTGGAGGCGCAGGTTTACTACAACTACGCCGACCACATCATGGACAACTACAGCCTGCGCGACTTCGTGCCGACTTCGATGATGAAGGTTCCGACCCTGTCGCGGGTGGATCGTCGCACCCTGGGTGGACGCCTGGTCGGTACCTGGCAGTGGACCGATGTCGAGCTCAAGGCCGGCGTCGATGCGCAGCGCAGCGAGCACCGCAAGGTGATGAATTCGGAGCTGCATGTGAATCAGATGGTCGCTGCGGCCGGCAGCAACGCCTTGCCGTGGGTGCCGGACGCCATGCTGCACAGCTACGGCGTATTCGGCGAGCTGACCTGGCAGCTCAGCGAACGCGAGAAGCTGATCAGCGGCCTGCGCCTGGATCTGCACGAGGCGACGGATGAGCGCGAGTTCTTCAACAGCCATCACCCGACCAAGAAAAACATGATGGGCATGCCGGTCAGCGAGGACTGGGCTAACCCCACCGCCGGCGAAACCCGTCGCGACACGCTGTACAGCGGTTTCGTGCGTTACGAGGAAGAGCTGACCAGCCTGCCGGCCACCTGGTATGCTGGGCTTGGCCATGCGCAACGCTTCCCCGACTACTGGGAACTGTTCGTCTCCAATCCGGGGCCGGTCGGCACTGTGCAGCCGTTCGACTCGGTGCGCCCGGAAAAGACCACGCAGCTGGACATCGGTCTGCAGTACGCCAAGGGGCCGCTGGAGGCCTGGGTATCCGCCTACGCCGGTGTGGTCGAGGACTACATCCTGTTCAGCTATGTGCCTGGGGTGATGCCGGGAATGCTGCGCGCCGAGGTCAGCAACATCGACGCCACCATCGCCGGTGCCGAGGCGGGTGCAAGCTACCGGTTCACCAGCAACTGGAAGGGCGATGCCAGCCTGGCCTACGCCTGGGGCAAGAACCGCAGCGACGACCGCGCCATGCCGCAGATTCCGCCGCTGGAAGGCCGCCTGGGCCTGACCTATGAACGCGACAACTGGAGCACCAGCGGGCTCTGGCGTGTAGTGGCTTCGCAAGGACGGGTCGCCGAAAACCAGGGTACGGTGGTCGGCAAGGACTTCGACGAGAGCTCGGGCTTCGGTGTGCTGGCAGTCAACGGTGCCTACCGGCTGAACAAGAACTTCAAGTTCAGCACCGGCATCGACAACCTGCTGGACAAGAACTACAGCGAACACCTCAACCTGGCCGGTAGCGCGGGCTTCGCCGATTACGGGCTCGACCCGACTACACGGGTCAACGAACCCGGTCGCACCTACTGGGCGCGCGTCGACATGAGCTTCTGATTCACGGCTGCAAGGGGCGGGGATTACCCGCTCCGGACGTAGGTTGGCGCTGAGGCGCGGGGCGTTTCGGGGCAGCTCGCGGCGCTGGCGTCAGGGACGACGCAATGGGCAGTGCTCAAGGCTGCGCTGAGTGTTTCGTGCCTCAGCGCCAACCTACGATTAACCCACCACTTCGGCCGGATGCTCTTCCGGCTGCCGCAACGCCGGCGCATCGTGCGATGCGAGCGACTGGCGCCAGTCACGCATATCGCCCCCGCTCGGATGCTGGAACACCCGCAGGCCGAACTCCGGCAGGATCGCCAGCAGGTGATCGAAGATGTCCGACTGGATCGCCTCGTACTGCGCCCAGACCACCGTGTTGGTGAAACAGTAGATTTCCAGCGGCAGGCCGTCCGCGGTCGGACTCAACTGGCGCACCAGCAGCGTCATGTTCTGGTGCACGCCGGGATGCGCCCGCAGATAGCGTTCGACATACGCGCGAAACGTGCCGATGTTGGTGGCGCGGCGCGTATTGACCGGCTCCTCGCCGCGCTCGGCGAGTTTGGCGTTCCACGCGTCGATCTCCTTGCGCTTGTTGACCAGATAATCCTCCAGCAGGCTGAAGCGATACAGGCGCTTGCGCTCCTCGGCATCGAGGAAGTGCACGCTCTGCTGATCGAGAAAGAGGCTGCGCTTGATGCGCCGACCACCGCTTTCCTGCATGCCGCGCCAGTTCTTGAACGAGTCGGAGATGAAGCGCTTGGTGGGGATGCTGGTGATGGTCTTGTCCCAGTTCTGCACCTTCACGGTATGCAGGGCGATGTCGATGACGTCGCCGTCGGCATTGAGCTGCGGCATCTCCACCCAGTCACCGACACGAATCAGATCGTTGGAGGTGATCTGCACGCTGGCCACCAGCGACAGCAGCGTGTCCTGGAAGATCAGCATCAGCACCGCGGCCATCGCACCGAGGCCGGAGAGCAGGATCAGCGGCGAGCGGTCGATCAGCGTGGCGATGATCAGGATGGTGGCGATCGCGTAGACGACGATCTTCACCACCTGCAGATAGCCCTTGATCGGGTGCAGACGCGCATCCGGCCGGCGTTGGTAGAGCAGATTGACGATATCCAGCACCGCGCCGAGCGCCAGAGCGACAGTCAGAACGATGAAGCCGCCGCAAACGTTGCGTACCACCGTCACCGCCGCTTCCGGAAGGCCGGGCACGGCATTCACCCCGATCGACAGCACCAGCGCCGGGACGATGTTGGACAGCCGCTTGATGACACCGAAGTCCTGCAACTGCGGGTCACCGGCATGGCGCAGCAGGCGGTAGAGGCCGCGCACCAGAATGCGCTTGACGATCCAGTTGGACAGCCAGGCGGCGAAGATCAGGGCGGCGCAGGCGGCCAGGGTTTGCAGCTCGGGATGCTTGCCGAGCCAGTCCAGGGCGATGGTCAGTTGTTCCTTCATGGGCGCTCCAGCAGAGAAGGGCGGCGTGCGGGGCCGCCCGAACGGCGGGACCTTAGCAAATTCCCGCCGGCCGGTGCGCTACAGAAGGGATCAGCGGATGAATTCGCGGCTGATCGATTTGAACAGTTCGGTGCCGGCGCGCTCCATCCACTCGAACGCCACCATCTCGCGCGAAACGATCTGTGCGCCGGCCTGGCGCATGCGCGTCAGCGCCAGCGCCTTGTCTGAGGCGCGGCGCGAGCTGACGGCTTCTTCGACGATGAACACCTGATTGCCGCGCTCCAGCAGGTCGAGCACGGTCTGCATGACGCAGACGTGGGTCTCGCAGCCGCAGATAACGAACTGCTGGCGCTCGCCGCCGGGCCTTTTGAACAGTTCGCCGTCGGCGGCGCTGGAAAAGTCCATCTTCTCCAGAATCGCGGTATCCGGCACGCCTTCGCGCAGCAGCGCGGCGGTTGGGCCAAGGCCCTTGCTGTACTGCTCGGTGAGCAGCACCGGCACGCCGACACGCTGCGCGATCTGCTGCAGCCAGGCGGTGTTTTCGATCATCGACGCGCTGTCGAGGATCGCCGACAGTAGGCGTTCCTGAATGTCGATGATGAGCAGGGTCGAGTGTGTGGCTCTGATGCGCATGCGGGCTTTCCTTGTGGTCAGGGTTTGAACGCGCCGATGAAGATCGAGGGATCGACGCGGGTGTCGTTGAGGCTGACGTTCCAGTGCAAATGCGGCCCGGTGGCGCGGCCGGTGGCGCCGACCTTGCCGAGCACGGCGCCGCGCTCCAGGCGCTCGCCGACCTTCACGTCGATCGCCGAGAGGTGACAGAACATGCTGATCAGGCCCTGGCCGTGATCGACGAACACCGTTCGGCCGTTGAAGAAGTAGTCGCCGGTGAGGATCACCTCGCCGGCTGCCGGGGCCTTCACCGGAGTGCCGGCTCGGGCGGCGAAGTCCAGCCCCGAATGCGGATTGCGTTCCTCGCCATTGAAGAAACGACGCAGGCCGAACGGTGAAGATAGCGGGCCATCCACCGGATGGTCGAACAGCAGGTTGCTTGGCTGGTTCGGACTGAAGCGGGCATAGGCGCGATTCTGCTCGGCCAGCTCGCGCTCGATGCGCGCCAGATCGGCCGGGTTTGGATTGACCTGGCGCTTGTTCTTCAGCGTGATGTGTTGCGCGCGGTATTCGCGGCCGGCGATCTGGAAGGTCCGCGGCTGACCGTCGACCTCCAGCGTTTGCGCGCCGGGCCGGGCCGATAGCGGAATGCCGACGATGGCGATCCAGCGCTGTCCTTCCTCGCGCAGCACCAGCGTCGGTTTGCCCTGATAGCGGACCTGCGGCGCCCGTGCGCCGTCGCCCAGCGTGATCACGGCGACGCCGCCCGGTACCGGTTTGTTCAGCAGGCGGGTGAGGAATCCTCCGGCCTGGGCGGGCATGGCCAGGCACAGGGTCAGCGAAAGGAC
The DNA here is from genome assembly GCA_000263395.1 of Stutzerimonas stutzeri TS44. Classification (GTDB taxonomy): domain Bacteria; phylum Pseudomonadota; class Gammaproteobacteria; order Pseudomonadales; family Pseudomonadaceae; genus Stutzerimonas; species Stutzerimonas stutzeri_C. The sequence goes on from AJXE01000007.1 coordinate 127,392, forward strand.
GAGCGTGCGCAGCATGAGCGGTTCCGTCTGGTTGGGCGGTCCATCCTCGCGTAAACGGCCGGTCAGCGAAAGCCTGCTGCCGGCAGGCGGGTCACGGGTGGGCGGGTTGCAATCACGGCGCGGCGACCTTATCTAGGATGATCCCTCGGCGTTGTGTGCACTTCTTATATGAATAACGCTCTGTCCATCCGGCAGTTGACCAAGACCTATGACAACGGCTTCCAGGCCCTCAAGGGGATCGACCTGGACGTTGCCGAAGGCGATTTCTTCGCCCTGCTCGGCCCCAATGGCGCCGGCAAGTCGACCACCATCGGCATTCTGTCCACGCTGGTGAACAAGAGCGGCGGCACGGTGAACGTGTTCGGCCACGACCTGGATCGCGATCCGGCCGGGCTCAAGCGCTGCCTGGGCGTGGTGCCGCAGGAATTCAACTTCAACCAGTTCGAGAAGGCCTTCGATATTCTCGTCACCCAGGCCGGCTACTACGGCATCCCGGCGAAGATCGCCAGGGAACGCGCCGAGCGCTACCTCAATCAGCTGGGGCTGTGGGACAAACGCGACGTGTCCTCGCGGATGCTCTCCGGCGGCATGAAGCGCCGGCTGATGATCGCCCGCGCGCTGATCCACCAGCCGCGCCTGCTGATCCTCGACGAGCCGACCGCGGGCGTGGACATCGAGCTGCGCCGCTCGATGTGGTCGTTCCTCACCGAACTGAATCGCGAAGGCATCACCATCATCCTCACCACCCACTATCTGGAAGAGGCCGAGCAGCTGTGCCGCAACATCGGCATCATCGACCACGGCCGCATCGTCAAGAACACCAGCATGCGCGAACTGCTCAAGCAACTGCGCGTGGAGACCTTCCTGCTCGACCTGAAGGAGTCGCAACTGGTGCCGCCGGAGCTGGGTAGTTATCCGTCGCGGCTGCTCGATCACCACACGCTGGAGGTGCAGGTGGAAAAGAGCCAGGGCGTGACCGAACTGTTCCGCCTGCTCGCCGCCCAGGGCATCGAGGTGCTGAGCCTGCGCAACAAGACCAACCGGCTGGAGGAACTGTTCGTGTCGCTGGTGGAAACCAACCTGCAGAAGGTGAACCCATGAGTGCCGAGTTGCGCCCCAACCTGGTCGCGCTGCAGACCATCGTGCAGCGCGAGATCCGCCGCTACACGCGCATCTGGCCGCAGACGCTGCTGCCCCCGGCGATCACCATGGTGCTGTATTTCGTCATCTTCGGCAGCCTGATCGGCGCGCGGATCGGCGAGATGGACGGCTTCAGCTACATGGACTACATCGTGCCGGGGCTGATCATGATGTCGGTGATCACCAACTCGTACAGCAACGTGGTGTCGAGCTTCTTCAGCACCAAGTTCCAGCGCTCCATCGAGGAGCTGCTGGTGTCGCCGGTGTCGCCACAGGTCATCGTCATCGGCTTCGCGCTGGGCGGCATCACTCGCGGCCTGGCGGTGGCGGTGATCGTCACGCTGCTGTCAATGTTCTTCACCGACCTGCAGGTCCATCACGCCGGCGTCATGGTGCTGGTGATCGTGCTGACGGCGACGATTTTCGCCCTCGGCGGCTTCATCAACGCGGTGTATGCGCGCAACTTCGACGATATCTCGATCATCCCGACGTTCGTGCTGACGCCACTGACCTACCTCGGCGGGGTGTTCTATTCGATCCACCTGCTACCGCCGTTCTGGCAGGCCCTGTCGCTGGCCAATCCGATCCTGCACATGGTCAACGCGTTCCGCTATGGCATTCTCGGCGTGTCGGACATCCGCATCGGCGTGGCGATCAGTTTCATGCTCGTGGCGGCGGTGCTGCTGTACCTGTTCTGCGTGCGTCTGCTCAAGAGCGGGCGCGGCATGCGCCAGTAATCGCCTGGCACCACACTGCGCTGAAAAAAACGCCGCGAGGCTTTACACTTCGCGGCGTTTTTCGTTCAGGTTCCCGCCATGCAGCATCCCGCAGAACATTCGCCGCTGGGCAAGTCCAGCGCCTACGTCGCCACCTACAGCCCCGAGCAGCTGTTCCCCATCGCGCGCGCGCCAAAATGGGCCGAGCTGGGCCTGAGCGCAGCGACGCTGCCGTATCGCGGCGTGGATATCTGGAACTGCTACGAACTGTCCTGGCTGCTGCCCTCAGGCAAGCCGGTGGTGGCCATCGGCGAGTTCGCCATCCCGGCCGATTCGCCGAACATCATCGAGTCGAAGTCGTTCAAGCTCTATCTGAATTCGCTCAACCAGTCGGTCTTCACCTCGCAGCAGGCGCTGCGTGAGGTGATGCAGCGCGATCTTTCCGCCGCGGCGGGCAAACCGGTCGGAGTTCGCCTGCGCGGCCTCGACGAAGTGGCGGCAGAGGGCGTGGCGACCCTGCCGGGACGCTGCATCGATGAGCTGGACGTCGCCATCGAGGATTACGCTGCGCCGCGCCCCGAGCTGCTGCGCTGCGACGCGAGCCGGCAGGTGGAGGAGTGCCTGCACAGCCATCTGCTCAAGTCCAACTGTCCGGTTACCGGCCAGCCGGACTGGGGCAGCGTGGTGGTGGATTACAGCGGGCCGGCGCTGCTGCCCGAGAGCCTGCTGGCCTATCTGGTGAGCTTTCGCCAGCACGCCGATTTCCACGAGCAGTGCGTGGAGCGCATCTTCCTCGACCTGCAGCGGCTGTTGCAGCCGCGCAGGCTGACGGTGTACGCCCGCTACGTGCGCCGCGGCGGGCTGGACATCAACCCGTACCGCAGCACCAAGGCGCTGACGCCGGACAACCGCCGGCTGGTGCGGCAGTAAGCCCGGTCGACCCGTTCAGATACCCATGTTGGCCAGACTCTGCATGATGTTGCGCAGAGTGATGGCCATGCTCGGGTGGCTGACTTCGAAACGCTCCACGGCGAGGTTGACGCCGTCCACCAGCGAGTCGGCGTACTCGGCCTCGCCGTCATCGGCCAGGCGGGCCTCGATATCCAGCGCGATGGCCTGGAGCGAAGCGCGCTCCTCCTCGGTCAGCGGGGTGGCCTGCGCCAGTTGACTACGCAGTTCTTCGAGCTGCGACTGCAGATCATTTGCCGGCATGTTGCTTCCCTCTCATGGTTGCGAAACGTCACGGCGGCAAGCCGTGCCGATGAACGAAGGTTAAACCAGCCGCGGGGGCTTGTCTGTGTCTGCACCATGCTCTGCGACGGCGCAGCCTCCGCATGTCCGCAGGCTGACGAAACGCCGGCGAATGGTTCTATACTTCGCCGCTTGGATCGGTAGGGTGGCTCGGCCACCGACTAACAGGAGAGTTGCAATGCGCAAGTTCGGCACGCGGTGCTTCGGGCTTTTCAACGTCGTGCTGGTCGCCGCGGCAGTGCTGGCGGTGCCGGTGCTGCAGGCTGCCGAGGAAGACCCGTGGGAGGGCGTCAACCGGGCGGTGTTCCGCTTCAACGATACGCTCGACACCTACACCCTCAAGCCGATCGCCCAGGGCTACCAGAAGGTGACGCCGACCTTTCTCGAAGACGGCATCAGCAATGTCTTCAGGAACCTCGACGACGTGGTGGTGCTGACCAACGATCTGCTGCAGGGCAAGGTGCACGATGCCGGCGTCGATGCCAGCCGCATCCTGTTCAATACCACCTTCGGCGTGCTGGGCTTCTTCGACGTGGCGACGCGCATGGGGCTGCAGAAGAATGATGAAGATTTCGGCCAGACGCTGGGTGTCTGGGGGCTGGGCAATGGCCCGTATGTCGTGCTGCCGCTGCTGGGGCCGAGCACCGTGCGCGATACCGCAGGGCTGGTGCCGGACGCTTTCCTCAAGCCGTATCCGTACATGGATCACGTGCCGTCACGCAACCTGACGCGTGGCGTGGATGTGATCGACACCCGTGCCGGCCTGCTGTCGGCGGAGAAGATGATCACCGGCGACAAGTACGTGTTCATCCGCAACGCCTACCTGCAGAACCGCGAGTTCCGCACGCTCGACGGCCAGGTCGAAGACGACTTCTGAGCCTCGCCGCCGGATCGCTGAATCCGGCAGGCCTGACGCGAACCTCTCCGTCAGGCCATCGCCAGTATTGCCAGCCCCAGGCTCTGCTGGCCGTCCTCCAGCGCGGTGATACGCACCACTTCGGTTTCGGCGTCCAGTCCCTTGAGCGTCGGATGTTGCGAGGCGATCAGCACGCGCAGCCGGTCGCCGGCATTCAGGCTGGTCGCTGCCACCACCTGCATGCCGGTGCCCGACAGGTCGAGACACTTGCCCTGAATCTGCCGTTCGCCATCCAGCAACTGCACGGTGCACTCGACAGGCATGCGGATGAAGTCGCGCTTTTCGCTGTAATCCCGGTCTTGCTGGCGCATGTGCTGGTCCTTTTCATCTATTCATCGAAGGTTCTTATAGCCAGCGATCATCGTGGCGGCGCTGCCTGCGGCCAGGGCAGGGCGCCTGGCTTGAAACGCTGTTCGTATGGGAGTACCGTCTGCGCCTTGAAAACATCCCCTCGTGCCGCGCACCGCGCGGGCTCCACGCTCTGGCTCATCATCCTGGCGTAACTCGCCTGGTAGGAACATGCATAAACCAAGCGCGACGCTACTGATCATAGATGACGACGATGTGGTGCGGGCCAGCCTTGCAGCCTATCTGGATGACAGTGGTTTCCGCGTGCTGCAGGCCAGCAGCGGTCAGGAAGGCATGGCGCTGTTCGAGGCTGAGCAGCCCGATCTGGTGATCTGCGACCTGCGCATGCCGCAGATGGACGGCCTCGAACTGATTCGCCAGATCAGCGAGCGCCAGACCGACCTGCCGGTCATCGTAGTATCCGGTGCCGGCGTCATGAGCGATGCGGTCGAGGCATTGCGCCTGGGCGCCGCCGACTATCTGATCAAGCCGCTGGAAGACCTGGCCGTGCTCGAGCACTCGGTGCGTCGCGCACTGGATCGTTCCCGTCTGCGCCTGGAAAACCGCCGCTATCGCGAGCAGCTGGAATCCGCCAACCGCGATCTGCAGGCCAGCCTGCACCTGCTGCAGGAAGACCAGGACGCCGGTCGTCAGGTACAGATGAACATGCTGCCGGTGACGCCCTGGAGCGCCGACGGTTTCGACTTCGCCCACCAGATCATTCCGTCGCTGTACCTGTCTGGCGATTTCGTCGACTACTTCCGCGTGGATGACCGGCGGATCGGCTTCTACCTCGCCGACGTATCGGGGCACGGTGCGTCGTCGGCGTTCGTCACCGTACTGCTGAAGTTCATGACCACGCGGCTGCTCTACGAGTCGCGGCGCAGCGGCACGCTGCGCGAATTCAAGCCATCCGAAGTGCTCGATCACATCAACCGTGGGCTGATCAACTGCAAGCTGGGCAAGCACGTGACCATGCTCGGCGGGGTGATCGACATCGAGCGTGACGTGCTGCACTACAGCATCGGCGGGCACCTGCCGATGCCGGTGCTGTACACCGGCGGCGCTGCCCATTACCTGGAGGGACGCGGCTTGCCGGTAGGGCTGTTCGTCGAGGCGACCTATCAGGATTTCGAGCTGAAGCTCCCGGAATCCTTCAGCCTCACACTGCTCTCGGACGGCATTCTGGACCTTTTGCCAGGCGATACACTCAAAGAAAAAGAGTCGGCGTTGCCGGAATTGATCAGCGGCGCCGGTGGCACGCTGGATGGCCTACGCCGAGTCTTCGGCCTGGCCGAACTGGCGGACATGCCTGACGATATCGCCTTGCTGGTGTTGAGCAGGAACCTTGCATGAGTACGGGTAAGATCCAGTTCGCCGAGATGGACGGCACCTTCGTCCTCAAGTTCATCGGTGAAATCCGCCTGACGCTGTGTTCGGCGCTGGATGCCACCATCGACCGGATTTTCTCGGCGCTCAATTTTTCCACCATCGTCATCGACCTGACGGAAAGCCGCAGCATCGACAGCACCACGCTGGGGTTGCTGGCCAAGCTGTCGATCCTGTCGCGGCAGAAGGTCGGCATGCTGCCGACCCTGGTGACTACCCACCCGGACATCACTCGTCTGCTGCAGTCGATGGGCTTCGATCAGGTGTTCAATATCGTCGACCGGCCGCTGCCGTGCCCGGAATGCCTGGCTGATCTGCCATCGCAGGACCAGTCCGAAGAGGTGGTGAAGGCCAAGGTGCTGGAGGCTCACCGCATCCTGATGAGCCTCAACGAATCCAATCGCGAGGCCTTCCGTGACCTCGTCACCGCGTTGGAGCGTTCCTGATCAGGCGAGCGCCTTGAGCAGGGCTTCGAGTTTTTCCTGATCGCGGGCGAACTGGCGGATACCTTCGGCCAGCTTCTCGGTCGCCATCGCATCCTCGTTCAAGCCCCAGCGGAAGCTGGCTTCATCCAGGCTGATGCGCGGCTCGCTGCCACGTCCCGGCGCCAGGCGGCGTTCCAGCGTGCCGCTAGCCTCGCCGAGCTGGCCGAGCAGCTCGGGGCTGATGGTCAGCCGATCGCAGCCGGCCAGTGCCTCGATCTGGCCAACGTTGCGGAAGCTCGCCCCCATCACCACCGTCGCGTAGCCGTGTGCCTTGTAGTAGTCGTAGATGCGACTGACCGATTGCACGCCCGGATCTTCGACACTCTCATAGTCGCGGCCTTCGTGTTTCTTGTGCCAGTCGTAGATGCGACCGACGAACGGCGAGATCAGGAAGACGCCGGCCTCGGCGCAGGCCACCGCCTGGGTGAAGGAGAACAGCAGGGTGAGATTGGTCTGGATGCCGGCTTTCTCCAGCTGCTCGGCGGCGCGGATGCCTTCCCAGGTGGAAGCAATCTTGATCAGCACGCGTTCGCGGCCGATGCCCGCCTGCTCGTAGAGACCGATCAGGCGCTCGGCGCGCTGGATCATCGCCTGGCTGTCGAAGGACAGGCGCGCATCCACTTCGGTGGAGATGCGGCCCGGGATCAGCTTGAGGATTTCCTGCCCCACGGCCACGGCGAACAGGTCGCAGGCCAGTCCGACGTCGCCCTGGCAGCGGCTCATGGCGGACTTGAGGTGCTCGGCGTAGCGCGGCAGCGCGGCGGCCTTGAGCAGCAGCGACGGATTGGTGGTGGCGTCCACCGGTTGCAGATGGGCGATGGCATCGATGTCGCCGGTGTCGGCGACGACGGTGGTGAACTGCTTGAGTTGTTCCAGCTTGGAAGTCATGAAAGAGAAGGCTCCGTCCAGTGAATGAGCATGACCTTACCCGAGCGCAGCGGCCCGCTACAACGGGCCGATGGTCACGGATACGCGTGCTTTGATGGAACTGGGGAGGCAGCGTTCCCTGGGGCGGCGATCAATGCCCGTCGAGCAGGGCGGCAGCCTGGTCGAACAGCGCGAGCGGGTCGGTGGCCTTGTGGATATCCGCCGAGAGCATCTGACGAAAGCGCCGCGCACCGGCAAAGCCCGAGCCCAGCCCGAGTACGTGGCGGGTCACATGATGCATCGTGCCGCCGCTCGCCAGGTGCTGTTCGATGTACGGACGCATGGCGCGCAACGCCTGCGCGCGGCTGATGACCGGCGTGCTGCTGCCGAACAGCCGCTGATCCACCTGCGCCAGCAGATAGGGGTTGTGGTACGCCTCGCGGCCGAGCATGACGCCATCGAAGGTGCGCAGATGCGCTTCGCACTCGTCGAGCGTCTTGATCCCGCCGTTGAGGATGATTTCCAGGTCGGGAAAGTCCCGTTTCAGCTGCGCGGCCACGTCATAGCGCAGCGGCGGCACCTCGCGATTCTCCTTTGGCGAAAGACCTTCGAGGATGGCGATGCGCGCGTGTACGGTGAAACTGCGGCAGCCGGCGTCGCGCACCTGACCGACGAAATCACAGAGTTCGGCATAGCTGTCGCGGCCGTTGATGCCGATCCGGTGCTTGACCGTCACCTCGATGCCGACGCTGTCGCGCATGGCCTTCACGCAGTCGGCGACCAGCGCCGGATGGGCCATCAGGCAGGCGCCGATCATGTTGTTCTGCACGCGATCGCTGGGACAGCCGACGTTGAGATTGACCTCGTCGTAACCGGCGGTCTCGGCCATCTTCGCGCATATCGCCAGGTCCGCCGCATCGCTGCCGCCCAACTGCAGCGCCAGCGGGTGCTCGCACGCGTCGTAGCGCAGGTAGCGCGCCGCGTCACCGTGAATCAGCGCGCCGGTGGTGACCATCTCGGTGTAGAGCAGGGCGTGGCGCGACAACTGGCGCAGGAAGTACCGGCAGTGGCGATCCGTCCAGTCCATCATCGGCGCGACGGAGAAGCGTCGGAATCCTGAAGTGCCCGTTTTTAAAGACTTTGAGGTAATATTTGCTTCTTTAGTCATCTACGCGCTACCAACGTATTTTCAGGGGTTTCAGGGCATTTATTAAACCCAGGTGGTACGCTGTACCACCAAGATACCAGTATGTACCACCGGTCAGAGCACTCGCATGGCAACGATTCGAGCCCGTAAACGAGCCGATGGCTCTATGAGCTATACCGCACAGATCCGACTCAAGAAGAACGGGCAGCAGGTTCATACCGAAAGCATGACCTTTTCTCGCAAAAAAGCGGCCGAAGCGTGGGCTAAGCGACGAGAAACGGAGCTAGCTGAGCCAGGTGCCATTCAGCGGGCACGGCATAAGGGCGTTCAACTGTCGGACATAATCGACAAGTATCTAGAGGAGGTGGGCAGAGCCCGCCCGCTGGGTAAGACGAAGAAAGCCACCTTGGCTGCCATTGCGAAGACCACACTGGGTACCAAGACTGATCGCGAGCTCAATAGCCAAGTACTGGTCGATTATGCGCTATGGCGCATGAGTCCTGAAGGGGGAGGCGTCAAACCCCAGACCGTGGGTAATGATTTAGCCCATCTGGGGGCCGTTCTATCGGTAGCGCGGCCCGCATGGGGTTACGAGGTTGATGGTATATGCATGGTAGAGGCCCGTCGTGTCCTCTCCAAGCTAGGCTACAGGCTTAAAAGCCAGGAGCGGGACCGTCGTCCCACTATGGCAGAGCTGGACAAGCTACTTCAGCGTTTCCAAGAAGTGCTTCGCCCGCGCCCTACCTCGATACATATGCCAAAAGTTATGGCGTTTGCTCTATTCTCAACTCGCCGCCAAGAGGAGATTGTTCGGATCCGGTGGGACGATTTAGACCCTTCACGAAAGGCGGTCTTGGTACGGGATATGAAAAACCCGGGAGATAAATGGGGAAATGACGTTTGGTGCCGTCTCCCTGATGAAGCCTGGGCAATAGTTCAGAGCATGCCTCGTGAATACCAAGAGATCTTTCCTTACACCACTGACGCTATCCAAGGGGCCTGGATGCGTGCGGTCGAACGGGCCGGTATAAAAGATCTTCACTTTCACGACTTGCGACATGAAGGGATCAGCCGTCTATTCGAACTGGGGTGGGATATCCCTGCGGTAGCTAGCGTATCAGGCCACAGAGACTGGAACTCGCTCAGACGTTATACGCATCTGCATGGTGACGGAGATCGATATACGGGTTGGTGCTGGCTGCCTACGATTATAGATATGAAGGTTTCTTTTGGGGTTTGGGTGTCGAGAAGAAAGTCAACCAATACGGCGAACACCGTTTAATTTTTGATACTCTTCTAACGCCTCGGCATGCCGCTTATCCAAGTAGGCGGCCAAGTCTGACAAGTGAATACCTTTTGTACTTTTCTGGCTGCATTCTATTCGCATCAAAGGGATTTTGATCTGGCCTGCAAGCACCTTCCGTTGGAACATTTCTGGAGTAAGGTGCATAAAGTAGTCACGGCAGATGTCCTCCAAGGGGATTACAGCTTTGCCGTTGTACTGAGCCATGAGTAGAAAGAAGGTGTTCATTCTGGCGCCTCATGACGAAGTTTGGCGAAACTAGCAAACCAATTGACCTTGTTGGTGCTGCTGGTATAGGTGGGATTGTTCACGTCGCGCTCTAGTTGCTCGATTTTCCTCATTTTTATATGGTTGGAATGAGTCGTTTCCTCTCAAATTAGCCTATCGACGAAATTAGACGTCGATAAGTGCTATTTTTCTGCTTTGGAGCGATTACTGTCCGTTCGTTGCTCCGCGTATGCGGAGATTGGGTTGGGGTTGCCTCAGTACACCAGGAGAACCGATGCGAATTCATATTCTCTCAGACCTGCACAACGAGTTTGAGGTCTTCATGCCGGAGGTGCATAACGCGGATCTGGTCATATTGGCGGGCGACATTGATCTCGGTATCAGAGGAATCGAATGGGCCCGAACTGCTTTCACATGCCCTGTGCTGTATGTGCCTGGAAATCATGAGTACTACCGGGGCCACCTCGAAAAAACGTTTGAGGCGATGCAGGCGGCCGCTGATGAGCGAGTTCGCGTCATGGATCACGATGAAGTTGTGATAGGAGGAGTGCGTTTTTTGGGGGCAACAATGTGGACTGACTTCGCTGCCACAGGGCACCGATCTGTAGCCGCGCGGAGCGCTCAACAGACCTTGAGTGACTTCCGTCAGATTCGGACAGAAAACTTCCGGCGCATCAAGCCGCAAGATTTGATCAAGAAATCTACTGCAACGCGGGAATGGCTTGGCGGCATGCTTGCAAAACGACATGAAGGGCCGACGGTAGTAATCACCCATCACGCACCAACTCTCAGGTCACTTGAGGAAAGTCCATATGCAGGGACGATCTTAGACGCGGCTTTCGCAAACCAATGGGAAGACTTGATGGGCTCTGACCGCGTGGCCCTATGGGTGCATGGTCACACACATACGTCCGTTGATTACATAGTGGAGGGTACCCGGATAGTCTCCAACCAAAGAGGATATCCTAAAGAAGAGTCAGGTTTTCGACCGGCACTTGTTATAGAGCTTTGCTAGTAGACCCTTGCTCTAGTCGCCGTCTATCCGCTGTTAGTTTGCCGTTATTGAGAGTCGTCTACCGTACGTTCTGTCCTGCAAGTGCAAGACTTCGATCGCAACGTGCCGGCCGGCGGTAGCCTTTCTTTGCAAGCGGCTTACCCAAAACCTACATCAATAGCAGTTTCCATGTGGAAATTCTCACTCAGCCCCTAGTCTTCGCGGACACATTGTCCGCGGTCATGAGCGATGACTAAGTATGATCCACTGCTACCCCAGGCATCGCCAGAGAAGGGCGCTAGAAGATATGTGCAGTGGTAGCTATTGCTGTTAGTGGCTTATCCCAAACTGCGGATCAATAGCGGTTTCCATGTGGAAAGTCTCACCCAGCGTGTGGTTGTCGCGGACACGCATCAATTTTCCGTGATGTTGAACGATGGCTGAGTGTGATCCACTGCTACCCTGGGCATCGCCGGAGAAAGGCGTTAGTAGATATGTACAGCGGTAGCTATCGCTGCTAGCGCATTTGCGGCGGTCAGTATGCGCAAAAAATGCACCTGCTTCCCTACTGATATGATGGGCACCTCGCGATCGCGAGGTGGAATTACAATTTGCACTGTAGGGCATCGCGACCGCCCCAATGCACCTGAATTCTGCCCGTAACAACGTATTATTTCGGTCGTAGACCTAAGCCCGCGATATCGCAGGCATCATGACGCTGGATCAAGGAATGGGCACTAAACAAGTAATTATCGAGGACTGGGATGGTGATAGTGCTATCCGCACTCCCGCTGAAGCACTCCAAGAGCTGGGTATCGGCGTTGGCGACACTCTATACGTGATTGAGGAGTACGTTGGCACTACACGATGCATTTTACTCAGCAAAACTCCAAAGATTCCAGATCGTACTGATGAGCTGGTTGCTCACTGGAATCGTGTAGGTAGCGAATAAAGGACGATCACAGTGAGCAGGATTTGGCCAGTAGCTGCTTCGCCAGCTTCCCCCTTCCGGCCAGTAGTAGCCATTTTAGGGCAAAGGAAAATTAATCCATCCCCTTCGACTCAACAAGCGAAGAAGTCTATCGGATTCGCGCACTGCTTGAGATGGCGACTGGGGGTACTTTTGACACCATCGCAGGCGAAGCACTTGGCTCCTTCGAGAACCACAGCAAATGCCGTAGCGGTAGGGATTGCGAATCGTTGGTTTGAAAGCAACGCTAGCGCAATAACGATCAATTGAATCTTCTACGCTGGATTCTGCATCTGCAATCCACTGGCTGATCTCAAACCGGAAATGGTGGCAGCTTGATATTTCTCCGGGGTAATCTCACTGCTCACGGCAGGGAGAGACCGTATGGATGAAGTCAGTCGGATCGAGTGCGCTAGAATCAAAGCGTTTTACAAGCTGCTTGTTGACCGGCTTGGAGCGGATGTCTGGGCTAAGCGCAAAGCCACCTATGTGAAACGCATCCGAGAGAGGGAGGCGAAGTTCAACATCAAGCTGCCGATCGAGCCCCAGCTCTTCATGCCGGCGGACGATGACATAGATTGGTACATCCTAGCTTCCCACCTAGCCTTTGATATCCCTGTCAGTGACTCCTCCTATAGCAGCAGGCGTGTTTACCCCTATGCCATGGCCATCGGTGCCGCTGCTGATCAGTTGAGAAACGTCCCCAACATAAACGCTGTTCTCGACAAGATGCTAGCGAACAACAATCAGCCAGAAAGGCAGCTATTCGAGCTGCTGACAGCGGCGTTCTACTTGAAGAATGGCTACGAGGTCTCCTTCATCCCTGAAAACAGCATCACTTGGCCGAATGGGAAAAAGAAATCTCCAGATCTACTTGTGAAATTTGGGGACTTGGAGTTCTACGTCGAATGCAAACGGGCTGACAAGCAAACAAGGTTTTCGCTGTCCGAGGAAGAAGCTTGGGCAAGCATCTGGGCTAAGTTGAGCCACTACATGCTCAAGGCCGCGCCGTGGAGCATCATCGATCTAACGTTCCATGATGAGGTCGCAAATGCGTCAACGGACGAGGTGATCAAGGTGGCGAACTTGGCTAGCAAGGCGGGCGGAGGAGTGGTGAGAGCTGGATCGATTAGCGGAACAATACGCGCTATCGACAAGATGGGGCTCAAGCGCCATTACAAAGACTTCTCTGTCAGGGCCAACTGCCCTCAGCAGGAACTGTTGGTGTTCGGCGATATAGACAGCAATGAAAAGCGAAGCATCGCGACCGTCGGGTCTCGGGTCATTCGACCCGGAACCAACAATGACATTCTCAACATGTTCGTCAAAGACGTTGATCGTTGTGTTGGCGCCCAGTGGCGCTGCGATCACAAGCACTCGCTCTCCGTGCGTTCTAGACATTTTAAAGGCCTAGTCAATGATGGCGTGACCCAGATTCCTCCAGATCGCCCTGGGGTTGTACACGTCTGGTATGAGACTCGAGATGGTGTGGAAATCGAGGAGCTGCGCCGAGACAAGAACATCGACAACATTTCTAACTACGACGCTTCTGACTCAACGGTGCTAGGGGTCTTTGTCCATGCCGTCAATTACTACCCCTTCGAGGACGACTACGAGTGGGCTGAGACAGTACAAGACTTTGCCCGAGTACCAGATCTGAGGGACCTCTTCCCATTTCAGGCCTTGATGTTGTCTGCGGGAACCACAGCAGGGGTGGAGGAAACTACTCATTGGGCCCAAGACAAAGCGGCAAAAGTTTCGAAGTAATAGGTGGATTGGCCCCGATTTTCTAGAAACCTATCTGCCCTTGAAACGTCTGCTTTGTGGCCGGTTGCAGCGGGTGACGATAGGCAGCTACCGGCCAATAGCAGCGTTCGCCTATTCGCCCATAAAATAAATTGACATGTAGTTAGGCTCAATTCCATTTTCCGCACACCACAAATCAAATCGCTCAATCTCCGATGCGACGAATCCTGTCTCATCGTCATTAGTAATAACATAAGTTCGCGGATATATTGGTCTAATGAACTCACCATCACGCATAAACTGTCGAGTCAGAATCAAGGCGTCTGAAACTTGAGCAACAGTCAGGTCGTGATTTTTAGTTAAATATTCATTCATGCCGTTATCTAGGGGGAGATAACCCCCCTGTGCTGCCATTATGTTTATCGCAGATAATTCAGCCTTACCTAGTCGTGAAGGCGACCACAAATTATCATCGCCTCGCACCATGTGTTTTTCATTAAATTCTACTGTTCTATAAGCCCAACCCGCTGCTTCATCGACCTCCCTAGCTTCTGCAATCAATAGAGGTTGAACACTATCCATATGCAGCCCATCATTCCAAGGCATTTTTGCGTTAAAGTATTCGCCAATTTTTGACCAGATCAATTCCAAGATTAATTTGGCTGAATTGTGCCTGGTGGAAAATACAGAGACCCACTCATTTTTATTCTGAACAACTAAGAATGGAATGCCACTACCTTTGACGAGGCAGAAATTATTAGATGTAACAAGCGTGGGGATACTTGGAATTCCCCAGCCGGATCCGTTTTTCCAAGCCTCCTCAAGAATGTCCAAAAATGCAGACCTAAGGCCGCTTTCGGTTTTATATCCTTCGTAGCCATGAATTATCGTAATCGGCGACAACGATTCTTGGACGAGTGCGTAAAATAATATGCCATCGGCTTTCGATAGGTGGTGTATGTCAAGATATTCCTCAGGGGCAACTTTTCCCGTCAGTTGAGAAAAGCGCCGGCGCGCATTGGTGATGTCTGGCTTATAACCTTCATTAATTAATCGCTCTTCGAAATTGTCAGCAAATTTTCTTCTGATTTTGGCTAAATGGTGCAAGGCGTCGACGTAATCAGCTTTCCTTAGATTTTTTTTGACTTCAAAAATGCAAAGTACATTATTTATGTCATACTTATATTGCTGCGTTAGTCCATATCTCTCCCCTTGACCATGGACTAACATGCAATCTATTTGCTCTGCCAGCATTTCACCTCCAATAGAGATAAAGCCCGAAACAACTCTCAGATCCAAGCCCTTTGGAATGGCAAAATCCTGATATATACCTTGCTTCGTTATCTCTTCGTAGGCGGAGCCCAGAGTGGGCATGTGAAGCATATCAAATCCATCGAGTTTTCTTTTTTCGAGCTCAATAAATTCCCCAAGCAGCTCCGATGCTTTACGAATCACATAGCCTCCATAAGTAGCGTTTTAAATAAAAATGTCGACTAAAAACTTTATTGTCGAGTTGCACAGTGGCTGCGTGCGACGTGGAGCATCTTCCATTTTACCCACTAATTAATATCCCCCCTCAATTGCACAATGCCTCATGGCTAGAGCTGCAATTGGCCGGTTAGCGACGGCTTGGCTTCAACCGTCGCTATGCATGATCAAACCTCGGTTTGTTCCGCCATCTCCAGAGCGTCGTCGACCTCTATCCCCAGATATCGAACCGTGCTCTCCAGCTTCGTATGGCCGAGCAGCAGTTGAACCGCCCGCAGGTTTTTGGTCCTGCGATAGATCAGTGATGCCTTCGTACGTCTCATTGTGTGAGTACCATACATGGCTGGATCAAGGCCTATGGCTTTCACCCAGCCTTTGACGATACGAGCGTATTGACGAGTGGATAGATGGTCTGAGGTATGTAGCCGGCTCGGAAACAGGCAGTCCTCGTTGCGGAGCTGGGCTTGATGTATCCAGGCCGCGAGAGCAGACCGTGTTTGCTCAGTGATCTCAAACTGCACTGGCCGCTGCGTTTTCTGCTGCATCACCATGGCTCGTGATGACACGCGGTCGCCATGCGCAACGTCGTGCACACGGAGCTTGGTTAAGTCGCAGGCTCGAAGCTTGCTGTCGATGGCCAGATCGAAGAGGGCCAGATCCCGGGTTCTCTCTGCAATTTGAAGCCTTACTCGGATGGCCCAGATATCTCTGAGTCGGAGCGGAGTTTTCTGTCCGACCAATTTTCCTTTGTTCCAGGGCTGACGGCTGCTGGTAGCGATGATGTTCATGGCAAGTCCTCCACGTGTGGGAGGACAAGGATGGCTAGCCAGAGCAGTGGTCGCTAACCGGCCAGAAGCGGAAGCTGGCGACAGTGCATCGGGTGCCATGTTGTAGCCATCTGTCGATGGCAGCTTGCTGCAGACTGGTTTGTAGCACCTGTTGACAGCCTGCTGCCCCAGATTGA
>AJXE01000008.1 GCA_000263395.1 Stutzerimonas stutzeri TS44
CTCAGCTTCATTGCCATGGATATTAAGGACTAGCTCAACTTTGCTATTCGACGGATTCTTAGCGCGATAGCTGCCTGTGAAATCCTCGCCCCCGCAACCGGCGAGGAGAGTGCCAGCAACGACTGTTGCCGCTAGTTTAATTATGAAACGCATATCATCTTTCCAGTAAGTTTGTCTTGTAATGCCCGTATTGAGGCGCGATCCATTTGCGGAAGGAAATGGGTGAAGACCTTTTGGTCACGCTACTTCTGGCCCTATCGCTACAACCAGGGCTTGTAAGTGTTGGGGCATTGGTTTGGGACGGACTACTTTCTGAGCGGCAGGGCATCGTAAAAATGCTGCTCTCGGACTCAATGAGCATTCCTTGCTGATGGTTCGATCCGCTTACGTGATTGGCGGATGCAAAGCGCGCACTCCTTGCGAATAAGGTAAAGCCGACCCACCATGCCAAGCGCTACCATGTAAACGAGAGTCGGCCTGCGAGGCGACCGATGATGGCTTCAGGTTACGAAGCGGTGTTTTAGCAAATTCACAGTATATTGTGAAGACCACAGATGGCTCGACCCAGATAGTCCTCCCTTTTAAGGGAGGGCTTCCGTGGAGGTCGGATTGGCGTTCGGTAAAGTCTTGCGCAGGCGGCGTGTCGCAGCAGGATTTACCCAGGAACAATTGGCCCATGAGGCAGAATTGCAGCGTAATTACGTCAGCCTGATGGAGCGGGGCGTCAACCAGCCAACCATTACCACCTTGCTCAAGCTAGCCATCCCTCTGGGCTGCACAGCAGCAGAAATCGTCGACGAGGTAGAACAACTCGTTGCACACTCCTGAGCACCGGTGTCCTCTGAGCCCCTCAGTTGACGAGTGGTTGAACGATCGACTCAAGCGCACTTCTCATCCTAGAGTCGACCACCAAAGGCTCCTGCTCCAACCAAAGACCTTTGTCCACGAGATCATGCACCAGCTTGGGCGCATGACGAAGATCAAGCCCAGCAGGCCATGGCTTTTTCAACTTCCTAGGCTCAACGCACTCGGTCCAGAAGGATGGAACGAACCAGCACAGATCCGACCGAAGCTCTCGTAGTTTCAGGAAGATTCGTACGCCGTTCGGGTCGAGATCACCAAAGTGAACGACAGGAACCTCGGGCTGCACCTGAGCGAGTAGATGCACAACAGTGGCTATGTCCCAGCCAGGGACATGAGCCAAAAGCCATCCGTCCAGCATCGGCAGGTCACGCCAAGCGCCAGAGTTTTCCACCAGCAAGACCGCTCGCAAGGGACCTTCCAAGATGAGGCCATCCAGGAAGGCCCGCTCCGGGATCGGTGCTTCACCAAGAATACGGGCAAGCTTCCACAGATCCAGGACACCCTGCTCGGTCTGTGCCACCAATCCACGCGGTGGTCGCAAGCGTAACAATCCGTCGTGGGTCGCTTCGGTGCCGGCAAGCGCGGCTTGCCGGCGCGGCGTGAGCACCGCTTTGGAGTGGGGCGCGGTTAGCGCGGCTGCAGTCCGGCGATTGAGACGTCCTGGCAGCGCCGGAAGCCGCCCTGCGCGGCGCGAATCTTCCAAGCGAGCCCAACCATCAGGCGTAGGAGAAAACCCACCCGCTGTAAGTGCCGCCAGAGCTTCCTGCCAGTCCGGCCATACCCGCTCAAGCAGCGCAACGAGTTCAGTGCGGCGAGCCTCTACCAAGGCAATCTGATCACGCCGGCCGGTCGAGCGGATCCAGGATAGCTCTGCCAGAGTGTCATACGCTTTCACCTGTGAGGCGCGGCGCTTGAGCGTCCCCTGCACCAGCAACTCGAGCAGAGCGATGCGCTGCTGCGGCGTCTGCCACATTAGCCTACGCTCCTGGTGCGACGACCGAACACCAGAACTTCCTCGCGCCCCTCGGGCGTCACCTGGCGCACCAAGCGATAAGTCGTATTGCCTTCGGCACGTGCCACTTCGGGGGCCGCGATCATCAACTGCAGATCCAGTGTCTGACACAAATCGAACAGGACGCCGAGATTGTCCGGCGACAGACGGTTGGCTTCGTCCAGGAACAGGAAACGCAGCGAACCGTGAGCGCGCTTACCGCGCAGCAAGGTTGCATCGCGTTCCCACTCGGTGAGAACCACCATCATCAACGCAGCACCGACACCGATCGCCTCGCCGGTCGACAAACGTGTCGGGTTGGCGACTTCCCACTCGGTGCCGGACTTGCGACGGATCTCCACCTGCAGATGCACGTATTCCCGATAATCGAGCAGACGCTGCCCTGCTGAGCGCCCACCGCCGTAGCGACGAAAGATTTCGTCGAGCGCCTCCTCGATCGGCATGTCCGCCTGGAACAGCAGCTCCTGGGCCGCACCTTCACGCAGGGCGCGAAGGATCTGCTCCATACGTTCGACAGCCTGCATGCGCACACGGATGCCCTGAATGCTGCCGAAGCTGACCTTTTCTAGATTCTTGGTCAAGCGAGTGACTTGGCCACGCGCCTTGCGGATCTGTACGTCAATGCCTCGTGCTACGTCTTCGCTAGCTCCACGCAGGTCGCTTTCCTGACGGGCGAGACGCTCTTCGAGGTCAGACAGTTGGTCGCGCAGCCGGATGAGCGCCTCGCGCGGGTCATCGACCTCGGCCACCTGTGCCGGCAGGCGGCGGCGCAGCCAGTCGCGCACAGCCAGCCAAAGCGTCAGGATGGCATCAGCGAAGGCGGCATCGGAGGTATCGCGCAGCTGTTGCAGTTCGGTCAGCAAGACCTCCCCGCCGCGCGCACTACCCAGGCGTTCCAGTAGGACACCTCGGCGTATCTTGGCTTCCTGGACAAAATTAATGTGGCCACGGATGTCGGCAAACTCTTCAGGGGTTCTGGTCAGCAACTCGCCCACCAGACCATCGCGCATCGCCCAGTCAAGTAGGTCATCCCAGCGCTTACGTGCCGGCTCGGCCTCACGGCGTTCGATAGCGAGTTTGTCGTCGGCAGATTGTAGATCCTGCTGGGCGTTCTGTAAGCCATGTTCCTGGTTGCCCTTAGCCGTCAGCAACTCATCGCGCCGCGTCCCATGGGTACGCAGTTCTTGTTCCAACCGCATCACCTCGGCACTAGCAGCCGACAGGGCATCCTCGGTGGGAGCGGGTATGCCGAGGGAATCGAAATGTTCAGCGGCGGATTCATGTTCCTGTCTTGCGTTGTCGTACTGGCTTTGCGCTGCAAGAAAGCGCTTGCTCGCTTCCTCATACTGGGCTTCCGCGTGGGTGACCTTGTTTTCGCAATCTTGTTGCAGCGTTTCGGCTTCGCTCAGTTGCTCTTGCAGCGCCGGAACCAGTTCTTGCGAGTCTTCGAGCCGACCTGGAGCTTCCTCCCAGGACAACGCTTCGGCGTTGTCGCACAGATATTCGAGTGCTTCGATCCCTGCATCGAGCTGCTGGCGCCGCCTCTCCAAGGCATTGGAGTGAAGCGTCAGGTTTTCTATATCCGGGTCCGACAACGGAAGCTGGCGCAAGTCACCAAGCCCGTGCTCCACACGTAGGACATCTTCCTGGTTGGCGGCGATCCAGCTTCTGGCCTCGACTGCTTGCGATGCTTTTTCGCTGAGGACTTGCACGCGCTCGCCATGATCGGGGGGATCGAGCAGCATCGCCTCGGCCAGCAACGAACGCAGTCTGCCAATACGCGGCTGCAGTGTCTGTGCCGCTGTAGCATTGCGATCAGCCGTTTCGCGCTGCTGCTCGATCTGTTCATCGACCAAGGTGATCGCCTGCTGCGCCTCGGTGATGGCACTTGCAGGATCCCCCGCCAGCCAAACCTCCAGCCCAGCAAGTAGAGCATCGCCATCGGCCTGCAGCCGCTCCAGCGTGCGCCGTGCACCCCTCATCGCATTCAGCTCGGAGGCTTTCTCTTCGGCCTGCGCCTGCAGGTCGGCTGCCCTTTTCTCGCGCGCCCGCCGCCCTATGCGCGGCTTGGTGGGAATACGGGACAAGCGGAGAGCGATACCGTCTCGGATAGCAAGATCGCCTTCGCCGGCAATCGTGGTGTCGGAGGATTCTGCCAAGCGATAGAGGTCGGCATCACGCGGCACCAGTAGCACGTCAGCTAGTTCCTCTGGCCGGTCCACAGCCGCAAGAGCTGCTGCTGTGAGATCGTTGACGACCAATGCCTGCACCAAGGCCCCAAGCCGGGCTTCCAGCACCGCAGCCTCCTCAATCGCCACTTCTTCGTAACTACCGGCCAGTAGTTCGGCACCGAGCCTGTCCTTGAGCTGCAACAACGCAGGAGAGAACGGGCCTCCGGCCGCCAGTAAATCGCGCGCTTCGCGGATCAGTCGCTCCTGCGCTTGCTGTGCCTGCTGTTCGGCCCGGCCTGCCTCGGCGTACTGCTTGCCTAAGAGAGCACGGGCTTCATCCAGGTTGCCCCGATCCTCTACTCGTATACCGAGGTGTTCGGACAAGCGCATAGCGCATTCCGTCAGCTTCCGCCATTGCGGCTCGCGTGCCAGCAACTGCTGATATTGTTGCTGGAGCTCCTCGCGCCGGCGTCGTAGCCCGGCAAGTTCGCCATTAGCCGTCCGTTGCGCCTGCTCGTGTGCGGATCGTTCGGCTTCAGTATTGGTGAGCAAAGCGTTGACGACTTGCGTGGCGGGCGCCTGGGTCAAGACCACACCTAACTCGCTCGCCTGTGCGTGCACCCGAGCCTGCCGGACCTGCAACTGTTGCGCTTCGGCCAGTTCACGTTCGATGCTGGGAACCTGATCAGCAAGTACGCTCAGTTGCCGGTGAAGACGCAACGCTTCAGTAGCCGCATCGTACGCAGCGATGATTTCGACATCCCGTCCCGCGAGCCGCCGCACAGCCGCTATGAGCTGCGCATGCCGCTTACGATGCTCCAGCGCATCGGACAGGCGTGTCCTGGCTTCACGACGCTCCTGATCGATGGACTCGAGTGTGTTACGTGCCGATGCGAGGTGATCGACGAACTGCGCCGGGAGCAAAGGGGCAACTTGCAAAGTCATCTCGGCTTCCCGCAGTCGTCGGGTTACTTGGCGATAGGCAGCGGCCCTGCGATGCAGTTCCTCTATGCCCCGCTGCAGGTCGGCGAGACCCTCAGCGGCGCGTTTGTAACCCTCCTGGGCACGCTTGAGTTCCTCGCGGTTGCGGATTCGCAACGTTTCAGCCTCGCTTCGCAGCCTGCCCGCTTCCTGTGCTTCGCGCTCGGTCTCCGCGAGACGGATAACACTCTGTTGCAGGGTGCACAATGCCGCCAAGGCATCCTTCAGCTTGGAGTGCCAATTGCGTGCGGCTTCGAGCACTCGATCCAGTTCGCCCTTGTGAGCATTGAGCTCATCCAACTCGGCCAGAGTCGCGTCGAGTGCTCCGCGCGCAACTTCCTGCGCCTGGAAGGCCTGATCACGCGTGCTCTGAGCCTCGCTCACCCGGCGTGCCAACTCGTCGGCACGTTCGCGAGTAGCGAGGAAGGCCGCGCCGAACATGGCCTGGCCGGCTTCGAAGATACTGCCGATTTCTTGCTCCAGGCGGCGCGACTCTTGCACTTCTACCCGCGTGCGCCGGCAGGAATCCAGGTTTGATCGCATCCTCTGCAAGGTATCAGCGAGGCCACTTTGCTCCCTGAGCAGGAACGAGCGTAGCTCCGAAGTGAGCACCCTTGAGATGCCGCCGGTCATGCTGGTACGCAACATATCGTTAAACTTATTGCGCTCCTCGTCGGTACCAAGGCGCAGTGGCATGACTCCCTGGTCGAATAGCGCGGCGAAGTACTCCCGGGCGGAGGGATAAGATTGTAATCGCCCACCGAGCCGCGCCGCGTTGTCGCGCAACTCCTGCAACTCCGGCACAGACTCGACGCCCCCCTGTGCAACCAGCAGCAGATCTTGCAATCGGATCGCAGGGTCGAGGCCCCAGACAATAAATGGGGTAGGCTCCACGGAGGGTTCACCTTTGCGTTCCAGATGCACCCCAGCCAGCAGCCTCTGTGCACCTGCAAGGGCAAAATCTACCACCACGTAGGAAGGGCGTCCGGGATCACCTAGACGTCCCCAAATACCCTTGTCGCCGCCAGTCGCTCCAGTCTCGCCGAGATTGGTGAAGCGCAGGCGGGACATATCGGGCAACAGAGCGACATAGGCGGCAATCATCACCGTGGTCTTGCCGGCACCGTTGCTGCCTTCCAGCGCAGTGACATGCCGATCGAGTAGATAACGCTCGTAGAAGACACCTTTCCAATTGACCAGGGCTAAAGCATCGGCACGCGTTCGACTCATGACAACATTTCCTCCCCCTCCGCGTCGCCGCTATCGTCATCCATGTCGTTAGCATCACCCAGTAATACCTCTCCACGCGCAACCAGCCGCTCTAGGGCGTCGCTGGGATCTGTGAGCCCGCGAACTGGCTCGGCAAAGCGCATGAGTGCCGGACGCAGGCGCAATCTGGCCGCATCAACCACATCGATGAAACCCAGCTCAGCTAACTTACGCAGCGCCTCGTCCGCTTTCCCTCGCACAGTTTCAGCGGCAATGCGTTCGTCATACTTGCGTCTACGCGGATTTAGCGTACGCACCAGCACATCGGTGCCCAGTAATCCGGACAGCCGCTGCAATAGCGCTTCACGTGTCGCCATGCCGCCATGCTGCAAAGTCGCGGGATCGAGATACATCAGCGCCAGCACCTGCCCGATAAGCATTTCGCCGACGGATAGCTGACGTCGCCCCAGCCGCTCGCCGCTGGGCAGCAAATAGAAATAGCCATCGCTCTGCTGGATCAGCTCACAACCGAAACGCCGATAAAAAGGTTCGAGCAGCGCCTGTGCCTCCACCAGGTAATCATAGGGGCAGCCATCATCTCGACCGATATGGCGTCCACGTCGCAGCATCAGATCCACCTCGGGGAATCGCTCGTCGACAATCACCTCTTCCAGAGAATCGAATACGGCATCGCTCACTCCACTTTCCTCCGGCCCTGGACAGTCCATTCCTCGACTTCGAGCTGTTCGCCCACTTCTAGCCATAGCCGCTCGCGGCTTGAACGCAATCGGGCTAGCCTTGCAGCTGCGTCAGCGATGCGACCCGCAGCCACGTATTGGCTATCGTCGGTCAGCGTGGCGAGTACCTGCACCGTTAGCCCCGCCAAGGTATCTACGCCCTCGTCGAGCGCCCGACTCACCAACACTTCGATATCTGCCAGCGCATTTTCAGCTTCCACCCAGGCTGGTTCGGCCTCACGATCAGTCTTTGGCCTGGCCACCACCGGACGCTCGACGCGTGCTTCAAGTGTACGTAGCAGGCAGATAGAGCCTGCATGCGCAGCTAGTAGATGGAAAGGCCTGTTTCCCCACTCCGCAATCTGATCGCGCAAGCGCTGGCTCAGCGCCCGATCAGGATCCAGTCTGACCACGTCGCGCAGGTAGCGGTGTACATACTGGTAGTATTCGGACCATGCCTTTTGGCGTGCACCGCCCCAGGCTCCGATCCGGTCTACATGTTCGATGACCCGCTGTGCGGCTCCCTCGGCTTCGACATTTTCTGCTGAAACGGCCAGCGCCTGGATGTCCTGGAGCAACGCAACGAAATGGTGTGTGTCTCGCAGCAGGATTTCATTGAGCTCGCGCAATGTGTGGGTCGTTGCGTCGAGCAGGCTCTGGCATCGATCGATTGCGCTAAACCAGTCGTTCGACAGCAGGCTAGCGATTTCCGCCTGGATTTCCTCCTGCTGGGCATCAAGCCCCCGCTGCCGACGTTCGATACCCGCCACCATGTCACCGACCGTGATCCTCAGGGGGGCGACCACGCGCTGACGCCAATCCTCATCGTTATGGGCCTTCCTGGCTGTCGCCAGGATGTCGGCAAGTTGAGCGCGCAAGGTACCGGTCAGTAGGCTGAGGCTTTCCCGAGTCAGGGCCTCGTCCGCCAGAAAGTATTCGATAACCGCAGCAGCAAGTCGTGTCAGCGCATACTCGCCCGCCCGAACGATGCCGGCGCCATCAACTCGGGCCAGCATGCGCTGCTCGCGTAATCGTTGAATGGCGTGCGTCGCGCGCTTGCGCGGATTTTCGGCAGCGGGTTCGACGACATCGCAGACCTGTTCAAACAGGTCGATCAGCAGATCTTCCTCGAACGACGCAAGCCCAGCCTTGTCCGCTCGCAGGTACAGACCTGCGAGAAAGCAGACATCCGCTGTTTTCAGGTCAAGATTGACCTGATCCCGTACCAGCGAGGCGATAAGGCGATTCGGATCGGATGCTGTCATAAGCGCTGAGTAGGCTTCTCTGCTACGCAGTATGAATGTATCCAAGCCTCATATTGTTCAGGCATGGACGGCCCCCTGTGCATCGGCCTGCTGTTCCTGAGTTTTGGCCGCGATCTCAGAATCGTCTGAGTATGCTTCTCGCATCATCATCTTGTAGTGAGCCAAATGCCCGGATTTGACGAAGATCGCCTTGAAGATATTCAGGTAGCTTTCCACCATTGCATCGTCGACAGCGACATACAGGTCATCGTGTGCGAAGTGGGAACCATCGTTGACCCATGAAAAAAGCGATCGGCATATGACCTTCTCACGCCCCTCGAACAGGTTGCAGATGTCGTCGGTATCGGTTCCACCGAGGATCTTGAAGTAGTTTTCAAGAATGCGTCTGAGGGTGTTCTGGATTGAAAGGTTGGATCGGTCGGCCCGTCGTACCTCCGCCCACAGCATTTCGTATGAGGTGACTATCGGGTTGCTTGTGTGGGCCTCTACTCTTGAAGAGTGGTGGGATTTTCGGACGACCCAGAAGGTTTCCTCGCTGCGCATCGCGTTTCTATCAGTGCGCCGGGCGTTGAAGCTCACTTCCTTGTGGAAGTAGACGTTATGGGTCAGTACGAAAACCTGTTTGATGTGACCGGTTCCTTGGCGCACCTCATCGAACAGCGCCTTGATCAGGCTGCTAACGATGAAGAGGATGTCGCTATCCAGACTCGACACAGGATCGTCGAAGACCACTATACGGTCAGTCGTCACGCCGCTTTCCGAATCGCTGCCTTTGAGCAGATGGTAAAAATAGAGGAAGGTGACGAAGGTACGTTCGCCTTCGCTCAAGGTTTCCTTCGCATCCATACCATCCGGTCGCCGCAGCACATAGGCGGTACCGCTATCTGCCTTGGCTAGGGAGAAACCATGAAAACCGAACGAGGCTAGCAAGGTATTTATTGCATCGATGGTCGGCTGGATGCTGGTGGTCGCACGCTCCAGCTCAGCTATTTCTTTCTCCACCTGACGCCGGTCTGCTTCCGCCGCTTCGATCTTTCCGTTCAAGGCAGTGATCGCGCCCACCAACCCTCGCTTCTTCGTCGAGTAATCCTGCAATGCGGGCGCCAGCTCGATGGCGACGATGTGTTTCCACACCTGGCTTGCCAATTGCTGCTTTTCTTTGCCCAGATTAGCTACCGTAGCGTTGTGTGACTCGATCTGCTCGTTGGCAAGCGCCAGTGCCTGGGAGATCGCGCCCAGAGCGTCAGCCAGAGGTTCCAGTGCAATGAGCTGGCTTGGCTCGCGTTGCTTATCGGCAAGATGCTGACGATTGAGGGCAATCCGAGAAGCCAGCAGCGCCACTTCTGTCTTCAGTGTTTCCGCATCGAGGAATCGGGAAGGCGCATTAAGGATCTCGGACAATTGCGCCAAAAGGTGATCGGCCGCCGCGGCATAGGTCTTAGCCAGTTCATCAATGGCACGACTGTCATCCAGAAACGTTTCGTCGAAATAGGCCTCCAGACTGGCCGCGAACGAGGCTTCTGTGGCTTGCTGGCAGAAAGGGCAGACTCCTGTCGCCTCATCGAAGTAAG
Organism: Stutzerimonas stutzeri TS44; assembly: GCA_000263395.1. GTDB lineage: Bacteria > Pseudomonadota > Gammaproteobacteria > Pseudomonadales > Pseudomonadaceae > Stutzerimonas > Stutzerimonas stutzeri_C. Next base: position 9,811 of record AJXE01000008.1, read on the forward strand.
CCCGGCCCTGCCGCACCCAATCGCTGTTGCCCAGCGCCTTGATCATTGCCGCGATATCGACATCTTCCCGGCCCAGAACGCGCTTGCTCAGGATCGGATTCGATTCGTGGGACAACAGCGCATCGAACGAAGGCAATACGACGCGGGGCTCCAACATAGGTGAGGGGCCAAAAATGGTCTTGGCTTTCTCCTGGAGATCGGCCAACGAAACCAATGCTGCAGAATTCCCAGCATGCTCCTGCAGCACACGGACCTTGAAGTTCTCGGCATTGTTGCGTACGCCCTGGAATGCCAAAGCGAATGCACTATCGTGCTTTTTTTTCTGGGCCCAGCATGTCTCCTGAAACCAAGCCTCGAGATCGGCGAGTTCTTTGCGTTTTCCTCCCAGACCATCCAGCCCTTCTAGAGTCTCCCTCAGACTGCTGATGCGTCCACTACAGCTACCGGACTCCTGTTTGAGTGCCGCGATCTTGGCAACATTCTCGACGTTCTTTTCACCGAGGGTGAAGATGCCTTTGAGCTCTGCGGAAGGGCCGAAATTACGTGCAACGAAGTCGCGGTTGTAGACCATAGCCTGAAGGGGCACGCCGCTCTTCCAGCCAACATGGCAACTCGGATAACGAGTGGGGTTGTCGATCACCCTGGAAATTGTGGTTTTGCCACACCCATTGGCACCGTAGATAAAGTTGAACTTCGTCAGCCCATCAAGCGCTTGTACCTCTTGTCCATACGAAGCCACCCCCACTATCCGTATTGACTCAATCATTCGCCTCTCTCCCTAGGCAATCGGTGCCAATCTCTGGCCGGCTATTCGTTATATAGCTTGCAATGTCATTCGAATAGAGTGAGTGAAAGACTAGACCAGTCGAGGTCTAGTGATCTATTCCGGAGGCGCACGCTGGATATGGGCGATTTGGCGGAGAGTTCTGTCGTCACGAGGGTGTATTTGGCTAGTTCGGCAAAGGCGCCCCAGTGAGCGCTTGTGGCGGCTCAGTGGTTTTTGCAGGACTGCCACCGACATTCTGCGGTAATCGAGAGCAGCCACGGTGGCTACAGAGCGAAGTCTCGATGACCTATCAGTGAGGTGCTGGTGGATTAGCTGAGTGCGGCATAGGGATATTAAATTTCCCGGGTGGTATTGCGGGATTTTCAGCTCAATAGGGCGGTGTAGCTAGTAGGCCTGGGGCGAGTTCAATTGTCAGAAGCTGCGGCTAGAGATGAGTTGTAAATCAGGGGGACAGGTAGGGCCTTTTGTTCTGGCCGGTACACGTCCTGGTACTACGGCTACGTGAAGGGCTGTCACGCAATCTAAAGGCGTTCACCTGAAAGACACTGCTGGCTCAGCCAGCGCAAAGCGGCTCAGACCTTAACGAGGCGCGTATCCAGGCCGAAGCGGTCTTGGCTGATCATTCGATACCTGCCCTCGGCCAGCTCGCGACTGACAAGCAAGTTCCAAGAGTGGCGAGTGACGGCGGATGGGATCAGTACGAACGGATGCTCGGCCAGCAGGGCGTCTGCAAATTTCTGCTGGTTAGGTGAAGCGGATGCACTCGTCAGCCAGATAGGATTGGGAACATCTTCAGGCTGTACGACCTTGATAAGGCTTTGATCGAGCACTTCGAAGCATGTGAGCACATGCGCAACCGTATCCAACGCATCGAAGCCGACATGCGCCGCCACCTCCAGGATGGCGGTTGAGGGATCTGCCGATGCGTATACAACGTTTCGCCCCGGAGCGTTCCAGCGGCCACCCAGCTTGTGGGCACCAATGCCACTGTCCCAGGTGTCCTTGTAGACCTCACGGTCGAGGCGCCATGCGTACCATGAGCCAGACCAGGGAAATGGGTTCACTGATAGACCCCGTACTCAATGCGTTCCAGATAGTCCTCGACTGCCTGAAACCCCACTGGGTTGTCGATAACGTCCAGCGGCACGTCACCGTCCAGATACTTGCAAGGGCGCCCTAGCCATTCTTCGGCCAGCTTTTGGGTGCCGAATACATTGATCGCGTGCTCCAGCACCTTCGCGTACTGGAAGGCCACGGCGCTCTGTTGGGAGTTGAGGTGTGCTGGTTGCTTGCTGCCCTGGCGCTGAATCGTCCTGATGGACTTGCCCACAATGCGACTCATGATCTTCTTCGTCGAATACAGATCAGAAATCGCAAGCATGTCTTGCACGTCTTTCAGGTTGAAGCCTTTGACCGTGAGCCTGTAGACCATGACCGGACTGAGCTGGTCAGAGTCACTTTGGAAAAGGTATTCCGTTGGCCTACGGGCGGCGGGTGCTGCCTTGCGGGTGCGAGTGTCGGCGGAAACCATAGCGTATTCCTCCAGATGCGACATATGACATTATTGTAGCGTCATTTGGCGCGTCATGCGGCAGGTAAGTGCCTGGCGTCTGGTATCGCTCTGTTCGTGGTCTGAATCGATTGTGCGCATTCCTGACGCCCCATTCCGGGTGCTCGTTCCCGACTTGCGCAGTTGAGCTGCTCGGGTGAGTTTTCGTCCACCGGCAGCAATGGCTGGGTAGACGCGTTCGTTACCTCTCTCGAGCCTGCTCGCTCTTTGCTATGCTGCCGGTCTACGCTGCGGGATTTAGTTGGCAGCGGCCTGCCGCCTCCCCTTGCGGACACCTCATCCAACCGTCTTCTGGAGTCGCGATGAAACATCATGTAGTGATCGAAGACTGGGAAGGCGATGGCGCCATTCGCCTTCCCGACGACGTTCTGCAGGAAATGGGAGTCGATGTTGGTAGCACGCTCTACCTGCTCGAGGAGTATGTAGGCACCACCCGTTGCCTGGTACTCAGTAAGACTCTGCGCATCCCTGATCGCGTTGATGAACTGGTTGGCCACTGGGAGTCCTTCGGCAAGATCGCAAGCGACTTGGGCTCCAAGGATGGATGAGCTGCTTCCAGCTCCCGAGGATTACTCCGCCGCATGGCGACTGACCTCAACCAAGTTCCAACGGCAGGACGAAGCCCGGCGAGCTAGTGGTCAAAAACCGAGAATACAGATTTCGTGTTTTGTGCCTTAGGTAACAGCCCTTAGGTAGCGTCAAGAGCCATAAACTGTAGACAGCGACACAGGGCAAAAGCCTTGATTCACGGCACTTAGAGACGTTCAAGAGCATTACTAGTCAACCAAGATTCCTGTACCGCATTGGCCTCCGAAGGAGGGGTCGTGGGTTCGAATCCCGCCGGATGCGCCAAATACCTGTTTCTACCTGTCTCCAGCAGTCTACGAAACACCCTGAAAAGCCCGCCCCGTGCGGGCTTTCTTGTTTCTGGCTGTATCTACCTGTCTACCCCTAGCGCTTCCCGCCGTGTATGCCAGCTTGTATGCTGGCCGAAAATTCGAACCGAGGCATACAAGGGATGAAGCGCAGCGATATCAAGCGCCGCCCGCTGGCGGATACCACCCTGGCTGGGCTGGAGCCAGAGCAGACGGCCTACAGGGAACATGACGGCCAGGGGCTTTACTTCCGGGTTAAGCCCAACGGCGGGAAGTCATGGGAGCTGAGGTACAAGAAACCTGACGGGAAGTGGTCATGGATCGGCCTAGGGAGCTACCCCACCGTTGGCGGATCGGTAGCCCGTGCCAAGGCTGCTGAGCTGCGGGCGGACGCCAGTGAGGGAAAGAACCCCATCACCACGAAGCAAGCCCGTCAGGCTTCATCCCTGGAGGCCGCTGGGCACACATTCGAGACGCTGGGCCGCGAGTGGATCGAGATTCGCCGGCCCGGCTGGGCCGACAGCACAGCGAAACGAACCATTGGTGCGCTGGAGCTGCATGCCTTCCCGGCGTTCGGCAAGCGCCCCTTCGCCGAGATAACGCCCATCGAGTGGATGGAGTTCCTGCGTGGCATGGAGAAGCTGGGCATTGTCGAGCAGATGGGCCGGGTGCGCCGATCCTGCAAGGAAATCTATGACCTTGCCCGCGTCACAGGCCGCGCAGTGCACAACCCCCTGGACGGACTGAGCCGCTTTCTCCAAACCAAGCCGGCCGAGAACTATGCGCACGTTTCGGCAAAGGAGCTGCCCGCCCTGCTGCGCTCGATCAGCGCCTATCCGCACGCTGATGACCTGCGCCACGGCCTGCGATTACTCATGCTCACCGGCGCCCGCCCCAGCGAACTGAGGGAAGCCACCTGGAGCGAGTTCGACCGCGAGGCCGGCCTATGGGTGGTGCCTGCCGAACGCATGAAGAAGCGGAGAACACACACCGTCCCGCTTTCGCGCCAGGCCCTCGAAGCGCTCAAGGCGTTGCATGCCATCACCGGGGCTTATCCATTGTTGTTCCCTGGCCGGAACGACCGCACCAAGCCGCGCAGCAACATGGCCTTCAACATGGCGCTTCGCCGCATGGGTTACGAAGGCCGGCAGACAGCCCACGGCTTCCGCCACATTGCTTCGACCACGCTGCGCGAACACGGCTTCGCCAAGGAGCATGTTGAGGCGCAGCTATCCCATGCGGAGGATGGAGTGGCCGGCGTCTACAACAAGGCCATCTACCTGGAGCAGCGGCGCACCATGATGCAGTGGTATGCCGATTATCTGGACGGACTGGAGAATGGAACGGTAGTGCAAGCCCAGTTCGGAAAGGCGGTTTGATAATGCCTACCCTGCCCACCCGGAAATGCGGTGTTCTTGGTGTTCTTGGTGTTCCTAAATTGCTGAAAGCCAGCAATTACGGGGCCTGTAGCGAAGGAACACAAACGCCGTACAGATGGAACACTTGGTGTTCAGAACACCTATGGTGTTCCTCGAAAATGGAGCGGAGCCCCGCTCTTGTCCTGATGGCCGAGCATTTGGACGCCGCTTCGCGGGGTCAGGCGCTGGGCGCGGGGATGAACAAGTGACCGGCGACGGCCTGAGCTTGTACGGTGTTCCCGGAGCGTTTGAGAGCGGAACACAGCTTGTCGAAATTCGCGCGCGAATGGCGGGCCACTCGGATTTTGAGCGGTGCGAGCGGCTAGTAGACGCGGCGCTGGCGATCATGGCCCGGTGCCTGCCGTGGCTGACCGACGAGGGCGCTAGCGACCTCTGCTGTGCCGCCTATCTCAAGACGGATTCAATCAGTCAGAACGTGGCCTATGCATCGCCGGCACGCCTGGCAGATGAAGTTATGACCGCTGCCGGCATGTTCGACGCCGCTGATATGCCGGCTATTGCTGCGTTTGCTTTCGCATGCGCCGCACACGCGCTGCGAGCACTGGAAGACTGGTTGCAAGGCGATGCGGGTGATGAACTTGATGGGGTCAGCCTGTTTCGTGCGTACATGGCGGAGATAGACGGATGCGTAAGCAGCGCCGCTATTGGCTTGTCGCCTGATGAGGATGATGAGTGCAATGCGCTAGGCACCGCCGCTGCCTATGCATCAAACCTGGCTGCCGACAAGGCAAATGGACTCCTGAGCGCGATCGCCAGGCGTGGCAGCGACGGCACAGAGGAGCGTGATCGTCTGATAGCCATCAAAGCCTGCGAGCTGCTTATTAGCGGCACCAAGCTGCACAACCTAATCGGCAAACTTCGCCAATGGCAGGCACGCGAAACGGGCGAGGCCCTGACAAAGCCGGCTATGAAGGCCGTCCTTCTGCGAAAACTGCCTTGGCTCTGGCCTGATTCAGTGCGGGTTAACCAGCTCAAATAGTAAAGCGAAGCTCCCGGCGCATAATCCTGATCCGTAGCGTTCTCCCCGCATAACTCAGCGACTACGGGAAACGCTCCATGACCACACAAGCCCACCCGGCAGCCAACCCACTGCCGTTCTCTCCTTCCGATCTGCTCACGGCTGACCAAGTAGCCGCCGCCCTCGGCCTCTCGCATCGCACCCTTGCCGCCTGGCGCAGCACTCGCCGAGGTGGCCCCGCCTGGGTCAAGTGTGGGTCGGCGGTGCGCTATCGCCGCCAGGATGTGGCCGCCTGGCTGGAAAGCCAGACCCGTGCGGGTAATCGGGCATGAAGGCCGTGCCGATGACCGGCAAGAAAACCGCAGCGCCTGGCGGCCCGCTCCCGCTCGACCCCGCCACCACCCTAATTCGCATGCCCGAAGTCGTGGCAATCGTCGGTCTGGCGCGCCCGACGATTTACAAGCTGATGAAACAGGCAGACAGCGACTTTCCCCAGCCGGTGAAGCTGAGCAACAGCACTGCGCGGGGTGCGCCGGTCGCGTGGGTGCTGGCCGAGGTGCAATCCTGGGTAAAAAGCCGGATCGCTGCCCGTGGGAGTGCTGCCGCATGAGCTTCCCTCGCGTCCCTTTCGATACGCCTTACTTCGATCCAACCGGCCTCGGCTTCGCGCCGCCGAAACTGGCGGGCCTTGTGTGGCGCGCCCTCACCATCGTCACGATCTGCTTTGACCCGCAGGAACGCGAAGCGCTGTTTATCAACGCTGACGGTTATGTCGTGCCGCTGGAGCCGCACCCGTACGAGCTGCGCCGGCTGCTCGAACGCGCCGTCAGCCGGGAATACGGAAAAGTCTGCGGTACCGGCCAGTTTGCGATGCGCGAAGCGCGCCTCGGCGTGCTGCGCAACCAAGGCTTGCTCAAGCGCTGGGTGGTTTACCACCTGGAGCAACCCGCGCACTACGCCAACGAGCCAGCCGCTTGGCAAGGCTATGTGGAAAGCGAGCTGACCGAGGAACAGCGCGGCATCGAGGCGACGACCGAGGCAATGGCACACCTGGTGCGCGTGCCCTGGGCAGAGCCGTGCGCGCCGGATGTGCTTGAGGACCGCCGCGCCGAGCTGATGGCGCAGTACCGCCGCCGCAAGGCTGAAAACGATGCCGTAAACGCCTGGCTTCGCGGTGATGTGCCCGCGGCGCCGCTACTGCAAGCACTCGCCGGCTGAGCGGGCCACAAACAAAAACGCCCCCGGCTGCAACCGGAGGCGTAGGAGAAAACAGATATGCACGCCGAATCTATGCCATGCCCGGTGTTCGCGCAAGCCTTGCGGGCGCTCGAAGGGCTTGCACGCCTCCTGACGGGGCGCTACAGTCTGCCCGTCGCTGCCAATTCAGCGACCGGGTTTGGCGACCCGATCAGACAAAGGCGCACAGGCGCCCACCATCCCATTGCTGGCGCTTTTTTTGTGCTCGCAATGCCGTGTTATGGCGGCCGTGCGCGGGAGACCTTCGGGTCTGCCGGGTTCCTTTGTCCCCGGTTCGCCAACCTGCGCACGGCTGCCACCCATAATCGTTTGGCGACGGTTCGTGGCAGCTCCACCGACAAAGGAGCACCACCCATGAAGCACCCGCACGCCCTCAATCCGTCCGCAATTCAGCAACACGCCGCCGCCCTGAAGGCCCGCGCCTTCGCCGCGCTGCGCGCTGATTCCTCCCTTTCCGTTCGCCTGCGCCGCTACAACGAAGCAATGGCCAAGGCCCGCACCCTTGAAGCGATCGGGGGTGAGCAATGAGCAGCCTCAATCAGTTGGTCATGACGCACGGCGACCAGATGATGAGCGCCGGCTATGCGCTGGAAACTCTTGCCGATCTGCTGGGCGGCGACGGGAGCGAACATCATCTGTCAGCGCAGGACCTGAACGGCCTTCGTCACGCCGTGCGTGCCATCGGCTGCTATGCACTGGCGGCCGGCGCAGAGCTACACCAAGCGGCGAGCCAAGGGGGTGCCCTATGAGCGCCACCCGACTTCGCACCGAGGCGCAGGACTTTTGCCACTTCCAGCGTGGCGCGCTTTTCTCGGTCAACGAGGGCTTCGACGTGATCGATGCCCTTGAGCATGCATCCTGTCTGCTCGATATCGCGAACAAGCTCACCTTGAACGTCGCCTGCGACACAGCCGGCTCTAACGAGGCGCATGCGGCGCAGTACCTGAGCGAGATGGCCAAGGCACTGGTTGATGCGTGCATTGGCGGCGCCATTTCCGGCAAAAGGGGTGGCGTATGAGCAAGGCAACGACCTATTACATAGCCGAATTAGTTGGGGCCGTCGAAGGTCATGCGCTGTTTGGCGTGGCCACGCTGCTTGCTGAAGCCCTGAGCTTTCCGCTTGAACGCATAGGGCATATGCCGCTGGAGGGCGGTAGAACCGGCGTGCTGGTGTTGTGGGAAATCGCCACCTGTGAAGCTGGCGCTAAGCTCAAGGCCGATACCGTCCGCAAGCAACTTGCATCGCGCGGTGGCCCCATGCTGGAAGGGATTGGCCCGTCTCAGCTGCATCTGTACGTAACGGATGAATGGCAGCCAATCGCAAGTAGCCTGGGCGGAGGTATTCAATGAAGACGCCCCGCGACGATAAGCCAAAGCTCCCCACGTTTGCCGAGGTCAAGCGCGCCGCACACCAAGCGATTAACCGGGTGCTGGCGCACTGGTTGCCCAATGGCAAGCTGGTGGATGGCAACAAGGAATACACCGCGCCCAACCCGACCCGCGCGGACAAGCATGCCGGCTCACTGAAGGTGAACATCGGAAAGGGCACCTGGTGCGACTTCGCGACCGGCGACAAGGGCGGCGATCTGATTGATTTGGTGCAGTACCTGGACGGCGGCACCCATATCGACGCCTGCAACAAGCTGGCTGACTTCCTCAACGTCACGGCTGGCGGCCAGCCAACGCCGGAAACGACCAGCAGCAAGGCACCGGAATGGGTGGCGATCCAGCCCATACCGGAAGCCGCCATGTCGAAGATTCCGTACAAGCACCGCACCCACGGCAAGCCCTCGAAGGTGTGGATCTACCGCGACGCTACCGGCGCGGCGCTGATGGTGCTGTATCGCTTCGACCTTGGAGCGGACGCAAACGGCAAGCTGAAAAAGGCGTTCGCGCCGCTGACCTGGTGCCGCTGTTCGTCCGATCAGTCCTTCCAGTGGCGCTGGCTGGGGCTGCCCGAACCGCGCCCGCTGCTGCGTCTGGATGAACTGGCGCAAAAGCCCGCTGCGCCGGTGGTGCTATGCGAAGGCGAGAAGTCCGCCGATGCCGCCGCCGAGCTGCTGCCGCACTACGTCGCGACCTGCTGGCCGAACGGAGCGCAGTCCCACCACAAGGCAGACTTTGCGCCGCTGGCCGGACGCGATGTGCTGCTCTGGCCAGATAACGACGCGGGCGGGCTGAGCTGCATGCAAGCCATCGCCGGCCAGCTCCAGCAGCTTGGCGCTACCGTTCGCACGGTTGCAATCGAGACATTCGCACCGGCAGACGGCGAAGACGCAGCCGACGCTCTAGCCGCTGGCTGGACCGCCGAACGGCTGGCAGAGCTGGAGGCCAGCGGACGCCTGTTCGCCAAGGCTGACATAGCCCCGATGCCGACGCAGGCGGAAAAGCCAGCTGCCGCGAAGAAGGACGCTCGCAAGCCAAAGCAGGCAAGTCGGTCGGGCGGGTTCAAGGTGAAAGCCGATGGCGTGTACTTCGCCGGCGAAGATGGCGAGTCTCGGATGGTCTGCTCACGCTTGGAAATCCTGGCTCGCACCCGCGACGAGAAGGGCCATAGCTGGGGCCTGCTGGTTGAGTTCGATGACCCGGACGGGGCGCCCAAGCGCTGGAACATTCCGGCGCGCTGCATGGCCGGCGAGTTCTCGAAAGAGGTGCTTGGGCCGCTGGTTGATATGGGGCTGCGCCTGGCGCCGACCCGCGACGTGCGCCATTCCCGCAACGACCTGCAGAGCTATCTGCAGAGCTACGACAGTGGTGAGCGGGCGCGGCTGGTTAGCCGTCTTGGCTGGCACGGCGCGGCCTTTCTGCTGCCCGATCAGCAGATTGGCAGCAGCGATGAACGCCTGCACTTCTACGAAGCCGGCGCGCAGCTCCCACCGATCAGCCAGGGCGGCACGCTTGAGGAGTGGCAGCAGCATATTGGCGCGCTGTGCGTGGGTAATCATCGGGTCGCCTTTGCGGTGTGCATCGCGCTGGCGGGGCCGCTGCTGCATCTGCTGGGCTTGGAGTCGGGTGGCTTTCACTTCTACGGCGTGAGTTCCAGCGGCAAAAGCACGACCGGGCGCGTGGCGTGCTCGGTGTACGGCCCGCCTGCGTTCGAACGCTCGTGGCGCTCGACAGACAACGCGCTTGAATCCATCGCGGCGGCGCACTCGGACGGGCTGTTGGTGCTCGATGAAATCAGCCAGTGCGACCCGCGCATCGTCGGCGAAACCGTGTACATGCTGGGCAATGGCATCGGCAAGGCCCGCGCCAATGACCGGGGCCAGTCGGGCCGGCAGGTACAGGAATGGCGCTTGCTGTTCCTCTCCAGCGGGGAATACACCCTGGCGCAGCACATGGCCGAGGCGAACAAGGAGCTGAAGGCCGGTATGGATATTCGGATGCTCGCCGTCCCTGCCGACGCCGGCAAGGGCCTCGGCGTGTTCGACACGCTGCATGACTTCGACAGTGGGCAGGCGTTGGCCGACGAGCTGAAAGCGCGGGTGGGCATGTACTACGGCACGCCGCTGCTGGCCTTCCTGGTGGCGCTGTGCAATCCGGCCAAGCAGCGCGGCTATCTATCCATCATCCGGCGAAGCCTTGAGCAGTTCGCGCGCGAAGCGCTGCCGGCCAGCGCAAGCGGGCAGGCGCACCGCGCCGCTACTCGATTCGGGCTGGCTGCCGTGGCCGGTGAACTGGCGACGGGCCTTGGCGTCACGGGCTGGCCTGAGGGCACCGCAACGGCTGCGGCGCGCGCCTGTCTGGACGCTTGGCTGGCTGAGCGTGGCGGCGCTGGAAACCTCGAAGGTGAAGCCATCGTGCAACGGCTGCGCCTGGTGGTGGAGCGCTATGGCGAAAGCCGCTTCACGCGCTGGGACGGTATCGCCGCGAAAACCGATGACCACGCCCCGCGCACAGGCGACCGCCTGGGCTTCCGCCGAACGATAGAACACGGCTGCGGCGATCAGCTTTATACCAGCGTGACCTATTACTTCCTTGCAACGGCCTGGCGTGACGAAGTGTTCAAGGGCATGAACTTGCGCAACGTGAATCGGGAGTTGGTCAGCCGGGGGATTCTTGAGCGTGGAAGCGACGGCAAGGCAGCACAGGCACTGACGCTGCCTGGTATGCCCAAGAGCCGGGCCTATGTGGTTAGCGCGAGCGCACTACTTACCGATGCAGCCGGGGCCGAGGCTGAGCAAATAGCCGCCTGATAACCCGGAGCTGCATAGGAGTGCGCCGGCCCCGCTTGGGCTTGGCCAGCCCCTTAAACCATCAATTCCTACCTATCTGGAAGTGCACAATGAAAATCAAGAAAGAGCATCAAGACAGCCTCAACACTGCTCTAGAGGCTGTACAGGCAGCAGCTGAAGAAGTTGCCCGCGTTGAAACTCGCCGCCAAAGCGTTACGGCGCGCATGGATGAACTGCGCGAACAGGCAGCCGGTTATATCGATCGCGCCAAACAGGCGGAAACTCAGGCCGCCAATGACCTGGCCGCCGCTATCGCCAGCGACGCCCCCCCCGAAACCCTGAAGGTATTGGAGGACCGCATGGCAGCCGCAACGTCTGCACTTGCCGAAGCCCAGAAAGGAGAGGCAGACGGCACGAGTCTCCTCGATGCGCTGGCGAAGCAAGTGGAGGCGCTTACTGCCAAGCTGGACGAGGCAGCCGAGGGCCACCGGGTTGCAAAGTTGAAAGCCGACCGGGCGCAGATTGCGGTCTTGTCTGAGCAGTGGAACGAACTGGTCAAGCTCATGCTACCCATTGGCGCTGAGCTGGCTGGACTGCTGCCAGGCGATAGCGGCTACTACCGAACCCACGAGATGAAAATCCCGAACTTCGTAGGCGATGGCTACTTCACCCGCCGCGATCTTCTTGACGCTGGCAAGTCGGTGCCGGTACAGCAATGAGCACCCGTTATCGCGCCTGCATCCGTCGCCTGCTGCGCAATGGATTCGAGACCCGGCAAGGCCATACCGTTATCTGGCAAGCCATCTGCTGGGATGCCATGAAGGCAGGCGCGGACCACGCCGTGATTCGCCCACTGTCGACCGAAGCTCGTGCGGCATGGGTGAAGGGTGTTCTTTCTAAGGAGTACCCGGATCGAAGCTATGAGGCGTTCAGCTACCTGCTGGCCGATACGGTTGATGCTGAGCAGCTGTCCGCCTTCGAATCAATGGCAGTGGATGCGATCACCCGTATGGAGCTGGCGCAGCGCTACGCTAACCACGCCTGAAGCTGTTCAACTGCAACCGCTGGCGAGCTCAACGTCAGCGGTTTTTTATTGTCTTCCCGGCACATTCTGTGTCCGAAGTGTTCCGCTTTCCCGCACTACCACGGAACACCATAGGTGTTCTGAACACCAAGTGTTCCGCCTGAGCTGTGTTTGTGTTCCTTCTCTACAGGCCGCGCCATCACTGGCTTTCAGAGTTTTAGGAACACCAAGAACACCAAGAACACCGGATATATCTAGAAACTAGACTCACGTCCCCTACACCCCGACTATCAGGCAGCCAGCAGCGTGGGCGTGCGCTAGGCGTGCTTTACGATCCGACTCCACGCCGAAGGCACAGGCGCCAGACTCACCACCTCAGGCAAGCAGCGGGGGCCCCTGGACAGATGGGCAAGGTACGGGTAATTCGCGCCCCGCTTTTTGGCTAGTGGCTGAACCTGCAACTTAGTTAACTGGTTAAACGGGTTAACACTGCAATGCAGAGGTTAACCATTAGAATTTCTCATAGACGATCCAGCCCACCGCCCCCTTGGTGGCCCGTGATGGAGACCTCGCGATGACTCATGAATCAAGCGAATAAGGGGCAAGCAGGCCCCGCCCTGTATGCCAGCGTGTATGCCTTGGCAATCGTGAATTTGAAAACCTTATACAGATCAATCACTTCCAGAACAGGTTAGAGGCCCGCCGGAGCGCCATCTCTTCTTCGCGCCATCACGTCTTTCCCACAGGACTTCGCCGGTTCTGCTCCCGAACCGGTCAGCCTCGCAAAATCCCCTGTATGCCAGCCAGCGGGCACTGCTCCCAGCGCTATTTATCGGCGACTTTTCGCCTGCGCCAAGCGTGTACCCAAACCGTGCCGCACAGCCTGTTCTAGTGCCGTGTCTTGGCAACTACGCGATTGCACACCTAACTCCCGGCCCGTACCGCCTTTTCCTGCAGGCGCTGGGTGAATCGGCCCAGGTCGATGATTGCCCGGCGATGCGTGCCCTCGCCAATGACGCCGTGTTCGTCCCGACACTGCACGTTGAACAGCAGCGCCTTGCCCTCGATGCCGACGAGTTCGACGGTAGCCGTCACCGTCATGCCCACCGGGGTGGCGGCGGTGTGGCTCATGTCGACATGGGTGCCCACGGTCCGTTGTTCAGGCGTGAGGAATGGGCGCAGTCCTTCGATGCAGGTCTGCTCCATGAAGCCGATCATCATCGCCGTGGCCAGCACGGGCGGCATGTCGGCGAATCCCGACCAGGTCGGTTCCACCTCGGGAACGCTGTGGCGCGCGGCCACGGTCAGTGTTGCGCTATGGCGCAGGCCGATGGATAGCGAGGTGCAGGTTGGGTTGTTCATAGGCGTCCGATTCTCATGTTGATGGGCCAGCAAATTGCGTGCTTGCTCGCCGGGTCGCCCCAGCGGTCGGCGATGTCGCTGGCGAAGCGCTGCAGGATGTCCTCCCGCCCGGCTTCCCGTGCGTGGCGCACGGCGGACCAAGTGGCGATGTAGCCGAGAAACTCCGTCAGGTTCCAGTCGAGACGGATCGCCAGGGCCGGCGGCGCCAGCGGTGCGAACGGGAAATCGAGGGTGGCGTAACCGCTATCCACCAGCCGCCGCTCGGCCGGCCAGTAGGGGCCGATCTGGTGCCAGTAGAACTGCTGGAAGCGCGCGTCCAGGCCTTCATCCAGGCGCAGGACGCCATAGCTGATCAGGGCCAGGACGGCACCGGGCCTGGCGATGCGCCGCACCTCGGTATAGAAGGCCGGCAGATCGAACCAGTGCGCGGCCTGCGCGGCGGTGACGAGGCTGGCGCTGTGCTCCGCCAGCGGCATCCGTTCGGCGGGCGCGCAGCGATAGTCGATATTGGCCCGGGGCGTGGCATGCGCCACCTGGTCGGCACTCGGGTCCAGGCCGACGACGGCGCTGAAATGCTCCGCCAGTTGCGCGGTGAGCTGGCCGTTGCCGCAGCCGACATCCACGGCCAGGGCGGTATCGGGCGCCACCGAGGCCAGGTAGGCGGCGAGTTCGGCGGGATATTGCGGCCTGAACCGCGCATAAGCCTGGCCGCCCTGATCGAACCAGTTTTTCAATCTGCTGGAACTGCTCATTGATCGACTCCCTGCGTCTTGCCGAGCTTGATGCGCGTCAGGCCGGTGACGAACAACATTAGCGCTAGTGTATGTAGCCCCCAATCCCGCTGGCCCGGGCCGGCCAGACAGGCGGCCGCCTGATCCATTCAGAGCGGCAGCGGCCGATTCTGCACGATGCTTTTCATCACCAGCGTCGAGGTCAGCCGCATCACGTTCGGCAGGGTCGACAGGCGCTCGTCGTAGAGTTTCCGGAACGCCGTCAGATCCCGGGTGACGATGCTCAGCATGAAGTCCGGGTCGCCGAACAGGCGCTGCGCCTGGATGATTTCCGGGATCTCCGGCACGGCGTCCTCGAAGGCCTGCACGCCGCCGTGGTCGGTCAGGCGCAGCGTGACGAAGACGATGGCGGCGAAGTTGAGCCCGACGGCCGAGGGGTTGATCGTCGCGCGGTAGTCGCAGATGACGCCCGCCTCCTCCATCGCCCGTACCCGTCGATGGCACGGCGACAGGCTCAGGCCGATGCGCTCGGCCAGTTCGGTCAGCGATACCCGGCCGTCCCTCTGCAGCTCGGCAAGAATCTTCCGATCTGTTTGATCCATAGCGAAAAGTCTCCCTAAGCCATGCTCTGAACAGGCAATAAATAGGAAATTAATACCCAGGCGGCATGGGTATTCTTTTTCCCATGAATACTTACACGCTTGTGCTCTTCTCCGCGACCGTGCTGCCCTTGGTATGCACGCCCGGCCCGGACATCCTCTTCATCGCCTCGCAAGCCATGTCCGGCGGCGGGCGGGCGGGAATGCGCGCGACCACCGGGGTGGTGCTCGGCTATGCGCTGCACTCGCTGCTGGTCGCGCTCGGCCTGGCGGCCGTCGTGGCGGCGTCGCCGATCCTGTTCGAGACGATTCGCTGGTGCGGGATCGCCTATCTGGCCTACCTGGCGTGCAGGCTGCTGCGCGCGGCCCTGCACCCCAGCCGGCTGGAGGTGCCGCGCGGCGCGGTCACCGGCCAGTTGCGCAAGGGCCTGCTGACGTCCCTGCTCAACCCCAAGGGGATGATGATCTACATCGCGATCCTGCCGCAGTTCATGGACCAGGGCGGCAATACGACGCTGCAGGCCGTGGCGCTGTCGGCGGTCTTCATGTTCTGGTGCGCGCTGGTGTATTCCGCGATTGCGCTTGCGCTGGGCCGGGCCGGCAACGACACGCTCAGCGAGCGGCGGCGCCGGCAGATCGACGGCGGCGCCGGCGCGATGGTGCTGCTGGCGGCGGGATTCATGGCCCTGGCGCATTAGCCGGCCGCCGGCCCGCGCTCAGCGCCGATGAATCGCCCGCGCGGCGTTGAGGATGCAGCGCGTCAGCTCCGGCACCGAGAACTTGGTGAGGATTTCGTTGGCGCCCGCCGCCTTCGCCCGGTCGGTGCTGATGGTGCTGTCCAGCGAGGTATGCAGCAGCACATAAATGCCGGCGTAGGTCGGGTGCTGGCGCAGCGCCTGGGTGAAGGCGTAGCCGTCCATCTCCGGCATCTCGATGTCCGAGACCACCACGTTGATTGCCTCTGGGCCGCCGTGCAGCTCATCGAGCCTGGCCAGCGCGGCGCGCGCGCCGGTGACGGCGTGGCAGGTCACGCCCAGCTGGCCCAGCGCAGCCAGCGACATGCTGCGCGCGACCTGGCTGTCGTCGACGATCAGCGCGCGCGTCTCGGTGAGCAACTGCGCATCCTCGACGTCCAGGTCGGACAGATCGGCTTCGGCCGAGGCCGGCGCGATGTTGTGCAGCACCTTCTCGATATCCAGTACCTGGATCAGCTCGCCATCCACCTCGGCAGTGCCGGTGATGAACGAGCGCCCCTTGGCGCCATAGGGCGGCGGCAGAATCTTCGAGGTGGCGCAGCTGACGATCCGCGCCACGGCCTGCACGTGCAGGCCGTGCTTCTGCCGGCTGATCTCGGTGACCACCAGGCAGCCGCCGCGCCGGTCCTCCAGCGGCGCCATGCCGATTGCCTGGCTCAGGTCGATCACCGACAACGGCTCGCCGCGCAGGGTCGCGACACCTTCGATGTGCGGATGCGCCTCGGGCAGCCGCGTCAGCCGCGGTATCGGGATGATCTCGCTGACCTTCAGCAGGTTGATCGCCATCTGCTTGCCGCTGCGCAGTGTGAAGAGAAGAAGCGACAGTGAATCGGCGGTGTAGGAGTTGCTCATGTCTTGCCCTGCGACTGCGTTGGCCGATGGCCGTTGCGCGGGTTATCGGCACGCCCTGGATTTCTTGCAGTCCGGCGCTGCGCTTTGCCTGCCGTTCGGCGGCTGCCACCGGCCGGACGATGAATGGTCGGCAGTGCATCATGCCTGAATGTCACAATGACATCATCGTCCAACCCTACCCCGCGCCACCACGAGCCCATCTCCATGCACGCCGACATCCGCTATTCCGTCATTCTCGAACGCACCGGGCAGACCCTGCTCGCCCAGGCCGATCTGCCGCAACTCGAGGCCTTCTGGGACGCCCACGACGCGGAGTACGTCGGCCTGCGCATCGAGGACGAGCAGAGCCGCCACGCGCGGGTGATCGTCACCGACCAGCTGCCCGCCGAGGAAGACGCCGATCTGGTGTGACGGCGGCGACTCGCCGTTCACCAACCAGCCCACGGCCAGCGGGTCGGTCAGCCGCCCACGCCTTGTATTCAACGAACGACCGAAGCTGCCATACTTCGGCGCCCCTGCCGGCAGGCGTACTGCGCGCAGGCGCTCAACTACCTCCATAACGACAAAACCGAGGCCTCCGTGCTGCCAGATGGCACCCCGAGAAAGGCCCGAGGAGGCGAATCCATGACCACGCCGGTCAGCCTTGCCAACAGCCCTTCCCCGTTGCCCTTTGCCATGCGTCCCTGGTTGCGCTCGCGCGACATGGACGAGGCGGCGGCGATGCTCAATACCCAGGTCGAGGAGCGCAGCGTGCAGCCACGCCGGCGCGGCGTCGCCAACATTCATTTCACCCTGCAGGCCATGCCGCGGCTGAAGCTGTTCGGCGCCGAATGGGGCCCGACGCTCAAGGTCCGCTCGCGCCCGCTGGCGAGCTGGCACGGCATCCTGCCGCTGTACGGCGCGGTGACCAGTTGCCCGGACGGCCAGCAGGCCGGCGCCGGCGACCTGCTGATGTTCACCCCCGGACACGAAGTGGATGTGGTCTGGCACGAAGGCACCCGCGCGCTGGTGATCGCGCTGGACGGTGCCTGTCTGAACGACCACGTGCTGCACCACCACCAGAGCGAGGCGGCGCGCGTGCCGCCGCAGGCGCAGCTGATCGGCCGGCGCAATCCGGCGCTGACGAGCCTCGGCAACCTGGTACGCCTGATCGACCTCGAGGCCGGCAGCCCGTCGGGCCTGCTGGCCACGGCGGTCGGCCAGCAGCACCTGCAGCACCTGTTCTGCGAGAACCTGCTGTACCTGATCCCGTCGCTCAGCGCCCTGCCGCAGCGCAGCCTGCTGCCGGGCACGGTAAAGCGCGTGGTGGATTATGTGCACGCCAACCTCGACCAGCCGCTGTGCATCAGCCAACTGGTGGAGATCAGCGGCGCCAGCCGGCGCAGCCTGGAGCAGGCCTTCCGCCGCTACCTGGGGACCAGCCCGCAGCGCTATATCCAGCGCTGCAAGCTGAACGTGATCCGCGAGATGCTGCTGCGCCACCAGCCCGGCGAGCTGCAGTTGAGCGAACTGGCCTTTCGCTGGGGCTTCGCCCAGCCCAGCCATTTCACCACCCTCTACAAGCAGGCCTTCGGCGAGCTGCCCTCGCAGACCCTCAATCGTCGGCCCTGAGCCCGCCGGCGCCGGATGCCGGTGCGGCTCGGTGGCAACAGGGGTTTAGCCCGCGTAGCCAAGCCGTGAGGGTACGCGCGCAAGACGAATGCCGTGGCATGGGTTGTTGAGAAGCGTTAGCATTCACGACCTAGCATTCGGGAGGTTCTCATGGCCGCCGACGGTCTCATCCGGCAGCAATTCGTCCAGCGGCTCTACGTCGAGCATCACGGCTGGCTGAACGGCTGGCTGCGCCGCCACCTGCAGTGCAGCCAGCGTGCCGCCGACCTGGCGCAGGACACTTTCGTTCGCGTGCTGACCAGGGAGCCGCAGGACCTGTCCGCCATCCGCGAGCCGCGCGCCTATCTGCACACCATCGCCAAGGGGCTGCTGATCAACCACTGGCGGCGCCGGCAGATCGAACAGGCCTATCTCGACGCGCTGGCGCTGCAACCCGAACCGCTGGCGGCGTCGCCGGAAGAGCAGGCGCTGATCGTCGAGACGCTGCTGCAGATCGACGCGCTGCTCGACCGCCTGCCGCACAAGGTGCGCCGCGCCTTCCTCATGTCGCAGCTGCAGGGCATGACCTACGCCGCCATCGCCACCGAGCTGGCCGTGTCCGAGCGGATGATCAAGAAGTACATGGCGCAGGCCATGCTGCATTGCCTGATGCTGCTGGACGACGACGCATGAGCCTCGATTACCGCGTGCTGCAGGAGGCTGCCGAATGGTTCGCGCGGCTTGAAGCGGAGACGGTCGACGCCGCCGAGCGCGAGGCCTGGGCCGCCTGGGTTCGTCAGCCGGAACACGCGCGCGCCTGGCAGAAGGTCCAGCGCATCAGCGGCCGCTTCGCACCACTGAGCGCACATCCGGCCGGGCGCGCGGCCGGTGGCCTGCTGCAGCAGCGCACGTCGAGTCGCCGGCAGGCGCTCAAGCTGCTGTCGCTGGTGTGTGGCGGTGCGGCGCTAGGCCTGGCGGGCGGCAAGCTGCCCTGGCAGGACTGGTCGGCCGATCTGCGTACCAGCGTCGGCGAGGTTCGCGAGACGCGCCTGGCCGATGGATCGCGGCTCTGGCTGAACACCGACAGCGCGGCGGATGCCGGCTTCGACGGCGCGATCCGGCAGCTGGCGCTGTATCGCGGCGAAGTGCTGGTCGAGGCCGTGGACGAAGCGCGACCGCTGCTGCTGCGCAGCCGCGAGGGCCAGCTGCGCGTCACCCAGGCGGCGCGTTTCTCGCTACGCCAGCGCGACGGCAGCACCCAGCTCAGCGTGTTCAGCGGCATGGTGGACATCCAGCCGAATGACAGCGGACTCGGCCGTGGCATCGGCGCCGGGCAGCAGGTCGGCTTCAGCGCCAGCCGGATCGGTCCGCCCCGGCCGGCCCAGGCCGGGCGCCAGGCCTGGTCGCGCGGCATCCTGCTGACGGACAACCTGCGCCTGGTGGATTTTCTCGCCGAGCTGGCGCGCTACCGCCGCGGCTATCTCGGCTGCGATCCGCGCATCGCCGAGCTGCGCGTGGTCGGTGCCTTCCCGCTGGCCGACAGCGACCGCGTGCTCGATGCGCTGGCGACGACGCTGCCGGTGCGCGTGCAACGGCGCATGTCCTGGTGGGTCAGCCTGGAGCCGGCCGGTACGGCTTGATGCGACCGCATCACCAATGAAAAATAATTGCATATGAGGTTCCCTTTTATTCGTGGTGCCGGGCTTTAGCTGCAAAGGCCATGTGCCGGTCCTCACCCACAAGGGATTTCTTCATGCGTTTAGCCCCCCATCGTCCGCGCGTGCTCGCGCGCGCCATCCGCGCCACCCTGCTCTGCCTGCCGCTGACGGCCACGCTGCCCGGCCTGGCCAGCGCCGCCGAACCGGCCGCGAACCAGCAGGCACAGAGCCGCTACGACATCCCCGCCGGAACGCTGTCCAGCGTGCTGAGCCGTTTCGCCGGTGAGGCCGGGGTGCTGCTGGCGGTGGATGGCAGCCTGCTGCAGGGCCTGCAATCGGACGGCCTGCGCGGCCAGTACGGCGTCGACCAAGGCTTCGCCGCGCTGCTCGCCGGCAGCGGCCTGCAGGCGGTGCGCGACGGCCAGGGCAACTATTCGCTGATCCGCCGCGCCAGCGAAACCGGCGCGGTCGAGTTGCAGCCGATGACCGTGCAGGGCTTCGCCCTGGGCAACGCGCTGGGCGAGATGGAGGGCTACAGCGCCACCCACAGCAGCGTGGCGACCAAGACCAGCATGCCGCTGGTGGAAACCTCGCAGACCGTCTCGGTGGTCACCCGCCAGCAGATCGAGGATCAGGGCTCGCGCTCGATCGCCCAGGCGGTGCGCTACACGCCGGGCCTGATGAGCACGCCCTATGGCGCCACGACCCGCTACGACTACGTCGCCATGCGCGGCATCACCGACGGCGCGGTGGACAACCTCTACCTCGACGGGCAGAAGCTGCTCGGTGACAGCGGCACCTACAGCAGCCTGCAGGTCGATCCGTACTTCATCGAGCGCATCGACATCCTCAAGGGCCCGTCCTCGGTGCTCTACGGCCGCAGCCTGCCCGGCGGTCTGGTGGCGATGACCACCAAGAAGCCGCAGCACGAGACCCGCCGCCAGCTGCAGTTCTCCTACGGCAGCAACGACTACAAGCAGGCGGCGTTCGACTTCACCGGCCCGCTGGACGACGAGCGCATCGCCTATCGCCTCGCCGGCGTGGTCAAGGATGCCGACAACCAGGTCGATGGCATCGAGGAACAGCGCTACGCGGTGATGCCGTCGGTGAGCATCGACTTCACCACCGACACCCGCCTGACCCTGCTGGCGATGCTGCAGAAGGACCCCGAGAGCGGCTACCACGGCGGTCTGCCGGCCGATGGCACGGTCACTTCGCACAACGGTCGGCGCATCTCGCGCAGCTTCTTCGAGGGCGACGAGGACTTCGAGAAGTTCGAGCGCGATCAGCAGATGCTCGGCTATCAGCTGGAGCACCGCTTCAACGACGTGGTCTCGGCGCGGCAGAACTTCCAGTACCTCGACTCGACGGTGGAATCCGGGCAGGTCTACCAGTACGGCTACGCCACCGCCGACGAGCTGGTGCGCTACTTCACTGGCGCCGACGAGGCGCTGCATGCCTGGACGATCGACAACCAGCTGCAGTTTCTCTTCGATACCGGCGCGCTCAGCCACACCCTGGTGACCGGCCTCGACTACCAGCGGCGCAAGGCCAAGGTGAGCTATGACGGCGGCTACGGCCTGGCGCCGATCAACCCCTACAGCGGCGCGGTCGGCGTCGGCAGCCCGGTGTTCTACCACCAGTACGACGAGACCCGCGAGCTGGAGCAGACCGGCCTGTACGTGCAGGACCTGATCAGCCTGGGCAACTGGCGCTTCTCGCTGGGCATGCGTCAGGACTGGGTGGATGTGTCGTTCGACCATACCGAGGATGCGAGCTACGGCGAGCAGGCCGATAGCGCCAAGCTCGAGCAGTTCACCGGCCGCGTCGGCGTGCTCTACGCCTTCGACAACGGCCTGTCGCCCTACGTCAGCTACTCGGAGTCGTTCAACCCCAACGCCACCGCGGCCTACAACGCCAACGGCAGCGGCGGCTACGACATCACCCTGCTCGATCCCACCGAGGGCGAGCAGGTCGAGGTCGGCCTGAAGTACCAGCCGCTGGGCACTGACGACCTCTACACCATCTCCTGGTTCGACCTGAAGCAGTCCAACCTGGCGAACAAGGATTCCAACGAGAACTTCTATCGCGCGGTCGGCGAGCTGACCTCCAAGGGTGTGGAACTCGAGGCCCGCCTGAAGCCGGTGGAACAGGCCAACCTGATCGCCAGTTACACCTACATGGACGTCGAGTACTCCAAGGACTTCACCGGCGCCGCCGGGGTGAACAACCGCGGCAACCGGCCCAACGCCGTGGCGCGCAACATGGCCTCGCTGTGGGCCGACTACACGTTCGCTCAGGGACCGCTGGCCGGCCTGCAGATCGGTGGCGGCGCGCGCTACTTCGGCAAGAGCTGGGCGGATGCGGAGAATACCCTGCACATCCCGTCCTACACCTTGTACGACGCCATGCTCGGCTACGACCTGTCACGCGTCGGGCTGCAGGGGGTCGGCGTGCGCCTGAACCTGAACAACCTCACCGACGAGAAGTACGTCGCCGCGTGCAACAGCCTCAGCCAGTGCTACTACGGCGAGGCGCGCAACGTCATGGCGACCGTGACCTACGACTTCTGATCGTCCCCAGCGGCCGCCGGCTCCCAAGGGCCGGCGGCCTTGTGCTTTCTGCAAACGGAGACCGCCGATGCGCCCGATCCTCGTGCTGCTGCACCGCTACGTCGGCCTTGCGACCGCGCTGTTCCTGTTTCTCGCCGGTATCACCGGCAGCGTGCTGGCCTTCCACCACGAGCTGGACGAGTGGCTGAATCCCGAGTTCTACCACACCGCAAGCGAGGGGCCGCTGCTGGCGCCGGGCGCGCTGGTGGAGCGGGTCGAGGCGGCCAACCCGCGCCTGCAGGTCTGGTACATGGAGTTCGCGGACGAACCGGGCCACGCCGCGCTGCTGGCCCTGGTGCCGCGCAACGATCCGGCCAGCGGCAAGCCCTTTGCCGAGCGCCCGGTGGTGCATTACCTCGACACCGTGACCGGCGCGACGGTGGGCACGCGCTACTGGGGCGAGTGCTGCTTCTCGCGCAAGAACCTGGTGCCGTTCCTGCTCGAGTTCCACTACAACCTGGCACTGCCGGGCAAC
This sequence comes from Stutzerimonas stutzeri TS44, assembly GCA_000263395.1. GTDB lineage: Bacteria > Pseudomonadota > Gammaproteobacteria > Pseudomonadales > Pseudomonadaceae > Stutzerimonas > Stutzerimonas stutzeri_C. The sequence continues at coordinate 32,530 of AJXE01000008.1, forward strand.
TGGGGCCTGTGGCTGATGGGGCTGGTGGCGAGCGCCTGGGTGATCGACTGCCTGGTCTCGCTGCTGCTGACCTTGCCGCGCGGGCGGCCGTTCTTCGGCAAGTGGTGGACGGCGTGGAAGATCAAGCGCCAGCGCCTCAACCACGACGTGCACCGCGCCGGCGGCCTGTGGCTGTGGCTGCTGCTGACGCCGGTGGCGGTCAGCAGCGTGGCGATGAACCTGCCCGAGCAGGTGTTCAAACCGGTGGTTTCGCTGTTCTCGCCTGTCGAGCCGAGCGTCTACGCGGCGCGTGGCCGCCTGCCGGCCGATGAGCTGGGCAGCACCGCCTACGACTTCCATCAGGCCTACGACTACGCCATGCAGCATGCGGCGACGCTGGATCTGCGCGAGCCGATCACCGAGCTGTACTACAGCTTCGAGTACAACTTCTACGGCGCCGGTTTCGGTGCGCACGACAGCAACCAGGGCAATGCCTGGCTGTTCTTCCACGGCAGCGACGGCACCCGCCTGCTCGGCCAGGAAATCCCCGGCCAGGGCACGCTGGGCCAGCAGTTCCACCTGCTGCAGCCGGCGATCCACGGCGGGCGCATCCTCGGCCTGCCGGGGCGCATCCTGATCGCCGTGCTCGGCGTGGCGATTGCCGTGCTGTCGGTGACCGGGGTGGTGATCTGGTGGCGCAAGCGTCGCGCGCGGCAGCACGCGGCCTTGCGGCGGGAAGTGGAGCTGGCGGTCTGAGTTTCAGCGGTGGCTCGTGCTTCGCCGAGGCTCAGGACTGCGCCGCCACCGCGCAGCTCCACAGCTCCAGCGCCGGCCGGTCGGCGCGCGGCGGGCCGAGCCATTCGCTCAGCGCGTGGCACTGCCCGTCGAAACACAGCTGGTAGTCGCCGGCCTCGGGGGTGCGGCCGACGCGCAGCGGCTGCAACGGCGGCAACTGGCGCCGGTAGTGCCAGGCGCCGTCGCGCAGTTCGGCACCGTCGGGCGCTTCCATGCCGGCACCCGAGCCCTTGATCCGCGCTTCGCCGAGCAGCAGGCCGTCCGCCGTGACGCGGTAATCCTCCTCCCAGCGGATCTTCTCGATGGTGTGATTCCACGCCAGGGTGAAGGCGGGTGTGGGCAGTTGCGCCCACACCACCCCGGCCAGGCCCAGACAGAGGCCGATCACGCGGTTGCCAGCCGCTCGGTGCGACGGGCGCGCCAGATATGCTGCGCCAGCAAGGCAATGCCCAGCACGAAGCCGATTTCATCGCTGATCGGCATGGCCAGAATCAGCGCCACACCGGCCACGAAGGCCCACAGGCGCTCCCACATCGGCATGCGCAGCTGAAAGAAGCCCGAGACGGCCATGCCCCACAGGCAGACCGCGAACACGGTTTTCACCACCATGTAGACGGTTGCGAGCCAGTTGTCGCCCTGCATCATCAGCGCCGGGTCGTAGACGGCCATGAACGGCACCACGAATCCGGCGGCGGCGATGCGCACCGCCCACAGGCTGATCTTGAAGCCGTTCTCGCGCGCGATCGGTGCGGCGGCGAAGCAGGCCAGCGCCACCGGCGGCGTCAGGTCGGCCATCAGCCCGAAGTAGAAGACGAACATGTGCGAGACGATCAGCGGCACGCCCAGCTGCTCCAGCGCCGGCGCGGCGATGGCGCTGGTGATGATGTAGTTGGGAATCGTCGGGATGCCCATGCCCAGCACCAGGCAGGTCAGCATGGTCAGCAGCAGCGAGAGGAACAGGTTGTTCTCGCCAATGGCCAGGATGTAGCCGGCGAAGGTACTGGCGATGCCGGTCAGCGAAACGATGCCGATGATCACCCCCACCAGCACGCAGGCGATGCCCACCGGGATCGCATGGCGTGCGCCTTCGACCAGGGCGTACAGGCAGGCGCGCAGGGTGTCGTGACCGCCCTTGATGAACCAGCAGGCCACCACCAGCGCACCGATGACGCCGAAAATCACCCCGATGCCGAGCTGGAAGAAGCCGGCGCAGAGCACGCCCAGGGCGATCCAGAACACCGCGCGCATCCAGAAGCTGTTGGCCTTGAGGATGATCGCCGAGCCGAGGATGACGATGGCCGTCAGCGCCAGACCCACCGTGCCGGAGAACATCGGCGTGCGGCCGGAAAACAGCAGGAACACCAGCACCGCCAGCGGCACCAGCAGGAACCAGCGCTCCTTGACCGACGCCCAGGCGCTCGGGCACTGGTCCTTCGGCAGGCCCTTGAGGCCCTTGCTGCGCGCCTCCAGGTGCACGATCCAGAACACCGCGAAGAAGTACAGCAGCGCCGGAATCAGCGCTGCCTTGGCGACTTCCACGTACGGCACGTTGATGGTTTCGGCCATGATGAAGGCGACCGCGCCCATCACCGGCGGCATGATCTGCCCGCCCATGCTCGCGGTGGCTTCCACCGCGCCGGCGAAGGCCGGCTTGTAGCCGAAGCGCTTCATCAGCGGGATGGTGAACTGGCCGGTGGTGACCACGTTGGCCACGCCCGAGCCGGTGATGGTGCCCATCAGCGCCGAGGACACCACCGAGACCTTGGCCGGGCCGCCGGTCTTGTGCCCGAACAGGCCCATGGCGAAGTCGGTGAACAGCTTGATCATCCCGGCCTGCTCGAGGAACGAGCCGAACAGGATGAACAGGAAGATGTAGGTCGCCGAGACGTAGGTCGGCGTGCCGTAGAAACCCTCGGTGCCGAACGACAGCTGGTTGACGATCTGGTCGAAGCCGTAGCCGCGGTGGGCGAAGTCGCCCGGCAGGTATTCGCCGAACAGCCCGTAGGCCAGGAACAGCGCGCAGATCAGCGGCAGGGCGATGCCCATCACCCGGCGCCCGGCCTCGAATACCAGCACCGTGAGGGTGATGCCGACGATCAGGTCGGCCTGCGTCAGGTCACCGGAGCGCTGCACCAGATCGGCCTCGAAGTACCACTGGTAGAACGCCGTGGCCATGCCGGCCAGGCCCAGTAGCCAGGCCAGCGGCTGCCACGGGCGGTCGTTGCCGCGCGCCGGATAGCAGAGAAACACCATCAGCAGCAGGAAACCGACGTGACCGGCGCGCAGCACCTGGCTGGACACCGGGTGGAAGGCCGCGGTGATGATCTGGTAGGTGGAAAACAGCAGGGCCGTGTAGAACAGCGCCTTCGGCCATTCGCTGGGGCTGGCGTGCAGGCCTTTGGATTCGCTCATGGAGAACTCTCCGGAACAGCGGCTTCAAGCATCGGAGCTTCAAGCGGACGATGCGGGGGGACGCTGCCCGTGGTGCGGGCAGCGTGTCATTGCGGGTTCCGCAGGTGCCGCCGGCCACCGGCTGCATGGCGCGGTGGCTGGCGGCGGACGTGCTTACTTGAGCACGCCGGCTTCCTTGTAGAAGCGCTCGGCGCCCGGATGCAGCGGGATCGGCAGGCCTTCGGTGGCGGTTTCCAGCTTGATGTCCTTGGCCGCGGAGTGCGAGCTGACCAGGCGATCGAGGTTATCGAACATCAGCTTGGTCATCTGATAGGCCACCTCGTCGGACACCTTGTCGTGGCTGACCAGGATGTTGGTGATCGCCGCGGTCGGCACGTCGGCGTCCTGGCCGTCGTAGGTACCGGCCGGAATCACCTTGGCCTGGTAGGCGCTGCTGCCGATCTTCTCCACCACCTCGGCCGGGATCGGCACGAAGGTGATCGGCACCATCGACGCCAGGTCACGGATCGCCGCCATGCCCAGGCCCGAGGACTGCAGCGTGGCATCCAGCTGGCGGTTCTTGATCAGCTCGACCGACTCGGCGTAGGGCATGAACTCCACCCGGCCCATGTCCTCGTAGCTCAGCCCGGCGGCCTTGAAGATGGCGCGGGCGTTCAGCTCGGTGCCGGACTTCGGCGCGCCGACGGAGATGCGCTTGCCCTTGAGGTCTTCCAGCGTCTTGATGCCCGATTCCTGGCTGGCGACGATCTGGATGTAGTTCGGATAGGTCGCGGCGATGGCGCGCAGACGCTTGAGCGGCGCCTTGAAGCCGGCGTCCTCGACGCCGTTCCAGGCATCGTCCACCGAATCGCCGAGGGCGAAGGCCAGCTCGCCACGCCCGGCCTGCAGCAGGTTGAGGTTTTCCACCGAGGCCTTGGTCGCCTGCACCGAGGTCTTGGCGCCGTCGATCTTGTTGTACTGCTGCGACAGCGCCACGCCGATGGGGTAGTACACCCCGCTGGTGCCACCGGTGAGGATGTTGATGAAGGTCGGCGCGGCGACGGCCGCGGTGCTGGCCGTGAAGGCTGCGGCGGCAGCCAGCAGGCCGATGCGCTTGGTCAGTCTCATGGTGTTTCTCCGTGTTGTTATTCGATTCGGGCGCTGTAGACCATAGGCGATCGGCGGCAACCCTGCAGGTTACCGGCGGACAGGAAAAGACGAGACGGCGGGCGGAGGCTTCCCGGGGAAGCGGAGCGCGGCGTGCGGCTTTTCTTGTTCGTGTGATCGCAACGGGCACGAAGGCCTAAGCACGTGCTGTGCCAGCTAGCGAAAAGGCGCTATCTCGGGCGTGCGCGGCCGCCGCGGGGTCCCGATAGGCGGAGAATGGCTCACGCCGGGTCGGTGATCGGCGGATTCTTGCCGATGCCCGGCGCGCCGGGCGGCGCTTGCGTGGCGCCGACGATCGCTTAGAGTGGCGCCATCGTCCTTGCCGAGCCTGCCATGCGCCTGCTTCCGTTGCTCCTCTGCCTGTCGTTGCCACTGCTGGCCGACGCCGCGCCGGCGCCGTATTACCAGTGGCAGAGCAAGCTCGACGGCACCGTCATCTGCCGCCAGACCTCGCCGGGCGAGGGCTGGCAGCGGCTCAACGAGCGCGCCTTCCGCGACCTCAACTGCACGCTGCCCGCCACGCGCATCGAGCGGCCGGGCAACGTGCCGGGCTTTCGTCCGCAGCCGGGGCGCTGAGCCTCAGAGCCGCATGCCGTCGTGCGCCAGCCGCACATTGCCCGGCAGTTCCCGCGGCTGTTCCATCAGCCAGGCATCCAGCGCATGGCCGACGTGGGTCAGCACGGCCTGCGCCGGCTGCAGTTCGTCGACGCTCTGCAGCGCGCGGGTCAGGTCGTTGTGATTGCGCGGCGGCGGCTCCTGCGGCGGCCGCGAGCAGTCGAGCACCAGCACGTCGAGGGCGATGCCCTGCAGGTGCGCGCGGGTGGCGTCCGGCAGGCCGAGGGTGTCGGTGAGGTAGGCGATCTTGCGTCCGACGCCTTCGAGCAGGTAGCCGAAGGTGGGTTTCGAATGCTGCAGCGGCAGCGCCGTGACGCGCAGCGTGCCCAGCACGCGGCGCTCGAAGGCGGTGAACGGCTGGCTGAAGTCGAGAATGCCCGGGTGCTTGTAGAGATCGGCGAAGCCGTCGGGATCGTCCGGGCCGTGCACCGGGATGCGCAGCCCGCTGCCCCAGCGCAGCTGCAGCAGACCCTGGGCGTGATCGGCGTGGTAGTGCGTCTGCAGGATGCCGGCGAAGCTGCCCGGGGCGAAGCGCTCGCAGAGGTCGCTCAGGCCGCTGTCGAGCAGCCAGCGTTGGCCGGCGCATTCGATCAGCGCGCAGCACGGGCCGCGGCGATAGGCCGGCTCGCGGCGCGCGCGGGTGCACGCCGGGCAGCTGCAGTTGTACACCGGCAGCTGCGCGGCATCGCCGGTGCCGAGCAGGGTCAGTCGCATCGGCGGTGCTCGTCGAGCAACTGCAGCAGGCATTCGACGCTGCTCGCCAGCGAGGCGGAATTGTCCAGGCGGATGTAGTCGTCCAGCTCGCCAGTGAACAGCGCGTTGCGCGCCAACCGCGCCTCGATCTGCTCCGGGGTTTCCCGCCCGCGGTGCAGCAGGCGCTCGCGCAGCACGTCCTGTTCGACGGTCAGCAGCACCGCCAGCAACTCCGGGTAGCGCTGGCGCGCCTCCGGCAGGTAACCACGCGAGCCGTTGACCAGCACATCCTCGCCGGCCGCCAGCCAGGCGTCGATCTCGGCGCGGATGCCGTAGGCCAGCCCGTTGGCGCGCCAACTGAGGGCGAAGGCCTGCTCGGCTTCCATCCGCGTGAACTCCTCGGCGCTCACCGAATGCGCCGCCTCGCCGACCGCCTCGGCCGAACGGGTGATGACCCGCCGGGCGATACGCACGCCGCGCTCGGCGAGCGGCGCGCGGGCAGCGTCGAGCAGGCTGTCCTTGCCGGCACCGGAGGGGCCGATCAGGTAGATCAGGCGGCCTTGCATCGGATCACCTCCATCAGCAGAAGAACGCGAACGTGCCGGCAGCGTAGCGGTAACCCGCCCGGCAGGGGCCAGCATTGCACGGCGCGACTGCATCAGAACACCCTCCGGCCCTGGCGCCAGACCTGGCCGATCACCGGCTGGCCCTTGTGCACCTGCGCCTGCACCAGGTCGGCGCGCAGCCCGACGGCGATCTCGCCACGATCATCCAGCCCGGCCGCGCGTGCCGGCGCCAGGCTGATGGTGGCGATGGCGCGCGGCAGGTCGTAGCCGTTGGCCTGCTCGGCCAGGCCCAGCGCGGCTTGCAGCAGACTGGCCGGGTAGTAGTCGCTGGAGAGGATGTCCAGCACGCCGCGTCGGGCCAGATCGGCAGCGGCGATGTTGCCCGAGTGCGAGCCGCCGCGAACGATGTTCGGCGCGCCCATCAGCACCTTCAGACCGCGCGCGTGGCTGGCCTCGGCGGCCTCGAAGGTGGTCGGGAATTCGGCGATGGCCATGCCGTAGTCCGCCGACTCAGTAACGTGCTCCAGGGTCGCGTCGTCGTGGCTGGCCAGCGCCAGCTCGCGGCTGCGGCAGATGTCGACGATAGCCGCACGCTGCTGGTCGCTATGCCGCGCCGAGTTGGCCAGCTGCTCGCTGACGAAGCGATCCATCTCCGCCGGGCTCAGGTGGTACTTGCCCATGTAGTACTCGCGGTACTTCTCCATGCGCGCGAACTGGCGCTGGCCCGGCGCGTGGTCCATCACCGAGACCAGCTGCACCAGCGGCTGCTCGACCAGCTCGCGGAACAGCTCCAGGCACTGCGGGTGGCTGACTTCGCAGCGCAGGTGCAGGCGGTGTTCGGCGCGGGTCTGCCCGGCCGCTCCGGCCGCGGCGATGGCCTCGAGCATCACCCCGAGCTGCTGCATGCGCTTGCCCTTGGGGTTGATGTCGCCGATCGACAGCGCATCGAACACCGTGGTGATGCCGGCGGCGACGATCTGCGCATCGTGGGTCAGCACCGCCGAGGCGGACGGCCAGTCGACGCCCGGGCGCGGGCTCATGTGCTTTTCCAGGTTGTCGGTGTGCAGTTCGATCAGCCCCGGCAGCAGCAGGGCGCCGTCCAGGTCCTGGGCCTGCGGCAGGCTGCTGGCGCCTGCGCTGATGTCGGCGATGACACCGTCGCGGATCAGCAGGCTGCCGTGGATCAGCTGATCGGCCAGCACCAGCCGGGCGTTGCTGAGTATCTGTTCAGCTGGCATGGGCCAGGTCCTCCTGCGTCATGTCCAGGTAACGGTCGGCGACCGCCTCGCGGATCGCGCGGTCGTGGAAGATGCCGATCAACGCGCTGCCGGCGGCCTTGGCCTCATCGATCAGTTCCAGCACCACGCGGGCATTGGCTTCGTCCAGCGAGGCAGTCGGTTCGTCGAGCAGCAGCACCGGCCAGCCCACCATGAAGCCGCGCGCCAGGTTGACGCGCTGCTGCTCGCCACCGGAAAAGGTGCCGGGGGCCAGCTGCCAGAGCCGTTCGGGAATGTTCAGCCGGGTCAGCAGCGCCTTGGCCCGCGCCTCGGCATCGACACGTATCCAGCCGCGCGCCAGCGCCGGTTCCATCACCACCTCCAGCGCCGGCACCCGCGGGATCACCCGCAGGAACTGGCTGACGTAGCCCAGCGTCTGCCGGCGCACGGCGAGTACCTGGCGCGGCTCGGCGCCGACCAGCTCCAGCCAGTCGCCGGCATGGCGGATGCGGATGCTGCCGCCGGCCGGCAGGTAGTTGCCGTACAGCGTGCGCAGCAGGGTCGACTTGCCGGCACCGGACTGGCCGTGCAGCACCAGGCATTCGCCGGCGGCGACGGAAAAGCTCAGCCCGCGCAGCACCTGCAGGCTGACGCCGTGCTGCTGGTGCAGGGTGAAGGTCTTGGCGAGGTCACGGACCTCGATCAGGTTCGTCATGACGGACTCCTTCATGGCTGCAGCACCGAGGACACCAGCAGCTGCGTATAGGGGTGCTGCGGGTCGTCGAGAATCTGGTCGGTCAGGCCGGACTCCACCACTCGCGAGCGGCGCATCACCAGCAGCCGGTCGGCCAGCAGGCGCGCCACCGCGAGATCGTGGGTGACGATCACCACCGCCAGGTCCAGCTCGCGCACCAGCCCGCGCAGGAGGTCGAGCAGACGTGCCTGCACCGACACGTCGAGGCCGCCGGTGGGTTCGTCCATGAACACCAGCTTCGGACTGGAAACCAGGTTGCGGGCGATCTGCAGGCGCTGCTGCATGCCGCCGGAGAAGGTCCGCGGCAGGTCGTCGATGCGCGCCGGGTCGATCTCCACCTGTTGCAGCCAGTCCAGCCCGGCGGCGCGCAGCTGGCCGTAATGGCGCACGCCCTGGGCCATCAGCCGCTCGCCGATGTTGGCGCCGGCGGAAACGCCCATGCGCAGGCCGTCGCGCGGGTTCTGTTCGACGAAGCCCCACTCGGTGCGCAGTAGCGTGCGCCGCTCGGCCTCGCTGGTGGCGTAGAGGTCCAGCCAGTCGTCGGCGCCGTCGCGGTAGAGCACCGTGCCGCGGTCCGGCGGGCAGCGGCCGCAGAGCGCCGAGAGCAGGGTCGACTTGCCCGAGCCGGACTCGCCGACGATGCCCAGCACTTCGCCGGGATAGAGGTCGAAGGACACGCCCTGGCAGCCCTTGTCCGGGCCGTACAGGCGGGTCAGGTCGCGCACCGTGAACAGCGGCTCGGTGCGGGTGGTCGGGGTGGGCTGCAGCTGTTCGGCGGCGCTCATGGGCGGCTCTCCTGTTGCGAGGCGCGCTGCGCGCAATAGTCGGTATCCGAGCAGACGAACTGCTTGGTCCCGGCGTCGTCGACGATCAGTTCGTCGAGGTAGGAATCACCGCTGCCACAGATGGCGCAGCACTGTTCCCATTGCTGGATCTGGAACGGGTGATCCTCGAAATCCAGGCTGACCACGCCGGTGTACGGCGGCACGGCGTAGAGGCGCTTCTCGCGGCCGGCGCCGAACAGCATCAGCGCCGGGCTGCGGTCCAGCTTGGGGTTGTCGAATTTGGGAATCGGCGACGGGTCCATCACATAGCGCCCGTCCACCGTCACCGGGTAGGCGTAGCTGGTGGCGATGTGGCCGAAGGTGGCGATGTCCTCGTAGAGCTTCACGTGCATCACGCCGTAGTCGCCCAGCGCGTGCATGGTGCGCGTCTCGGTTTCCGAGGGCTCGATGAAGCGCAGCGGCTCGGGAATCGGCACCTGATAGACCATGATCTGCCCGGCGGCCAGCGGGGTTTCCGGGATGCGGTGGCGGGTCTGGATCACCGTTGCCGCGGGTGTGCGTTCGGTGGTGGCGACCCCGGCGGTGCGGGCGAAGAAGCGGCGGATCGACACCGCGTTGGTGGTGTCGTCGGCGCCCTGGTCGATCACCTTGAGCACGTCGTCGGCGCCGAGAATGGCCGCGGTCAGCTGCATGCCGCCGGTGCCCCAGCCATAGGGCAGCGGCATCTCGCGGCCGCCGAAGGGCACCTGATAGCCGGGAATGGCGACTGCCTTGAGCAGTGCGCGGCGGATCATGCGCTTGGTCTGCTCGTCGAGGTAGGCGAAGTTGTAGCCCGCCTCGCGGGCGGCAATGGCCTGGGCAGTCATGCGCGTTTCTCCTCGGCGGGCTCGCGGGCTTCGGCCTGCGGCTGGCGCAGCTTGCGGATCAGCTCCAGCTCGGACTGGAAGTCGACGTAATGCGGCAGTTTCAGGTGCGAGACGAAACCGGCGGCCTCGACGTTGTCGCAGTGCATCAGGACGAACTCCTCCTGCTGCGCCGGGCCCTGCACCTCCTCGCCGTACTCGCCGGCACGCAGCGCGCGGTCGACCAGCGCCATGCCCATCGCCTTGCGCTCGGCATAACCGAAGGCCAGGCCGTAACCACGGGTGAACTGCGCCTGCGCGGCGCTCTCGCCGACGAACTGGTTGACCATCTCGCACTCGGTCAGCTCGATCTCGCCGAGGCAGACCGGGAAGCCCAGCTCCTGCGGCTCGATCCAGACTTCGGCGGTGCCGATGCGAATCTCGCCGGCGAACGGGTGGTTGCGGCCGTAGCCGCGCTGGGTCGAATAGCCCAGCGCCAGCAGGAAGCCCTCGTCGCCACGGGCCAGCGCCTGCAGGCGCTCGGCGCGGCTCGTCGGCAGCTCAAGTGGCTCGCGGGTGAGGTCCGGCACCGGCTCGCCGCGGTCGATTTCCGGCGTCATCAGGCCTTCCTCGCCGAGCAGGCCGAGGACCCGCGGGCAATGGCTCAGCGTGGCGCTTTCATCCACCGGCGGGCCTGGGCGTTCGCCTTCGGCGAGCAGGGCGAAATCGAGCAGACGGTGGGTGTAGTCGAAGGTCGGGCCGAGCAGCTGGCCGCCGGGCACGTCCTTGAAGGTCGCCGAGATGCGCCGGCTGAGCTGCATGGCGCCGGTGTCCAGCGGCAGGCTTTCGGCGAAGCGCGGCAGCGTGGTGCGGTAGGCGCGCAGGAGGAAGATCGCCTCGACCAGATCGCCGGCGGCCTGCTTGATCGCCAGTGCGGCGAGTTCTTCGTCATACAGCGAACCCTCGCTCATCACCCGCGCCACGGCGAGCGGCAGCTGCTGGCGGATCTGCTCGACGCCGAGTTCGGCGATAGCGGTGTCGCCGCGGCGTTTCTTCGCCAGCAGCGCGTGGGCGTTGTCGATGGCCTGTTCGCCACCCTTGACCGCGACGTACATCAGGCCACCTCCTGCAGCGAATCGCCGATGCGGGTGCTGCGCGGCAGGCCGAGCACTTCGCCGTCGGCGCAGAACAGCGCGTCCAGCCCGCGCGGGAAGTCGTTGCGTGCGGCGCGCTGCTGCCAGAAGGCCGGTTTCAGCGGCAGGCCGACCAGGCGGCTGCCGTCGATACCCGGGCCCTGCCAGCTCAGTGCCGGGCCGCGGTCGAGGCGGTCGAGCTGGATCAGCAGCGTGCAGGACTGGTCCGGGTAGCGCTCGCTGCCGGCGTAGAAGCCGGAGAGGTCGTCCAGCGCGGCGGCGTCGAGCAGGGCGAACATCGCCTCCTCGCGTGCCTCGACGATCGGGCAGCCACAGTGGAAGGCCAGGTTGGCGCGAATCGCCGGGGTGTCGAAGGCCGGCGCCAGCCACAGCGGCGTGTCGTGATCCAGCAGGCTCAGGCACAGCGCATAGCTGGCGGCCTGCAGCGCGTCGACGGCGGCGACGGCGGCCAACGGCTGGCGGATGCCCGGCTCGGAGAGCGCCTTGAGCGCGCCGCGGAAGCTTTTCTGCGCGTCCAGCACCGGGTCGGTGAAGGCGGCCTGCAACAGGTCGGATGGGGCGTGGTACATCAGTCTTCTCCTCGCAGCAGCGTGAAGAACTCCACGCGGGTAGTGGCGGTTTCGGCAGCCTTGTGCGCGGCGCGACGGGCCTGCGCGGCGGCCAGCGGTTCGATCAGCTCGGCGAGCCAGCGGCTCTGCTGCGGGCCTTGCAGATGAGCATCGGCCAGCGCGGCGAGCTCGGCCTGGCGCTTGTCGCGGCCGGCGCGGTAGCTGTAGCCGATGGCGCCATCGGCCAGGCGCACCACGCAGCGGGTGACGCTCATCTCGCCGAGGTTGAACGGCGCGCCAGTGCCGCCCATGCGGCCGCGCACCAAGGTCATGCCGATCTCCGCCGGGCGGATCGGCTGGTAGGCGCAGTCGCGCAGGGCGTTCTCGAAGGGCGCCAGCTCGGCGGCGCTGGCGCGCGCCAGCACGGCCATCCAGCGCTGGCGGGGGGATTGCTCGCGGGTGTGCATGGGGTTCTCCATCAGGTGGCGACCTGGTACTGGAAGCGGTCGGAGCGACTGGCCGAGAGGGCGATCTCTACCGGCTGGCCGGCCGGATCGCAGGACAGCGTGAGCACCGAGAGCAGCGGCATGCGCGCCGGCATCTGCAGCTGTGCGGCCTCGTCGCGCTCGGGCAGGCGCGCGCCGATCAGGCTGAAGCTGCGCGCCAGCGGCAGGTCGCGCTCGCCCAGGTAATGGCGCAGCGAGCCGCCCTGGTAGCCGGCCAGCAGTTCGGCGCGGCTGGCGCAGTAGCGGTGGCGGATCAGGCTGACCGGCTCGCCGTCGAGCAGGCGCAGGGTGCACAGCTCGATCAGCTCGGCGTCATCGGGGAGCTGCAGGTGGCGCGCCTCCTCGGCGCTGGCGCGCAGCTGCCGGCGTTCGAGCAGGCGCGCCTCGGTGCGCACGCCGAGGGCGGCGAGTGCATCGCTGTAGGCACTGTCGGCCTGCAGCGGGTAGACCAGCGGGCGCGGCAGCACCTGGGTGCCCTTGCCCTGGCGGCGCAGCAGGCGGCCTTCCTGCACCAGCTCGTCGACGGCGCGGCGCAGGGTGTGGCGGTTCACCGCGAAACGCCGCGCCAGCTGCATCTCGCCGGGCAGGAAGTCGCCGCTGCGGTAGTGGCGCAGCTCGCCGCGCAGCACCTGGGCCAGTTCGAGGTAGCGCGGTTCGCTGGGTTGTCTAGACAACTGCATGGTGTTTTCGAGAGCCGTGGCGGCCCTCGCTCCGTCAGATGAACAGTTTGCGCAGGCGCTGGGAGAGCAGGTCGATCAGGCTCACCACAGCGATGATGATCAGCAGCAGGGCGGCGGTCTGGGCGAACTGGAAGCCGCGGATGGCTTCCCAGAGGATCACGCCGATGCCGCCGGCGCCGACCATGCCGACCACCGTGGCCGAGCGCACGTTGGATTCGAAGCGGTACAGCGAGTAGGAGATCCACAGCGGCAGCACCTGCGGGATGACTCCGAAGATGACTTCCTGCAACGCGCTGGCGCCGGTGGCGCGCACGCCTTCCACCGGGCCTGGCTCGATGGCTTCCACCGCCTCGGCGAACAGCTTGGCGAGTACGCCGGTGGTGCTGATCCACAGCGCCAGCACGCCGGCGAAGGGACCGAGGCCGACGGCGACGACGAAGAGCATGGCGAAGACCATCTCGTTGATTGAACGGCAGGCGTCCATCAGCCGGCGCACCGGCTGGTAGACCCACCAGGGCACGATGTTCTCGGCGCTGAGAATGCCCAGCGGAATGGCGCAGACGATCGCCAGCAGCGTGCCCCACAGGGCGATGTGCACCGTGGTGACCATCTCCTTGAGGTACAGCCGCCAGTTGCTGAAGTCCAGCGGGAAGAAGTCGGCGGCGAAGGTCGCCATGTTGGCGCCGTCGCGGATCAGCAGCAGCGGGTTCATCTCCGCGCCCTGCCAGGACCAGGCCAGCACGGCGAGGCACAGGCCCCAGCCGAGCAGGCGCGGCCAGCTGCGCTTGTCATTGCCCGCCAGCGGCGGAGTGGTACTCAGAGTGGTCATGGCGTTTTCTCGCGGCATGGACGACGCGGGCGTGGCGCCACAGCACCACGCCCGGCGGCGGGATCAGCTGGCCTTGGCGGCGTTCTTCTGCTCGCGCTCGGCCATGCGCTGCTCCAGCTTGGCCAGCTCGTCGTCGATGCCCTGCAGCTGCGCCTGGCGGTCGCTGTCGGAGAGCTTGCTGTCGGCGGCGACTTCGCTGCGCTTCTTGAACAGTTCCAGCTGGCGGATCGGCAGCAGCTGGTCGTTGTCCGAGGCGCGGAACGGCGCCCACTGCAGGCCGGCGAGGATTTCCTTCTCCGCCGGCTGGGCGCCGTAGCTCATGAAGAACTCGCGCAGCCTGTTCTTCTGCTCCTCGCTCAGGCTCTTGCGCCACACCAGCGGGTCGGCCGGGATCAGCGGCGAGGTCCAGACGATCTTCAGTTGCGCGGCCTTGTCCGGCGCGGTGATCTCCAGGCGCTCCATGCCTTCGCTGTTGAAGGTGCCGACATCGACCTGCTTGTTCGCCACCGACAGCGCGTTCACTTCATGGCTGCCGTTGAGGCTGCGCTTGAAGGCCTGGCTGGCGTCGACCTTGTTCTTGGCGAACACGTAGTAGCCGGGCACCAGGTAGCCGGAGGTGGAGTTCGGGTCGCCGTTGGCGAAGGTCAGGCTCTTGGCGTTGTTCAGCACGTCCTCGACCGAGTTCAGGGCGCTGTCCCTGTGCACGATCAGATGGCTGTAGTAGCCCGGGCTGCCGTTGGCGGCGACGGTCTGGGCGAAGATTTCGCCGCCGGCGCGATCCACCGCTTCCATCGCCGACTTGTTGCCGTACCAGGCCAGATCGACCTTGTCGAAGCGCATGCCCTGGATCACCCCGGCGTAGTCGGGGGCGAAAAAGGCCTTCACTTCGTAGCCGGTCTGCTTGCTCATGTCGGCGAGGAAGGGGTCCCAGACGCTGCGCAGGTTCTGCGAGGACTCGGTGGAAATGATGCCGAAGGTGATGGTCTCGGCGGCCTGCGCGGTGCCGAACATCGCACCGGCGAGCAGCGTGGAGGCGGCGAGGGCGCGGCTGAAGCGTTTCAACATGGAGATCACTCCTGGGGTGTGGCGTTGGTTGTCGGGTGCGGCGGCTCAGCCGTTGACCAGCTGCAACTGGCGCGGCTCGGCGGCGCGGGCGCGGTCGGAGAACAGCAGGCTGGCGTCCAGATCGGCGCCGTAGAGATCGTTGAGCAGGCGGTCGCCGAGCGCCGCCGAAGGGCCGTCGTAATGGATGCGGCCGTGCTTGAGCGCCACCGCACGCGGGCAGTAGCGCAGGGCGTAATCGACCTGATGCAGGGTCACCACCACGGTCTTGCCGTCCTGGCGGTTGATGTCGGCGAGGATTTCCATGACCTTGCGCGCCGACTCCGGGTCGAGCGAGGCGATGGGTTCGTCGGCGAGGATCACCTCGGCCTGCTGGGTCAGCGCACGGGCGATCGCCACCCGCTGCTGCTGGCCGCCGGAGAGCGTCGAGGCGCGCTGCGCGGCGCGCTCGGCCAGGCCGACGCGCTCCAGCGCCGTCATCGCCTGGCGCTTCTGCGCGTCGCTGAACAGGCCCAGCGATCCGCGCCAGCGCGGCATGCGACCGAGAAAACCGAGCAGCACGTTGTCCAGCACGCTGAGGCGGTTGACCAGGTTGAACTGCTGGAAGATGTAGCCGATGTCGGCGCGCAGACGGCGCACCTCGCCATGCAGGCGGCCGGTGGCCTGCACCTCGCGGCCGAGCACCTCGATACGCCCGCCAGCGGAGCGGTCACAGCACGCCAGCCCGGCCAGATGGCGCAGCAGCGTGGACTTGCCGGAACCGGAGGCGCCGATCAGCGCCACCATCTCGCCCGGCTGGATCGCCAGGCCCAGGTCGAATAGCGCCTGCTTGCCGGCGAAGGTCTTGTTCAGCCGCTCGACCCGAATAGCCGCATTCATGTCTTGCCCTCTCGTCTGCGCGGCCGGGGATGGTCGGCCAACTTGTCTAGACGAGAAGGTAGAGCCCGGCTGTTTCAGTCCGGCGAAGCCTGCATGAAGCTGCAATGACCCTTCGGTGACGCTTTGCCGGTCGGCGCAGCGGCGTGCCCGTGCGATCAGCGCACGCCATGCTTTGCCTGCCCGGCGATCGCCCCTAAGCTGGTGCGGTTTTCATCGCGGCGCCGTCTACCCGGCCCGCCAGTCAGAGAGGACGACCCATGACCCAGAAGATCGTGTTCATCACCGGCGCCACCTCCGGCTTCGGCCGCGCCACCGCCCGCCGCTTCGCCGCGGCCGGCTGGGCGCTGGTGCTCACCGGCCGGCGCAGCGAGCGCCTTGAGGAACTGAAAGGCGAACTGGCGGACAAGGTGCCGGTGCACATCGCCACCCTCGACGTGCGTCACGCCGGCGCCGTGCAGGAGATGGTCGCGCAGCTGCCCGAGGCGTTCCGCCAGGTGCACTGCCTGGTCAACAACGCCGGCCTGGCGCTGGCGCCGCAGCCAGCGCCGCAGGTAGACCTGGCCGACTGGCACACCATGATCGACACCAACATCACCGGCCTGGTCAACGTCACCCACACGCTGCTGCCGACGCTGATCGAGACCGGCGCCGGCGCCAGCATCGTCAACATCGGCTCGGTGGCCGGCCACTGGCCGTACCCGGGTGGCCACGTCTACGGCGCGACCAAGGCCTTCGTCGAGCAGTTCGGCTACAACCTGCGCTGCGACCTGCTCGGCACCGGCGTGCGCGTCACCGACATCGCCCCGGGCCTGGCCGAGACCGAGTTCACCCTGGTGCGCACCAAGGGCGACCAGGCCGCCAGCGACAAGCTCTACCGCGGCACCACGCCGCTCTCGGCCGAGGACATCGCCGAGCAGATCTACTACGTCGCCACCCTGCCGGATCACATCAACATCAACCGCCTGGAAGTGATGCCGACGCGCCAGGCCTGGTCGCCGTTCAATATCGATCGCGACCAGTAAGCGCCGCCGTCGCCTCAGCGCGGCGCCAGCCGGGCGCGGGCCTGTTGCAGCAGCGCCTGGGCCTGGCGCGAGCCGGGGTTGACCCGCAGCAGGCGCTCGGCATGCTCGGCGGCGGCCGCCGGCTCGCCCTGGGCCAGGCTGTAGGCCGCCGCCAGCCAGAGCAGGTTGGCGTCGTTGGGGTGTCGCTGCAAGCTGCTGCGCACCAGCGCCAGCGCCTTGCCCGGTGCCTGCGGCTGTAGCGCCAGGGCCAGGGCGAAGGCGTAGCGCGCCTCCTGCGGCGCCAGCTGCTGCGCCTGCTCAAGGTGGCCGAAGGCCTCGTCCTTGCGCTGCTGGCGCACCAGACTCAGGCCCAGCGCATAGTGCAGCGCCGCCGTCGCCGGGCGCCGCGTAAGGCCTTCGCGCAGCAGCGCCTCGGCGTCGCCTTCCTGGCCGCTGCCGCGGCGCAGTTCGGCCAGCTCCAGATAGGCCGGGACATACAGCGGATCGAGGCACAACGCCTGCTGCAGCGCCGCGACCGCCTCGTCCAGGCGACCCTGGCGCTGGCGCAGGCGGGCCAGCTCGCTGCGCGCCTCGGCGCGGTCGGCATTGAGCGCCAGCTGGGCCTCGTATTCCTCCAGTGCGCGGACGAACGCCGCCTGCCGCGCGGCCGGCAACGGCACGTCGGCGAGCAGCCGGGCCGCCTCGCTGCGCACGTTGCGCCGTGGGTCGGCGAGCAGCGGCGCCAGCCAATCGGCGCGCTGCGCGGCCGGCAGCGCCTCGAACGCGCCCAGCGCGGCGTGGCGGACCTGCGCATCCGGGTCGGCGAGCGCGGCGCGCAGCGCCTGCCAGTCCGGCGGCGTGCCGAGCCGGCCCAGCCGCGCTGCCGAGCTGGCCCGCACCAGCGGCGGTTGCGCCGGGTCGCCAAGCAGCCGGGCCAGCGCCGCGGCGGCGCCGGGCCCGCTGCTGTCGGCCGCCGACCAGGCTGCGGCGAAGCGCTGGTAGCTGGGCGCCGGCGCGGGATGGTGCTTGCGGATCGCCTGCGCCGCCCAGTCGGCCGAGCGCTGCTGGTGACAGCCGTTGCAGGCGTTGGGCGTGCCCAGCGCGGCGCTCAGGTCCGGGCGCGGGATGCGCAGGCTGTGGTCGCGCCTCGGGTCGATGACCATGTAGGTGGTCTCGGGCATGTGGCAGCTGACGCACTGCGCGCCGGCCGAGCCGGGCGGGTGGAAGTGGTGCGCCGGCGTGTCGAAGGCGGCGGGCGCGTGGCACTGGCTGCACAGCGCGTTGCCCTCGGCGCGCAGCTTCTGGCCGTGCGGCTCGTGGCAGTCGCTGCAGGTGACGCCGGCGGCGTGCATGCGGCTCTGCGCGAACGAGCCGCTGACGAACACTTCCTCGCGCTGCTGGCCGTCTGCGTGGTACAGCCCGGCTTCGAGCAGCGCGGGGCTGTAGTGGTCGAGCAGCGGCTGCCCCGGCTGGTAGCCCTCGGCGATCTGGCTGCGCCGGGAGTGGCATTGCGCGCAGACCTCCTGCTCCTTGCTCTGCTCGCGTGACGGCGGATCGCGACGCGCGGTGAGCTGTTCGACGGCCCGGCGCCAGCCGCTGCCGCGGCGTTCGTCGAGCAGCAGCGCCAGGCCCTTGTGCGGCATCTGCGCCGCCCCGCGCGCCCATTCCAGATGCCGCGATCCTGGGCCGTGGCAGGCCTCGCAGCCGACGCTGATCTCCGACCAGGTGCTGGAAAAGCGATCCGCCTCGGCGTCGTAGCCCTTGCGCAGGTTGGTCGAGTGGCAATCGGCGCACATGTGGTTCCAGTTCTGCGCGGGGCGGGTCCAGTGCAGCTCGTCGCGATGATCGACCCGCTCGTTCGGATAGAGATGGAACCAGCGCTGGCCGCCGGCCGCCGCCGGGCGGCTGTCCCAGGCGATGGATAGCGCCTGCAGGCGGCCGTCGGGGAATTCCACCAGGTACTGCTGCAGCGGCTCGACGCCGAAGGTGTAGCGGATCTCGAACTCGCCCAGGCGGCCGTCGGCGCCGTCGGTCTCGACGAAGAAGCGCCCGTCGCGGCGATAGAAGCGCGACTCGACCCCGGCGTGCTCGAAGCGCGCATCGGCGAAGTCGCCGAGCACCGACTCGGGCGTCGCGTGCTGCATCGCGCGGGCGTGCTGCGAGCCCTGCCAGGCCTGGAACTGCTCGGTGTGGCAGTCGGCGCAGGCCTGGCTGCCGGCATAGGCCGGCACCTGCGCGCGCGCGGCGTGCGGGCCGGCGAGCAGCGCCAGCAGCAACGCCAGCGCCAGCAGCAGGCCACGGGCAGGACGGCGGGAGGGAGGGCAACAGGGGGCAGTCGGCATGGGTAGCGGTTCCGCGCGGCAGTGGCTGATCGGCATTGCCAGCATGCTGCCCGCCTCCGCCGGCCGACGGCCAGACCCCGGCAAGCGATAGCTGCGCTTTGACGTTAGCCGCTGCGCGCAGCGGATAACGCTCGCCGGCCGGCATGGAAATACTGGGCACGCAAAACAACAACAAGAACCTTGCGGAGACCTTCATGGCAGCGATAGCCACGCACCCCAGCGCCAGGACGCCCCTTACGCCTGCACGCCGCAGCGCCTTGCGCCGCGCCAGCCTGCTCCTCCTGCTCTGCCCGCTGGCGGCCCAGGCGGACCTGATCGGCGACAGCCACCTCAACCTCGGCCTGCGCAACTTCTACATCGACCGCGATTTCCGCGGCGACGACCCGGCCCGCTCGCGGGTGGGCAGCTGGAGCCAGGGCTTCGACCTGCAGCTGCGCTCCGGCTACACCGAGGGGCCGCTGCAGTTCGGTGTGGACGCCTCGGCGCAGTACGCCTACCGCCTCGACGGCGGCGGTGGCCGCAGCCCGGACACCATCCTGCCCTACGATTCCAGCCGGGGCGAACAGGTCAACGACTACGGCCGCGCCGGGCTGACGGCCAAGCTGCGCTACTCGAAGACCGAGCTGACCCTCGGCGAGCATCGCCCGCGCCTGCCGGTGGCCTACTTCGATGACAGCCGCCAGCTGGCCAGCACCTACCACGGCGTGCAGATCACCTCGCAGGAAATCGACGGCCTGAGCCTGACTGCCGGGCGCTTCCGTGAGATCGCCACGCGCGAGTCCGCCAACCACGAGAAGCTCTATCTGTTCACCCGCCCCGACGGCCCGCGGCGGCCCAGCGACGGGCTCAACTTCGCCGGCGGCACCTACGCCTTTTCCCCCGCGCTGTCGGCCACCTACTTCTATGGCCAGCTGGAGGACATCTACCAGCAGCACTACCTGGGCCTTGCGCACAACACCGCGCTGGGTGGCGGCTTCAACCTGAAGACCGACCTGCGCTACTACCACCACCGCGAGGACGGCGAGGCGCTCTACGGCGAGATCGACAACCGCAGCTACGGCCTGCTCAGCGCGCTGCGCAAGGGCGGCCACGTCTTCAGCCTCGGCTACCAGCGCATGCTCGGCGACAGCAACTTCCCGCTGCTCAACGGCTACACGCCGCAGCCGCACCTGGTGAACTGGTCGGCGCTGGCCTTCTACCGCGCCAACGAGAGCTCCTGGCAGGTGCGCTACGACTACGACTTCGCCGCGCAGGGCATCCCCGGCCTGACGCTGATGACCCGCTACATCCGCGGCAGCGGCATCGATCGCGGCCCGGGCCTGAGCAGTACCGGTGAGAGCGAGCGCGACATCGTCCTCGGCTACGTGGTGCAGGACGGCCCGTTCAAGGGCCTGGGCTTCAACTGGATGAACATCGACGCCAAGTTCCGCCACGGCAACGACTTCAACGAGAACCGCCTGGCCACCACCTACACCTGGAAATTCTGGTAAGCCGCCCGGCTGCCGCCAGTTCCCCGCGTGCTCCCGCCGGGGGCACCGGGTGCGACCGGGCCAGCGCGCCCGACCACAACAAGAAGAGGAAGCATCCCATGAACCTGAGGCACCTGAGCCTAGCGCTCTGCATCACCGGACTGGCCAGCTTCGCCTGCCAGGCCGCCGACAAACCCAACTTCCTGATCATCGTCGCCGACGATATGGGCTACAGCGACCTAGGCAGCTTCGGCGGCGAGATCGAGACGCCCAACCTCGACGCTCTGGCCAGCGAGGGCGTGCGCCTGACCAACTTCCAGGCCGCGCCGACCTGCTCGCCGACCCGCGCGATGCTGCTCAGCGGCACCGACAGCCACCAGGCGGGCCTGGGCAACATGGGCGAACTGATGCAGGACTTCCAGAAGGGCCAGCCGGGCTACGAAAGCTATCTGAACCAGCGCGTGGCCAACCTCGCCGAGGTGATGCAGGGCGCCGGCTACAAGACCTACACCACCGGCAAGTGGCACCTGGGCCGCAGCGAGGAACTCAGCCCCAAGGCGCGCGGCTTCGACCGCTCGTTCATCCTGGTGCAGGGCGGCGCCAGCCACTTCGACGACCAGAAGGCGATCATCAGCGTCGATCCCAAGGCCATCTACCGCGAGGACGGCAAGCAGGTCGAGGTGCCCAAGGGCTTCTTCTCCAGCGAGTTCTATACCGACCGCCTGATCGACTACATCGAGGCCGACAAGGCCGAGGACAAGCCGTTCATGGCCGTGCTTTCGTACACCGCGCCGCACTGGCCGCTGCACGCCCCCGACCAGTGGATCGACAAGTACCAGGGCCGCTACGCCGAGGGCTACGAGGCCCTGCGCCAGCAGCGCCTGGCGCGCATGAAGCAGCTCGGCCTGGTGCCGGCCGACGTCGAGGCCAACACGCCGATGGCCGGCGGCCTGCCGAGCTGGGAACAGCTCAGCGACGAGCAGCGCCAGCGCGAGGCGCGCAGCATGGAGGTCTACGCGGCGATGGTCGACAACATGGACCATCACATCGGGCGCATGCTCGACTACCTGCGCCAGACCGGCCAGCTGGACAACACCTTCGTGCTGTTCATGTCCGACAACGGCGCCGACGGCAACAGCCCCATCGACCTGCCGGGCAACCGCGAGTGGATGGCCAGCGACTTCGACAACAGCCTGCAGAACATGGGCCGCAAGGGTTCCTACATCGACTACGGTGCGCAGTGGGCGCAGGTCGGTGCCACGCCGTTCCCGTTCTTCAAGGGCTTCACCAGCCAGGGCGGTACCTCGGTGCCGGTGATCATCCACTACCCGGCTCTGCAGGCACCGGCCGGCAGCGTGAACAAGAGCTTCTTCCACGTCATGGACGTGATGCCGACCATCCTCGAGCTGGCCGGCATCGAGCACCCGGGTACCCACTTCCGCGGTCGCGAGGTGCAGTCGATGCAGGGCGTGTCGATGCTCGCCGGGCTGCGCGGCCAGGCTGTGCCGGAGCGGGTGGTCGGCTGGGAGCTGTTCGGTCGCCGCGCGCTGCGCAAGGGCGACTGGAAGATGAGCTGGATGACCGCACCCTACGGCAGTGCCGAGTGGCAGCTCTATAACCTGGCCAAGGACCCGGTCGAGGCCCACGACCTGGCCAAGACCGAGCCGGCCAAGCTGGCCGAGCTCAAGCAGGACTGGGACGCCTACGTGCAGCGCAACAACGTGCTGCTCGGCCCGGTGAAGATCAAGTACGGCTTCGAGACCTGCCTCTACGCGCACTGCTTCAAGTAACCCGGCAAGGCGCATGGCACCCCGCGAGGAGGTTCGCGCGGGGTGTCGCGTTTTCAGGTTCGTTGCGTTTTTTCGGACTGACAGGTTTGGGTGTGCTGACTGGGCGTTTTGCGTTCATGGCGCTTGGCGGGTGGCTTGAACGCCTGGTTTCGCCCTGCCGGGCGACTCACTTTTTTCAGTCGCGAAAAAGTGAGCAAAACCGCCGACCCCGGCTGCGAGGGGCGGTTGGTGCTGCCTGGCGGGCCGTGCAGGGAAAAGCAAAGCGCAGGCGCGCTGGCTCGGTGAGGGTTGCGGCCCGCTGAGCCGTTCCACGTGAAACCCCCGGCCGTACTGGGCTGCGTGGGTCAGTCGGTGCGTTCCCAGCGCCCGCCGCTGTTCTGCTCGCAGGCCGGCCGGAGGAAGCGGCCGTCGCTGGCGACGCCGTAATAGTGGATGTCCTGGCGATATGGCAGGTTGGACACCTGCGCGTCGCGGCAGATGCCGAACGCACCGCTGGGGCAGCTCTCGACGAACTGCACGTCCACCTGCTGATCCTTGAGCTGCGGCTGGCAGAAGCCGCTGCGAAACAGTTCGGCGGGGATGCTGCGGTTCTGCTGGCACAGCCGCACTTCGATGCGCGCATCCCGGCTATGGACGATGCAGGCCTCGGCCAGCACCTCCCCGGCCAGACCCAGCAGCAGCGGCAGCAGCAACATCGAACGCATCGCGTGACCCTCTCCCTCGAACGGCGGCGACTCTAGCATGCCGTCGCGGAAAAACGGCTTCCCCGCGCCGGCCAAAATGCGCACCATGCCGGCATGCTCACACAGATCCCCACCCACCTGATCGGCGGCCCGCTGGGCGCCGGCAAGACCAGCCTGATCCGCAACCTACTGGCGCAGAAGCCGGCGGACGAGCGCTGGGCGGTGCTGGTCAACGAATTCGGCCAGATCGGCCTGGATGCCGCCCTGCTGAGTACCGATGCCGATGGCGTCGGCATCGCCGAGGTCGCCGGCGGCTGCCTGTGCTGCGTCAACGGCGTGCCGTTTCAGGTTGGCCTGAGCCGCCTGCTGCGCCAGGCCCGGCCGCAGCGCCTGCTGATCGAACCCTCCGGCCTCGGCCATCCGGCGCAGCTGCTGCGTCAGCTCGGCCAGCCGCCGTGGACCGAGGTGCTGGCCGTGCAGCCCAGCGTGTTGGTACTGGATGCCGCCGCACTGGCGCGCGGCGCGCCACTACCGGACAGCCAGCAGCAGGCGCTGGACAGCGCCGGCCTGCTGGTGCTGAACAAGAGCGCGGAGCTGGACGCCGCGACACGAACGACACTCGCCGCGCGCCTGCCGGCGCGGCCGCTGTACTGGACCGAACAGGGCGTGCTGCCACTGGCGCAGCTGCCGGGCATCGCTCAGCGAGCATGCGCTGGCGGTGATCGCGCCGCACTGCCGGCCGCCGCGGCGCCGCTGCCCGGCGTCTGGCTCGATCCGCGTCAGCCGGTCTGCCAGGTGCAGGCCGGCGCGGACGGCTGGAGCATCGGCTGGCGCTGGCATCCGAGCCAGCGCTTCGACATGGCGCGGCTGCAGCATTGGCTACGGCGCTGGCCGTGGCGACGCGCCAAGCTGGTACTGCATGGCGAAAGCGGCTGGTGCTCCGGCAACGCGCTGGATGGCGCGCCGGTGCATCTGCAACCGAGCGAGTGGCGCAAGGATTCGCGACTGGAACTGATCTTCGCCGCGCCGCAAGCGCAGGCGGCGCTGCGGCAGTCGCTCGACGAGTGCCGGATCGACTAGTTGGCAGGCAGTTGAAAACGTAGGCGAGGCAGCCAGTGCCTGTTTCTAACGCCGCAATGGCTACGCAGGCAGTTTTCAACCGCCTGCTAGTGGCGGCGCCAGTCGTCGAGCTGAATCACCTGCCCGCCCGGCGGCTCGGCGGGAGCACGGAACGGATGTGCCTCAAGCTCGATGCGCCCGACATGCGTGCCGAACATGACGATCTGCCCGACGTGGCGCTGCTCGCCGGTGACGGTGAACTCGAAGCCGTAGACGCGCGCCAGGCGGCGATGGCCGGCACCGTCGCGCAGCAGCGCCAGACGCTTGAAGGCGACGTTGCCGTCGAGCAGCTCGACGTCCAGCTTCTGGCAATGCCGGCGCACCGCGACCAGCGCGCGCTCGCGAATGCCGTGGCCGTGCCAGAACCACGCCGCCACGCTGGCCAGAACCAGGAAGAGGAACAGATTAGCGAGCGTCAGCATGGCGCGTTTCCGAGGGTCGGCGGGCGCTGAGCACGGCACTCATGCGCCGCTTTCCAGCCACACGTCGCGCGCCCAGTGCCAGACCGTTTCCCAGGTCTGCTCGGTGAGCTCGTGACTGTCGCCGTCGAACAGCGTGACCTCGCCCTCCAGATCGACCACATAGTAGTCGGGGCCGTCCTGGCAGATCGGCAGCAGATCGCGCGGTACGCCGGCATCCCAGGCGTTGGCGGCCACTTCCGGCAGGTAGGTGTGCGACTGCGGATCGCTGGCGGTGACCGGCTCCAGCCGTCCGTAGACCACATCGCTGACCTGCAGCAGGAACTCGCGCAAGCCGAACGGCAGGTTGATGAAAAGCTGCTCCTCGACCTCGACCAGTTGTTCGTCGTCCGGCAGCTCCAGCGGCACCGGCACCGGCTCGCTGCGTTCGCGCAGCTCTTCGATGACCTCTTCCATCGCTCCTCCTGTTCATGCACCCCGGGGCAAGGCGCCGTTATACAGCCCCGCGGTGCGCCGAACCAGCAGCACGGCGGGCGGCCCGGCGGTTCAGGGCAGCATCGAGGGCTCCAGCTGCAGCGTAGGCCGATCGGCGCAAAACCGCTCCAGGTTCATGGTGTTCGGTTTTGGGTGAGCGATCGGTGGGCTGAAGCCCACCCTACGGGTGCGGCGCAGGCTTGTAGGGTGGGCTTCAGCCCACCACCACTAACTCTTTATTGAAGTTCCGCTGCGCGCCAAGCAAGGTTGGCCGCGGATCCACATCGTCAGAGGCAAGGAAGCCGCAATGTCCAACTATCGTAGAAGCCGGGTGGCAGGTGGCACCTGGTTCTTTACCGTAACGCTGGCCGATCGCCGCTCGGCCCTGCTGGTCGAGCAGATCGACCGGCTGCGTGCCGCTTATCGCGAGGCGCAGAGCCGGTTGCCGTTCCATACCGTCGCCATTTGCGTGCTGCCCGAGCATCTGCACACGATCTGGACGCTACCGCATGGCGACAGCGACTTCGCCGGCCGAACACCAGATCCGCGACGAGGCGGACCTGCAGCGGCATGTCGACTACCTGCATTACAACCCGGTCAAGCATGGCTGGTGTACCCAGGTGGCCGACTGGCCGTACTCCAGCTTTCACCGCTTCGTTAAGGCGGGTACGTTGCCAGCGGACTGGGGCGGCGGTCATGCGGATTGGCTCGGCATGTGCGCTGGCGAGCGGAACTGACGTGGGTGATCGGTGGGCTGAAGCCCACCCTACGGGTTCGGTGCAGGCTTGTAGGGTGGGCTTCAGCCCACCGGCGGCCCCGACGCCTCGGGAAAACCCTCTACACTCGAAACGTCTTGCCACTTGCGGAGTACCCCCGATGACGCTCTCGCCCTTCCACCTCGCCATTCCCGTCCACGACCTGCCCGCCGCGCGCGCCTTCTACGGCGAGGCGTTCGGCTGCGCCGAGGGCCGCAGCAGCGCGCACTGGGTGGACTTCGACTTCTTCGGCCATCAGCTGGTGATCCACGAGGCGCCGAAGATGCCGCATCAGGAAGCGGCGCACAGCAATCCGGTCGACGGCCATGACGTGCCGGTGCCGCACTTCGGCGTGGTGCTCGGCTGGGCGCAGTGGGAGGCGCTGGCCGAACGGCTGAAGGCGCGCGGCACGCGCTTCGTCATCGAGCCCTACGTGCGCTTCCAGGGCCAGGTCGGCGAGCAGGCGACCATGTTCCTCCTCGACCCCTGCGGCAACGCCCTGGAATTCAAGGCGTTCAAGGACATCGGCCAACTGTTCGCAAAGTGAGCGGGCTCAGCCGCGCTCGGCGAGGTGCTGGTCCTTGAGCTTGACGTAGTTGCCGGCGGTATAGCTGAAGAAGCTGCGCTCCTTGCCGGTCAGCGGGCGTGCCTGCTTCACCGGGCTGCCGACGTAGAGGTAGCCGGACTCCAGCGTCTTGCCCGGCGGCACCAGGCTGCCGGCGCCGATGATCACCTCGTCCTCGACCACCACGCCGTCCATCACGATCGAGCCCATGCCGACCAGGATGCGGCTGCCCAGGGTGCAGCCGTGCAGCGTGACCTTGTGGCCGACCGTGACCTCATCGCCGATGCTCAGCGGAAAGCCGTCCGGGTTGTACGGCCCGGCGTGGGTGATGTGCAGCACGCTGCCGTCCTGGATGCTCGAGCGCGCGCCGATGCGGATGCGGTGCATGTCGCCGCGGATCACCGTCAGCGGCCAGACCGAGCTGTCGGCGCCGATCTCGACATCGCCGATGACCACGGCGGAGTCGTCGACGAACACGCGCTCGCCCAGTTGCGGCGTGCGGTTTTGGTAGCTGCGTATCGCCACGATAGAAACCTTTCTGGCTGCGGGAAGGGTCGATTGTAATTAAGATGGCCGGCATTGCCGCCGCCGCACGGCCGGAGCATAGCCGCGCCGGTGTGGTCTGAGTTTCAACCCTCTTCGTCCCAAGGTGAACCGTGAGCGCGAACAATCCCCTGCTGCAAGACTTCGACCTGCCGCCCTATTCCGCCATCCGCCCGGAGCACGTCGAGCCGGCGATCGACAGCATCCTCGGCGACAACCGCGTGGCGATCCAGGAGCTGCTCAGCCGTCCGGCCGACAGCCTCGACTGGCAGACCCTGGTGATCGGTCTCGACGAGCTGAACGAGCGCCTCGGCCGCGCCTGGGGGCCGGTCGGCCATCTCAACGCGGTGTGCAACAGCCCGGAACTGCGCGCCGCCTACGAGGCCTGCCTGCCCAAGCTGTCGGCCTACTGGACGGAACTCGGGCAGAACCGCGCGCTGTTCGAGGCCTACCAGGCGCTGGCCAAGCGCCCGGAAGCAGCCGGCTACGAGGTGGCGCAGAAGACCATTCTCGACCACGCGCTGCGCGACTTCCGCCTGTCCGGCATCGATCTGCCGCCGGTCGAACAGCAGCGCTTCGGTGAAATCCAGATGAAGCTCGCCGAACTGGGCAGCCGCTTCTCCAACCAGCTGCTGGACGCCACCCAGGCCTGGACCCGCCACGTCACCGACGAAAGCCTGCTGGCCGGCATCCCCGACTCGGCCAAGGCGCAGATGGCCGAGGCGGCCAAGGCCAAGAACCTCGACGGCTGGCTGATCAGCCTGGAATTCCCCAGCTACTACGCGGTGATGACCTACGCCGACGCTCGTGGTCTGCGCGAGGAGGTCTACGCCGCCTACTCCACCCGCGCCTCCGACCAGGGGCCGAACGCCGGGCAGTTCGACAACGGCCCGGTGATGGAAGAAATCCTCACGCTGCGCCACGAACTGGCGCAGCTGCTGGGCTACGGCAACTTCGCCGAACTGTCGCTGGCAACCAAGATGGCCGAATCCACCGAGCAGGTGCTGAGCTTCCTGCGCGACCTGGCGGTACGCAGCAAGCCGTTCGCCGCACGCGACCTGGCCGAACTGCGCGCCTTCGCCGCCGAGCAGGGGCTGGACGAGCTGCAGAGCTGGGATCTGGGCTACTACGCCGAGAAGCTGCGCCAGAGCCGCTACAGCCTGAACCAGGAGGAACTGCGCGAGTACTTCCCGATCGACAAGGTGCTCTCCGGGCTGTTCGCCATCGTCCAGCGCCTGTACGGCATCGAGATCCGCGAGTTGGAAGACTTCGAGAGCTGGCACCCGGACGTGCGCCTGTTCGAGATCAGCGAGCACGGCGAGCACGTCGGGCGCTTCTTCTTCGACCTCTACGCGCGGCCGAACAAGCGCGGCGGCGCCTGGATGGACGGCGCCCGCGACAAGCGCCGCACCGCCGCCGGCACGCTGCAGACGCCGGTGGCCAATCTGGTCTGCAACTTCACCCCGCCGGTCGGCGAGCGCCCGGCGCTGCTGACCCATGACGAGGTCACCACGCTGTTCCACGAATTCGGTCACGGCCTGCACCACCTGCTGACCCAGATCGAGCACGCCGGCGCCTCGGGCATCAACGGCGTGGCCTGGGATGCGGTGGAGCTGCCGAGCCAGTTCATGGAGAACTGGTGCTGGGACCCCGAAGGCCTCGCGCACATCGCCGGCCACTACCAGACCGGCGAGCGCCTGCCGCAGGACAAGCTGGACCGCATGCTGGCGGCGAAGAACTTCCAGTCCGGCATGATGATGGCGCGCCAGCTGGAGTTCTCGCTGTTCGACTTCGAGCTGCACGCCACCCACGGCGACGGCCGCAGCGTGCTGGAGGTGCTCGAACATATCCGCGACGAGGTCTCGGTGATGCGTCCGCCGGCGTACAACCGCTTCCCCAACAGCTTCGCGCACATCTTCGCCGGCGGTTACGCGGCCGGTTACTACAGCTACAAGTGGGCCGAGGTGCTGTCGTCCGACGCCTTCTCGCGCTTCGAGGAAGAAGGCGTGTTCAACGCCGAGACCGGCCGCGCCTTCCGCGAGGCGATCCTCGCCCGTGGCGGCTCGCAGGAGCCGATGGTACTGTTCGTCGATTTCCGAGGCCGCGAGCCGTCCATCGACGCCCTGCTGCGCCACCTCGGGCTGGTAGCGGAGGCCGCAGCATGAGCAACGACGAATCCCGAATCACCACCAAGCGCTTCATCGCCGGTGCCGTGTGCCCGGCGTGTAGCGGCACGGACTGCATCAAGATGTGGGACGTCGACGGCGTGCCGCATCGCGAATGCGTGGTCTGCGGCTATGCCGACATCCTCAACGCCCAGGGCCAGTCGGTGCCGCTGGAGCTGGGTACGCGGGTCAACCGTGTTCAGCCCAAGGCGGCCAATCCGCAGGTGCAGTCGGTGCAGTTCTTTCCGAATCCTAAGTTGAAGAAGCCGGAGTGATACGGCTCGGTTGAGCGAAGAACCCGCCATTTGGCGGGTTTTTCGTTTTCTTCTCATTCATGTTTGGGGCGAACTGCCAGTTTTCGGGCATTGCTGGGCACGTTGCAGTCACGCCGGTCGGCA
This sequence comes from Stutzerimonas stutzeri TS44, assembly GCA_000263395.1. Taxonomy (GTDB): domain Bacteria; phylum Pseudomonadota; class Gammaproteobacteria; order Pseudomonadales; family Pseudomonadaceae; genus Stutzerimonas; species Stutzerimonas stutzeri_C. The sequence continues at coordinate 61,715 of AJXE01000008.1, forward strand.
GAGTCGCTTGAAAGCTTGGTTTCGCCCTGCTGGGCGAGTCACTTTTGCCAGTCGCGGCAAAAGTAACCAAAACCGCTTGCCCCTGCATCCGGCCCTGCGCTTCGCGCAGGGTCCGTTCGTTCCATCGCCGCTTCAGGGGGCCGGCTTACAAGGGCCATCCTTGGCCCTTTAAGCCTCTCGCCGCATCCATGCGGCTCGCTCCCTTACGCAACGATTCCACTCACCCTCCTGAAAGGGGCGGTTGGTGCCGCCTGAAAGCCCGTGCAGCTAAAAGCCAAAGCAACAACGAAAAACCTTCAGGCGACTCGGGCTCCGATCCCGTCAGGAGGCCGAGTAGAGGTGTCGCGCAGGGGGACGCGAGACAGGACGCCGAGCGAGTCACGAAGGGACAGGGACGTCCCTTCGTGACGTGCCCCCGGAGCGGCGCCGGAGCGAGGGAAGTCTGGTCGCAGGCCAGACCCGGATGTCGGGCGCGCTTTCTCTTTGGTTACTTTCTCGGCGAGCAACGAGATACGGAGCGTAGCGGAGTAACAGCCGAAGGCTGGCCCGAAGGGCGAGCGAAGCGAGTCAAGTGACTCGGCCGGGTGGCCGAAACCAGAACCACCAGCTCACGCGGTAATGGCCCTGATCTCCAGACCACGAACCTAAACGAGCGGGCAGACCCACCCAATCCTGCCAGCTCAATACCGCCAAATATTTGCTTTCTCGGGGAAAGCGCGATGACTCCTTGGGGTCGCCTGATCAGCCCTCAACCTTCGGCGTCGCCCGCCCCGGCTGCGGTGCGCGGGCAAACAGGCGCTTGAGCTTCATCGCCGGCGCCTCGATCAGGTGCCAGGACAGCGCCGCGCAGATCAGCGTCGGCACGAACGCGATCAGCGACAGCCCGAGCACCCCGATCTGCGGGCCGAACAGGTAGACCGTCAGCTGCTGGAACGGAAAGGCGTAGATGTACAGACCATAGGAGAAGTCGCCGTACTTGCCGAAACGCGACACCCACGGCAGCGGCGCGTAGGCGAGGTAGAGCACCAGATACGGCAGCGCGACGAAGTACACCAGCTGTCCGATGTCGGTGCGGAAGGTCGCCACCAGCGCGGCGAACAGCAGCGCCGCGATCCAGCCGCGCCAGGGCACGTCGTCGCGGTAGAGAAACAGCGCCGAGCCCGCGTAGTAGAGCAGCCCGAGCTTGAAGATGTTCTTGATGAAGTACGAATCGATGCCGAGCTTGCCCAGCAGCCAGAAATGCCCGACGGCGAGCCCGGCGATCGGCAGGAAGATCAGCCGGCGCGTGAGGAAACCGGTCAGCCCGAGGATCATCACACCGATGTACATCAGCACTTCCAGCGGCAGCGTCCACAGCGAACCGTTGACCACGTCCGGGTAGATGTTGCCGTCGAACACCCCAGGCAACTCGAAGCGGGTCACCAGCAGGATGTTCTGCAGGTAGGTCCAGGTGCCGTCCGCGGCGAGGTAGCGGGCGAGGTCGAATTGCGTGACCAGCGGGCCGAGGACGAAGGTGGTCAGCAGTACCGCGACGATCAGCGCCGGAAAGATGCGCAGCGCGCGCTTGATCAGGAAGCTCTGCGGGCTGCTGCTGGCCAGCCACGACGAGGCGATCAGGTAGCCGCTCATGACGAAGAAGATGCCGACCGCGATCGAGCCGCCCTTCTCGTAGCCGGTCAGCACGGTCAGCGGCTCGTCGCCGCGCCGCCCGACCAGCGGGTAGCTGTGGGCGAACAGCACCAGCGCCGCAGCGAAGAAGCGCAGGAAGTCGAAGTTGTTCTCCCGCGAGTGGAAGGAAGTCTGCATGGTCTGCTCCTGAGGGTGTCGGCAGCCGATGAAAATGAAGAGTGCCTGGCCGGTACTGCCGGACCGGTACGCGTACCGGCATCCCTGTGGAATCCGACCAGACTGGTTTGGCCCGGGCGCGGCGCAAATGTTCCCGACGCGGCTGACGGATGGTCAGCGCACCGTCGATCGGATGATCGCTGGCAGGCTGATGGCTGAAGTAAAATACTGTATGAATAAACAGTAAAAAGACGCAGCCAATCATGCCCGACTTGCCTCAGACACCACGCGGCCGCGGAACCGCGATCAACCCCGACAACCGTTTCGCGCCGACCCGCAGCGAGGCCTACGACGACGGCTGGCAGCAGGACGTGCCGCCGACCCGCGCCACCGAGGTGCGCCGAGAGATCGCCAAGTCGGTGCTGACGCGCAATCAGTCGCCGGATGTCGGCTTCGACCGCTCGGTGAACCCCTATCGGGGCTGCGAGCACGGCTGCATCTACTGTTTCGCGCGGCCCAGCCATGCCTACTGGGACCTGTCGCCAGGCATCGATTTCGAGACGAAGCTGATCGCCAAGACCAACCTCGCCGAGCGCCTGGAAGCGGAGCTGAGCAAGCCGGGCTATGTGCCGCAGCCCATCGCCCTAGGGGTGAACACCGACGCCTACCAGCCGCTGGAGCGCGAGCAGCGGCTGACGCGCCAGGCGCTGGAGATTCTGCTGCGCTACCGCCATCCGCTGCACATCATCACCAAGGGCTCGCTGGTGCTGCGCGACCTCGACCTGCTGGTGCCGCTGGCCGAGCAGCGGCTGGTCAGCGTCTCGGTCAGCCTGACCACGCTGGATGACGAACTCAAACGCATCATGGAACCGCGCGCGGCCTCGCCGGCGGCGCGCCTGCGGGTGCTGCGCACGCTGCACGAGGCCGGCGTGCCGGTCAGCGTGATGTGCGCGCCGATGATCCCGATGATCAACGACATGGAGCTCGAGCACCTGCTCGAAGCCGCCCGCGGCGCCGGTGCGGCGTCGGCCGGCTACGTGCTGCTGCGCCTGCCGCACGAGCTGGCGGAGCTGTTCGAGGCCTGGCTGGCCGAGCACTTCCCGCAGCGCGCCGCGCATGTGCTGAGCCTGGTGCGCCAGTCGCGCGGCGGGCGCAGCAACGACAGCCGTTTCGGCAGCCGCATGCGCGGCGAAGGCCCGTTCGCCGAGCTGCTGGCGCAGCGCTTTCGCCTGGCCTGCCGACGCCTGGGCTTCAACCGCCGCGAGCAGAACCACGGCCTGGACTGCAGCCGTTTCGCCCCGCCCGGCCGTCAGATGAATCTGCTTTGACGGCTTGCCCCGGCGGCGCATACGCAGCGCCTGCGGGCCGGACGGCGAGGAACTTACTGGCGCCGCCGCCGCACCAATTCCTGTATCCCCGTATCGGAGTGGGCCGTGGACTGGATCGATCTGCTGCAATGGCCGGCCATGCTGGTCACGGTGATCGCCGCCTGGCTGATCGGCTCGCTGCGCCCGGGGCGGCGCTTCATCGGTTTCTGCTGAGCAATCTGCTGTGGGTGATCTGGGGCTGGCACGTCCAGGCCTGGGCGCTGATCGTGCTGCAGGTATGCCTGGCACTGATGAACTTGCGTGGCGTGAAGAAGAACGATGCGCCCACAACCCGCGTGGCAGACGCCTCCGGTCGCTGAATTGCCAGTCAGGAATGGCTGTCTATACTCCGTTCGTAGGCGTACCTGATTGAAGTTCCGACTGCGCGTGCAGGCGTCGGCGCAACCACCGCGATAGCGGCGGTGCGGCGGCGAAATCGGACTGATCGAAAACGTAGCTGGCACCCCGGGAACGATTCCCGGCCAGCCGATTTTCGGCGGTTGCGATGGCAGTCGGCGGGATAACAAGAATCATAAGGGGAACCCGCAATGTCTCGACATCCATGCATCTGGATGGGGCTTGGACTATCGACGCTCGTCAGCCAGGCGCAGGCCGCCTGGGACGTGAACATGCGTTCGGGGGCGACCGACGTCAGTCGCTCGGTATTCGACCTGCATATGGCGATCTTCTGGATCTGCGTGGTCATCGGCGCGCTGGTGTTCGGCGTGATGATCTATTCGATGATCGCCCACCGTCGCTCGCGCCGGCAGGAGTCGGCCAACTTCCACGAGAACACCAAGGTCGAGGCGCTCTGGACGATCATTCCGCTGCTGATCCTGATCGGCATGGCGGTCCCGGCCACGCGCACCCTGATCCACATCTACGACTCGTCCGAGTCGGATGTCGACATCCAGATCACCGGCTACCAGTGGAAGTGGCACTACAAGTATCTGGGCGAGGATGTGGAGTTCTTCAGCAACCTCACCACGCCGCGCGAGCAGATCAACAACCAGGCGCCCAAGGGCGAGCACTACCTGCTGGAAGTCGACCAGCCGCTGGTCATTCCGGCCGGTGCCAAGGTGCGCTTCCTGGTCACCGCGGCGGACGTGATCCATTCCTGGTGGGTGCCGGAGCTGGCGGTGAAGAAGGACGCCATTCCCGGCTTCGTCAACGAATCCTGGACCCGTGTCGAGCAGCCTGGCATCTACCGCGGCCAGTGCACCGAGCTGTGCGGCAAGGACCACGGCTTCATGCCGGTGGTGGTGGAGGTCAAGTCGCAGGAGGACTACGCCGCCTGGATGGCCGAGCGCAAGGCCGAAGCCGCCAAGCTCAAGGAGCTGACCGACAAGGAGTGGACGCTCGACGAACTCTCCGCGCGCGGCGAGAAGGTCTACCAGACCAACTGCGCCGCCTGCCACCAGCCGACCGGCGAGGGCCTGCCGCCGATGTTCCCGGCGCTCAAGGGCTCGGCCATCGCCACCGGCGAAGTCAGCGGCCACCTCAACATCGTCGTCAACGGCAAGCCGGGCACCGCGATGGCGGCGTTCGGCAAGCAGCTCTCGGAAGTCGATCTGGCCGCCGTCATCACCTACGAGCGCAACGCCTGGGGCAACGCCAAGGGCGACATGGTCACGCCGAAAGACGTGCTGGATTTCAAACAGGCCGAAGAAGCCACCCAGTAAGAGGACAGGCTGATGAGTGCAGTGATCGACGATCATGGACATGCCGGGCATGACCACCACCACGGCCCGGCCAGGGGGCTCTCGCGCTGGCTGCTGACCACCAACCACAAGGACATCGGCTCGATGTACCTGTGGTTCAGCTTCTGCGCCTTCCTGCTCGGCGGCACCTTCGCCATGGTGATCCGCGCCGAGCTGTTCCAGCCCGGCCTGCAGATCGTGCAGCCGGAATTCTTCAACCAGATGACCACCATGCACGGCCTGGTGATGGTGTTCGGCGCGGTGATGCCGGCCTTCGTCGGCCTGGCCAACTGGATGATTCCGCTGATGATCGGCGCGCCGGACATGGCCCTGCCGCGGATGAACAACTTCAGCTTCTGGCTGCTGCCGGCGGCCTTCGGCCTGCTGGTTTCGACGCTGTTCATGGAGGGCGGCGGGCCGAACTTCGGCTGGACCTTCTACGCGCCGCTGTCGACCACCTATGCGCCCGAATCGGTGACCTTCTTCATCTTCGCCATCCACCTGATGGGCATCAGCTCGATCATGGGCGCGATCAACGTCATCGCCACGGTGCTCAACCTGCGCGCGCCGGGCATGACGCTGATGAAGATGCCGCTGTTCGTCTGGACCTGGCTGATCACCGCCTTCCTGCTGATCGCGGTGATGCCGGTGCTGGCCGGCGTGGTGACCATGATGCTGATGGACATCCACTTCGGCACCAGCTTCTTCAGCGCCGCCGGCGGTGGCGACCCGGTGCTGTTCCAGCACGTGTTCTGGTTCTTCGGCCACCCCGAGGTGTACATCATGATCCTGCCGGCGTTCGGCGCGGTCAGCTCGATCATCCCGGCGTTCAGCCGCAAGCCGCTGTTCGGCTACACCTCGATGGTCTACGCCACCGGGGCGATCGCCTTCCTGTCGTTCCTGGTCTGGGCGCACCACATGTTCACCGTCGGCATCCCGCTGACCGGCGAGCTGTTCTTCATGTACGCCACCATGCTGATCGCCGTGCCGACCGGGGTGAAGGTGTTCAACTGGGTGTCGACCATGTGGCGCGGTTCGCTGACGTTCGAGGCGCCGATGCTGTTCGCCGTGGCGTTCGTCATCCTGTTCAGCATCGGCGGCTTCTCCGGGCTGATGCTGGCCATCGCCCCGGCGGACTTCCAGTACCACGACACCTACTTCGTGGTCGCGCACTTCCACTATGTGCTGGTGCCGGGGGCGATCTTCGGCATCTTCGCCTCGGCCTACTACTGGCTGCCGAAGTGGACCGGGCACATGTACGACGAAACCCTGGCCAAGCTGCATTTCTGGCTGAGTTTCGTCGGCATGAACCTGGCGTTCTTCCCCATGCACTTCGTCGGCCTGGCCGGCATGCCGCGGCGCATTCCCGACTACAACCTGATGTTCGCCAACTTCAACATGGTCTCGAGCATGGGTGCCTTCATGTTCGGCGCCACGCAGTTGCTGTTCCTGTTCATCGTCATCAAGTGCATCCGCGGCGGCGTGCCGGCGCCGGCCAAGCCGTGGGATGGCGCCGAAGGGCTGGAATGGAGCGTGCCGTCGCCGGCGCCCTACCACACCTTCACCACGCCGCCGGACATGCACACCCTGCACGAGCACCGCACGGGGCCCAAGCATGATTAGCGCTGCCGCCGGCCGCCCACGCGGGCGGCGCCTGCCGAGGAGCCGCCGATGAGCGAATCACTGCCCACCGCGCGTCTGGTTCGTCGCCTGTTGCTGGTGGTGGCGGCGATGTTCGCCTTCGGCTTCGCCCTGGTGCCGATCTACGACGTGATGTGCCAGGCGTTCGGCATCAACGGCAAGACCGCCGGCGCCTACGACGGCACGCAGACGGTGGATGTCGCGCGCCAGGTGCGCGTGCAGTTCCTCGCCACCAACGCCGCGGGCATGGTCTGGGAGTTCCAGCCGCTGGCTGCGCAGGTGGAGGTGCATCCGGGCGCCAGCCAGGAAATCCGCTTCGTCGCCTACAACCCGACGGACAAGCCGATGACCGCCCAGGCCGTGCCGAGCGTCTCGCCGTCCAAGGCCGCGGCGTTCTTCCACAAGACCGAGTGCTTCTGCTTCACCCAGCAGGTGCTGCAGCCGGGCGAGCGCATCGAGATGCCGGTGCGCTTCATCGTCGATCGCGACCTGCCGGCCGATGTGCGCCACCTGACCCTCGCCTACACGCTGTTCGACATCACGTCCCGCCAGCCACCGGTCGCCGCCCTGGCGCCGACCGCGGTCAAGGAGAGTCTGCAATGAGCACCCAGACCCACGAGCCGTACTACGTCCCGGCGCAGAGCAAATGGCCGATCATCGCCACCATCGCCCTGCTGGTCACCTTCTTCGGCCTGGGCACCTGGTTCAACGACCTCAAGGCCGAACGCGCCGAATCCAGCGGCCCGCTGATCTTCTTCATCGGCGCACTGCTGATCGCCTACATGATGTTCGGCTGGTTCGGCGCGGTGGTGAAGGAGAGCCGTTCCGGGCTGTACAGCGCGCAGATGGACCGCTCGTTCCGCTGGGGCATGAGCTGGTTCATCTTCTCCGAGGTGATGTTCTTCCTGGCCTTCTTCGGCGCGCTGTTCTACGTGCGCTACTGGGTCGGCCCCTGGCTCGGCGGCGAAGGCGACAAGGGCGTCAGCAACATGCTCTGGCCGGGCTTCGAGTTCAGCTGGCCGCTGCTGAGCAACCCCGATCCCAAGCTCTACCCGGCGCCGGAAGGCACCATCAGCGCCTGGGGCTTGCCGCTGGTCAACACCATCCTGCTGGTGTCCTCCAGCTTCACCCTGACCTGGGCGCACCACGCGCTACGCAAGAACAATCGCCAGCAACTGAAGATCGGCCTGGCGGTGACGGTGTTGCTCGGCGCGGCCTTCCTGATCCTGCAGGCCGAGGAATACATCCACGCCTACAACGAGCTGGGGCTGACGCTCGGTTCGGGCATCTACGGCGCGACCTTCTTCATGCTCACCGGCTTCCACGGCGCGCACGTGACGATGGGCGCGATCATCCTCACGGTGATGCTGATCCGCATCCTGCGCGGGCATTTCAGCGCCGAACACCACTTCGGCTTCGAGGCGGCAAGCTGGTACTGGCACTTCGTCGACGTGGTGTGGATCGGCCTGTTCGTCTTCGTCTATGTGCTCTAGGGAGCCAGCCCCGGGCGCAGCTCGCCGGACCAGAAGCCCCAGGCGATCAGCGCGACGGTCAGCGCGGCCAGGCAGACGCGCACGAACAGCGCCGCGACCACGCGAGAGCGGCGCCCCTCGTCGCGCACCAGGAAGAACAGGCCACTGAACAGACTGACCAGCGTGGCCAACAACAATAGAACGATCGCCGCCTTGAGCATGAGCGATTCCAGAGGGCACCTCTAAAAACGTAGGCGCAGGTAGTTTTTAGAGGTGCCCTAGATGGGGGGAGTGGGGTGGATTATAGCCAGCCATATCGACATTCCAGGGTGCCGGCCATGAGCCGCTTCCGCCCGGGGCTGCTGCCGACCCTGCTGGTGTTGGCGCTGCTGCCGCTGCTGGTCTGGCTGGGCTTCTGGCAGCTGGAACGCAGCGAGCAGAAATGCGAGCTGCTGGAACGCCAGCAGGCCCGCCAGGAGGCCGCGCCGCTGACGCCGGAACAGATCGACGGCAGCGCCGAGCAGGCCTACGCGCGCGTGTACCTGCAGGGAAGCTTCGATGCGGCGCACAGCTTCCTGCTCGACAGCCGCACGCGCGACGGCCAGGTCGGCGTGGAGTTGCTGCAGCCGTTCTATGACGAACCCAGCGGTCGCTGGCTGCTGATCAACCGCGGCTGGCTGCCCTGGCCAGACCGGCGCATCGCCCCGCAGTTCGACACACCGCAGCAGCCGCTCAAGCTCGCCGCCTGGCTGTACGTGCCGCCGGGCAAGCCGTTCGTCCTCAGCGAGCGCATGGCCGAGGGCTGGCCACGGCTGATCAGCCATGTCGATGTGCAGGCGCTGTGGACGCTGCTCGGCCGCGACGGCGTAGCCCACGAACTGCGCCTGGAGCCCGGCCCGAGCGCCTACCGTGCGGACTGGCCGGTGACCAGCATGAGTCCGCAGCAGCACGTCGGCTATGCGGTGCAGTGGTTCGCCCTGGCCGCGGCGCTGCTGGCGCTGTTCATCTATTTCGGCGTGCATCAGGCACGAGGAGCACGGCATGAACCCGATGAATCCGACCATGAACGCCACTGAGCCCCGCCGCGGGCGCGGGCGTCTGCAACTGCTGCTGATCATTGCCGTGGTGCTGGGGCCGATGCTGCTGGCCTCGGCGATGTACCGCTACGGTTTCTGGGTGCCGCAGAGCCGCAGCTACCACGGCGTGCTGGTCGCCGACGGGCAGAACCGCGCGGCCATCGGCGTGCAGGCGCCGGCGGACGCGACACGCTGGGAGCTGCTGGTCACCGCGCCGCAAGGCTGCGCAGAAGACTGCCTGCGGCTGGTCTATCTGGCGCGGCAGATCAACATCGGCCTGGCCCGCGAGGCGGCGCGCGCCGGCCATGCGCTGGCCAGCAGCGCGCCGCTGGCCGCCGAAGCCGAGCAGCGGCTGGCACGCGAATACCCGCAGCTGCAGCGCTACGAACTGACCCCGGCCGGCGATACCACGCCGCAGCTGTGGATCGTCGATCCGCACGGCAATCTGGTGCTGCGCTATGACGCCAAGGCCGACGGCAAGGCGATCCTCGACGACCTCAAGTACCTGCTGAAGATTTCGCAGATCGGCTAGGGGCAGCCACAAGCCACAAGCCAAGCAGCGCCTCACGTTTCTGACTTGCCGCTTGAAGCTTGAAGCTTGCAGCTAACCACGAGGAGTTCTCATGCCACCGACATCACGCCCCGGTTACCGCCTCGCCCTGTTCGCCACCGCACTGGCCGTGGTGGTGGTGCTGCTCGGCGCCTACACGCGGCTGACCCACGCCGGCCTCGGCTGCCCGGACTGGCCAGGGTGCTACGGTTTTCTCAGCGTGCCGATGAGCGAGCAGGCGCAGAGCCTGGCCGCCGAACGCTTTCCCGAGGCGCCAGTGGAAGTGCACAAGGGCTGGAACGAGATGGTCCACCGCTATTTCGCCGGCAGCCTCGGGCTGGTGATCCTGGCGCTGGCAGTGCAGGCGCTGCGCCGCCGCGACGCGCCGGGCCAGCCGGTGAAACTGCCGCTGCTGCTGCTCGCCGTGGTCATCGCCCAGGCGGCGTTCGGCATGTGGACGGTGACGCTGCAGCTCTGGCCGCAGGTCGTCACTGCGCATTTGCTCGGCGGCTTCACCACCCTCAGTCTGCTGTTTCTACTCTGTCTACGCCTGTCCGGCGCGCTACCGCCGCTGGCCGCGGTCGACGGTCGGCTGCGCGTCTTCGCGGCATTCGCCCTGCTGCTGGTGGTCGGGCAGATCACCCTCGGCGGCTGGGTCAGCAGCAACTATGCGGCGGTGGCCTGCACCGATTTCCCGACCTGCCACGGTGAATGGTGGCCGCCGATGGACTTCGCCCGCGGCCTCGATCCCAGCCATCACGACATCGGCCCCAACTACCTCGGCGGCCTGCTCTACGGCGAGGCGCGCACGGCGATCCATGTCAGCCACCGGCTTGGTGCGCTGAGCGTGACGCTGGTGCTGCTGGCGCTCGCCGCCCTGCTGCGGCGCAACGGCCTCGGCCGCCTCGCGGCGCTGCTGCTCGGCGCGCTGGCGCTGCAGGTCGGACTCGGTATCGCCAACGTCGTGCTGCACCTGCCATTGCCGGTTGCGGTAGCGCACAACGGCGGCGGCGCCGCGCTGCTGCTGGTACTGGTGCTGATCAACTACCGCCTGCGCCAGCCTGCACGCGCCCGACATCCCGCATCGATGACGTCCACGGCCGGTCGCTTCGACCTGCCCGGCGCCCGACCATAAGGAGAACACCATGGCCACCGTACTCAGCGAACGCCGCGTCCAGGCCAGCTGGCGCGACTACCTGGAGTTGACCAAGCCGAAGGTGGTGCTGCTGATGCTCATCACCTCGCTGGTCGGCATGTTCCTCGCCACCCGCGCCGGCGTGCCGTGGACGGTGCTGCTGTTCGGCAACCTGGGCATCGCACTGTGCGCCGGTGGCGCGGCGGCGGTCAACCATGTGGTGGACCGCCGCATCGACGCGGTGATGGCGCGTACCCACAAGCGCCCGCTGGCCGAGGGCCGGGTGTCACCCGCCGCCGCGCTGACCTTCGCCCTGGCATTGGGCGTCGCCGGACTGGCGCTGCTGCTGGCCTTCACCAACGCGCTGGCCGCCTGGCTGACGCTCGCCTCGTTGATCGGCTACGCGGTGATCTACACCGGCTTTCTCAAGCGCGCCACACCGCAGAACATCGTCATCGGCGGGCTGGCCGGCGCCGCGCCGCCGCTGCTCGGCTGGGTCGCGGTGACCGGGCAGATCAGCGCCGAACCGCTGCTGCTGGTGCTGATCATCTTCGCCTGGACGCCGCCGCATTTCTGGGCGCTGGCGATCCACCGCCGCGCCGAGTACGCCAAGGTGAACATTCCGATGCTGCCGGTGACCCACGGCGTGCACTACACCAAGGTGCACATCCTGCTCTACACCGCGATCCTGCTGGCGGTCAGCTTCCTGCCGTTCGCCATCCACATGAGCGGCCTGCCGTATCTGCTCGCCGCGGCGCTGCTGGGCGCGCGCTTTCTCTACTGGGCCATCGCGCTGTACCGCGACAGCCGGCCACATGCGGCGATCAAGACCTTCAAATTCAGCATCTGGTACCTGTTCGCACTGTTCATCGCGCTGCTGGTTGATCATTATCTGCTGCTCGATTTCTAGTGGCCTGTGCGGTGAGCGGGTTGAGGCAAGTTCGGATGAACATGGCTCCGAGACAAGGCGCTGCGACGAGTCATAGCGAGCTATGGCAAGGAGCAGCAACGCAGTGTCGGGGTCATGGGCGCCGAAATTGACCAACCGAGCTCACCAAACAGGCCACCCAGCCGCCTACAGGACACCCATGACCCGCATCCAGAAAACCGTCTTCATCCTCGTTGCGCTGATCGCGCTGGTCGTCGGGCTGACGGTTTCCAAGGTGCTCAATGGTGAACGCCAGCTCGACCCGACCCAGCTGCTGGATGCCGGGATCGTGCTGCTGCCGCAGAGCCGCGCGCTGCCGGCGCTGAGCCTGACCGACGAGAATGGTCAGGCGGTGCAGGTCGACCAGCTCAAGGGCGGCTGGACGCTGCTGTTCTTCGGCTACACCTTCTGCCCGGACATCTGCCCGACCACCCTTGCCGAGCTGCGCCAGCTCAACGGCCTGCTGCCCGAAGCGGTGCGCGGGCAGGTCCAGCCGATCCTGGTCAGCGTCGATCCGAATCGCGACACGCCGGCCAAGCTCAAGGAATACCTGGGCTATTTCAACGCCGGTTTCCACGGCTGGACCGGCACCCCGGAGAACATCCAGACGCTGGCCAACGGCGTCGGCATCCCCTTCATTCCGCCGGACACCAGCAAGGAAAACTACACCGTCGACCACAGCGGCAATCTGGTCATCATCGGCCCGGACGGTCGCCAGCACGGCTTCATCCGCGCGCCGCTGCGGGTGCAGAAGCTCGCCGAGCAACTGCCCGCGCTGGTGCAGCAGCAGCGCTGACCTGCCGCGGTTCCCGTAGACACGACAAAGCGCGGCTTTCGCCGCGCTTTGCGTTCCAGCCGCTTACTTGGTCTGCAGGATCAGACCACGGCGCATCAGCGTCTTGATCTTCAGCAGATGATCATCCTCCTGGGTCTTGGCCTTGACGAAGCTGTTGGCGATGTTCGGATGGCCCGCGGCCTGGGCCAGCTCGATCAGCAGTTCCCAGGCGGCGTTGTCCGCCAGTTCCGCGGTCAGCAACGCATTCAGGCACTGCGCGATATTGGTCCGCGGATCGGTCAGCACCTGCATGATGCCCATCGCCATGACCCCGGCCACATCGGCACAGGGCGTCTGCGCGGTGGGATCGGCGCCGAGCTTTTCCATCGCCGCGTGCACCAGCATCATGTGCTCGAACTCTTCATCACGGATGTGCTGCAACTCGTCCACCAGCGCGCGGGCGGAATCGAGGTTGCGCGCCTTGGCGATCATCGCCTCGTACAGGCGCACGCCGTTGCGCTCGAACGCCAGGCGCTCGCCGAGCTTGTCGATGAACACCTCGGGGCTCTTGCCCTTCATCATGTCGAAGCCGGTCTTGAGCATGCCCTTGGCCGAACCGGGCACCGGCACGGAACCGATGCGGTCGGCTTCCTCGTTGCGCTCGGCACGCTCGACCAGCATCCCGTGTTCGTCGCCCGGCACATCCGGGTGAATCTCGTTGACCGCCTCGAGCAGGCGCTTGGTGTCCTTCGGCGACATCTGCACGCCGGTGAAATTGGTACCTACTTTCGCTGCAGTAGCCATGGTCGTCTCCTCAGGAAGCCTTGCGCATCAGTTCGCCACCCGGCGCCCACTGGTAACCCGCCGAGACGATGTCCGAGGCGAGCCCTTGCGAGGCGAGGTGGTTGCGGTAGTCGAGCGAGGACTGCGGTTCCCTGGCCTTGTCCACGTAGGCCGGGCCGGCGGTACGCAGGTTGACCTCGGCGGCCAGCACCTGGCGGACGAAATCGCGCTGGCTCCTGAACTCGACCATCTTCGGCAGCGGGCCGGCGAGAATCTCGGCCGGGTCGCGACCCTCGAGCTTCTTGAACCACTCGCAGGCGACGTTGAAGTGGCCCAGCTCGTAGTCGAGGAAGCGCTCCCACATGGCCTTGATGCGCGGATTGGTCTCCTGCTCGGCGCAACTGGCGTACAGGTAGACCTCCATCGCCTCATGCACCAGCCACTTCTCGATGTGGCTCTCGCTGGGGTCGGACAGCGAGCCGTACTGGGTGACGTGCTGCTCCTCCACCGAAGCGATCTCGGCGTACAGCTGGCGCGCCAGCGGGTCGGCGAACAGCGGGCCGATGTTCATGTAGTAATCGTGGGTCTGGTATTCCGCGCCGGTGATCAGCGCCGCGTGGATCTTGGTGATCAGCGCGGCGCTGTCCTTCTCGTAGTTGTCGCGGATGTCATTTTCCGGATGGCGGTGGTGCTCGGAGGTTTTGCGGCCGGGGACGATGTCGGTATAGCCCTGCAGGATGTTGTTGGCATCCTTGCCCTCGAGGCGGTCGAGCATCGCCGAGTAGCGGTACAGGTGATCGAAGTCTTCCAGCAGGCCGAAACGATAGGTCTGCGCCTGGTAGGGATCGGGCTCGTTCTGCGCCACCGCGGCGGTGACCTCGATGGCGACCTGCTCGTAGGCGACGGTGGTTTCCAGCGGCGAGTGGTCGGCGCCGATCAGCCAGTTGATCATGGTTGCCTGGTGCTGCTCGGTGCGGCGAATCTGCGCCAGCGGCAGGCGCAGTTCCTTGTTGAAGCGCGCGATGCCGTGGGCCAGGCGCAGGGCGTCGGTCTCGACGCCGTTCATGAGGATGATGCGCACACGGGTAAAGGCATCGTCATCGAGCTTGCTGATCGGCTTGCCGGCCATCTCCTTCCAGGTGAACTTCTGCTTCTCCAGGGGCGTGCCTTTGTGGTCGAAAATTCCGGATAGGGTCTCCATGGAGCCTCCGTCGTTATGCGTGGTATCAGGCATGGGGGAACGCCGCCGTATGAAATCGGCGACCTCGTAAAGAGGACCGGAGGCTTCGGCAAACGATTCGCACCGTTCAGCGGTCGAGGCAATCGCCGCCGATGAACGGCATATCGCAACTTTTCGATACATGAAGCGTATTCGGCGCCAAGCGCCGCGGTAGCGCGCGGCGCCGTTGCGCCTGCTCAGTCGGCCAGCTGTCTGAGCGCCGCTTCCCGTTCCTCGGCAGGCTGCTCGGCCAACTCCGCCACCGCGGCGTGGAAGCGCGGCCAGTCGCGCTCGCTGTGCTCGAACAGCGCGGCGAACGCCGGCACCCAGCGGTCGTACAGGCCGAACGGCACCAGGCTGGCGTTGTTCAGCGGCCGCGCGAACCAGCCATCGAAGCGCCGCGAGCCAGCCCAGGCGCCATCGCGCAGCTGCCGGTAGTCACGCCGCAGGCGGGCGAATTCGGCCTGCTTGAGTACTCGCAGTTCAGCCTCCGCTTTGCCCGAGGCATACAGCGCGTCCAACCGCTCGCGCGTTGCCAGCAGCAGTTCGACCAGCTGCCGGTACTGCCGCCGCGCCTCGCCGTCCAGCGGCGGCAGGCCGCGCGCGCGGCGCCACTGGCGCAATCCTTCGCGCTCGACGAAGGTGGCGTAGGACTCGCTGAACGCGGTGTCGCCCGGCAGGTACAGCCGCTGGTGCGCCAGCTCGTGGAACAACAGCGCGGCCAGCTGTTCGTCATCGCGGCGCAGCATCGAGCTGAGCAGCGGGTCGTCGAACCAGCCGAGCGTCGAATAGGCCTCGACGCCCGCCACCTGGGTATCCAGCCCCTGCGCCTGCAAGCGCGCCGCCTCGCCACGCGCGGCACCCTGGCGGTAATAGCCACGGTAGGCCACGCAACCGACGATCGGGAAGCAGTGCTCGACGGGCTTCACCGAAAACGCCTCGGTGGCGAACAGGTTCCACACCACGTAGGGCCGCTGGATGTCGGCGTACAGCCGGTAGCTGTCGTTGTCCGGCAAGCCCAGCGCCGCGCTGGCGAAGCCGCGTGCCGCCAGCGCACGGGTCAGGCGCTGGCGCAACGCCGGGTCGCGGGTTTCATCGGCGATCACCTGCGCGACCGGTTCGCGCTGGCGCAGCAGCTCCAGCTGCCCGGCCGCCAGCTGGCCGTAGTAGCTGCAACCATTCAGACCAACGGCAAACAGCAGGGGAACCCAGCGCAGGATGCGGAGGTCGATGGTGGCGGCGTCGGGCTTCGGCATCGGGAATCAACCGGTGGATCGCGGCCGGCGGCGTGCCGGGTCAGCCGGCACCCTACAAAGGCCGGGCGGCGGATGGCAATCCCCGCCGGCATTCGCTTTCGATTCGCTAGCCGGGCGGCCGCTCCCCGGCCGGAGCCTTCCCGATGCGTGTTCTCGTCGTTGCCCTGCTGCTCTCGCCCCTCGCCGGTTGTTCGCTGTGGATGCCCAAGCCTGATCCCAACCAGGCCTGGGTCGATCTCAAGCCGCATGGCGAAACGCAACTGCAGGCGCTGGCGGTGGACGGCAAGACGCTCGACGACGGCCGCTACTTCCAGGTCGAGCCGGGCAGCCGCACGCTGGAGATGCGCTACCGCTTCCAGGTCGAGGGCAGCAACATCGGCCCGGCCAGCGCGCCGCTGCCGCGCGACTGCAAGCTGACCCTGGCCTATGACCGTTTCAATGCCGGCGCGCGCTACCGGCTGGTCGCCGGCGGCTACGGCTTCCGCCCCTGGGCCAAGCTCTACGACGAGCACCAGTACGTACTGGCGCGCGCCGAGGAAAAGGGCTGCGGCAACCTCGCCGAACGCTGAGCCCCTCACGCGGATTGAAAAGCCAAGGCGGCTGGCGCAGGCTCGCCTGATCACGGCAGGGTGCGCCGCGCCCTGCCCCAGCCGAGGAATCCGCCGCCATGCGCCTGCCGCTCGCCCTGTTGTCCGCCCTCGCCGTGGCCGGCTGCGCCAGCCCGCTGCCGCCGCACGACCCGCAGATGGCCTGGGTCGACCTGCGCGCGCAGACCATCGACGTGTTCATGTCCGGGCGCCTGGACGGCCAGCGCACCGCCGACGGCCGCTTCTTCCAGGTGCCGCCGGGCCGCCACGAGCTCGAAGCCAACTATGAATTCGAGGTCAGTGGCGGCGGCCTCGGCATGTTCGGCGAGACCCAGACCCTGCGCTGTCGTATGGTGGTGCGCTACGACCACTTCGCCGCCGGCCAGCGCTATCTGTTCCAGGCGCGCTCGCTGGGTTTCACGCCGCAGGGCTGGCTGCTCGACGAACAGCGCAACGTGCTGGTCGAGGCGCAGCCCGAGCACTGTTACTGACAACCGAGGTAGACCATGCCCCGCATTGCCCAGACCCGCTTCTCCGCCCTCGACCTGGCGCCGATCCGCGATGACGGCACCCCCGCGCAGGCGCTGCACAACACGCTGGCGCTGGCCCGCCACCTCGAAGGGCTCGGCTTCGAGCGCCTCTGGGTCGCCGAGCACCACAACATGGACGGCATCGCCAGCGCCGCCACCGCCGTGCTGATCGGCTACCTGGCGGCCAACACCACGCGCATCCGCCTCGGCGCCGGCGGCGTGATGCTGCCCAACCACGCGCCACTGGTGATCGCCGAACAGTTCGGCACGCTGGAGGCGCTGTATCCCGGGCGCATCGATCTGGGCCTCGGCCGCGCGCCGGGTGCCGACCAGTTCACCGCGCATGCGCTACGCCGCGACCGCATGGGCAGCGCCGATGATTTTCCGCAGGATGTCGAGGAGCTGGAGCGGCTGCTCGGCCCGCGCCAGCCCAACCAGCGCGTCATCGCCATGCCCGGCATGGACAGCAACCTGCCGATCTGGCTGCTCGGCTCCAGCCTGTTCAGCGCCCAGCTGGCGGCGGCCAAGGGCCTGCCGTATGCCTTCGCCTCGCACTTCGCGCCGCGCTACATGCACCAGGCGATCAGGCTCTACCGCGACAACTTCCAGCCCTCGGCGGTGCTCGACAAACCCTACGTGATGCTCGGCGTGCCGCTGATCGCCGCCGACAGCGACGAGCACGCCGAATACCTGGCCACCACGGTCTACCAGCGCGTGCTGTCGCTGATCCGCGGGCAGAGCCTGAAGCTCCTGCCGCCGGTGTCGAGCATGCAGGGCCTGTGGCTGCCGCATGAGCAGCAGGCGGTGGGCGACTTCCTCGGCCTGGCGCTGGTCGGCGGGCCGCAGAAGGTGCGCGCGCGGCTGGAGGTGCTGCTGGAGCAGACCCAGGCCGACGAGTTGATCTTCACCTGCGACCTGTACCAAACCACCGACCGCCACCGCGCCTTCGAGATTCTTGCCGGGCTGAAGTGAGCCCGGCACGCCTCATCAGCTGTCGTTGAGGCGGAAGCCGATCTTCACCGCGACCTGGAAGTGCGCCACCTGGCCGTCGCGAATGTGCCCGCGAATCTCGCCGACCTCGAACCATTCGAGGTTCTTCAGCGACTTGCCCGCCTCGGCCACGGCGTTGCGGATCGCCTCGTCGACGCTGTTGCGCGATGAGCCGACGATCTCGATCTTCTTGTAGGTGTGATGGTCCGACATGCATGCCCCCTTGCGTTCGATGAGCCTCCGCTCGATTGAGGCCGTCCCTGCCTGAATTGAGGCTAGCAGAGCCACGCGAAGTTCAGCCGCCGCGTGGCCATTCATGCGCTGCGCGGGTGCGCATAGTGCTGTGAATCGGCCGGCAGCAGCGGTGCACGCTCAGGCAGGCGCCGGGCGCGGCTGCAGTTCCGCGCGCAACCACTCGGCCAGCCGCTCGGCGCGCCGGCCGACCCGCCGCGTCGGCACCCACAGCGCCAGCCGCGCGGAGGTCTCGACGAAGCCCCAGGGCGCCAGCAGGCGGCCGCCGGCCAGGTCATCGGCGACCAGCTGCTGCGGCGCGATGGCCACACCGAGCCCGGCCAGCGCCGCTTCGAGCAGGAAATACAGGTGCTCGAAGCCCTGCCCCAGCCGCAGCCGCGCCGGCTGCAGGCCGTTGCCTTGCGCCCAGGCCGGCCACGCCTGCGGCCGCGACACGGTATGCAGCAGCGCCTCGCCGAGCAGCGCGGCCGGCGGCGCCGCCCGCAGCTCGGCGCAGCGCGGATGGTGCGGGCTGAGCACTGGGCCGATGCGCTCGGCGTCCAGCTCGAACACCTGCATGTCGGCCGGCCACGGTGGCTCGGCGTAGCACAGCGTGGCATCCAGGCCGGGTTTGCGCGGGTCCAGCTCGCCCTCGCTGGCCGACAGTTGCAGGCGCAGTTCCGGCAGCTCGCGGTTGAGCCGGTCCAGTCGCGGGATGAACCAGCGCGCCAGCAGGCTGCCCGGACAGCCGAGCACGAACGGCGCCGCCGCGGTGTCGCGTCGCAGTTCATCGCAGGCGCCGCGCAGGCGGGCGAAGGCGTCGCCACTGGCCTCACCCAGCCGACGCCCGGCATCAGTGAGTTTTACGCCGCGTCCTTCCTTCTCCAGCAGCGCCAGCCCGAGCGCCTCCTCGAGTGCGCGCAGCTGCCGGCTGATCGCCCCGTGGGTCACATGCAGCTCGTCGGCGGCACGCTTGAGACTGCCCAGCCGCGCCACGGCCTCGAACGCACGCAGCGCATTGAGGGGTGGAAGGTCGCTTGCCATAGGTGAGTTTTCCTGACTTATTGTGGCGATCTTATCGCTTTTGCCGGGCGCGCCGCAGCCGTAAGCTGTCGACCAGCGCAAAGCCCCGTTATCCCGATCCAGGAGCTTCCCATGTCATACCGCACCGGCCCCGACGCCCGCGGACTGTTCGGCCGCTTCGGCGGCCAGTTCGTCGCCGAAACCCTGATGCCGCTGATCAACGAGCTGGCCGCCGAATACGAAAAGGCCAAGAGCGATCCGGCGTTCCAGGAAGAGCTGGCCTACTTCCAGCGCGACTACATCGGCCGCGCCAGCCCTCTGTACTACGCCGAGCGCCTGACCGAGCACTTCGGCGGCGCGAAGATCTACCTCAAGCGCGAAGACCTGAACCACACCGGCGCGCACAAGATCAACAACTGCATCGGCCAGATCCTGCTGGCCAAGCGCATGGGCAAAAAACGCATCATCGCCGAGACCGGCGCCGGCATGCACGGCGTGGCCACCGCCACCGTGGCCGCGCGTTTCGGCATGCAGTGCGTGGTGTACATGGGCACCACCGACATCGACCGTCAGCAGGCCAACGTCTTCCGCATGAAGCTCCTGGGCGCCGAAGTGATCCCGGTCACCGCCGGCACCGGCACGCTGAAGGACGCGATGAACGAAGCCCTGCGCGACTGGGTGACCAACGTCCACAACACCTTCTATCTGATCGGCACCGCCGCCGGCCCACACCCCTACCCGGCCATGGTGCGCGACTTCCAGTCGGTGATCGGCAACGAGGTTCGCGAGCAGATCATGCACAAGGAAGGCCGCCTGCCCGACTCGCTGGTCGCCTGCATCGGCGGCGGCTCCAACGCCATCGGCCTGTTCCACCCGTTCCTCGATGACGAATCCGTACAGATCGTCGGCGTCGAAGCGGCCGGCCACGGCATCGACACCGGCAAGCACGCCGCCAGCATGGCCGGTGGCGCGCCGGGCGTGCTGCACGGCAACCGCACCTTCCTGTTGCAGGACGCCGACGGCCAGATCACCGACGCACACTCGATCTCCGCCGGCCTCGACTACCCCGGCGTCGGCCCCGAGCACGCCTGGTTGCACGAGATCAAGCGCGTCGAGTACGTGCCGATCACCGACCACGAGGCGCTGGCCGCCTTCCACGACTGCTGCCGCCTGGAAGGCATCATCCCCGCGCTGGAATCTGCCCACGCCCTGGCCGAAGCCTTCAAGCGCGCCGCCGGGCTGCCCAAGGAGCACCTGATGGTGGTCAACCTCTCCGGCCGCGGCGACAAGGACATGCAGACCGTGATGCACCACATGAGCCCCCAAGTAGAACAAGAGCAGGAGACGCACGCATGAGCCGCCTGCAGAGCCGCTTTGCCGAGCTGAAAGAACAGAACCGCGCCGCCCTGGTGACCTTCGTCACCGCCGGCGACCCGGACTACGCCACCTCGCTGGCGATCCTCAAGGGCCTGCCCGAAGCTGGCGCCGACGTCATCGAACTGGGCATGCCGTTCACCGACCCGATGGCCGACGGCCCGGCGATCCAGCTGGCCAACATCCGCGCGCTGGCGGCCAAGCAGAACCTGCCGAAGACGCTGCAGATGGTCCGCGAATTCCGCGAAACCAACGCCAGCACGCCGCTGGTGCTGATGGGCTACTACAACCCGATCTTCGCCTATGGCGTCGAACGCTTCGTCGCCGATGCGAAAGAGGCCGGCGTCGACGGCCTGATCGTCGTCGACCTGCCGCCGGAGCATAACGACGAACTCTGCGACCCGGCCCAGGCCGCCGGTATCGACTTCATCCGCCTGACCACCCCGACCACCGACGACCAGCGCCTGCCGACCGTGCTCAACGGCAGCTCGGGCTTCGTCTACTACGTCTCCGTGGCCGGCGTGACCGGCGCCGGCTCCGCCACCCTGGAGCACGTCGAGCAGGCCGTCGCCCGCCTCAAGCGGCATACCGACCTGCCAGTGTGCGTCGGCTTCGGCATCCGCACCCCGGAACAGGCCGCCGCCATTGCCCAATTGGCCGAAGGCGTGGTGGTCGGCTCGGCGCTGATCGACCAGATCGCCAGCGCCAAGAGCCCGGAACAGGCGGTGCAAGGCGTGCTGGGCCTGTGCCGCGAACTCAGCACCGGCGTGCGCAACGCCCGCGGCTGATCGCGCTGGTGGGCTGAAGCCCACCCTACGGGATTGAAGGTCCGCGTAGGGTGGGCTTCAGCCCACCAGCGCCGTCCGGTCACACGGAAACCTGACAGCCCCGATTCCATCGTCCATGCAGGCAAGGAGGCCTCCATGTCGAACTACCGGCGCAACCCGGTGCCGGGCGGCACCTGGTTCTTCACCCTGACCCTGGCCGACCGCCGCTCCCGGCTGTTGGTCGAGGAAATTGCGCTACTTCGCCAGGCCTACGGCCAGACCCAACGCGCCCGCCCCTTCCGCACCCTGGCCATCTGCATCCTCCCCGAGCACCTCCACGCCATCTGGACATTGCCCGAAGGCGACGCCGACTTCGCCGGCCGCTGGAGCCTGCTCAAAAGCAGCTTTTCCCGCCAGTTCCCGAGCAGCCCTCGCAGCCCGAGCAAGACCCGCAAGCGCGAAAAGGGCCTGTGGCAGCGGCGCTTCTGGGAACACCAGATCCGCGACGCCGCCGACCTGCAGCGCCATGTGGATTACCTGCACTTCAATCCCGTCAAACACGGGCTGGTCGGGCAGGTGGCGGACTGGCCGTATTCGAGCTTCCACCGGTACGTCGCCAAGGGCCTGCTACCCGCGGACTGGGCCGGCAACAGCGGGGCGGATGGCGCCTTCGGCGAGTGAAGTGGCGACACCAGCCGCGCCCTCCACCTGCCATTCATCGTTGCGAATGCCCCTCGGTGGGCTGAAGCCCACCCTACACCTGCCGGACCATCACCATCGTCCAAAGCCACCCCACACCCGTAGGGTGGGCTTCAGCCCACCACTGAAAACCGCCGGACCATTACCATCGTCCAAAGCCGTCCCACACCCGTAGGGTGGGCTTCAGCCCACCACATCACACCCATCCAATCCTCGCGCATCGATGACCACTGACCCACTCGATTTCGGCTGCGCCGGTCGAGCGCGTAGCATGCGCCGTACAGCCCCGTTCCACTTCGAGGAGATCGACATGCCCGATACCGCCTACATCCCGCCGCAGGTCTGGGTTCACGACGCACCGTCCGGCGGCCAGTTCGCCAACATCAACGCACCGACCGCCGGCGCGCGGGTGCAGCGGGCGCTGCCGGTGGGCAAGCATCCGCTGCAGCTCTATTCGCTGGCCACGCCCAACGGCGTGAAGGTCAACATCATGCTCGAGGAACTGCTCGCTCTCGGCCACACCGGCGCGGAGTACGATGCCTGGCCGATCCGCATCGGCGATGGCGACCAGTTCGGCAGCGGCTTCGTCGAGGTCAACCCGAACTCCAAGATTCCCGCCCTGGTCGACCGCAGCGTCGACGGTGAGCCGCTGCGGGTGTTCGAGTCCGGCTCGATCCTGGTCTACCTCGCCGAGAAATTCGGCGCCTTCCTGCCCACGGAACTGCGCGCACGCACCGAGACGCTGAACTGGCTGTTCTGGCAGATGGGCTCGGCGCCGTTCCTCGGCGGCGGCTTCGGCCACTTCTACGCCTACGCGCCGGAGAAATACGAATACCCGATCAACCGCTACGCGATGGAAAGCAAGCGTCAGCTCGACGTCCTCGACCGCCAGCTGGCGAACAACCGCTACGTCGCCGGTGACGACTACAGCATCGCCGACATGGCGATCTGGCCGTGGTACGGCGTGCTGGCGCTGGGTGAGCTGTACGGCGCCGGCGAGTTCCTCTCGGTGCAGGACTACCAGCACGTGCAGCGCTGGGCAAAGGAGATCGCCGCACGCCCGGCCGTGCGCCGCGCGCGCAAGGTTAACCGCACCTGGGGCGAGGAATCAGAGCAGGCGCCCGAGCGCCACAGCGCTGCCGATCTCGACTGAGCGCCTGCCGTGGCGCCGGCCCACGCAACCGCACGTCGGCTCTCGTCGTAACGCAAACGCGCGGTCATCAGCCTGCCACCTGCGCTTTCTAGTTTCGGAGCGACCCCACCGCTCCGAGGACAACAACAATGCGTAAGCGCATCCTGGATTGGCTGATCGCCGCGGGCCTGGCCGGTCTGGCTGCACCCGTCCTGGCACAGACTCAGCAACTGCTTCTGGAACAGCCCGGGCACGGCTCCATCGAGCAGGACTATCGCGAAGAACGGCAGGAAGCCCTGCAGGCCAGACAGCAGGCCAGCGAACGGCGCAGCTGGCGCGCGCCGGACTGGCGCCCCGAGCCGGTGGTGGCGGTGAACATCCTCGGCATCAACGACTTCCACGGCCAGCTGTCGCCGCGCAGCGTCGCCGGACGGCCTGCCGGTGGCGCGGCGGTGCTGGTCTCCTACCTGAAGTCGGCCAGTCGCGAATACACCCTGATCGTCCACGACGGCGACCAGGTCGGCGCCTCGCCGCCCAACTCCGCGCTGCTGCGCGACGAACCGGCAATCAGCCTGCTCAACCTGCTGGCCAACCCGTATTGCCGGCCGTTCGGCTGGCAGATGGAGCTGTCCCGCCGTGCGCAGGCCCTCGCCCAGCAGCACTGCAACGTCATCGGCACCCTCGGCAACCACGAGTTCGACTACGGCAGGCAGGAGCTGTTGCGCCAGCTCAGCGGCGGCAACCACGCCAACGGGCCGTACCTCGAAGAGAGCTGGCAGGGTGCGCGCTACCCCACCGTGTCGAGCAACATCATCGACCAGGGCACCGAGCAATCCCTGCTGCCGCCCTACACCCTCTACAACGCCGGTGGCATACACATCGGCGTGATCGGCGCGGCGCTGCAGGAAACCCCGTCCATCGTCTCGCCCAACGGCGTCGCCGGCCTGCGCTTCACCGACGAAGCGGCGGCGATCAACCGCTCGGTGGCCGAACTGCGCAGGCTGGGCGTGCGCACCATCGTCGTCGCGCTGCACCAGGGCGGCCGGCAGACCAGCTACAACGGCCCGACCAACCCCGAGGCAGACACCGTGGTCGGCCCGCTGGCCGACATCATCCAGCGCCTGGATGACGAGGTGGACGTGGTCCTCTCCGGCCACACGCATGGCTTCACCAATGCACTGCTGCCCAACGCCAACGGCAAGCCGATCCTGGTGACCCAGGCCTTCTCGGCGGGCACCGCCTATGCCGATATCGAACTGCTGGTCAGCCGCCGCAGCCGCGACGTCGTCGAGAAATCCGCGGCCATCCTCACCACCTGGGGCGACCAGGGCGCCGGCCTGACGCCGGACCCGCAGGTCGCCGCGCTGGTGGCCCAGGCCGATGCGCGGGTCGAGCCGCTGGTCGCCCGCGTGGTCGGGCTGGCGCAAACCGCGCTCACCCGCAGCGAAACGCCGGCCGGCGAATCCGCGCTGGGCAACCTGATCGCCGATGCCCAGCGCGTCGCCACCGATGCGCAGATCAGCTTCATGAACCCGGGCGGCATCCGCGCCGACCTCGACAGCGGCGAGGTGACCTGGGGCGAGCTGTTCGCCATCCAGCCGTTCGCCAATGACCTGGTGTCGCTGGACCTCAGCGGCGCCCAGATCAAGACCCTGCTGGAACAGCAGTGGCTCGGCCAGAGCTACCCGCGCCTGCTCAAGCCATCCGGCATCCGGTACAGCTGGTCGGCGAGCCGCCCCGAAGGCAGCCGCGTGATCGACATGCGCGACGCCAGCGGTGCGCCGATCGACCCGGCAGCGACCTACCGCGTCACGGTGAACTCCTTCCTGGCCGGCGGCGGCGACAACTTCACCGTCCTCAACGAAGGTCAGAACCGCGTCGTCGGCCCAATGGACCTGGACGCGCTGGTGGGCTACATCGAAGCGCTGCCGCAGCCGTTCAGCGCCAGCCTCGAGGGGCGCATACAACGGCTGGATTGAAGTGTGCGCGGGCGCGGCGGCCAAGGATTCGGCGCGTCTGGCCGCCACCTCGCGCCCGCCCTCAAGCCACCCCGACGAAGCCGCCGGCCTGGTGCCGCCACAGCACGGACGGACCAACACGTAGGGTGGGCTTCAGCCCACCGCCAATCTTCAACCGCTCTGGTGGGCTAAAGCCCACCCTACACAGCTAGCCGGCTCATGAATCGCGGAACCGCCACCGCGCACGCGGTCTTAACTCTGGATAAACGACGCCGTCTGGCGTTTCATTCGCTCTTCGCCGCGCCCGGACCGGCCGGCGTTTCGCCTTCTTCGCACAGGACCCATCGATGAGCATCGCCCCCAACGCAGGACGCCTGCCCGACCCGCATACCCTCACCCACCTGCCGCGCCTGGTGGCGCGCTACTACAGCGACCGGCCGGACCCGGCCGACCCGGCGCAGCAGGTGGCGTTCGGCACCTCCGGGCACCGCGGCTCCTCGCTCAAGGGCAGCTTCAACGAGTGGCACATTCTCGCCACCACCCAGGCGATCTGCGATTACCGCCGTCAGGAAGGCATCGACGGTCCGCTGTTCATGGGCATGGACACCCACGCGCTGTCCGAGCCGGCGTTCATTTCCGCGCTGGAAGTGCTGGCCGCCAACGGCATCCAGACGCGCATCGACGCCGGTTGCGCGGAAACCAATGGCGAGCCGGGCTACACGCCGACCCCGGCGATCTCCAACGCGATCCTCAGCTACAACCGCGGCCGTACGAGCGGGCTGGCCGACGGCATCGTCATCACGCCGTCGCACAACCCGCCGGGCGATGGCGGCTTCAAGTACAACCCCAGCAACGGCGGCCCGGCCGATACCGGCGTGACCAAGTGGATTCAGGAGCGCGCCAACGCGCTGCTGGTCGCCGGGCTCGAGGGTGTGAAGCGCATGGATTACCGCCAGGCGCTGCAGGCCTCGACCACCCAGCGCTTCGATTTAATCGACGCCTATGTCGGCGGGCTGGAGCAGGTGATCGACCTCGCCGCGATCCGCGATTCCGGCCTGAAGTTCGCCGTCGACCCGCTGGGCGGCGCCGGCGTGCACTACTGGCCGCGCATCGCCGAACGCTACCGGCTGCCGCTGGAAGTGCTGTCCACCGTGGTCGACCCGACCTTCCGCTTCATGCGTCTGGACTGGGACGGCAAGATCCGCATGGACTGCAGCTCGCCGCACGCCATGGCCGGGCTGATCGAGAACAAGGACCGCTTCGACGTCGCCTTCGCCTGCGACACCGACCACGACCGCCACGGCATCGTCACCCGCTCCGGCGGGCTGATGAACCCCAACCACTATCTGGCGGTGGCCATCGAATACCTGTTCACCCATCGCCCGGGCTGGAGCGCCGAGGCCGGCATCGGCAAGACGCTGGTGTCCTCGTCGATGATCGACCGCGTCGCCGTCGGCATCGGCCGCCGTCTGGTGGAAGTACCGGTGGGCTTCAAATGGTTCGTCGACGGCCTGATGGACGGCAGCCTGGGCTTCGGTGGCGAGGAATCGGCCGGTGCGTCGTTCCTCGACCTGAATGGCAACGCC
Organism: Stutzerimonas stutzeri TS44; assembly: GCA_000263395.1. Lineage (GTDB taxonomy): Bacteria > Pseudomonadota > Gammaproteobacteria > Pseudomonadales > Pseudomonadaceae > Stutzerimonas > Stutzerimonas stutzeri_C. The sequence goes on from AJXE01000008.1 coordinate 88,279, forward strand.
TGGTCCACCGACAAGGACGGGCTGATCCTCGGCCTGCTGGCCGCGGAGATCACCGCAGTCACCGGCAAGGACCCGAGCGAACGCTACCAGGCGCTGACCGACCGGTTCGGCGCGCCGGTATACCAGCGCATCGATGCTGCCGCCAACCGCGAGCAGAAGGCGCGCCTGGGCAAGCTGTCGGCCTCGCAGGTCACGGCGAAGGAGCTGGCCGGCCAGCCGATCACCCGCATCCTCACCGAAGCACCGGGCAATGGCGCGGCCATCGGCGGGCTAAAGGTGGAGACGGAAAACGGCTGGTTCGCCGCGCGGCCGTCCGGCACCGAGGACGTCTACAAGATCTACGCCGAGAGCTTCGACGGCGAAGCACACCTCAAGCGCATCCAGGCCGAAGCCAAGGCGCTGGTGGATTCGGTGCTGGCCGGCTAATCGGCAGCCGCGCCGCGCAGTCAGTGACGCAGAGTCAGTGACGCGCCGGCGCGGCCTCGGCGCCGCCCTCCTCGGCAGACGGGGCCGCGCGGCCGCAGACGCTCTTCTTCATCTTGCCGACCACCTGCAGGCAAAGGTCGCTATGCGGCATGATCCGGCAGGCCAGCGCCATGCCCTGCGCCTGTTCCTCGGCGCTGACATGGGCCTGGCTCATGACCTTCGCCTCATAGCTGCCCTGGGTGACCTGCACCTTGCACACGCCGCAGCCGCCGCCGCGGCAGCCCAGCGGAATGCCGTGCCGGCCGAGGCGCGCCATGCCGTGCAGCACCGATTCGTGCTCGTCGCAGGGATAGTGCTCGGCGGTGTCTTCGATGGTGATCTGGTGCTTCATCATCACCCTCACTCTGCCGAATTGAGCCCAAGCGCTGCGAGCGCGGCGCGGGCGCAGGCTTCGTCCTGCTCCTCGCTGCCGCCGGAGACGCCGACGCCACCGATGCAGCGCCCCTCGATGAGGATCGGCAAACCGCCGCCGAGCACCACCAGCCGTGGCCGGGTGGTCAGCCCGGTGTGCAGGCGCGGGTTGTCGCCGATCACCTCCAGCCACTGGCCGGTGGGGAAACCGAAGCTGGCGGCGGTGTAGGCCTTGTCGACGGCGATGCTTTCCGAGTGCAGAAACGCCTCGGCCATGCGCAGATAGGCCAGCGTGTTGCCGCTGCGGTCGACCAGCGCCACATGCACACGGATGCCCAGCCGCTCGGCGCAGTCCAGCGCCGCCTGCGCGGCGACGGCGCCGCCGCGCCAGTCGAGGCGTGGCCCCTGGGATTGGAGGAAATCGCGGTGGGTCATGATGCGGCCTCCCCTGCCTGCTCGCGCGCCGCGATCTCCGCCGCGCGCAGCAGGTCGGCCGGTACGCCGCCGATCGACCAGTCCTCCGGTTCGACGCGAATGCACAGCCCGCGCACCAGCTGCGGCTGCACATCCAGAATGCGTACCAGCAGTTCGGTGAAGCCGGCCATCAGCCGCCGTCGCTGCTCGAGCGGGCGGCCGTCCAGCACGCGGAATTCAAAATACGGCGCCTGCCGGCCAACTTCGCCGGCCACGGCAAAACACTCGCGCGGGTACAGGCTGATCATCGCCCGCACGCGGTCGATTGGCGCGGCAAGTACCTCGCTGTATAGCCGCGAGGCTTCGCCTAGCAGCTCGATCTGCTGTTCGGGGCTGGCGCAGCCTTGCGCCAGGTGAAAGTTCACGATGGGCATTGGGTTGTCTCCACGGCGTCGTTGTAATTGTTCGTCCGCTTCGTTTCGTCAGGTTGGCTCAGGGCAATCCGCGGCGTCGCCCCGAGTCGAGCATCAACGTCGAGCCGGTCATCGCGTCGGCTTCCGGCGCCAGCAGCAGCGCCACCGCCCAGGCGACCTGCTCGGGCGTGGTGAAGGCGCCGAGCGAGGATTCCGCGCACATCTCGGCCAGCACTGCCGCGCTGTCGATGCCGCGTTGCCGCGCGCGGTCGGCGGCGACCCGGTGCAGCCGTTCGGTGTCGGCCGGGCCGGGCGCTACGAGGTGCGCAGTGATGCCGCGCGTGCCGTAGGCCAGGCTCAGCTGGCGCACCGCGTTGACCAGTGCCGCGTTGGCGATACCGGCCGAGGCGGCGTAGGCGGTCGGCTCGAAGCCGTAGTGGCCGCCGATGGCGACCAGCCGCGAGCCGGCCCGCAGCTGCGGATCGACCGCGCGCACCAGCCGCAGCAGACCGCCGACCTTGATATTGACCGCATCCACCAGCGCGGCGACCGGCGCATCGAGCACGCCACCGGCGACCGCCACGCCCGGCCCGTGCACCACCATCCGCACCGGCCGGTCGAGTGCCGCGCCGATGGCCGCGACCGACTCGTCGGACGCGATATCGGCGACGCACGGAATCACCCGCGGACACTCCGCGCGCAGCGCCTGCAACGGCGCTTCGCTGCGCGCCACGGCGAGCACGTCGAGACCGCTGTCGATCAGCCGCGCGACGATACGCCGACCGAAGTCGCCCGAGGCGCCGACCACCACCGCCAGTTCGTTGGCCACTGTCCGCCCTCCTTCGCTGTGCGTGGCATCAGGCCCGGAAGGCGATGCCGCGCGCCTTGGCCATGGTCATGGCGGTGTCCGGGATCATGTCTTCCTGGCCGCCGATCATCTTCTTGCGGCCCAGCTCGACGAGGATGTCGCGCGCCGGCACGCCGAAACGCTCGGCGGCCCGCTTGGCGTGCAGCAGGAAGGTCGAGTAGACACCGGCATAGCCGAGGGTCAGCGACTCGCGGTCGACCCGCACCACGTGCTCCATCATCGGCACGATGATCTCTTCGGCGACGTCCATCAGCTTGAACAGGTCGGCACCGGTGTCCATGCCCATGCGCTCGCACACGGCGGCGAAGACTTCCAGCGGCGTGTTGCCGGCCCCAGCGCCGAGGCCGGCGACCGAGCCGTCGATGCGCGTCGCCCCAGCCTCGATGGCGGCGATGGAGTTGGCGATGCCCATGCCCAGGTTGTGGTGGCCGTGGAAACCGATCTCGGTTTCTGGCTTCAACACCGCACGCAGCGCAGCGACCCGCGCGGTAACGTCCTCGGGCAGCATGTAGCCGGCCGAATCGGTGACGTAGACGGTCTGCGCGCCGTAGGACTCCATCAGCTTGCCCTGCTGGGCGATGCCTTCGGCGTCGTTGAGGTGCGCCATCATCAGGAAGCCCGAGGTGTCCATGCCCAGCTTGCGCGCATAGGCGATGTGCTGCGGCGAGGTGTCGGCCTCGGTGCAATGGGTGGCGACGTGCACACTGCGCGCGCCGCAGTCGTAGGCCGACTGCAGCTCCTTCATGGTGCCGAGGCCGGGGATCAGCAGCACGGAGACCGTGGCCTGCTTCATCTGTGCCGCGACGGCGCTGATGTATTCCTCGTTGCTGTGCGGCGCGAAGCCGTGCTGCAGCGAGTTGCCGCCCAGGCCGGCGCCATGGGTGACCTGGATATAGGGCACGCCGGCGTCGTCCAGCGCGGTGGCGACCTTGACCATCTGCGCGACGCTGATCTGCTCGCGCTTGGCGTGCATGCCGTCGCGCAGGCACATGTCATGCAGGATGACCTTGCGGCCTTTCAGACTGTTGGACTGACTCATCACGCAACCTCCACGGCAGGCAGCTGGATTTTTCCGGCCAGGATTTCCTCGGCGAACATCTCGGCGGTACGGGTGGCGGCGGCGGTCATGATGTCGAGGTTGCCGGCGTAGGTCGGCAGGTAATCGCCCAGCCCGGCCACTTCGAGGAATACCGAAACCTTGTTGCCGTCGAAGATCGGCCCGTTGACCAGGCGGTAGCCCGGCACGTACTTCTGCACCTCGCCGATCATCTCGAGGATCGAGGCGGTGATGCGGTCGCGGTCCGGCTCCTCGTCGGTCAGGCAGTAGACGGTGTTGCGCATCATCATCGGCGGCTCGGCCGGGTTGATGATGCACAGCGCCTTGCCGCGCCGCGAGCCGCCGACCTTGCAGATCGCGCTGGAGGTGGTGGCAGTGAATTCGTCGAGGTTGGCGCGGGTGCCCGGGCCGATGGATTTCGACGCCAGGCTGCCGATGATTTCCGCGTAATCGACGCTCTGGATGCGTGACACCGCATACACCACCGGGATGGTCGCCTGGCCGGCGCAGGAGATCATGTTGACGTTCATCTCCAGCTTCTCGGCGTGCTCGCGCAGGTTCACCGGCGGCACGCACAGCGGGCCGATGGCCGCTGGGGTGAGGTCGACCATCAGCACGCCGAGGGCATTGAGCTTGCGGCTGTTCTCGGCGTGCACATAGGCGCTGGTGGCGTCGAAGGCGATCTGGATGCCGTCTTCGAGCACGTGCGGCAGCAGCCCGTCGACGCCCTCGTGGGTGGTCTTCAGACCCATTTCGCGGGCACGCTTGAGGCCTTCGGAGTCGGCATCGATGCCGACCATCCACACCGGCTCCAGCACTTCACTGCGCTGGATCTTGTAGATCAGGTCGGTGCCGATGTTGCCCGAGCCGATGAGTGCGCATTTGATCTTCTTCATTGTGCCTGCTCCCGTTTCGCGGCGCGTTGGGCCAGCGTCAAGCCGCCGACGTAGAACTCGCCGCTGCCGTGTTCGGTGATGAGGATTCGGATCGTTTCCGGCGCGCAGTCCAGACTCTCGGCAACCGCGGCGGTGACGGCGGCGGCGACGCGACTCTTCTGCTCGTGGGTGCGCCCTTCGGCCATGTGCATTTCGATGATTGGCATGGGTGGTTCTCCGGTTAGTCGACGAAGCGCATCGAGACGCTGCCCAGGTCCTGGAAGCGCGCGACCACGTTGTCGCCGGGCTTCACCGCCACGGCTTCGGTGATTCCGCCGCTCATCACGAAGCTGCCGGCCGGCAGACTCTCGCCCAGCTCGGCGAGGATGTTGACGACCATCGCGATGGCCTCGGCCGGATGCCCCATGACCGCCGCCGAGGCGCCGGTGGCGACGATCTCGCCGTTGATCTCGATCACCACGCCGAGGGTGCGCAGGTACAGATCCTCGACGTAGCGCGGGCGGCCGCCGCCGACGAAGCGCGCCGACGAGGCGTTGTCGGCAACCACGCTGGCGAGGTCGAACTTGAAGCCGGAGAAGCGCGAGTCGATGATCTCCACCGCCGGCAGCACGTAGTCGGTGGCCGCCAGCACGTCACTGGCGGTGCAGCCGGGGCCGCGCAATTCGTCCTTCATGACGAAGGCGACTTCGCACTCGACGCGCGGATGCACCAGGTCAGCCGTGGAGATGGCCGAGTTCTCCGGGCGCGCCATGCGGTCGGTGAGAAAGCCTATCGACGGCACATCGACACCCATCTGCTGCATCTTGGCCTTGGACGTCAGGCCGGCCTTCCAGCCGATCAGCTTGTGGCCCTGGGCAATGAAGCGTTTGCGCAGTTCGTTCTGCACCGCGTAACCATCGGCGATGGTCATGTCCGGGTATTCGTTGGTCAGCTTGGGGATCGCATAGGCGCGGGTCTGCGCGCCCTCGACGCGCTCGCACAGGCGCACCACGTCTTCCCGCGAAAGTGTCAGGTTCATGCTCATGCCGCGCTCCTCCCGGAAAACTTCACCCGGCAACTGCCCAGGCCACCCACCGTGCACACCAGCTCGTCGCCATCGACCACCGGCACCAGCGCCGACTGCGAGCCGGAGAGGATCACCTCGCCGGCCTTGAACGGAATGCCCAGCTCGCCGAGGGTGTTGGCCAGCCAGGCCACGGCGTTGGCCGGCGAACCCTGCACGGCGGCGCCGACGCCGGTGGAGAACAGCTCGCCGTTCTTTTCCAGCACCATGCCGGCCAGGGTGATGTCGAGCTTGCGCGGGTCGCCCTTGGTCTTGCCCAGCACGTACACGCCGCAGGAGGCGTTGTCCGCCACGGTGTCCTGGATCTTGATCTGCCAGTTTTCGATGCGCGAATCGACGATTTCGAAGCACGGCAGCACGTAGTCGGTGGCGCGGATCACGTCCATCGCGGTGATACCGGGGCCCTGCAGGTCGTGCTTGAGGACGAAGGCCAGCTCGGCCTCGGCCTTGGGCTGGATCATCTGGCCGAGGTCGATGGTGTCGCCTTCCTGGAACACCATGCCGCTGGTGAGGATGCCGAAGTCCGGCTGGTAGACACCGAGGAATTCCTGCACCGGCTTGCTGGTGGCGCCGATCTTCTTACCGACCACGCGCTCACCGGCGGCCAGGCGCCGCGCGACGAAGCGCTGCTGGATGCGGTAGGCATCTTCGATGCTGATGTCCGGCTCGCGCGCCAGCAGCGGTGGCACCGGGCGGCGCGCGACGAAGGCTTGGTAAAGCTCGTCGCCGTATTGTTCGATCTTGTTGTTATCCATGTCGTTCTCACAGGTTTTGCGGCGGATAGGCACGGCCTTGCCCTGGCGCAGGGCAAGGCGTAGCCGTTCTCAGAGCTTCACGCAGATGTTGCGGGTCTCGGTGTAGAACTCGAGCGAGTGCACGCCACCCTCGCGGCCGATGCCGGACTGCTTGGAACCACCGAAGGGCGTGCGCAGATCGCGCAGGAACCAGCTGTTGATCCAGGTGATGCCGACATCGACGCGCTCGGCGACGCGGTGCGCGCGCGCCAGGTTGCTGGTCCAGATGGTGGTCGACAGGCCGTACTCGGTGGCATTGGCCTTGGCCACCACTTCGTCCTCGCTGTCGAATGGCGAGATGTGGCAGCACGGTCCGAAGATTTCCTCGCGCACCACCGCAGCGGTTTCCGGCAGCCCGGTCCAGATGGTCGGTTGCACCCAGGCGCCCTCGGCCAGCTCGCCGGGCATGTCCGGCACGCCGCCGCCGGTGACCAGGGTCGCGCCCTCCTCGATGGCCTTGCGGTAGTAGGACAGCACCTTCTGCTGGTGCTCCAGGCTGATCAGCGGGCCGAAGTTGCTGCCGTGCACCTCGGGACGGCCGTACTTGACCGCCTCGGCCTTGGCCTTGAGCGCCTGCACGAAGCGCTCGAAGATCGGCCGCTCGACGTAGACGCGCTCGGTACCCAGGCAGACCTGCCCGGTGTTGAGGAACACCGAGCGCGAGAAGCCTTCCACCGCGGCATCGAAATCGGCGTCAGCGAAGACGATGCCGGCGTTCTTGCCGCCCAGCTCGAAGGACACGTCACGCATGCCCTCAGCGGCGGCCTTCATGATCGCGGTGCCGGTGCGCGTCTCGCCGGTGAAGGTGATCGCGTCGACGCCCGGATGACGGGTGACGAACTCGCCGGCCGAATCCGGACCGAAGCCGTGCACCACGTTGTACACGCCCTTGGGAATGCCCACCGCGTTCATTACCTCGCCGAGCAGCGCGGCGGTCTGCGGCGACTCCTCGGAGGGCTTGACCACCACGGTGTTGCCGCAGGCCAGCGCCGGGCCGACCTTCCAGGTCATCAGCATGAACGGCGCGTTCCACGGGCAGACCACGCCGATCACGCCCTTGGGCTTGCGGATCGCATAGTTCAGCGCGCCGCGGCCGTCCGGGGTGTCCATGCGGAAGGACTCGCTGGCGACGTTCTTGATGGTGTCGGCGAAGACCTTGAAGTTGGCCGCGCCGCGCGGGATGAACACGTGCTTCATGACGTGCTCGGGCTGGCCGGTGTCGGCCATTTCCGCGGCGACGAAGTCATCGAAACGGCGGGTGATCTCGTTGGCCACCGCGTACAGCAGCTCGACGCGGCGCTCGGTGCTCATCGCGCCCCATTCGCCGTGCAGCGCGGCACGCGCGGCCTGCACGGCGGCGTCGACCTCGTCGCGGCCAGCCTCGCTGATCGAGGCGATGACGCGGTTGTCCAGCGGCGAGCGCTTGTCGAAGCGCCGGCCACTGGCCGCCGCGCGGTATTCACCGGCAATGAAGTTTTCAATCTGGCGCATGATCACTCCGCATCGTTGTTCTTGGATCGGCCAGCCGGTGCGATCGGGCTGGCCTTTGCGATTGAGTCTAGGGATGGCTTTCTATACCGGCTAATACTTTGTTTCTTGCTAATTGATACCTGACAGGTATGGCAACGATCAGCCGGCGACCCGCCCGCCAGGACGCCTGGCGAGCGGCCGGGCGCCGTCAGCCGGGCATCTTGGCGAAGTGCGGCAGGTCGTCCAGCGGACGGCCCCACGGCTGCGCGCTGTCACAGTAGATGTGCATGGTCGGGCTGACCGCCGCCGGATCATCCAGGCTGGCGGCACGGACGAACTGCAGGTCCGGCAGCACCGCCACCTCGGAATACAGCGGCGAGCCGCACTCGCCGCAGAAGTGCCGCAGCACCGGGTTGCCGCTGTCGCCGCGGGTGGCGTAGCTGCGCGTCTGCCCACGGCTGTGCAGCGCCGCGCGCGGCACGGCGAACACCGTGGACATGGCGGCGCCGCTGGCGCGCTGGCAATCGCGGCAATGACAGTGGGCGACGATGACCGGCGCGGCGGCGCAGTCGTAGCGCACCGCGCCGCAGGCGCAACCACCGCTCAGGCGGGTTTCACTCATCTCACTCTCCCTGCGGCCCGCGGGCCGTCGTCAGATCGCCTTGAACAGCGGGCTGCGCACCTGCTGGGCGTCGGCCGCCGAGATGAACTTCTCGGTGTAGATGTCGCGTTCGAACAGGCGGCCCTGCATCAGCGTGCTGATGCACGACTCGATCATCAGCGGCGGGCCGCAGAGGTAGGCCTTGTGGTCGCGGAAGTCGTTGTCGAAATGCGCCTTCGCTGCGTCATGTACGAAACCGCGGAATCCCTGCCAGGCGCTGCCTTCAGGCTCGTGGGAGAGCGCCGGGACGTAGCTGAAGTTGGGGTGACGGATCGCCAGGGCGAGGAATTCCTCGTGGTAGTACAGCTCGTCGCGGTTGCGCTGGCCGTAGATCAGCGTGATCGGCTTGGTGAAGCCTTCGGCCAGCAGGTCGAGGATCATCGAACGCGGGCTGGACAGCCCCGAGCCGCCGGCCATGAAGATCACCGGCAGGTCGGCGGATTTCTTCACGAAGAAGCGCCCGTACGGCCCGGTCAGGTGCACGCGCTCGCCGACCTGCAGTTGCTCGTGCACGTACATCGTGCCGCGCCCGCCGGGGACGATGCGGATGTTCAGCTCCAGCTCGTCGGCGCCCGGCACGCTGGCGATGGAGAAGGCGCGGCTGCCGATCTCATCCGGCAGCATCAGGTTGATGTACTGGCCGGCCTGGAACTGCACGCCTTCGGCATCGTCGAGCTTGATCCAGACGCCCTTGATGGTCGGCGTCAGCGACTCGATGCGGCTGACGGTGCCGTAGTAGTCGCGCACCGGCAGGTTCAGCGAATCCGGGTCTTCCTCGACTTCGGCCTCGATGACCACGTCGCCCTCGACGGTGGCGCAGCAGGCCAGGCACTTCTGTTCTTCGCGCTCGAAGTCCATCAGGGCGAAGGTCGAGGCCTCGCCGTGGTCGATCTCGCCGTCCACCACCTGCACCTTGCAGGTGGCGCACAGCCCGTGGCCGCAGGCATGCGGCAGGTAGATGCCGGCGCGCAGCGCGGCGTCGAGGATGGTCTGGCCTTCCTCGATCTCGATGGTCTGGCCCAGCGGCTCGATGGTCAGTTCGTAGCTCATGCTCAACCCTCCTCGTTCACTGCACGGCGCAGACGCTGTTCAGGCCAGGTGTACGCAGGCGCAGCTGCTGTTTGTGGCCGATGCCGTTGTCGGCCAGGCTGCGCTCGAAATCCGGCACCCAGGGCTGGTTGCCCTTGAGCCATTCGGCCTTGCTCCAGTCGATGGCGGCGCTGTCCGGATCGGCCTGCAGCAGCGGCTGCAGGTGGCGGTCGAGCAGTTCGCCGAGGCGGGTCTGCGGCGTCACGCAGAACATCATCGGCGCGGCGAACAGCAGGTGGTGGTCCCAGCTGATGAAGACCAGCTGCTTGCCGTTGAAATTCTCGATTCGGTCGCGGGCGGCGCCGACATACTCTTTGCGGGCAACTACGGACATGGTGATGTTCCTTCTTGTTGTTCTGTTCACGAAGCCGGCGTGACCGGCCTCGCCTGACTCCTGCGCCCGCAGGCGCAGGCGCAGGGATCGTCGGTCACTGGTTGGAGGTGGACTGCGCGCGCCAGCGCTCGAAATTCTCGCGGTCCTGCGAGGTGGCGAAGTCACCGTTGTCCTGGCCGTCGGTGAGGAACGCCCAGTCCATCCAGGCGCCCAGGTCGCCATGCAGCGGCGCCTGCATCAGCCCCGGCATCGGCAGCCAGGCCTGGATGTACTTCTCCGGCTCGTTGTCGAAGATGTCCTTACAGCCGTCGGAGCAGAAGTGGTAGGTGTCGCCCTTGTAGACCGACTCGCGGTGGCAGGTCAGCGTCGGATCGCCCGGCTCGGTGAACAGGGTCGGCAGCTGGCAGCACTGGCACAGCTTGGGCAGGCCGAAGTTGTTGAACGGCGCACCGGTCGCGGCTTCGTGCTTCTTGATGTGCTCCCAGCGCGGGCGGTAGTACTTGTCGAAGGTGGTCGGGTACTTCTTCGACAGCCAGTCCATGTCCTCCTCGGACGGCACCCAGACGTGGAACGCGGTGCCGAACTTCCACTGGTACAGCGCCAGCATCAGCTGGTGCGACATGTGGTCGATCGCTTCCTCGGCCTGGTCCCAGTGCTTGGGCGGACGGATGCCGTAGCGCGCCAGGTCCTTGAACAGCGCGCCGCCGTTCTCCACGCCGTAGATGTTCCACGCCTCGCGCCAGCTCATCACGCGCTTGGGCAGCATGTAATCCATCATCGTGCTGACCAGGCTCAGCACGCGCACGCCGCGCCAGAACCACTTGTCGATCCAGGCCTGGACGAGCGGCAGGTTGTCCGGGTGCTGTTCGAGCATGAACTTGATGCACTCCAGCCCCAGCGTCATGTGCCGCGCCTCGTCGGACTGCGCCGAGAAGCCGAAGGTGACGGTGGCCATGTCGCCGTTGTAGGCGGCGCCGGACATGAACGGCACGAACAGCAGGTTGGTCAGCACGTACTCGAAGCTAAAGCCGATCGCCATCATGAATTCGAACGGCCCGGCGGACATGGCGTCGTCGAAGAACGAGCGCGCCACCGAGGTGTACCAGATGCGGTCGCGCTGTTCGGCGAAGGCATGAAAGCCGTTGTAGAACTTGTTGTAGTTCGACAGCGCGTGGATCTGCGTCTGCGCGTGGCGGATCTCGTCGATGGCCTGCATCTGGCAAGCGACCTGGGTGCCAACGCCGCGGAACTCGCGGCCGACACGGGCAAAGCCCTTGTGCGCGGAGTATTCGCTGGGGCTGATGGCCTGCAGGAAGATCTTCAGTGCCGACAGGTAGCGCGCGTCAGTGATGTTCAGGTGGCCGTTGTTCTGCGCATGGGCGTCGATGATCGCGTAGAACTTGCGCTCCTTCTCCGCCTGGTACTTCCAGTAGGCGTCCATGGTCAGGCGGAACGGGTCTTCCCACTTGTCCCAGTCGGTGATCTTGATGCCTTCGTAGTCGATGTACGGAAAGATCTCGGCGCTGCTGCGATAGCTCGGCTCCCAGGCCAGGTCGCGGGTCAGCAGGCGGTATTTTTCCTTCTGGGTCAGTTTCTTGTTCTGGGTCTTCATATCCATTGGAAAGTCCTCCTCAGGAGCGCCAGGTCAGGGTCAGGGAGTCTTCGTCTTCGCAGACGTTGCCCGACAGGGTGATCAGGTTGACGTTCAGCTCCTGCATGTCGAAGCTGCGGCCGATCTGCTCCTCGATGGTTTCGCGGTTGATCACCAGCTGGCCGGGGGCGTCGATCTTGACCATCGCCGGTTCGCGGTTGACCACCGCCTCGGGGTTGTCGAGTTCGATGGCCTCGATGATCGGGCGGGTTTCTTCGTTGGCTTGCAATGCGATGAATACGGTGGACATGTCGAAGCTCCTCAGATGACCACGCCGGTCTTGTCGAGACGCGCCTTGAAGGCGTCCAGTTGTTCGCTGACGATGTCCTCGGCCTGTTCGGCGAAGACCTGGCGCACCAGCGGCAGCAGCGCCGGCACCGCGCGTTCACGCCAGACGCCGACCCAGGCCTGCAGCTGCTCGCGGTTGGCCTCGGATTCGCCGGCGGCAGTCTTGATCACCGCATCGACCCACTTGCGGGTCTCCTCGAACCAGTCGCTCATGAACTGGGTGAGCATGGCCACCGCCGAACCGCCATTGGCGGCGAAGTGCTCGTCGACGATGCGCGCGTAGACCAGCGGGTAGAGCAGCCCGTCGAGCACCAGGTTCTGCGCCACGAACGACTCGAACGGGTCGCGCAGCACCAGGGTGTCCTCGACGTAGCGGCGCAGTTCCTGCCAGGCCGCACCTTGCATCCAGGCCGCCTTGCCGGCGTCCAGCGCCTCGGTGCCGCCCAGCAGCAGGCCGATGCGCGACAGGTACTGGGCGGTGCCCAGGTTGTCCATCGCGTGGTAGATGCACGGCTGGGTGAAGATCGCGCTGTAGCCGTAACCGCAGATGAAGGTGTTGTTCAGGTTGGCGCCCCAGGCGGCGTGGCGCAGCGGCACCAGCAGCTCCAGCGCGGCAGTGCGCACGGCCTCGGGCAGCAGCTCGACCAGCCCGCGCGACTCGACGAAGGTGAAGTTGGCCTCGGTGGTTTCCTGCTGGCGCGCGCGCGTCAGGGTGTAGGTGCTGTAGTAGAACTGGCGCGGGTCTTTCAGCGCGTACCAGTCGCGCATGACGATCTTGCTGATGGCCGGGTCGTAGAGTTCCTGGTCCGGGTCCCAGGTCGGCCGGTAGTGCAGGTTTTCCGCGGCCTGGATGTCGTAGCTGCCTTCCTGGTAGCGCGAGGCGGGCTTGTCGCCAAAGCGCCGGGCCAGGTGGTCGAAGGTCTGGCGCAGTGGCTGGATGCTGACCGTGCGTAGATCGATTTGCATGTGCTGTCTCCCTGGGCGCCGCGCCGCTGGCGGGCGCCGTTGTTCTAGTGCTTGAAACGAACCTTGGTGGCATCGGCCAGTCGCCAATTCCACTGCGCGGCATCGGTGCCGTCGTCGAGCACGCCGGCTTCCGGCGGCAGAACTTCCACCGCGTTGGCGGTGCAGAACTCGATGAAGGCCTCGTAGGTCAGGATCATTTCGACGAACAGTTCCGGCTCGCCGATGGCGAAGTCGAACTCAACGAATTCCCCGGCCCGGCTGCCGGTGATGCGCACGTAGCGCTTGCGCATATCCAGCTCGGCCGGCGTCATGTCCAGCGCGTGTTCGGGCGTGCTCATGGCCGGCTCCTCACGTCACGACGGTCAGGAAGGTTTCGTGCAGCTTGCGTTGCGGGTAGTCCAGTCCCTGGCCGAAGTTGTCGAACGTCCAGGTGATCGGCTCATAGTCGGGGTACGGCTGATAGCCGCCCATGAAGGTCTCGAAGCGGTTGCCGGAAGGATCCCAGGCATAGATGGTGCAGCCGCGGGTGACGCCGTGGCGGGTCGGGCCGATGTCCACCTCGACGGCGTTCATCGACATGATGTCGCCGGCGCGCAGCACCTGTTCCCAGCTCTCCATCAGGAACGAGCAGTGGTGCAGCTTGCCCGGCTCGGGGTACTCGGCGAAGGCGATGTCGTGGACCTTGTGCGAGCAGGACAGCCAGATTGCCGCTTCGCCCTCACCATCCGGCGCGAGCACGCGTTCGACCAGATAGAAGCCCAGCACTTCGGTGAAGATTTTCTTCACTTCGGCGACGTTCGGGCCGTACATCAGCGCGTGATCGAGGCGCACCGGACCGATGCCGTGCTCGCGGGCCTGGGTCCAGGGTGCGGGGTTCACCAGGCCGGCGCCGTTGCCGATGATGGTCTTGTCGGCATACAGCTCCATCAGGTGCCCGGAAGGCAGTTCGAAGCGCACGCGCTCGCCGGTCTCCAGCATCTCGCCGGCGGGGATGCGGGTGGTTTGCAGGCCGTAGGCGCGCAGATCGGCGTCGAGTTTTTCCAGGGTGGCGCGGTCGAGCACCTTGAAGCCGAAGAAGTCGAGACCGGCGCTGTCAGCCTCGCGGATCACGTAGGAGTTGTGGTCGCGTTCATCCCAGCATTTGAAGTAGACGCGACCCTGCGCGTCGCGGCCGGTTTCCACCAGACCGAGGACGTCGCGGTAGAAACGCACACTCTCTTCCAGATTGAGCACACGGACCTGGGCATGGCCCGGCCTCAACACACCTGTCATCGCCATTTCTTGTCTCCGTTATTGGCTAATGAGGCTTGGCTGCGGTCTGCCTGGCGGCACACCGAAGACCTTTCTGTTGTTGCAGCAGAGGAATTGCAGGTACGGTGCCAACTTGGTTAATGCGTTGATTTACATAGCTTTTCAGTCAAATAGGGCGCATCGCGAAGCCGCGGCAGACTTACGTTTATGTCCAACCTCCCTCATCGCCTTACAAAAACGTAAAGCCCGCGGGCCGTGCGTGGCCGACGGCGCGCGGCAAAACGCCGGAAATCACTGGCAACCGGCCGCCGCGCGGCGGTTTGCGTGAGGAAAAAGCCTGCGCTGAAATGTCGCAGGCCGGCCGGCGGACGAAAATGTCCACTGGCTGGCCGCATCGGCTGGGGAAAGGGCTGGGGGTGTTCGTTTTGGTCAGGCGGGCGGGGCGTCACCCAGCGTCTGCTTGACCCGGTAGGCCAGTTGCCGGCGGGTGATGCCGAGCAGGCGCGCGGCGTGGGTGAGGTTGCCGTTGGCGCGGCGCACCGCCAGTTGCAGCAGTTGCGCCTCGTGCGCCTGCAGGTCGAAACCGTCCTGCAGCAGGTCGTCGTAGAGGCTGTCGAGCCGGGCCTGGCGGGCATTGCCGACATGCCCTTGGGGATCGACCGCCGCGCCCGGCACCGGCGCGGGCGCCATGCCCGGGAACAGGTACTTGACCTCGACCTGCTCGCCCGCCGGGGTCAGCAGCACGGCGCGCTCGATGATGTTCTCCAGCTCGCGCACGTTGCCCGGCCAGTCGTAGTCCATCAGCGCCTGCATGGCCAGGTCGCTGACGCCCTGCAGGGTCTTGTGGTAGGTCGGCGAATATTTTTCCAGCAGCACCGAGGCCAGCACCGGGATGTCCGACTTGCGCTCGCGCAGCGGCGGGATCACCAGCGGATAGGTGGCCAGGCGGTAATACAGGTCGGCGCGAAAACGTCCTTCGGCGATGGCCTGCTGCAAATCGACGTTGGTCGCCGCCACCAGCCGCACGTTGACCTTGCGCGGCTTGTCGTCGCCCAGGCGCTCGACTTCGCCGGTCTGCAGCACGCGCAGCAGCTTGACCTGCGCCGAGGGCGACAGCTCGCCGAGTTCGTCGAGGAACAGCGTGCCGCCGTCGGCGCGCTCGAAACGCCCGGCGCGCGAAGCCTGTGCGCCGGTGTAGGCGCCCTTCTGCACGCCGAACAGTTCGGCCTCGATCAGATCGTTGGGAATCGCCGCGCAGTTGACCGCGACGAAGGGTTTGTCCGCGCGCGCGCTATTCTCGTGCAGCCACTGGGCGAAGACTTCCTTGCCGACCCCGGTCTCGCCCAGCAGCAGCACGGTGATCGGGCTGTTGGCGGCCTTGCTGAGCAGCTCGAAGGCGCGGCTGAAGGCCGGCGAACTGCCGACCAGATTGCCCGGCGCGCGCAGCTCGACCTGCCGGCTGCGCAGCTGCCAGAGGTTCTGCTGGAGGTCCTCGAAGGCCGTCGGTGTGTCGACCTGGCAGTAGTCCAGGTCGACATCGTCGCCCCAGGCTTCGGCCGGCTTGCCGACCATGGTGCAGATGGCGTCGCCGCAGCAGGTGCAGTGGGTCTCGCGGAACACGATCAGCCGCTTGAAGAAGCGCGACACATAGCCCGACGCATAGCCGGCCATGGTCCAGCAGGCCATGTGTTCGCCGACGCCGAACAGTTGCAGGTGCGATTCGGCTTCCCACGAGTTGGCGCAGCTGACATCGCCGAAGAAGGTGCCTTCTTCCCAGTCGATCCTGGCGTCGGTGATGGTCGAGCGCACCAGCCCCTCGAAGGCGTGCAGCTCGGGGCCGATCTTGAACACGTCGTAGGCGTCGCCCTGGCCGTAGAGCTTGTGCGCCAGGTCGGCGTCGTTCTGCCCGGCAGCAAAGCCCATGCGAAACAGCAGACCCTGGGCGCGCTTGGCGCCGAGCGACTCGAACAGCTCCTGGCGTAGCGCGCCGAACGCCTTGGCGTGCAGCAGCAGCATGCGGTTCTCGTCGAGCCAGATCTGTCCGCTCTGGATGTCGAAGCGCAATCGCGACCGCAGGTTGAAGCGCTCGATCAGGGGTTGCTCGGCCATGGTCTTTTCAAGGCATCCCGGGTATCGGCCCATGATTATTGTTATTCCTGTTTGATGCTGCTTCTGGTACCGCCAATCCGTCGTTTGTAAGCGCACCGCCCTGGCTTGTCACATGGGCTTTAGTCTAGGCGCTCAGCGCCGTACAAGCCTGCTTGACGCTGGCATAGGCGGCACGCACCAGCGGCACGCTGCGTTCGCGCTGCTGTTCCAGCGCACCGCTCTGTGCCGCCGCCAGTAGCGGGTCGCGCTGCGCACGGTAGTCGAGCAGCGCCTGGCGCAGTTGCGCCAGCGCCTCGCGGCGCACGCTGGCCGGCAGCTGCGCGAGCAGCCCGTCGACCTCGGCGTCGAGCCGCTGGATGCGCTGCACGTGCGGCAGCATCTGCTCGCGGCTGCGCGCATTGATCACCATGATGGTGTGCGCGCGGGTTTCCTCGACCGCTTCAAGCAGGCTGGCGTAGGCGTCACGGTTGACGTCGATGCGGTTGGCCAGGCTCTTGAGTTCCACCAGCCCGAGCATCAGTTCGCGCAGGCCCTTGTTGCAGTCGTTGACCTTGCTGTCGAGGGTGCCGGCGAGCTGCGCCACCTCGCTGGAATCGTCGAGCAGCTGGCCGGCGCTGCGCGCCTGGCTGTCGGCGTTGTCGGCGATGCCCTGCACCGCGCTGACGGTGTCCTGCGCGGTGGCGGCGATGCCGCCGAGCACCTCGGCCGCGGCGGTGGAGCGCGCCACGCCCTCGTCGGTGCCGCGACGCGCGCCGGCCAGACGCTGGTCGAGGCTGTCGATGCCCTGGACGATCAGCGAGATGATCTCGCCGACGCTGAGCGTGGCACTGCCGGTGCTTTCGGCCAGCTTGCGCACCTCGTCGGCGACCACGCTGAAGCCGCGGCCCTGCTCGCCGGCGCGCGCCGCCTCGATGGCGGCGTTGAGCGCCAGCAGGTTGGTCTGCCCGGCGATGCCCTGGATGATCGCGACGATCTCGCCGATGCGCCCGACCTGCTTGCGTACGCCGTCGAATTCCTCGCCGACGGCGGTGACGTTGGCCGACAGGTCGAGCATGGCACCGGCCACCTGGCGCACCTGCGCGCCGCCGCCGGACACCTGCTCGCGCGCGCTGGTACTGGCTTCGGCCAGGCCCAGCGCCTGCTGCAGGGTGGCACGCGCCTGGTCGGCCATGTCCTCGACGCGCCCGCGCGAATCGCGCGCCAGTGCCGACTGCTTGTCGGCGGTGGCCACCGCCTCGGTGAAGCCGGACACCAGCGTGCCGGTGGCGACGGTCAGGTCGCAGGCCAGTTTGCTCATGTGCTTGACCGCCTCGACCTTGCCCTGCAGCACCTGCTGCAGTAGATCGAGCGATCGCTGGGCGTCGCCGCCGGCATCCTGCGGGTCGTCGAGCAGCGCGCGGATGCCGTCGATGCGCGCGGTGAGTGCCCGTTCGCGACGCGCCACGCCGGTCAGCAGCAGCAGGCCGAGCGGCACCAGCAGCGCCAGCCACAACCCGCGCAGCTGCAGGGCATCGAGCCCGCCGAGGCAGGCGACGCCGGCCAGCGCCAGCATCGCGATCCAGTCCTGGGGATATCGATTCATGCGGGTCTCCTGGCCGGGTCGGGCGGTTCAGGCCGTCACGGCGGCCGGCTGGGGCTGGCTGCGCAGCACCGGCGCGGCCTTCGGACGGAACAGGAAGTGCGCCAGCGCCGGCAGCAGGATCAGCGCGCCGAGCATGTTCCAGACGAACATGAAGGCGAGCAGGATGCCCATGTCGGCCTGGAACTTGATCGGCGACCAGACCCAGGTGGCGACGGCGATGCCGAGGGTGATGCCGGTCAGCACCACCACCTTGCCGGTGAAGGTCAGCGCCTTGTAGTAGGCCTCGGACAGCGAGCGGCCGGCGCGCAGCTGCGCCAGGGTCACGGTCATCACGTACAGCGCGTAGTCCACGCCGATGCCGACGCCGAGGGCGATCACCGGCAGGGTGGCGACCTTGACGCCGATGTTCAGCCAGACCATCAGTGCCTCGCAGAGCACCGAGGTGATCATCAGCGGCACCACCGCGCAGACCACCGCACGCCACGAGCGGAAGGTGATGAAGGCCAGCACGATCACCGCCGCGTAGACCAGGAACAGCATCTGCACGTTGGCCTTCTTCACCACGATGTTGGTGGCCGCCTCGATACCGGCGTTGCCGGCGGCGTTGAGGAAGCGGATCTCGTCGCTGCCGTAACGGGCGGCAAAGGATTCAACGGTGTTGACCACGCTGGTCAGGGTGTCGGCCTTGTGATCCTTGAGGTAGGCGTAGACGGTCAGCAGGTCGCAGTTCTGGTTGAACATCTCGCGCGGCGCGCGGGTGATGATGGCGTTGAGCATGTCCTGCGAGCGCGGCATCTCGAACCACTTCATGCTGCCTTCGTTCATCCCAGCGTTGGCCACCTTGGCCAGCCCGGCCAGCGAGCTGGTGGTCTCCACACCCGGCAGCTGCTGCAGCTCGCGCTCCAGCGCATCCACCGCACTCAGGGTGTTGTAGTGGGCACAGGCGTATTGCGGCGTCTTGACCATGACGATGTAGACGTCGCTGCTCGCGGCGTAGTTGGCGACCATGAAGGCGTTGTCCTGGTTGTAGCGCGAGTCGGCGCGCAGCTCCGGCGCGCCGGGGTCGGTGTCGCCGATCTTCAGCTGGAAGCTGAACGCCAGGCCAACCGCACCGAACACCACGCCCAGCGCCACCGCCGCACCGGCCCACGGCATGCGGGTGAACAGGTCGAGGAAGGCCCAGAACGGGTGCTTGCGATGCTGCGGATCGTTGGCCTCCGTCAGCTCTGCCTTGAGGCTGCGCTGGGCGGCGACCGGGCTGACGCCGGTGTAGGACAGCAGGATCGGCAGCAGCACCAGGTTGGTGAAGATCAGCACGGCGACGCCGATGCTGGCGGTGATGGCCAGATCCTGGATGACCTGGATGTCGATCACCATCAGCACGGCGAAGCCCACGGCGTCGGCCAGCAGCGCGGTGAGGCCGGCGAGGAACAGGCGGCGGAAGGTGTAGCGCGCCGCCACCAGCTTGTGGGTGCCGCGGCCGACGTCCTGCATGATGCCGTTCATCTTCTGCGCGCCGTGGCTCATGCCGATGGCGAACACCAGGAACGGCACCAGCACCGAATACGGGTCCAGCTCGTAGCCGAGGGTCGGCAGCAGGCCGAGCAGCCAGACCACCGCCACCAGCGAGCAGGCCACCACCAGCAGCGTGCTGCGCAGGCAGCGGGTGTACCAGTAGAGCACCGCGGTGCAGATGACGATGGCGGCGGCGAAGAACACCAGCACCTGGCGCAGGCCGTCGATCAGGTCGCCGACCACCTTGGCGAAGCCGGTGACGTGGATGGCGATCTGCTCCGACTGGTACTTGTCGCGCAGTTCCTCGATGCGCTGCGACAGCGCGTGGTAGTCGACGCGCTCGCCGGTCTCGGCGATGCGCTCCTGCAGCGGCACCAGGATGATGCTGGACTGGTAGTTGGCCGCCACCAGCTGGCCGATCTCGCCGGAACGTTCGACGTTGATGCGTACCTGTTCGAGGCTTGCCGGCGAGCCGTCGTAGTCGTCGGGGATCACCGGGCCGCCGTCGAGGCCGTCCTCGGTGACGCCGGTCCAGCGCACCGCCGGCGCCCACAGCGATTTCATGTACGGGCGGTCGACGCCGGGCAGCAGGAACACCTCGTCGCTGAGCTTGCGCACGGTGTCCAGGTACTCGTCGTCGAAGATGCTGCCGTCTTTCGCCTCCACTGCGATGCGCAGCGTGTTGCCCATGCCGGCCAGCTGCTTGCGGTTCTCCAGGAAGTTGGCGATGTACGGATGGCCGGTGGGAATCATCTTCTCGAACGCCGCGTTCAGCGACAGGCCGAGCGCCTGATAGCCGAGCACCAGGGTGGCGAACAGGCACAGGCAGACGATGACCAGACGGTTGTTGAACAGCACCCGCTCGGCGAGGGTGCCGGACTGGCGGTCGAAGTCCTTGATGTCACCGATGACCAGGTCGGTGGGTACGGACGGCATGTGGCTCATCATTGGACTCTCTCTGCAAGTGCAGTGGGTTCGGCCAGCGCGGCGGGCTCGACGCGGACCAGCCCGCGCGTGCCGGCCAGCACCAGCGCGCCATCGTGGGTCTGCAGCAGGCTGGTGATGCTGGTCGCCGCGGCGGCCGGCAAGGTAGTGAAGCTCTGTCCGCCGTCGACGCTGTGCAGCAGGCGGCCGCTTTCATCGGCCAGCAGCAGCGCGCCGTCGCCCAGGCTCAGCGCGGCATTCACGGTGTTCTCCTGGCCCAGCTCGACGCGTTGCCAGCTGGCGCCGCCGTCGTCGCTGCGCCAGGCGTTGCCGCGCAGGCCGTAGGCCAGCAGGGCATCGCCGCCCAGTTCGAGCGCGCCGAAGAAGGTGCCGGCGTAGGGCATCTGCACCGCGGCGAAGTGCGCGCCGGCATCCACCGAGCGGAACAGTGCGCCCTGCTCGCCGGCGATCAGCAGCGCGTCACCGGCGATCTGCACCTGATACAGGTGCTTGCCGCGCGGGTTGGGAATCTGCCCGACCAGCGACTGCCAGCGCTGCCCGCCGTCGACGGTGTACAGCGCGATGCCGTAGGCGCCGACCGCGTAGCCGCGCTGTTCGTCGGCGAAGCGCACGCCGAGGAAGGGTTTGTCCGGGCCGTCGGTCACCAGAAATTCCGCACTGCGCAGCGCCGCCGCGGCACCCTCCTCGCCGGCGTCGGCACGCCGCTTGGCGTCGTCGCGGATGATCAGCGCCGCCTGCTTGCCGTCGAGCTGGCGCGTCCAGCTTTCGCCGCCGTCGCTGCTGTGCAGCACCACGCCGCTGTGGCCGACCGCCCAGCCGTGACTGGCGGAGGCGAAATGCACGTCGGTCAGCGCCACGCTCACCGGCACGCTGCGCGCCTGGCGCCAGCTGCGTCCGGCATCGTCGGAGAGCAGCACGATGCCGCGTTCGCCCACCGCCACCAGGCGTTCGCCGGCCCGGCTGACCGCCAGTTGCAGGCTGTGCTGGGCGCGCGCGCTTTCCCGCGCCGGGAGGTCGAGCAGGTCGGGGACGGTCTGCCCGCCGGCTGCGTGGGAGAGGCCTTCCAGGCAGGTCAGGGAGAGCAGGGCAACGGCCAGGGCCGTGCGCCGGTGGAGCGGAATCAGCGCGTGCATGGTACGTACTCGCATCCGACTCCCGCCTCCGCTGCGCCGCCAAGCGGGGCGCCTGCGGGCGGGATAGTCATGAGAGGGAACTCCGGCCCCCTGCCAGCGGCAGGGGAACCGGGACTACAGCCTGGGTTTCGCGGTTCAGCGCACGCCGTCGGCGGCAACCGCATCACCCGTCCAGTGCATTTCCGGCTTGCGCTCGACAACCTTGAAGGTGGCCTCGTTGAGCGACTGCGTGGTGCTCATGGTGTTGGCCTGCAGGTTGAAGATGTGCGCCGGCTTCAAGCCCAGCATCGGGGTGGACGGCAGCACGAACGGAGTGATCTGGGTGGTGCGCCACAGCTTGCCTTCGCTGTCGTAGCCGTCCATCAGCAGGGCCATCCAGGAGTCCTCGTCGAAGTAGTACTTGCGCTTGGCCACCGCGTGGCGCTTGCCGCTGGCGACGGTCGCTTCCACTTCCCAGACGCGGTGCAGTTCCCAGCGCACCTTGTCCGGATTGAGGTGATGCTTGCCGTAGGCCTCGTCCAGCGAGGCGGTAACCGCCTCGTTGGCGTTGTACGGCACGTACAGTTCCTTCTTGCCCACCAGCTTCCAGTCGAAGCGGTCGATATGGCCCATCAGGCCCATCACCTCGTCGAAGTAGTTGGCGCCGGAGGCGACGAAGTCCGGGGTGTCGTAGGCGACGGTCGGTGCGCGGCGCACGCGGCGCTGACCGACCAGGTACTGCCAGGCCTGACGCGATTGCTTGACGTCGATGCTGTCGCGGAACACCAGCGATTCACCGGCCTTGAACGGCGGGGCGATGGTGGCGAAGCGCTGCAGGAAGTACTCGCCGCTCCAGCTGTCGGCCGAACCGTCCTTGTAGTAGTAGGGATACTGGTTGGCCTGGTCGTTCATGGTCGCCAGGGTGCGCGAGCCATCGGCGGTGAGCACGATGTTCTTGAAGCTGGCGACATCGGTGGCCTCGTTCTCGACGCGCAGCAGGTGGTTCCACACCACCTCGACGCCGGACTTGGGAATCGGGAACGGGATGCCGCCGTAGCAGCCCTGCAGCGACTTGCCGTCGTCCTTGGTCTGGCACTGAGTGGCGTTCTTCGCGGTGTTGTCGTAGACGTACTGCGGCGCCACGCCGGTGCGGTGGGTCGGGTAGACGTCCACGCGGAAGCTGTCGGGGTACTTCTTCAGCAGCGCCTGGGTGCCCTCGGAGAGCTTGTCGGCGTACTGCGCCATGTTCTGCGCGGTGATCTGCACCAGCGGTTTCTCGTTGGCGAAGGGTTTGGCCGGGATGTCGCCGACCTTGGCGCCGCTACCGTCGACGCCCTGTGTGCCGGTCCAGGCCGGGATGCTGCCGTCGGCGTTGCCGGCCATCTCGCCACCCAGCGGGTTGAGCGTCTTGCCCAGCGCGGCGGCCTCATCGGCGCTCACCGCGGCCTGCGCGCCCTGGACGCCCATCAGTACGGCAGCCAGTGCCGCCCACAAAGCCGTTTTCTTATGCATTGTCGTTCTCCTCGACTCGGGGATCGCAACCGCCTGGACAGCGGCGGCTCGCTCAGAAGGTGCGTTGCACGGAGAACGACACGAAGTCGCGGTCGCCGTGGAAGTTGTTGTAGGAAAGCTCGGGCGCGGCGGTGTCGTAGCGGATGATCGAGCCATCCGAGCCGTAGTAGTGCGTGTAGCCGACGCTGGCCTGCCAGGTCTTCTGGTACTCGGCCTTGAGGCCGATGCTGACGTTGCCGCCGTTGTTGGCCGGGAACAGCGCACCGTTGACCGAGGAGCGGCCGAACAGGCCGTAGCTCACGCCAATCGGCAGCTGCAGGTCGAGGCCCGGGGCCACCTGGAAGTACTCGGGGGTGAAGACGAACTGCAGCGCGCCGGCATCGCGGGTGGCCAGCGGGTCGAGCTGGTCCTTGTTGTCGGTGACGCTCAGGCGGCGGTTGAAGGCGAACTCGCCGATGAACGAGGCACCGTCCCACAGCGGCGACGCCGACAGCACGCTGATCGCCGAGAGGTTCAGGTGCATGGTGCGCCCCTTGGGAAACGCTGCATCGTCACCGCCATCGGCACCGACGAAGGCCGGCACGATCACGGTGTTGCCGCTGGCCACCAGCGGCATGTCGTCACGGAACGACAGCTCGGCGGCGACGTTGGTCTCGCCGACCAGCGTACTGACGCTGAAGCCGATGGTGCGGATGTCCTCGGCGTACACCATCTCGTAGCGGCTGGTGTCCGGGTACAGGTAGAACTGCGGCATCTTGTCGTGGAACTGCGCGGCGTATATGCCGAACTCGTAGTCGCCGGAGCTGATCTTCAGCTGCACGCCGCCCTGCCCGGAATCGCGCGCCTCGATGTCGTCGGCGCGGTAGGCGACGCCACCGGGCACCGGCGCGAAGATGGCCTCGCCGCCTTCGTCGACGAAGTCGGCGAAGCTGAAGTAGCTGCCGGCGCCCGGCAGACGGCTCTTGCGCCATTCCAGCTGGTAGTAGGCGCCGATGGAGACATTGGAGTTGATCTGCAGCTGGCCGGAGACCTGGCCGATGGGACGCAGGATTTCCTTGAACTGCGAGTTGGGCACCGACAGCGCCTTGATCAGGTCCAGCGAGGTCTGCGCCGCGGCGATGCCGTTGGA
This sequence comes from Stutzerimonas stutzeri TS44, assembly GCA_000263395.1. Taxonomy (GTDB): domain Bacteria; phylum Pseudomonadota; class Gammaproteobacteria; order Pseudomonadales; family Pseudomonadaceae; genus Stutzerimonas; species Stutzerimonas stutzeri_C. The sequence goes on from AJXE01000008.1 coordinate 112,235, forward strand.
GCCGAAGAACAAGCTCTCGCCGTACAGCTGGGTGAAGCGGCCAGCCTTGGCGTTGAGGCTCATGCCGGCCGGGGCGAAGCTGCCGTAGACGAAGGCGTCGAGCAGCTCGGCCTTGCGCCCGTGGAGCTTCTCGGTGTCGTTGGTGAACTCGTCGAAGTCGGCGCTGCGCGAGTTGACCAGCGCGCCGCCCAGGGCACCGGGGTTGTCGTTGTCTTTGTTGTAGACGTCGTCGTACCACGCCGCGCCGCTCAGGCGCAGGCCGTAGTTGCGCTTGTAGCGCAGATCGAATTCGGAGAGCAGGTCGAGGCGGTTGGAGATCAGCCCCTTGTCGAAGTTGAGGTCGCCGTCGTTGGTGTTGGCCTGCACGCCGACGGAGCTGTCGGCGACTTCGGAATCGGCACCGCGCACGCGCCAGGCGGCGCTGTACTTGATGGTGTTGTCCCACGACATGCGCAGATCGGGGTTGCCGACGTCGATCGGCATGGCCTGTACGGGCACTGTCGCCGCGGCGCCGGCGAGAGCACCGGTCACAGCAATGAACAGAGTCTTCAAACGAGCCGTCGGCAGACAGGTACTAGGCACCATGTCGTACTCCTGAATTATTGTTGTTAGAAGTAGCGCAACCCACCCTTGACCGGCGGTGTTCGCGAGGCCAAAGCTAAGCGCCGTCGGAATTACCGTCCAATACTAAAAAAACCGCTGATCGATACCTTCAGGGTATGGAAAAAGTCGCCAACGCCGACGCCATCCACCGACTGAGAACGCTTCATGGAACTTCGCCACCTGCGCTACTTCATCGCCGTCGCCGAAGAACGCAACATCGGTCGCGCCGCCGCCCGCCTGCACATCTCGCAGCCACCGTTGACGCGGCAGATCCAGCAGCTCGAAGAGCAGCTCGGCGTGCAGCTGTTCAACCGCACGCCGCGCGGCATGGAGCTGACGCCGGCCGGCGAGCTGCTGCTGGACGAGGCGAAGAACATCAACGCGGTGATCGAGCAGGCCACCGAACGCACGCAACGCGCCGGCCAGGGCAAGTTCGGCCGGCTGGACGTCGCGATCTTCGGCTCGGCGATCCTCGACACCATCCCGCGGCTGCTGGCGGATTTCCGCAACGCCTATCCGGACGTCAAGGTGGTGCTGCACAGCATGCACAAGGACGAGCAGCTCGAGGCGCTGCGCCAGCGGCGCATCAGCGTGGGCTTCAACCGCATGCTCACGCCCTCGCCGGATTTCGCCGCCGAGCTGGTCGATACCGAGCCGCTGCTGCTGGCGCTGCACGAGGACGATCCGCTGGCGCGCCAGCCGCGGGTAGATTTCCGCGCGCTGGGCGAACAGCCGCTGATCCTGTTTCCCACCGGCGGGCGGCCGAGCTTCCTCGACAAGGTGCTCGGCCTCTGCCAGCAGGCCGGCTTCGTGCCGAGCATGGGGTTTGGGGAGCAATGGAACCAAAAACCAACGTAAGCCCTACCACCTGCGCTCGGTGCCTTCTTCCCAGGCATCCGCCTCGATGAAGCAGTTGCGCATGTCGGCTTCCTGGCTGATCTCGGTCAGCAGGTCGTGCACGGTCTTGTCCAGCTCGTCGTCGCTTCGATACGAAATGGCCAACTCGTAGTGGCCCGACTCCAGCCGTTTCATGCCGTAGGGTTCCAGGCAGTAGCGCTCGATGTTCTCCTTGGCCCGTTTCCGGCCGCGCACGAACTTGCTGTTATTCACCACCGCCAGGCGCAGGGTGACGGTGGCCACCCGCTCGACAGCGGGCGGCTCTGCCGGCGATGACGACGAGGCCGTGATCTGCTGATCGCGTGACCGGGCGCTCTTCTGGTATGCGCCGATCTCGACACCCCGGTGGCGCAGGTAGCTGTACAGTGTGCTCTTGGAGATGTGTAGCTTCTCGCCGATGGCGCTGACGCTCAGGCGACCCTCGCGGTACAGCGTTTGCGCCGCCATGGCGGTGGCCTCGGCCTTGGCGGGCAGACCCTTGGGACGGCCACCGATCCGGCCCCGCGACCGTGCGGCCGACAGGCCCGCCTGAGTCCGCTCGCGGATCAGCTCGCGCTCGAACTCGGCCAGCGAGGCGAACAGGTTGAACACCAGGCGGCCTTGGGCATGGGTGGTGTCGATGGGGTCATTCAGGCTCTGCAAGCCGACCTTACGCTCTGCCAGCTCGCCGACCAGCTCGACCAGGTGCTTGAGCGAGCGCCCGAGGCGATCCAGTTTCCAGATCACCACGGCATCACCCGGACGCACGTTGGCCAGCAGTTTGTCCAGTTCCGGACGGGCGCTTTTCGCGCCGCTGGCGATGTCTTGGTAGATGCGTTCGCACCCGGCCTGTTTCAGGGCATCGACTTGTAGGTCGGCTTTCTGATCCCGAGTGCTCACTCGCGCATAACCGATCTTCATCAAAAGTACCGTTTACTCGACTACGTTAGTAATAGTTGAACTTTGATAAAGCGTACCAGTTATTTGAACCGTAGCGTGGGGAGCTTAACGAACCGAGCCATTCCTCGATAGAGTTCGGCAAAACCTTGGTTTTCCCGAACTAACCAGACGCCACAAGGGTTTGCGGGCAGGCGCTGGGCTTAAGTGCACTTTCTGTTCCGTTGCTCCCCAAACCCCGATATCACCCAGGTCGACAAACTGCTGCACGGTAACGAGAACGTCGTCTGCGCCGATGCCGGCTACACCGGCGTCGAAAAGCGCCCCGAACATGCGGGCCGCGAAGTGATCTGGCAGGTCGCAGCACGCCGCAGCACCTACAAGAAGCTCGATAAACGCAGCGCCCTGTACAAAGCCAAGCGCAAGATCGAGAAGGCCAAGGCACAAGTGCGAGCGAAGGTCGAGCACCCGTTTCGAGTGATCAAGCGCCAGTTCGGTTACGTGAAGGTGCGCTTCCGTGGCCTGGCCAAGAACACCGCTCAGCTGGTGACGCTGTTCGCGCTGTCGAACCTATGGATGGCGCGCCGACATTTGCTGACTACCGCAGGAAAGGTGCACCTGTAATGCGGAAAATGGCTGCTGCGAGGTGCTCGCGGCGGCCAAAAACGGAGAACTGAGCGGGTTACCTGGTCGATTTTGATCGACGGCCCGCTTTCAAAAGCAGCAAGGGCTGAAGTCGACCGGAAATACAGGGTTACTTCAGACCTTCCCTTATTGAGATAGGACGGCCGTTTATTATTCAGCTGTGGTCACTGGCCGTTTCCTATCATTGCTGCCGAAAACTAACCGGAGCATGAGTAACTCATTACGATTCTGAAAGGTTGCCCGGCCTATGCCGGGCAACGCAACAACTCAGCTTTCGTCCAACCCCCATATCCAGTGGGCATCGATCAACAGCGACAGATGGGTGCGCAGCGTATCCGCGTGGGCCTGCAGGGCGCTGGTAGACGATGCGACGGCTTGCCGGCGAGCCAGCAACAACGACTGCAGATCCACCTCGCCCAGTTCGTAGGCACGCTGCATCTGTGCTTCGTTCTGGGTCATGGCAGCGGCGCCATCCTTCGCGATCAGGTAGCTCTCGTAAGCACCTGAAGCCAGTTCGACGTCACGGGCAATCCCGGCTTCCAGCTCGCGTTTGGCCAGGTCGACATCCTCGCGAGCCGCATTCTCCTGGGCCAGCGCCTGGCTGTAGCGAGCACTGCGCGACCCGCTGGGGATCGGCATGCTGAAGCTGACACCGTAGATGCGCTCACGGTTGCCCTGCTCGGAGGCGGTGAATACCCCCAACGTAGGATCCGGCACCCTGTCAGCCTTCGCCCGGGCCGATTGCCCCTGATTTCTCAGCAGAGAGGCTTCGACCCGACGCAGCACATCGCTTTCGGCCAGGATCCGCTCGCGCCAGGTGTCGTACTGACCGAGTTCGGCCGAAGGAATGGGCAGATCAACCACTTTGCGCTCGATGCCAGGGAAGCGCCGCGACAGTGTTGCCCAGCTCGCAGCGGCTTTTATCTTGGCTTCGTTGCCTTGTCGCAGTTGCTCGGCCACTTCCGCCTTGACCAGGCTTACATCCAGCTTAGAGGCGTCACCCGCACGGTTGCGTTTTTCCGCCGCCGCCAGGCTTTCCTTGGCTGAGGCCAGGCCTTTATTGGCGATGGTGAGCGCGTGCTCCGACACCAGCCAATCCAGCCACAGGGTCATCAGTTCCCGCGCGGCTTCATGACGGACTTCGCCATAGGTGGCATCTGCCAATCGCAGCGTTGCCGAACTGATGTCCTGGTCGGCACTGGCCTTGCCAGGCAGGCGCACCGTGCGCTCGATACCCACGTTCCATTCGTTGTAGTTGGGGCCAGCGTCGGTACGCCGTTGCTGGCCGATTGCCGTGGCCGTCCATTCATAAGGCGAACGCCGGATGATGCCAGCCTCCAGCATGGCGGCATCCATGCTGGAGCGTGCCGAGGCCACGCGGGGATCGGCGTTGAGCAGCGACACCACCAGCGGCTTGGGCAGAATGTTTGCCGGAGCGGCAGGTTGCGCCACGGCCGTGCCACACACACTGATCAGCAGAGCCAGGGGAACAAGGCGCTTCATCACACGAACTCCCCAAAGTTACTGACCTGGACCGTCCAATAGCGCAGCCCGGTATTTGGAAACTCCTCCTTGAGGGATTGCAGCACCTCCGTGAGTTGCTGCCGTTCCACCACGAGTTGGATCTGCACAGCCTTGGCCCGCCCCATGACACGCTCCATCGGATTGAGTGCCGCGGTGGACAGCCCGTGCGCCGCAACCGGTGTGCTGGTGAAGATCTGGTTCCCCGTCACGACCAGGAGGTGGTCGATGAGCTTCTCCTCCAAGCTTGGGGTGCAGAGCAGCGTCAACCAGGTATCAGGCATCTTTGGCCTCCTTTTTCGCGTGGGCGAATCGCAGATAGAGAATCGGGAGCAACATGAGGGTGAGCGCGGTGACGGTGATCAAACCGCCGATCACCACGATGGCCAACGGCCGCTGGATCTCGGAGCCGGGCCCGGTAGCGAACAACAGTGGGACCAGACCGAAGGCGGTGATCGAGGCGGTCATCAGTACCGGGCGTAACCGGCGACGGGCACCCTGGAGCACCACTTCCCGCAGTGGCAGGCCTTCGCCATGCAACTGGTTGAAGTAACTGACCAGCACGATGCCGTTGAGCACCGCGATACCCAACAAAGCGATGAACCCCACCGACGCTGGCACCGAGAGGTACTCGCCAGTGACCCACAGCGCGACGATGCCGCCCACCAGGGCGAAGGGGATGTTGCTGAGGATAAGCAACGCCTGGCGCACGGAGCCGAAGGTCGAGAACAGCAGGACGAAGATCAGACCAAGCGCCACGGGAACGACGATGGACAGCCGGGCAGCCGCACGCTGCTGGTTCTCGAACTGGCCGCCCCAGCTGATGCGATAGCCGTTGGGCAGTTCCACCTGCTGAGCCACCAGCGCCTTGGCCTCCTCGACGAAGCCGACCAGGTCACGACCGCTGACGTTGGCGATCACCACGCTGTAGCGGCTGCCCATTTCCCGGTCGATCTTCACCGGGCCATCGGCACGCTCCAGTCTCGCCACGCTGCTCAGCGGAATGGTCTGGCCATCCGGCGTGGTGATCCGCACCGCGTTGAAGTCCGCCGGCGACGTGCGCACCGACTCGTCCGAGCGAATGAGGATCGGCGTGCGCTGGTTGCCTTCGATCACCAGGCCGGCCTGCTGGCCTTCGATCTGCACGCGCAGTGCATCCTGGATGGCCTCGACGCTCAGGCCGAAACGGCCAGCCTGCAGCCGGTCGATCTCCACGCGCAGATACTGCACACCGTCGTTCTGCACGGTGTAGACGTCCTGGTTGCCCTGCACAGTCTTGAGCAGCGACTCGATCTTGCCGCCCAGTTGGCTCAGGGTGCCCAGGTCAGGGCCATAGATCTTCACGGCGAGGTCGCCGCGCACACCGATGATCATCTCGGAGACGCGCATCTCGATGGGCTGGGTAAAGCTGTAGCCGATACCCGGCATTGGATCGAGCACCTTGCGGACCTCGTCCATCAGCTCTTCCTTGGTGTCCATCCGCCATTCGCTCATGGGCTTGAGCAGCAGGTAGGTATCGGTCTGGTTCAGGCCCATGGGATCAAGACCGATCTCGTCGGAACCGGCCCGCGCCACGATGCCCCGGATCTCCGGGACCGCTGCCATCAGCGCGGTCTGGATCTTCTTGTCCAGCTCGGCCGTCTGTTCGAGGCTGACCGATGGCAGTTTCTCGATACCCACGATCAGGTCGCCTTCATCCATGGTCGGCATGAAGGTCTTGCCCACCTGGGTGTAGACCAGGCCAGCGACGACCAACATGGCGCCAGCGATGATCGCGATCAGTTTCTGCCGGCCAAGCCCCCACTCCAGCACCGGGCCATAGATGCCCAGCAGCTTGCGGGCAAGCCAGGGGTCTTCGTGCTTGACCTCGCGCAGCAGGTAGGAGGACAGCACGGGGATCACGGTCAGCGACAGCAGCAACGATCCCGCCAGAGCGAAGACGATGGTCAGCGCCACCGGGACGAAGAACTTGCCTTCGAGGTCCTGCAGGGTGAGCAGCGGCAGGAACACCGTGATGATGATCAGGATGCCGGACGTCACCGGTACCGCGACCTCGCGCACCGCCCGGTAGATGATGTGCAGACGCGGCAGCTTGCCACCGGAAGGATCGGTGGCCAGACGCTGGACGATGTTCTCGACCACCACCACCGCGGCATCCACCAACATGCCGATGGCAATGGCCAGCCCTCCCAGACTCATCAGGTTGGCGGACATGCCGACGAAGCGCATCAGGATGAAGGTGATCAACGCCGCCAGCGGAAGTACCAGGGCAACCGTCAGCGCTGCGCGAACGTTGCCGAGGAACAGGGCCAGCAACACGATGACCAACACGGTGGCCTCGATCAGCGCCTTGGACACAGCCCCTACCGCTTTATCGACCAGCGACGAGCGATCGTAGAAGCTGGTGATGGTGATGCCTTTCGGTAGTGTGGCCTCCAGTTCCTTGAGCTTCAGTTGCACACCGGCGACCACTTGGCGGGCGTTGGCGCCAGCCAGGCCGAGCACCAGGCCTTGCACAGCCTCGCCCTTGCCATCCTGGGTCACCACGCCGTAGCGGGTCAGGGTGCCAAGGCGAACCTCGGCCAGGTCGCCAACCCGCACCGGGCTGGAGCTGTTGGAATTGACCACAACGGCCCGCAGGTCATCCAGGGTGCGGATGCTGCCCTCGCTGCGTACCAGCAGGACTTCGTCACCTTCACCCAGTCGGCCGGCACCGTCGTTACGGTTGTTGGTGTTGACCGCGTTGGTCAGCTGCTCAAGGCTCACGCCGCTGGCAGCCATGCGGATGGGATCTGGCAGTACCTCGAAGGTCCTGACCTGGCCACCGAGGGAGTTCACATCCGCCACGCCAGGTACGGTACGCAGCGCCGGCCGGATCACCCAGTCGAGCAGGCTGCGACGTTCGACCAGAGACAAGGTTGTACCGTCCACCGTGAACATAAACATCTCGCCCAGCGGTGTGGTGATCGGCGCCATGCCGCCACTGATGCCGTCCGGCAGGCTGTCGCTCAGGTTGCCGAGACGCTCGGAAACCTGTTGCCGCGCCCAGTAGATGTCAGTGCCATCCTGAAAATCGATGGTGACATCGACCAGGCCGTACTTGGTGACCGAGCGCAGGATCTTGGTCTTGGGAATACCGAGCATTTCCACTTCGATCGGCACGGCAATCCGGCTTTCAACTTCTTCCGGGGTCATCCCCGGTGCCTTCATGATCACCTTGACCTGGGTGCTGGCCACATCAGGGAAGGCATCGATGGGCAGCCCACGGTAGGCATACCAGCCCGCGCCGGTCAGCAACAGCGTCGCCAGCACCATGAACAGGCGCTGGGACAAAGAGAATTGGATAAGACGGCTCAGCATCACTCACCGTCCTCTTCAAGCCAGGCGCCTTTCAGCGCAATCACGCCGGCGACGGCAACCTGGTCCTGTTCGCTGATGTTGCCCTGGACACGGACCAGTTGCCCCGCGCTGACTTCGACCTTGACCGGGCGGGCTTCAAAACCGTCGGGCGTGCGGACGAACACCACGGAGTCGGTCTTGTTGCGAGCGACGGCAGACAGAGGGATGTCCCAGGATTTGCCAGCGGCCTGAACCGGGATCTCCACGGTGACGAGCTCGCCGGGACGCAGGGCGCCGTTGGCATTTTCGATTTCGGCGCGCAGCACCACGAACTGGCTGGTAGCCGAGAGGGTCGGGCTCAGGTTGATGACACGCCCATTAATGCCCTTGTCGACCACCGTTACGCCCGCGCCCGGCTGAATGCCAATACTGGCCGCGGCCGGAATCTGCACGTCCAGCCACAGCGCATCGACCTGGGTGATGTTCAGCAGCGACGTGGCACCGTCGACCCGCTGGCCGGGCCGGACCGAGATGTTGCTGACAATGCCGTCCTGAACGGCGCTGAGGGTGATCCTGTCGGAAGGAATCCCGGAGCGGATGACCTGCTCGATCATGGCCGGGGTCATTCCCGCCAGGGCCAGTTCGGCCTTGGTCTGCACCAGAGTCGCTTCCGCTTCCTTCAGCGTTGCCTGGGCTTCCTGCGCCCGACGCTGCGGAATGATGCCCTCATCGAACAGCTTCTGTTCCCGGGTGTAGGCCTGCCGGGCCAGCGTGGCGCGGGCAGATGCCTGCAACAGCTGGAGCTGGAGCTGGCTCATCGCCGGACTGGACAGGCGCACGACCGGCTCGCCTTTGCGAACGGCCTGGTACTCGCCCACCAGCAGTTGCACCACCACACCTTCAAGTGGGGAACTGACGATCTGCTCCGCTTTCGGAGGCACGACAACCTGGCCGGGATATCGCGTGCTGACCGTCTGTTTCATGCTTTGCACAGCAGACGTCTTGATACCCAGCGCTTGAATCTGTTCATTGGCGACAGAGAACTTCTCAGCACTCATGGCAGGCCCTGAAATAATAAAAGCGATGGCGAAAGAGAGCCCCTTTACACTGCGCAGATAATGTTCGTTATTCATCGAAAGTTCCCCGTGAAGCGCCATGACATGGGCATGCTTTAGACCTGTCTTTGAGGATTTTTAAATCGCAAGGCGAGCGCGGTCGCAGGACACACATGAGTAACCCACTCGTCTGCTGCACCCTTTGCATGGAAGGAGATTGTCGTAGACTCCTCTACAGGTTCGATTCTAGAGGGGGGTGACTATCAGGAACGTTACCGCTGAATTACAAATTTGAAGGATTCCACCTCCCTCCTGATTTTCGTTTTAAGATTGATTCATCGATGATCACCATGCTGGTTCGGTGCATGAGGCAATGACACTTCAAGAAATAAATGAATATTTTTTTATTTGACACCCGAATACTTTTTTAATTTGAGATAAACAAATAATGCGTGTTCTAGTAGTGGAAGACGAAGCCAAAACTGCCGAATATCTTCAGCAAGGGCTTACCGAAAGTGGCTATATCGTTGACCGGGCAAGTAATGGTGTCGATGCGCTGCACCTGTTCCAGCACAACACCTACGGCCTGGTCATCCTGGATGTGAACCTGCCCAAGGTGGACGGCTGGGACGTGCTCGACACGATCCGCAAGACCAGTCGGGTTCGCATCATCATGCTGACCGGTCGTGGCCGCCTGCACGACAAGCTGAAGGGCCTGGACGGCGGCGCCGACGACTATCTAGTGAAGCCGTTCGAGTTTCCGGAACTGCTTGCCCGCATCCGCTCGCTGCAGCGGCGTGGCGACAAGGTGGTGGACCACCCGACCTTGCGGGTCGCAGACCTTGAGCTGGATCCGGGTCGCCACCGCGCGTTCCGGGGTGACCTGCGCGTCGAGCTGACTACCAAGGAATTCGCCCTGTTGCGCCTGCTCATGAGCCACCCAGGGGAAGCCCTGACCCGCTCGCAGATCATTTCCCTGGTCTGGGACATGAACTTCGACTGCGATACCAACGTGATCGACGTGGCGATCCGGCGCCTGCGCGCCAAGATCGACGATCCGTTCGAGAACAAACTTATCCACACCCTGCGCGGTGTGGGCTATGTGATCGAGGAGCGTTCATGAAGCGCTTCAGCCTGGCCGCCAGGTTGGGACTCAAAGTCGGCTTGATGAGCGTGATACTGCTGGTGCTGCTCTCTATCGTGGGCTACCTGATGCTCGGCCAGGCGCTGGAGCGCACGGCGCAAAGCAGCCTGATCACCAAGATGGGTGGCATGGCCCATAACCTATCGACCGTCGCGGATCTGTCCGAGGTCACCGCAGACTCCCACCAGTTGGTCGACCTTGCGATGGGCCACAACAACCTGTTCGTCAGCATTTTCGATACGGCAAACAGCCGAATCCCCCTGCTGACCATCGGCTCGAAAAAGATAACCACCGAACTCACCAGCTTTCCTGCCAACGATCAAGTGGAGTTCTACGAGTGGAACAACGAACTGGGCATGCCCATGCTCAGCGTTTCCCAGCTCATGCGTCTGGCTGACGGTACCCAGGTCGGTGTGTACATGACCGTGGATGAATCCTCCGATGCCGAATTGCTCCGGGCGATGCTGAGCTGGGCCCTGATGGCGTCACCCTTCATCCTGGCGCTGATCATGGTCGTGGCCTGGTGGACGGTACGCCGGGGCTTGCTGCCGCTTACGCGCTTTCTGAAAGTCGCGTCGAAGATCTCCACCGACAACATGCAGCATCGGCTGCCTACCGACCGCTTGCCGATCGAACTGCTGGAGCTCGCGGACGGCATCAACTTTATGCTGCACCGCCTGGACGGTGGCGTGCAGCAGCTATCGCAGTTCTCGGACGACCTGTCCCACGAGTTGCGTGCTCCGCTCACTAACCTGATGGGCAAAGCACAGGTGGCCCTGTCACGACCACGCAGCTCGGAGGAGTACCGTGAGGTGCTGGAATCCTGCGCCGAGGAGCTGGATCGCATGAAAAGCATGGTGGCCGACATGCTTTTCCTGGCACATGTCAGCCAGCCTGCAGCCTTGGTGCAATTCGAGACGGTGGCACTGGTCGACGAGGTGCAGAGGGTCAGTGACTTGTTCAGCCTGAGTGCCGAAGAGAGCGGCGTTCGGCTCGATGTGTCAGGCAGTGTCGATGTGATCCAAGGCAATCGCCTGATGATTCAACGGGCAGTGTCCAATTTGCTCTCCAACGCCATTCGCTACTGCCCACAAGGGCAGGCTGTAGTGGTGAAGGTTCACCGTGAGCAGGAGCACATCAGGCTCAGCGTAGGCAATCCAGGCCAAGGTATTCCGGAAGAGCACCTGCCTCATCTGTTCGAACGCTTCTATCGGGTCGACAAAGGGCGTGCGCGCAGCGAGGGAGGCACAGGCCTCGGGCTTGCCATCGTGCGATCGATCATGAGCCTGCACCAAGGCGTGGCGAAGGTAGAAATAACGGGCTCGGGCTTTACCTGGTTCCACCTGAGTTTTCCGGTGAACCGTCTCTGAGCCCAAGGCGTCTTTCAACATTGTAATTCGCGCCTCACGTTGTCGTCAGAGACGCTTCTTTAAGCTTCAGGGGTATCGAAAATCTCACGATCCATTGAGATCCAAACCCCTGGAGTTTCTGAAAATGCGACTGACCCAAGCGCTTCTCATCGGTGTACTGGCTGTTGGTGTGACGACACCGGTATTTGCCGAAGATGGCTACGACCGCTCGATCGAATTCAACAAGAAATTCCGCGAGGACCAGAAACGCCTCTGGGGTGAAAAAGACACCGCAGACAAAGCCAAACCGGCAGAGACCAAAGAAAAGGAAAACGCTAAAAGCCCATCCTAGGCTCATGGATGTGCTGTTTCTCTACTTCCTCCTTCCCCCTCGATCTTGAGGCAGGCGCTTGACCGCCTGCCCCGGATCACCCTCAAGCGGCATCCTCCTCAACGCATCGACAGCTGGACCGCCAGCCCCGCCAGTGCACTCATCACCAGCACCTGGATCACACCGCGCTTGAAGTAGAACAGGGCAATAGCGGCGGCCGCGGCGATAAGTGCGGAGGCCCACTCGAATCCTCCCCCAAAGCCGTTGGGCCAGAGCACGTGGTAACCGAAGAACAACGCCAGATTCAGGATCACACCTACCACGGCGGCGGTGATCCCGGTCAGCGGCGCTGTGAACTTCAGTTCGTTGTGCGTCGACTCCACCAGCGGACCGCCGGCAAGGATGAACAGGAACGAGGGCAGGAAGGTGAACCAGGTGACCAGCACAGCCGCCACCGCGCCCGCCAGGAACGGATGGTCGGTGCCGAACATCGGGTGGATGTAGCTGCCAATGAAGCCGACGAAAGTCACCACCATGATCAACGGCCCCGGCGTTGTTTCCCCCAGGGCCAGGCCGTCGATCATCTGCGTGGGCGACAGCCAGCCGTAGTGACCGACCGCACCTTGGTAGACATAGGGCAACACCGCGTAGGCACCGCCGAAGGTGAGCAACGCAGCCTTGGTGAAGAACCACCCCATCTGGGTCAGAGTGCCTTGCCAGCCGAAGATGACGGTCAGCAACCCCATGGGGAGCATCCATAGCGCCGCACCGATCAGGATCAGCTTGAGCAGATAGCTCCAGCGGAAACGGGCATGCGCGGGTGGCGGTGTATCGTCATCGATCAGCGCAGGCCCGTAACTGGCCTTCCCGGAGCCATGCTTGCCAGCGGTCACGAACTTGTCCGGCAGCACTTTTCCGCCGATGTAGCCCAGCACGGCAGCGGCCAGAACGATCAGCGGGAACGGGACGTTCAGGGCAAAAATGGCGACGAAGGATGCTGCGGCGATCGCCCATAGCCAGCCATTCTTCAATGCCCGGGAACCGATGCGGTGCGCCGCATGAACGACGATCGCGGTGACCGCCGGCTTGATGCCATAGAAGATCCCGGCAACCACCGGAACGTTGCCGAACTCGATATAGACCCACGACAGCCCGATCAGGATGAACAGCGACGGCAGCACGAACAGCCCGCCAGCAATCACCCCGCCCCAGGTCCGGTGCATCAACCAACCGATGTAGGTCGCGAGCTGCTGGGCCTCGGGCCCGGGCAGCAACATGCAGTAGTTCAGGGCATGCAGAAAGCGCTTCTCGCTGATCCAGCGGCGACGCTCCACCAACTCCTGGTGGAGGATGGAGATCTGTCCTGCCGGCCCGCCAAAGCTGATGAAGCCGATCTTCAGCCAGAACAGCAACGCTTCGAACAAGCCCACCGGGGTCGCTGGCTTGAGGGGGGCTTCGCCCGTGGCCAGCGTCGTCGTTTCAGCCATGACCGTTTTCCTCGTTGGCAAAGGCCGCCAGCAGCCCGTCGAAGATGCCGTTTGCCGCTGCCATCAGTTGGTTGTCATCGGTAATGCTCTCGCGCAGGCCCGCCAGGACACGCTCGATGCCGGACGCTTCCGCAGGCTGGCTGCCACCGACATCGAGGTAGTGAACCAGCGCGGCGATGCGTGAAAGGCCTGGAGCCTGCAGCACGAAGCTGTCGATCAGGGTTTCGAAGGTGACGCGGTGCCCGACATGGCTGAACGCGGCGCCATCGAAGTCAAAGCCCAGTGCATCGGCGGGGCAGTCGCTCGGGGATTCCAGCCAGAGGATTTCCGCGCCGCTGTCGATGAAGCGCTGGATGAGCCAGGCACAGGCCAGCCGGTCGACCCAGGGACGTCGACGGGTTGCCCAGCGACGCCCCTGGTAATGACTGTGGTCCAGCAGCGTGACGGGATGATCCTGAATGTGCGGTTCATCAGGTGAGAGGGCACGGCTGATTGCCGTCTCCAGCGCTTCCAGCGCGGTCTCCGTCTGCTGCTTCGCAACGCCGGGGAAGAAGTCGATCAGGGCCAACTGGGCGAAGCTCTTGCGCAGTTTTCTGACCTGGCGAGCGACCTGCAGGGCGTTCTCGGGAAGCAGTCCCTCCCTGCACGCGGCGACTTCGTCGCGCAGCTTGCTGTACTCCTCACTCCGGTCGAACAGGCCGGCGAAGCGAGTTTCTTCGTCCGGGAATGCCAGCAGAAACGCAGTGCCGCCGCTGACCGTCACATCGCGCTCCACGGACTCGAACGCCTCGCGGCCCGCGTCCTGCTCAGGCAACAGGTACACACCGTCGCGCAGCACGGCAGCGCCGCAAGCCTTCAACGCCCGCCAGGCACGCATACGTTCGGTCGCGTTGGCCGTGGGGAGTGCCAACACAAGAAGAAGCCAATTTTTCATGTAGAGAATCAAACATAAAATGTATGAATCTCTACTTTAGCTCTGTTCTCAGGAAAATGCACTGCCGGGATGAGGGTTCGATTCACTCACGTTGACCGTATCCCCCCAGGGGGGATACGCTAGAAACATGAATCACCCGCACTACCCGGAGGTAGCGCATGCTATCCGTTCTAAAAAATCGTACTTATCGACACCTCTTTCTGGCCCAGGTGATCGCCCTGGTGGGCACTGGTCTGGCGACGGTTGCCCTCGGGCTTCTGGCATTCGACCTGGCCGGCGCCCAGGCGGGAGCTGTATTGGGTACCGCGCTCGCCATCAAGATGGCGGCTTACATCGGCGTTGCACCGGTTGCCGCCGCGTTCGCCGAGCATCTGCCGCGCAAGGCGATGCTGGTCACCCTCGATCTGGTCAGGGCAGCGGTCGCGCTGATGCTGCCCTTCGTCACCGAGATCTGGCAGGTGTACGTGCTGATTTTCGTGCTGCAGTCGGCCTCTGCGGCGTTTACGCCAACCTTCCAGGCCACCATCCCTGACATCCTGCCGGATGAGCGCGAGTACACCCGGGCGCTTTCCCTTTCGCGCCTGGCCTATGACCTGGAAAGCGTGATCAGTCCGATGCTGGCCGCGCTGTTGCTTACGGTGGTCAGCTTCCACAGCCTGTTCGCGGGCACGGTGGTGGGCTTCCTGGTGTCCGCCGCGATGGTCGGTACCGTGGTGCTGCCCCTGGCGGCACGAGGACCCAAACGCAGCATCTATGAACGCACCACCAAGGGCATGCGGATTTTCCTGCGCACCCCGCGGCTGCGTGGCCTTCTTGCACTGAACCTGACGATCGCAGCCGCCAGCGCCATGGTCATCGTCAACACCGTGGTACTGGTGCAATCCAAGTTCGCGCTGCCCCAGAGCTCTACCGCCATGGCCTTGATGGCCTTCGGCGGTGGCTCGATGGTGGTCGCCCTGATGCTGCCCAAGCTGCTGGAACGACTGGACGATCGCAAGGCGATGCTGGCCGGCGGTGCCGTGCTGGTAGCCGGTTTGATCCTGGGTACCTTCGTCTCCAGTTACCCGGCGCTGATCCTGTTGTGGCTGGTGTTGGGTGCCGGCTACTCCCTGGCACAGACACCGTCCGGACGCATTCTGCGGCGCTCGTCCTCAGCCCAGGATCGACCTGCGCTGTTCGCCGCCCAGTTCGCCCTTTCACACGCCTGCTGGCTGATCACCTACCCGCTCGCGGGATGGTTGGGGGCAAGCGTCAGCCTGACGGCTTCGTTCATCGGACTGAGTCTGGTTGCCGCCGTAGCCTGGCTGGTGAGCAAGCGGATCTGGCGCCCGGAGTATGAGGAAGACGTGGTAGCGCACAATCACGATGACCTGCCGGAAGACCACCCGCACGTGGCCAACGGCAATGCGCATGCGCACTCGTTCGTCATCGATGACGATCACCGGAAATGGCCAAAGCCATAAAGCCCGCGTTGCACGGGTTCTATCGATGATCTTCGCGTAATCCAGAAAGAAACAGGGCCGCTTTAGCGGCCCTGTTTGCATCACTCGTGCGAGTGGCCGTGACCCGCATCGCCAGACTTCGATTCGGTATCAGTACCACCGCAGGCAGCCAACAGGCCGAGGAAGCTCAGCACAACGAGCGATTTGAGGATTTTGGTAGTCATCTTCAGCTATTCCAATTGAGATCAAAAAGTCGGGGCGAACAACAGGTTCGCCCCGGCGGGATTACTTCTTCACGTTCAGGTAGTCGCCAGTCGTGTTCAGCACGATGGTGACATCGGCGTTGGTGCGGTTACGCCAGAACCAGCCATGGGTGCCATCGAACAGCGCGGTCAGGTCGCCCTTGTCGCCTTTCACCTGACGCCCTTTGCTGTAGCTGTGGAAATCGCCTTGGGCGGCGTTGTAGATCTCACCGTGGGTGTCGTGGTTGACCGGGCCGGATGCGGTCCATTCATAGCTCACAGTGCTGCCCTTGAGCATTTCCAGCTTGATCTCCCGACCTTCGCCTGGCGTCAGGGTTACGGTGACCTGATCGGACTTGGCGTTGGCAGCAGGTTTGCTGGATACGGGAGCCGCGGGCTGAGGGGCTGCTGCCACTTGCTGTACGGGTGGCGCTACCGGTGCAGGTGCCGGTGCAGCAGCAACGACAGGAGCTGGGGCCGGAGCAGCTGCCGCTTTCGACGCAGCCTCGTCAGCCAAAGCCTCGGCAGCGAGGGTGATCTTGATCTCGCCCATTTGCGTCAGGCCCATGGCGCGGCCCAGGCCGGTCGGGTCGACCGCGTATTCCGAAGGCATCACCACGGTGACCAGCAGGCCCATGGCGACAGCCAGGGCAATGACGGTGGAACGAACGAGTTGGCGGCTGCTCGGCAATTCGCTTGCCGATGGGAGTGGAGAATTGAACATGATCAGGAGTCCTTAAGCGGTCAGAAACAGGCCGGAGATCTGGTAACCCATCAACAGGAAACCAGCACTCATCATTGCAACGTTGGCGGTATAGGCATGACGCCAGAAGCTTGGGGTCTGCCTCCAGAAGCCCATCAGGATCAGAATGGCGCTCAACGCCATCAGCTGACCGATCTCCACCCCTACGTTGAAGGCGATCAGGTTGGGGATCAGCCCATCGGGAGAGATCTCGTATTCCTGGATCTTGGTTGCCAGGCCGAAGCCGTGCAGCAGGCCGAAAATCAGCGTGGCGGCCTTGGTGTTCGGCTGATAGCCGAACCAGCGCTGGAAGGCGCCCAGGTTATCCAGGGCCTTGTACACCACCGAGAAACCGATGATTGCGTCGATGACGTACGAGCTGATGCTGACTTCCGTCAGCACGCCGATCAGCAGCGTCACCGAATGGCCGACCGCAAACAGCGTGACGTACAGGCCGACATCCTTCAGCCGGTAGAGGAAGAAGATGACGCCGAACAGGAACAGCAGATGGTCGTATCCCGTGACCATGTGCTTGGCGCCCATGTAGATGAAGGGGATCAGCATGACCCCGGTGCTTTCCTGGATGAAGCCCTTGTCACCCTCGGCCACGGCATGGGCCAGAGCTTCTGGCATGCCGATGAACAGCGAGGCGACGAGCAGGAACAGCAGATACAACAGGTGGCGTGAACGCATGGCGAACAGGCCCCCACCCTTTAGGGAGTGCGAATGCATGGATCAATCCTTTCTTGCAGTGATTGTTGGCCGCAGAGCGGCCTTGGTCAGGAAGCAAGCACAGGACGGGGTGGGCGTTCGATACGGAAGATGGGGGGCCAAGGCACGGAATCGCCCAGCATGGCCAGGTGTACCGAGGCTTCGAAATGACTGGAGAAGTGGATTGCAGCTGGTATCTGAGGCGTTTCGTGCTGGTGATCGGGCGTCAGGGGGGAGTGGTAGTGATCAGAGCACTGCGCACAACTCAGGGACGAGTCGTGGGAGTGATCATGAGTCAGGCTCTGGGCGCTCTTTGCCGTGATTTGCGAGAGGACGGAAAGTGAATAGGCATGACCGGTCCAGGCCAGCAGAAAGGCCATTGCCAAAGCCACGATCATGGTCGCTGAAAGAAAACGACGAGACATCCCAATGCTTATCCGGTTGAAACACGGTGTGAAATAGCGCGTTTGACCCAACCCCCCCAGGGGGATAGCATGCAGAGCGTAAAGTATCGCCGTCTGAGACTCAAGTCATGTCAGAACACGTTCACGACCAACCGCATGGTCACGCTCATACCCACCAGACTCACGACGCCATCATCAAACGCCTCAAGCGAGCGGACGGCCACCTGCGCAGCATCATCACCATGATCGATGAAGGACGTGAATGCGTGGACATCGCCCAGCAGCTCCATGCTGTTGAAAAGGCCGTGTGCCAGGCGAAGCGGACACTGATCCAGGACCACATCGACCATTGCCTGGAAGACTCGGTGACAGCCCTGAGCAAGGGCGACCGTTCGGCACTGGACGAATTCAAGCAAATCACCAAATACCTGTAGGCACGGTGCTCGGTTGTTGAATGTTTGAGTACGGCGGTTACCTCGGCCTGTTTCTGGCTGCATTCGGCGCGGCAACCCTGCTGCCCATGCAATCGGAGGCAGTGCTGGGCGGACTGCTGATATCCGAGCGTTTTTCCACAGCCATCCTGCTGGTGGTGGCCACCACAGGCAACGTACTCGGATCGGTTGTGAACTGGCTGCTGGGACGAGGTATCGAGGCTTATCGCGAAAAGCGCTGGTTTCCGGTAAAGCAAGCGGCCTTCGAAAAAGCCAAAGCCTCCTATGAACGTTACGGGTACTGGTCGCTGCTGCTCAGTTGGGTACCCATCATTGGAGACCCGCTAACCGTGATCGCCGGCGTGATGAAAGAGCCGCTCTGGCGGTTCGTCCTGATCGTCACGCTCGCCAAGGGCGGACGGTATCTGGTCCTTGCGATTCTCATCCTGGAGAACCTGAGTTGAGCGCGTACGAATCACCACCTTCGCGGGTTGAACGACACAACGGACAGGACCTCATCAAGTGGATCGCCCTGCTCACGATGGTGCTCGACCACATGCGTCTGGCATGGCCATCACTGGATAACCTGTTCATTCTGGGACGCCTCTCGTTCCCGCTGTTTTGCCTGGCGATCGCCGTGAATGTCTGTCGAACGGAAGTTGGCGCGTTGTTCACTCGCAGCAATGGCCGCTACCTAAGGAAGGTCTGAAGTAACCCTGTATTTCCGGTCGACTTCAGCCCTTGCTGCTTTTGAAAGCGGGCCGTCGATCAAAATCGACCAGGTAACCCGCTCAGTTCTCCGTTTTTGGCCGCCGCGAGCACCTCGCAGCAGCCATTTTCCGCATTAGGGGGCATGCCGAGATAAGGCAAAAATTAGGACATTCGTTCTGTAACCTGCTGTATCTAAAGGATTAACTTTGAGAGGCGCTGCTCAGTAGTGGCGGCTAAATATTGATCAATTATCTATGCCGAGATAATTGCAGATAATTCCCGCCGTCCGTACCCAGCGCGAGTTCATAAGATTGGAGAAATGCCGAGTTAGAGGGCCTGCGAACAGCTTTGGTCGAGGCTTTGCGCTTCGACGCATAACGGCTGCTTAGTACTGGGGGCTCTCCCAGAAGCGACAAAGGCGGCCTCAACGAGACCGCCTCAAACCAAGTTTCATCACCGGTACACGCACCCGGGAGAGGAAGCTCTTGGGCAGGTTTCAATAATAACACCGATCAAAGCGTCACTGCCAAAGCCCTCTCGCACTGCCGAGTAGCCTTCAGATAGTGTTCATTCGCTCTCTCTCGAAGCTACGGTGCGGATGGTTCGAGACCATCATGCGCAAACTCGGGGCCAAGATGACATTATCAAATGGCCAATTATCCTGGAGGCAGTTATGGAAAGGCTCCGCGAAAAACTGGATTTGCCGAGAGGCCACTACTATCTGCACGTCGCCGTACTGGCGGGCCTGCCGGTGTCGTTGATCTCCGATTTGGCAAGCGAGTTGGAGCGATCGCCAGCGCAGATCGCGCAGTGGATCACTGCGTCCCCCGGCAGTGCCGTGATGTCTATACAGGCTGGTGAGGTGTTCTGTCGTCTTATCGAGATCCTCGATGCGCTATTGGAGCTGTACGATGGGGATCTAGGAGGTGCGCTCCACTGGCTAACGGCACCGAATGTCGTGCTGTCCAATGAGAGGCCGGTCGAGGGGGTTTGGGGAGCAACGGAACAGAAAGTGCACTTAAGCCCAGCGCCTGCCCGCAAACCCTTGTGGCGTCTGGTTAGTTCGGGAAAACCATCGTTTTGTCGAACCATTGCATCGCCCTTTGTGATTGGCGTATAAACACACAAACACCTATTAGCGGAGAACGCTATGAATACCATTCGCTGGAATGTCGCCGTCTCGGCCGACACCGACCAGTCGCTTCGGATGTTTCTGGCCAGCCAGGGCGGCGGCCGTAAGGGCGACCTGTCGCGCTTCATCGAAGAAGCGGTACGGGCACACATCCTGGAGCTGAGCGCTGAGCAGGCCAAGGCCGCTAACGCCCATCTGAGTGAGGCAGAATTGACCAACGCGGTTGACGAAGCGCTCGACTGGGCACGTAAGCGCTGATGCGGGTCGTGTTGGATACCAACATCCTGTTCAGCGCCCTGATCTCGCCACATGGCGCGCCCGATGCGATCTACCGTGCCTGGCGGGCGGCGCGTTTCGAGGTGGTGACCTCGCGGATGCAACTCGATGAAATTCGTCGAGCCAGCCGCTATCCCAAGCTTCAGGCCATCCTACAGCCCGCCAAGGTGGGCGCCATGATCAATAACCTGCAACGGGCTGTGGTACTGGAGCGCCTGACCATCGAGGTCGAAGCCGATGATCCGGATGACTCGTTTTTGCTGGCCATGGCCTTGGCGGGCGATGCGGACTACCTGGTAACCGGTGATCGCCGCGCCGGCCTGCTGCAACGCGGGCACATCGAACGCACGCGGATCGTCACGCCCGCCGTGTTCTGCGTCGAGGTGCTGTGATCAATGCCGGTCGGTTTTCTGACTCAAGAGCAACGCGACGGTTTTGGCCGCTATGTTGATTCGCCCAGCCGTGAAGAGCTGGAACGTTACTTCCACCTGAGCGATGAAGACCGTGAAGCCATCCAGGTGCTGCGGGGTAGCCATAACCGTCTGGGTTATGCCGTTCTGCTGACCACCGTCCGCTTCGTTGGCGTTCTGCCGGACAAGCCCGCCGCCGTGCCGGTGGAAGTCCTGCAGGTGCTTTGCCGACAACTGGCGATTCCAGACCCCGACTGCCTCCAGCGCTATAGCGATCATCGCCGCTGGATACATGCCACCGATATTCAGAACCGCTTTGGCTATCGTCATTTCACCGATCCGGGCATCGGCTTTCGCTTGAGCCGCTGGCTGTATGCCCTCTGCTGGACGGGCACCGACCGGCCGGGAGTGCTGTTTGAGCGAGCCACCTCGTGGCTGTTCACACAGAAAGTCCTCCTGCCTGGTGTGTCTCAACTAGAGCGCTTTATCGCCCAGTTGCGCAGTCGGGTCGAAGAACGCCTCTGGTTTACGCTGGGCCGCAGCGTGACTGAGGAACAGCGATTGCAACTGCAAGACTTGCTGACGGTGGCCGAAGGCAACCGCAGCTCCCGGCTGGATCAATTGCGCTCCGGCCCGGTCATGGTCAGTGGCCCCGCGTTGATTCGGGCACTGCGCCGGCTCGATGACGTGCGCGGCATCGGCATCACCTTGCCGGCGGCGGCGCACATCCCTCCCAGCCGTATCGCCGCCCTGGCCCGCTTCGCCAACACGGCCAAGGTCACCGCGATTAATCGGCTGCCGGCGTCGCGGCGGATGGCGACACTGGTGGCCTTCGCACTCTGCCTGGAGGCGACTGCGCACGACGACGCACTGGAAGTCCTGGAGGCCTTGCTGCGCGACCTGTTCAGCAACGCGGAGAAGGCCGACAAGAAAGCCCGCATGCGCAGCCTGAAAGACCTGGATCGGTCGGCCGCGACGCTCGCCGCCGCGTGCAAGGTCGTGCTGGACAGCTCGATCAGCGATGACAACGTGCGCGCCCGGCTGTTCAACGACCTGCCGAGGACCACCCTGGAAAAGGCCCTGGAAGAGGTCAACGCGCTGATCCGCCCGGTAGATGACGTCTATTTTCTTGCATTGGAAGCGCGCTACCGCAGCGTGCGCCGCTTCCTGCCCGACCTGCTCAAGCACATCCGCTTCGGCTTCAGCCCGGCCGGCAAGGGCGTGGCGGCTAGTCTGGAGTGGCTGCAACTGAACCTGCCGCGCCGGAAGCCAGAGGATGACGCGCCGCAGGAGATCGTGGCCAAGGCTTGGCAGAAGCACATCACCCGCGAAGATGGCTCCCTCGACATGGGTGCCTATGTGTTCTGCACGCTCGATGCGCTGCGCACGGCCCTGCGCCGCCGCGATGTCTTCGTCTCGCCCAGTTGGCGCTATGCCGACCCGCGCCTTGGCCTGCTCGACGGTGCCGAATGGCTGGCGGCGCGACCGATCATCTGCCGGTCACTGGGCCTGACCATCGACGCCAAAACCACCCTGGACGCCTTGTCCGTCGAGCTGGATGCAACCTGGCTGGCAGTAGCCGCGCGCCTGCCCGACAACCCGGCGATTCAACTGAGCGAGAACACCGAGGGCAAGACCGAACTGTCGCTCGGGGCGCTGGACAAGCTGGACGAGCCCTGCTCGTTGCTGCAACTGCGGGCGGCCGTGTCTGACCTGATGCCGCGTGTCGATCTGCCGGAAATCCTCTTGGAAATCGCCGCCCGCACTGGCTTTTCCGAGGCCTTCACCCATGTCTCCGAACGCAATGCACGCGCCGACAACCTGGTCACCAGCCTCTGCGCGGTGCTGTTGGGCGGGGCCTGCAACACCGGCCTGGAGCCCTTGATCCGCACCGACAACCCGGCGCTGCGCCGTGACCGGCTGTCCTGGGTCAGCCAGAATTATATCCGCGACGACACCCTGTCAGCGGCTAACGCCATCCTGGTCGGAGCGCAAAGCCAACTGGAACTGGCCCAAGTCTGGGGTGGCGGCGAGGTCGCCTCCGCCGATGGCATGCGCTTCGTCGTACCGGTGCGCACCGTGCATGCCGGCCCCAATCCGAAGTATTTCGGCACCGGCCGGGGTGTCACCTGGTACAACCTGATTTCCGACCAATTCTCCGGCCTCAACGCCATCACCGTGCCCGGCACGCTGCGCGACAGCCTGGTGTTGCTGGCGGTCGTGCTGGAACAGCAGACCGAGTTGCAGCCGACGCAAATCATGACCGACACCGGGGCCTACAGCGATGTGGTGTTCGGGCTCTTCCGCCTACTTGGCTACCACTTCAGTCCGCGGCTGGCCGATGTCGGCGGTACCCGCTTCTGGCGCACGCGCCCGGACGCGGACTACGGCAAGCTCAACGGGCTGGCCCGCCAGTCGGTCAAACTCGACCTGATCGCCGAGCACTGGGACGACCTGCTGCGCCTGGCCGGCTCGCTCAAACTCGGCCGGGTGCCGGCGACTGGCATCATGCGCACGCTGCAAACGGGAGATAGACCCACCCGGCTGGCCCAGGCGCTGGCCGAATTCGGGCGGATCGAAAAGACTCTGCACACGTTGACCTATATCGACGACGAGTCCAAGCGCCGCGCCACCCTGACCCAGTTGAACCGAGGCGAAGGCCGGCACAGCCTGGCCCGCGCCGTGTTCCACGGCAAACGCGGCGAGCTCCGCCAGCGCTACCGCGAAGGCCAGGAAGACCAGCTCGGTGCTCTGGGCCTGGTGGTGAACATCATCGTGCTGTGGAACACCCTCTACATGACGGCGGCCGTGGAACGGCTCAAGCAGCACGGCTATCCAGTGCTGGAAGAGGATTTGGCCCGGCTATCGCCGCTGATCTACGAGCACATCAACATGCTCGGGCGGTATTCCTTTGCGGTACCGGAAGAAGTTGCGCGCGGCGAGCTGCGGCCACTGCGTAATCCAGACGACGACCTGTGATCCCCCTAAACGCTATGAGCAACACCCAAGCTGCTGCTGGATCGGCGGGCACTTCACCGAGCCGAACGAACAGAAAACGCAGCAATCCCCTGGGTTGGGGCGCAGCAGCGCCTTGCAGTTGCTGCACTCGTAATAGAACTGGCAGGCGTCCGTGGGCATGGTTTCCGGCTTGGCGAAGCCGCAGCGCGGGCAAGTCAGCACGGACTCAAGGACAATGGCGCTCATCGTGACCTCACTTCTGCACTGTGGAGGGGTATCCCGCGTTCGCGGTCGCCTCAGTCAGTGCCTCGGGCTGGGCCTTATCGGGATCGTAGGTGACGGTCGCCGTCTTCTGGTCGAAATTGACCTGGACGTCACTCACGCCGGACACCTTCTCCAGCGACTTCTTGACCGTGATCGGACAGAGTCCGCACGTCATGTTCTGCACGTCGAGCGTGACGGTTTTCGGGGGAGCCGCCAGCGCCACGAAGGGCAAGGCGAAAAGCACGGCGATCAGCAGTTTGCGCATGGTTAATCTCCTTCAGTAGAACAGCGGGGCGAGCCACGGCACGGCCAATAGGCCGAGCAGCAGCACGCTGACGATCCAGAACACGAGTCGCTGTCGCACGAGCGTGCGCGGATCGGCGCAGGGTGTACCTGGCGTACAAACCTGTGGCACCAGGTAGAGCTTGCGGAATGCCAATCCCAGGAACAGTAGAGTCAACCCGATGAAGAGGGGGCGTAGTGGCTCCATCATGGTCAGAGCGCCCACCCACGTACCGCCGACACCGAGTGCCAACAGCACCAGTGGCCCGACACAGCACACCGACGCACCGATGGCGGTCAGCGAACTCGCGACCAGCGAGCCTTTCCCGGTGAGTTGCATCCCCATTCCCATCTCCTGAGCCTGATTGCCTAGGTGCTATTCTAAACTCCGTACCAAAGTACGGAATCAAGGAGAAAGTGATGGCCACAGAGCTGACCATTGGCAAGCTGGCAGACGCCGCCGGGGTGAACGTCGAGACGATCCGCTACTACCAGCGACGCGGGCTGCTGGATGAACCAGCCAAACCCTTGGGTGGCCATCGGCGCTATCCGGTGGACATGGTGAAGCGACTGCGTTTCATCAAGCGGGCTCAGGCGCTGGGTTTCACGCTCTCGGAAGTCGGTGGACTGCTGACGCTGGATGAGTCGTGCGCCTGTGCCGAAACGCGAGCACGGGCTGCACGCAAGCTCGCGTTGATCGAGCAGAAGATGGCCGACTTGGTCGTCATGCAGCAACTGTTAGGCGAACTGGTGCAGCAATGTGATGCGGGAGACGGCGGAACGATCTGCCCGATCATCGAGGCACTGATCAGAGAGTAATGCCTGGCGGGTGAGCTGGAGATCGGAAAGCCCCTTTACGGTGGGATTCAGAGCTTACGTTGGTTTTTGGTTCCATTGCTCCCCAAACCCCAGCATCGCTCAGGAAGTCGGCGACGCGGTGACCGCCGTTTCGCTGGTCGCCAAGGGCTTCGGCGCCAGCCTGGTCTCGCAGTCCACCGCCGCGCTGTCGCTGCCGGGCCTGACCTACCGGCCGCTGGACGGCATCCCCGGCAACACGCGGATCGATCTGTCGTGCATCTATCGCCCCGACGACCGTTCGCCGATCCTCGCCGCATTCCTCGAGGTGGTGCGCTCGTATCGCCAGCGCCGTAGCGCAGAGCGACCGGCCCGGGGCTAGCGGTTTCGAGGAAGTGCGCCCTGCTGCTACTCAGGGCCACATCGCCCAGCGCGGCGCACACACGGATACTCTTGGACGGGTTGAATGAGCGGAAACCAGCATGAGCCTCGATGACATCGACTTCGCCGAACGCTATCGCCAGCACCTGCGCCGTAGCGCGCGCCCCTCCAAGCCGCCAGGCGCCTGGGACAAGCGCGCCGCCGAGCTGGCGGGCAAACCGCTGGGCGGTGCTTATACCGACGCCTTCATCCGGCTCATGGACCTCAGCGGCGCGCGCAGCCTGCTGGACATCGGCTGCGGTCCCGGCACCCTGTGCCTGCCGCTGGCCGGGCAGTTCGAACGGATCTACGCGCTGGACTACAGCCCCGGCATGCTGGCCTGCCTGCAAGCGCGCATCGACGCGTTGGGCGTGGACAACGTGCGTCCGCTGCAATGCGCCTGGGAGGATGACTGGAGCGAAGTGCCGGTGTGCGACATCCTGATCGCCTCGCGCTCGGGCCTGGTCGAGGACCTGGATGCCGCGCTGGAGAAGATCCACCGGCATACCCGGCTGCGGGCCTACATGACCCAGCTGGCCGGCGGACACTTCATCGATCCGGCCATCGCCCGCCTGCTCGGGCGCGAACAGGCCAGCGTGCCGGACTACATCTACACGCTCAACCTGCTGCACCAGCGCGGCATTCATCCGCGCCTGGACTATATCGAGCTGCCCAGCCGCCTGGCCGGCTGCGCCACCTTCGAGGAATTCGCCGAGCGCGTCGCCTGGTCGCTCGGTCCGCTCGACGACGTGCAGCGCGAAACCCTGGCCGACTGGTACCACGCCGACCCCGAGCGCGCCCGCCAGGGCGGCGCGCCGATGCGCTGGGCCTTCATCAGCTGGACGGTACCGTCGGCCACCACCTTGGTTGGCAACAACATAGATTGACACAAGCACCCTTGAAAACACTGAGGAAAACCGAGGTCTTAGGTGCCAGCCTCGACAACATAGTCTGACACAAGGCCACTGCCACATCGAACGAAGCCCCAATCCTGGAACAACATAGATTGACAAAAATATTTGACCATCCGTAGTTGAGCCCCTGGCTACCCAAGAATCTGTGCCTAGGCCAGTCTCTGTGCTGGCTGAGCTTTCGCGCTAGAAGCCTCATCTCATCCTCCCAGGCTCCATCCGCCACAGTCGCCGCTCTCGATCTACCCCTTCTGCCAAGAAGCATTTCGGGCAGAAGCGATTAATCTTTAAGGGCTAACCGATTAATGCAGGAGGTCCATATGAACGTCGTGGACTTGCTCGGCCCTGTCGTTGAGAGGGTTCTTTCCGCCGGAAAACTGCTGTCTTCAGAGTGGCACCGTATCGGCGGCCCCCGAGGCCACGGGGACAAAGCAGCTATCGACTCCGAGATTGAGGCTCAGCTACGTCTAGATCTGCTCGAGCTCCTGCATTGTGATTTCTGGGGTGAGGAAACTGGGACGCACATGACAGGTCACGAGTACTGTTGGGTAGTCGATCCGAACGATGGAACAGCGGACTTCCTACAACACCGTGCAGGGTCAGCCATCTCTGTCGGCCTACTTCACAATGCAATCCCTGTTCTAGGGGTGGTCTACGCCCCCATCGCACCGGATGGTGGTGAGGATTGCATCTCCTGGGCAGAAGGACTGCCAGCAATCATTCGCAATAGGCAAACAGTACATGCTCTGCTTGATCAACTGAGGTTGACGTCCAACAGCGTGGTACTGGTAAGCACTGCCGCAACAAGCAAACCTGAGCTCAACGCAGAGCTTTGTGCCCCGGCAGAGTTCATTTCAATGCCCAGCATCGCCTATCGCCTCGCTCGTGCCGCAGCTGGTGATGCTGTCGTGGGTACGTCTCTTGTACCTGTGTCAGCTCATGATGTGGTAGGAGGTCACGCACTACTGATCGGCGCAGGCGGCGTGCTCATTGATCAAGATGGCGGGCCGATCACCTATGAATCTGAAGAGCGAATGAAGGAGGTTTCCTTGCGCTGCTTCGGCGGAGCACCTCAAGCATGTCAAGAGCTTGTC
The DNA here is from genome assembly GCA_000263395.1 of Stutzerimonas stutzeri TS44. GTDB lineage: Bacteria > Pseudomonadota > Gammaproteobacteria > Pseudomonadales > Pseudomonadaceae > Stutzerimonas > Stutzerimonas stutzeri_C. The sequence goes on from AJXE01000008.1 coordinate 139,641, forward strand.
ACTAGGGACTGGAAGCGCCTGTTTCGCTAATAATGAGCTGAAAACTCGCACTCAACCGGTGTTGAAAGCAGGAAATCGTTTGCCAAGCGCGACTATATTCGAGAAGGCGCCCCTTGCGAGCGCCGTCATGCGAAGAGCCGGGAACCAACAGCTCTTAGCGCCCTACGCGCCGAGAGGAGCGTACATACCAATCAGCCGAGTTTTCTAATCTTCCGTTTCGAACTCGAGTGCTTTTAGCACGCCAATGAGAGCCTGGTCGCAGCCTTCTGCAATATGGAAAAAATGAGCTCGAAAATTACCGTGGGTAGCACGGGCCTCGCGAATTGCGACCTCTTTTTTCTCATGGGTCGCGTGCCCGCGGATCTCATTGCGAAGCTCATGGAGCTTTTTCATAGGAGCCAGAAGTTGTTTGGCAGCCTCCTCACTCAGAGTGCTTCCAAGCAGAATTTCATGAAGAAGCTTCAGCGAGCGCCACACAGACTCTACTTCTCGCCCTTTTTCTTGGGCGATCTTTCGCAGAGGTTTATCTAGAAAGCCCTCCACCAGCAATTGGTCGAGCGCCAAGATTTCATCTCCCCATTCTTTCGGGGAGTCGGTAGCCGGGGCCAGTACGCTATCCATCAGTGCATCGCCTCTCCGGTTCCACCATTCCGGGCTAGCCTTATCCAGCGCTCTCACCTTATTTCTTAAAGAAGTTAAGGGGTCGTAGGTCGTGCACCACTGCCCCTCTATATCCGTCCGATGGGCTCGTGCCGAGATGGATGACTTCGGCCATTCGTTGAATGCCTTCCAGTAGTTTTGCTCTGCAATAGGAAGCTTGGCGAGGTCGCCGATGTAAACGTGGACTTGACCTGCCTCATTTATGTCGTACGACTTGATGTGCCAAGCTCCGCGGCAGGAGATGCTTCGGTCTTCGAGCGTGTATTTTTCTGGGTCCGCCTTGAAGCGCTGGAGAACCTCGGGCCTAAAGAATGCGGGAGATATCTGCCACGGCAGGTCGCTTTGCTCGAAGTAGCTGACGATATGAAGCGGGCTAGCGGACGTCTCGACATTGCGATCATTTTTGCGGTCGTAAATTTTGAAAACTGCATA
>AJXE01000009.1 GCA_000263395.1 Stutzerimonas stutzeri TS44
GCAATCCACGTAGTTGAAGGTCTGCTTGGCGACAATCGGCCGATGATAATTGGCCCAACCCCGAATAACTGGATTGAGCTGCTTGATCAACAGACTGGCCGGTGCCGCTTTGTTCGCTTCAACCAACGCCTTAACCTTGGCCAGAAATGCTTTCACGTTCTTGTGGGCTGGCTTTATCAACAGCTTGTCACCGTACTTGCGAATATTCTGACCGAGGAAATCGAACCCATCCGATACATGCGTGAACAACGTTTTCTCCACCGCAAGGCTCAACCCCCGCTCGGCCATGAAGGCTTCGACGAGTGGCTTCACCTCGTTTTCCAGCAGCTCTTTCGAGATGCCGGTGATGACGAAATCATCTGCGTATCGCACATAGTTGACCTTGGTCTTGTAGCTGGCTTTGGTATTACGCTGCCCGAACCGGGATTCGAGCTCCTTTTCCAGTCCATCAAGGGCCAGGTTGGCCAATACAGGCGAGATGATGCCTCCTTGCGGAGTTCCCGCCCCGATTGGGTTCAATTGACCGGATTCCATGTATCCCGCCTTCAGCCATTTCCGTAAGACCGCCTTGTCCATCGGGACGTTGGCGGTCAGCCAGTCGTGACTGATGTTGTCGAAACAGCCCTTGATATCCCCCTCCATGACCCACTGCGCAGAATTCTTGCGACCGAGATTGACGAACAATTGCTCGATTGCATCTGCCGTGGAGCGGTAGGGGCGAAAGCCATAGGAGTTCCGGTCAGCTGTGGTCTCGGACACCGGTTCGAGCGCCAGCAGGTATAACGCCTGCATGGCCCGATCCAGCATCGTCGGTATCCCCAGCGGTCGGCGCTGGCCATTGGCTTTGGGTATGAACACCCGCCGCAACGGCTTGGGCTGGTAGCCCGTGCGCTGTAACCGGAAGATGGCCTTCCATTTGCTTTCAGGCGTGCTCCAGGTTTCCCCATCGACGCCCGGAGTCCTGCGACCCCGGTTTTCAGTGACTCGCTTGACCGCCAATGCCTTGCCGGCAAACGAGCGAACCAGCATGCGCTGCAAGGTTTTCACCTGCCGCCATTGCTGATTCTTGGCTGCCTTCGCAATCCGTACCTGTAGCCCTCTCACCCGTCGATGACTGGTTTCCCAGTCGATCGTGTGCCAACTACTGGCCGGGAGGGAGGACGCAGGTACTTCCTTATCAGACGCACTCATCTTGCTTTCCTCCAAAGAAAGATTTCCCTGAAGGAGCAGCGGACGCACGTCCCCCTTGCGGGAGAGTGAGTTCACTACCCCGCAAGGGATTTCTATGCAGACGCTCCGGTTTCGCCGGTGGCGCCAGTTCTTGATGGCTTTACAAGCCTTCTTGCGATCAAAGACCCGTCGGAAGTGGGCACCCTTTCGGGTTGGAGCAATGGCTCCTATCCGGCCCCATTACAGGGCGGCATTCGCTTTTTCCGACATCCTTTGCCCGCACCTCCAACAGCTTCCCTTACGGTCGGCCTGCCACTGTCGTGTTGACCAGCGGCGAAGATACGGGTTTACCGAGTTCCATACCTGTCACATGGATGGGTTAGGTCCTGCCTATTCACCGATGACTCAATGTCAGCGTGTCTCCAGATGTAAGAGAGACAACCAGTCATGCACCATTTTGGTCGAAGCCTGTCAGCAACTTTGGCTCCATGCGGTTGACGGTGTTTATCAGCAGTTCACTTACGTTGACCATACCAGCCAGCCTAGCGTCGCACCCGCGTGTTGCTCGCAGGATTTGCATGGCACCTCACGGCAACCACACACCACAGACTTCGTGGGACTACATTGTCAGGAAGCTTCGCACCCCACCGTTACCAGTGACGCACTATCCTTAGGCTACTTTTGGCTGAACAAAAGGTCTCGCTAGTCTTCAGCCTTGCGACTTCTGACTGAGACAATGACAGATACAGCTTGCGCACTGCAGAGAGCAGCCAAGCATGTTCAAACGAGGCTCCCCTGTCGATATCCACCACTATGGGATGGTTTACGGACAAGAGAATTTGAGAGCGGGTAACGCTCCAAACTCAGGACGCACTTACCCTGTATCGAACACCTTTTGGGTGACCGAAACCGGGCATAGACGCCCGGATCCGGGTTTGAATTGCTATTTTCTGCGGAAAAGTGGCCACCAAACCATGTTGGTGGCCACCGAATGTAGCCCGCTAGGCTAGCTACCTACAGCGACTCTCGTCGCACTACATCATGCCGCCCATGCCACCCATGCCGCCCATGTCCGGCATGGCCGGGGCCGGCTTGTCTTCCACGATCTCTGCAACCATCGCCTCGGTGGTAACCATCAGGCCGCCGATGGAGGCCGCAGCCTGCAGCGCGGAACGGGTGACCTTGGCCGGATCGAGGATACCCATCTCGATCATGTCGCCGTAGGTGTCGGAAGCGGCGTTGAAGCCGTAGTTGCCCGCACCCTGCTTGACCTTGTCGACCACCACGCTCGGCTCGCCACCGGCGTTGGCAACGATCTGGCGCAGCGGAGCCTCGACGGCGCGACGCAGCAGCGCGATACCGACGTTCTGGTCTTCGTTCTCGCCCTTCAGCTCGGAGATGGCCTGCAGAGCACGCACCAGGGCGACACCGCCGCCAGGTACCACGCCTTCTTCGACGGCAGCACGGGTGGCGTGCAGGGCGTCTTCGACGCGGGCCTTCTTCTCTTTCATCTCGACTTCGGTGCCGGCACCGACCTTGATCACGGCAACACCGCCGGCCAGCTTGGCCAGACGCTCTTGCAGCTTCTCCTTGTCGTAGTCGGAGGTGGTTTCTTCGACCTGCTTGCGGATCTGCGCAACGCGGGCTTCGATGTCGGCCTGAGCACCAGCGCCGTCGATGATGGTGGTGTTTTCCTTGTTCAGCACGACGCGCTTGGCGTTACCCAGGTGCTCCAGGGTAGCGGTTTCCAGCGACAGGCCGACTTCTTCGGAAATCACGGTACCGCCGGTCAGGATGGCGATGTCCTGCAGCATGGCCTTGCGGCGATCGCCAAAGCCCGGGGCCTTGACGGCAGCAACCTTGACGATGCCGCGCATGTTGTTGACCACCAGGGTAGCCAGGGCTTCGCCTTCGACGTCTTCGGCAACGATCAGCAGCGGACGACCGGACTTGGCCACGGCTTCCAGCACCGGCAGCAGTTCGCGGATGTTGCTGATCTTCTTGTCGACCAGCAGCAGCAGCGGGCTGTCCAGCTCGGCCACCATGGTGTCCGGCTTGTTGATGAAGTAGGGAGACAGGTAGCCGCGGTCGAACTGCATGCCTTCGACGACGGACAGTTCGTTCTCCAGACCCGAACCTTCTTCGACGGTGATCACGCCTTCCTTGCCTACGCGCTCCATGGCTTCGGCGATGATGTCACCGATGGAGGAGTCGGAGTTGGCGGAGATGGTGCCGACCTGGGCGATGGCCTTGGAGTCGGTGCACGGCTTGGCCAGGTTCTTCAGCTCGGCGACGATGGCGATGGTGGCCTTGTCGATGCCGCGCTTGAGGTCCATCGGGTTCATGCCGGCAGCGACGGCCTTCAGGCCTTCGTTGACGATGGCCTGGGCCAGCACGGTGGCGGTGGTGGTGCCGTCACCGGCCTCGTCGTTGGCCTTGGACGCGACGTCCTTGACCAGCTGCGCGCCCATGTTCTCGAAACGGTCCTTCAGCTCGATTTCCTTGGCGACGGAAACGCCGTCCTTGGTGATCAGCGGAGCACCGAAGCTCTTTTCCAGCACCACGTTGCGGCCTTTCGGGCCGAGGGTCGCTTTTACCGCGTCAGCCAGCACGTTCACGCCAACCAGCATCTTCTTACGTGCGGAATCGCCGAATTTGACTTCTTTAGCAGCCATGTTGATTGATCCTCAATTCTTGAATTATCGATGGAGATTGGCGGTGATCAGGCTTCGACGACGGCGAGGATTTCGTTCTCGCTCATCACCAACAGGTCTTCGCCGTCGACCTTGATGGTGTTGCTGCCCGAGTACGGCCCGAACACCACCTTGTCACCGACCTTCACGGCCAGGGCGCGGACTTCGCCGTTGTCCAGAACGCGGCCAGTGCCTACCGCGACGACTTCGCCACGGTTCGGCTTCTCGGCAGCGGAGCCCGGCAGAACGATGCCGCCTGCGGTCTTGGTTTCTTCTTCGCTGCGACGAATCACGACGCGGTCATGCAGAGGACGAAGCTTCATTGTCGATCTCTCCTAACAGAGTTGTTCCATGCCGATCCAGGTGATCGGCGGGTTGACGAATCCGGCGGTGCCGGTTGCGGCCCGCTACGCGAGTCGCAGAAGACGGACTGTCGAACACGACAGCGACCTTGCGGTGTCCGCTACATGCGGGCGCTCAAGAGCATTTCAAGGGGTGCGGATGAAATTTTCGCCGCAGGAAAACCGAACCGGCACGCCACATGGCATACCGGATGTGGCCCTCACTGATCGCGATCGCGGCGCTCCCATTCGCCCTCGATGACGTTCGGTCGCTGCGGGCCGGAACGCGCCTGCAGGTCGTCGGCGAAGGCACGCTGGCGGCGCACCTGCTCCTCGATCCGCCGGTTGATCGTCCGCAGCAGCAGGTTGCGGGTTGGCGGGAACAGGATGAGCAGCGCCAGCACGTCGCTGATGAAACCCGGCAGGAACAGCAGGCCGCCGCCCAGCGCCAGCATCAGCCCCTGCAGCATCTCGCGCTCGGGCAACTCGCCGCGGGCCAGTCGTTCGCGCGCGCGCCAGGCGGTGGCGAAGCCGGCCAGGCGCATCACCAGGACGCCGGCGATACCGCTGAGCACCAGCAGCAGGATGGTTGCCAGCGCGCCGATGGAGCTGCCGACCTTGATCAGCACATACAGCTCGGCCAGCGGAAACAACAGGAACAGCACAAAGAAGATTCGCATCGATGATCCTTGGCGGAAGATAGGCTTCCAGTCAGCTGTAGATGACGCCACCGCGGGCCGAATTCAACCCGCGCGCAATGCAGTCTGTAAGCGGATTATGCGAAAACCTGCCTGACGCGAAGCTGAATCCGCTCAGCTCCGCGCCATCGCCACCAGCGCCTGACGCACCGCCAGCGGCGTTTCGCAGGGTTCGGCGAACGGCAGCCAGTGCAGCGCCTGGCCAATGCGCAGGTGAAAGCCCTCGCTGTCGATGCCGGCCATCTGTGCCGGCTCGCTATCAGGCAAGCCGGCCCGTTCCACGTAGCGGGCGATGGCGGCGGCATGGTCGGCGTTCATGTGCTCGACCATGCTCCGCTCCATCGCGCCAGCGCCGGCGGCAAAGGGATTGGCCAGCGCCACACGGTCCAGCCAGTGGATCGCGCCGAAGCCGCCGATGTAGCGCCAACGCACCGGTTCCAGGCGCCAGAAATCGAAATCGTGCACACGATGGTAATCGCGCGACTCGGGGAAATAACGGTAATAGCGCTGCGCGGCCGCCTCGATATCCGCCGCCTCGCTCAGCTGCCGCGCCTCGGCCAGCAGCGTGAGGCGACCGACGGCCTGCACATCGGCAGCGGCGCGTTCGCCAACCAGCAGCGAGCAGCGCCCGTCAGCCTTGAGATTGCGCGTGTGCTGGGCGATCCGGCTGATCAGGATCAGCGGCCAGCCTTCGGCGTCCAGGCAGTACGGCACCACCGAGCCGAAGGGAAAACCCGGCATGGCCTGGGAGTGGGTGGAGAGCACACCGCGATATTCCTTGAGCAGGAGTTGTCGGGCATGCTTGGCGGCTTCAGCGCTCACTGGGGCTCCTCGCAGGACGGGTTCGACAGGGCGTTCAGCATAACGGTTTCCCCCGCGAGCGGGGTTCTCGCAGCGAGACAACAAGAAGGAGATGGGCATGCAGCTACAAGACAAGGTCATCATCATTACCGGCGGCGGCCAGGGTCTAGGCCGGGCGATGGCCGAGCATCTGGCCGGCAAGGGCGCGCGCCTGGCGCTGGTGGACCTCAATCCGGAGCGCCTGGTCGAAGCCGTGGCCGCCTGCAAGGCCGCCGGCGGCGACGCACGCGCCTACTTGTGCAACGTCGCCGACGAGGCGCAGGTCAGCGACATGGTCACGCGCGTGGCCGAAGACTTCGGCGGCCTGCATGGTCTGGTGAACAACGCCGGCATCCTGCGCGACGGCCTGCTGCTCAAGATCAAGGATGGCGAGATCAGCAAGATGAGCCTGGCGCAGTGGCAGGCGGTGATCGACGTCAACCTGACCGGCGTATTCCTCTGCACCCGCGAAGTAGCGGCGAAGATGGTCGAACTGCAGAGCCAGGGCGCGATCGTCAACATCTCCTCGATCTCCCGTGCCGGCAACATGGGCCAGACCAACTACTCCGCAGCCAAGGCCGGCGTGGCCTCGGCCACCGTGGTCTGGGCCAAGGAGCTGGCGCGCTACGGCATTCGCGTCGCCGGCGTAGCACCAGGCTTCATCGAGACCGAGATGGTCGCCAGCATGAAACCCGAGGCGCTGGAGAAGATGACCGCCGGCATTCCGCTCCGGCGCATGGGCAAGCCCGCCGAGATCGCCCATTCGGTGGCTTATATCTTCGAGAACGACTACTACACCGGGCGTATCCTCGAGCTGGATGGCGGTCTGCGCCTGTGAGCCAGACGCAGCCTATATAAGAAGAAGGGCAGCCCGTGGGCTGCCCTTCTTCTTCGGCACGTTCAGCGCACCTTACCAGCCGACGCCGAAGCCGATGCTGTAGCGGGTTTCGTCGAGGCTTTCCTCGGCGCCGCTGATGATGTCCTTCTCGGCCTTCATGTTCAGCGAGGCCCAGTCGGTCACCTTGTAGCGCAGTCCCACCTCGGCATCCAGCGCATAATCGGCGACGCTTTCCAGCGGCTTGCCCAGCTCGCCACTGCTGAACAGCTCGAACGTCTTGCCCACCAGGTAACGGTTGTAGTCCCACTTCAGCGCGGCGAGGTAGAAGTCCTCCTCCGAGCCGTCGGCGAACTCGTAGTCGCTGCGGTTGAGCAGCGCCGCCAGCGAGAATGCGCCCAGGTCGTTGTCCCAGAACTGGTAGCCCGGACCGGTACCGATGGTGCGCTGGCGCCGCACGTCCTCGATCTGGTCACGCTTGTAATTCAGCCGCCCCTGCCAGAACCAGTGCTCGTCGATGAAGCGGTCGAGGGCGTATTCGGCGTCCCAGTTGTCGGTCACGGTCACGCCGTCACGGTACTCGCGGTTGTAGCTGGCGGCGCCGTTGTGCCGCCAGAGACCGTGGCGCGCCTTGGTATCGAAGGACACGTCATAGTCATCGGTATCGGTTTCGGCGCGCTTGTAGTCCATCGCCACGTCGACGTTGCCCTTCCAGGTGAAATCCTGGATCAGCGGCTTGGGATGGATGATCTGCGAGATGCTGGCCAACTCGACGGTGCGCGGTGCGTCACCGTTGACCAGCGTGACCGTGCCAGGCGCGGACGCCTGCAGCGACTTCGCCACCTCGCCAACCGTATCGCCCTGTTTGACCAGCAGTTTCTGATCGCTTTCCAGCGTGGCGATCTGGTTCCACTTGAGCGGGATGGAACCGCCGTAGCTGGTCTCGATGAGCAGCTTGCCGCCATCGAGGACGCTGATCCTGCCGGTCAGGCGATCACCGTTCTTCAGCCAGACGGTGTCGGCCAGAGTGGGCAGCGTGAAGGTACAAAGGAACAGGCACAGCAGGGATCGGAAAAACATAAGGAAGGGCGCAAATCTGCTCGGAAACGGTGGAAAGGCTGGCATTATCCCTATGCATCCTGCTCCAGCAACCACAGACCGCCGAATGGGAATCGGGTTCATTTCCAGCGCCCCGGCGTGCCATCCGAGGAAACGTCACATGCACGAGCCTACGCCCCTGCTACCGCCCGGCGCCGATGCCGAGGCGCGCCGCGCCGCCGTCTATCTGGTGATGGCGCAGATCCCGCCGGGCAAGGTGATCAGCTACGGCGAACTGGCCGCCATCGCCGGCCTCGGCCGTGCCGCGCGCTGGGTCGGCCGGCTGATGGCGCAGCTGCCGGATGACACGCGCCTACCCTGGCACCGGGTCATCGCCGCCGGTGGCCGCCTGAGCCTGCCGGCCGGCAGCCCCGCCGGGCACGAGCAGCGCATGCGCCTGCGTGCCGAGGGCCTGACCATCCGCAACGACCGCGTGGACATGCGTCGCCACGGCTGGCATTCAACGGAGCACAGCGGTTAGAGTTCGCGCTCCGTCCTGCCGCCACAGATTGTCGATGTATGTCCCGTGAAACCTGGCGCGATGCCCTCGCCGCCTATGCCAGCCCCGCCAGCCTGGCCCTGCTGCTGCTGGGGTTCGCCGCGGGACTGCCCGCCGTGCTGGTGTTCTCCACGCTCTCGGTGTGGTTGCGCGAAGCCGGGGTGTCACGGGAAACCATCGGTTTCGCCAGCTGGATCAGCCTGGCCTATGCCTTCAAGTGGGTCTGGTCGCCGATGCTCGACCAGTGGCGCCTGCCGTGGATCGGCGCGCTCGGGCGGCGGCGCTCGTGGCTGGTGCTCTCGCAGGCGCTGATCGCCTTCGGCCTGGTGGGCATGGCGCTGTGCAATCCGCAGCACAACCTGACCCTGCTGATCGCCCTGGCGGTGCTGGTGGCGTTTTCTTCCGCGACCCAGGACATCGCCATCGACGCCTACCGCCTGGAAATCGCCGAGGACAAGCTGCAGGCGACCCTGGCGGCCAGCTACATGACCGGTTACCGCGTCGCCATGCTGCTGGCCAGCGCCGGTGCCCTGTTCCTCGCCGAGTGGCTGGGCTCGAGCAACCTCAACTACAGCCAGGCGGCCTGGAGCTTCACCTATCTCGCCTTCGCGCTGCTGATCCTGCCCGGCCTGGTCACCAGCCTGGTGATCCGCGAGCCGGATGCCGGCACACCGCTGCCCAACGAACCGGCGCGCTACACCTTCAACCATCAGCTCGCCGCCGTCGGCCTGCTGCTGGTGCTGCTGATTTCCGTACCCGCCATGATCAACGCACTGATCGCCCAGGCCTGGCCACGGGCGACGCTGTATGCGCTGTTCATCCTCGGTTCGATCTCGCCGATGGGCCGCTCGCTGCTGATCCCGGTGCGCCACATCCTCCATCAGGCCGGGCAGAAGCAGCGCCCGCCGCGCTTCGACTTCACCCACCAGGCGGTTTCGGTGATCGTACTGATCATCCTGATGGTCTCGACCACCGGCATGTTCCAGTCGTACTGGGGCGGCTACTGGCCACGCGGCACCATGTATCTGCTGATCTGCTGGGGCTGTCTGTCGGCGCGTGGTCGCATCCTGATGGGCCCGGTGCTGACACCGATCACCGACTTCATCCTGCGCTATCGCTGGCAGGCGCTGCTGCTGCTCGGGCTGATCGCCACCTACCGGATGTCGGACACGGTGATGGGCGTGATGGCCAACGTGTTCTACATCGACCAGGGCTTCTCCAAGGACCAGATCGCCAGCGTCAGCAAGCTGTTCGGGCTGGTCATGACGCTGCTCGGCGCGGCATTCGGCGGCCTGCTGATCGTGCGTTTCAGCATCCTGCCGATCCTGTTCATCGGCGGCGTCGCCTCGGCGGCGACCAACCTGCTGTTCATGGCGCTGGTGCAGATGGGCGCCAACCTGAACATGCTGATCGTCACCATTTCCTGCGACAACTTCAGCGGCGGGCTGGCCTCCACGGCGTTCGTCGCCTACCTGTCGAGCCTGACCAACCTGAAGTTCTCCGCCACCCAGTACGCCCTGCTCAGCTCGCTGATGCTGCTGCTGCCGCGCCTGCTCGGCGGTTATTCGGGAGTGATGGTCGAGCAGCTGGGCTACAGCGACTTCTTCCTGGTCACCGCCCTGCTCGGCGTGCCGACGCTGGTGCTGATCGTCTGGCAGTGGCGCCGGGGGCTGCGGCAACCCAAAGACCCCGGCCAAGAGGCCACTTCCCGGCCCTGAGCCTCCGTCAGCCCTGCACCAGATGCACCACCCGCTGCGGGAATGGAATGCCGACACCCGCAGCCATCAGCCGCTCCTTGGCCAGCTCCATGAAGTCGGCGGTCACCGCACCGACATCGGCGGTCGCCGCCCACACACGCAGCACCAGCGTCACAGCGTTGTCGCCCAGCGCAGTGACCACCACCACCGGCTCGGGATCGCGCAGCACGCGCGAGTCCTCGGCGATCTCCAGCAGGATGCGACGCGCCAGCTTGATGTCGCTGCCGTAGTCGATGCCGATGTTGATGTCCGCCCGCCGCTGCGGCTCGCGCGAGTAGTTGGTGATATGGCCGTTGGACAGGCTGCCGTTGGGCACCACCACGGTCTTGTTGTCGCCGGTCTTGAGCACGGTGTGGAATATCTGGATGGAATGGACGGTGCCGCTCACCCCCTGCGCCTCGATCCACTCGCCGACGCGGAACGGCCGGAACAGCAGGATCAGCACGCCGCCGGCGAAGTTCGCCAGGCTGCCCTGCAGCGCCAGGCCGATCGCCAGGCCGGCGGCACCGATGGCGGCAATGAACGACGTGGTTTCCACCCCGATCATCGAGGCGACGCTCACCAGCAGCAGCACCTTGAGCACGATACCGGCCAGGCTGCCGATGAAGCCGTGCAGCGTCGGATCGACCTGGCGCCGGCGCAGCAGCGCACCGACCCGGGCGGTCAGCGTGTTGATCAGCCACCAGCCGAACAGCAGGGTCAACAGCGCCAGCAGCACCTTGCTGCCGTATTGCAGCACCACCGGCACCCAGGCCTCGGACAATCCGACCAGGTAATCCACACTCATCTCCATAACGACTCCTCAAAAAAACGACGCCCGACTCTGGCCGGGCGCATATGACGACGGAAGGCGCGTCAGCGCCGGATCAGTCGCGGAAATTGTTGAACTGCAGCGGCATGCCAAAATCCTTGGCGCGCAGGTGCGCGATGGCTTCCTGCAGGTCGTCGCGCTTCTTGCCGGTCACCCGCACCTGCTCGCCCTGAATGGCGGCCTGCACCTTGAGCTTGGCGTCCTTGATGTGCGCGACGATCTTCTTCGCCAGCTCCTTGTCGATGCCTTCGCGCAGCACGACTTCCTGCTTGACGACCTTGCCGGACGGATACGGATCCTTGTATTCCAGGCACTGGACGTCGATCTTGCGCTTGACCAGACTCAACTTGAGAATCTCGATCATCTGCTCCAATTGGAAATCGGCGTCGGCCGTCAGCTGCACGGTCAGCTCCTTGTGCTCGAACGTGCCTTTGCCGCGCAGATCGTAGCGACGATCCAGCTCCTTGATCGCGTTGTCGATCGCGTTGGTGACTTCGTGCTTGTCCAGTTCGGACACCACGTCGAACGAGGGCATGGGGCTTCCTCCAGAAATAGGTAGCGCGACGGTCACGGACCGGCCCGCGCCTGGCTTGACGGTAAAAAAAGCGCGGTCATTATAACCGTTCGACGTGATACCGCCCGGTACTCCGGCAAAGCGTGACAGGACGTCCACCCTTCTCCATTGATTGAGCTTGCCCATGCCCAACCCCTCCCTCGGGATTCTGGTCGTCGACGACGCCAAGTTCTCCAGCGTCATGATCGGCCGCACGCTCAGCAAGGCCGGCTACACCGATATCCGCTTCGCCAGCAGCGCGGACGATGCGCTCACGCTGCTGGCCGAACGCCCGACCAACGTCCTGCTGGCCGACTGGCTGATGCCGCAAACCGACGGCCTGCAGCTCACCGCCGCGGTGCGCCGGCAGGATGCCGCCAGCGGCCACTACACCTACATCATCCTGCTCACCGGGCGCGAGGGCGACGATGTGCTAGGTGAGGCGTTCGACCACGGCGTCGATGATTTCATCAGCAAGACCGCCATGCATGACCAGTTGCTGCCGCGGGTGCGCGCGGCCGAGCGCCTGTGCGGCTCGCTGCAACGGCTCAAGCAGGAGAACCGCCGACTCGCCGATAACCTCGCCAGTCTGGAACAGAACAGCCTGGTCGACCCGCTCACCGGCCTGGGCAATACCCGTCACCTGCTGCAGCGCCTGGATGCCAGCCTGCGGCAGATGGCCAACCGCGACACGGCGCTGTGCTACCTGCATGTCGGCCTGCCCGAGATGCCCGCGCTGCGCGAGCGCTACGGCGAGGCCTTCCAGGTGGAGCTGCTGCGGGCGGTGGCCGCGCGCCTGCGCCAGCTGGTGCGCCCGCTGGATGTGCTGGCGCGCCTCGACGAGCAGCATTTCGGCGTGCTGGCGCTGGTAGACGACATCGACAGCTGCTCGCCGGGCAGCTTCAGGCGTCTGCACGAGGGGCTCAACCTCAAGCCGTTCAGGAGCAGCGAAGGTTTCATCTCGCTCAAGGCCGGCATCGGCCTGGTGACACTGGATGCGCGCGGCCTGCCGCTCGACGCGCAGACCGTGCTGGAACACGCCAGCGCGCTGCTGCCCAGCGCCTACAGCACCGGGCGCATCGTCCCGCTGCGCCTGCGGCAGCCAGCCTGAGATGACTACCTGGCACGTCCTCGGCGCCGGCAGCCTCGGCAGCCTGTGGGCCGCGCGCCTGGCCCGCGCGGGCGCGCCGGTACGGCTGATCCTGCGCAACCCTGAACGCCTGGCGGCGTACCACGCCGCCGGCGGCCTGCGCCTGAGCGAACGTGGCGCGGCCCAGCGGCTGGCGATTCCCGCCGAACTGGCCGACACGACGACGCCGATCACCCGCCTGCTGGTCGCCTGCAAGGCCTACGACGCTGAAGCCGCGGTCGCCAGCGTGGCGGCGCGGCTGGCGCAGCGCTGCGACATCCTGCTGCTGCAGAACGGCCTCGGCAGCCAGCAGGCCGTCGCCGCCCGCTGGCCGCAGGCGCGCTGCATCTTCGTCTCCAGCACCGAGGGCGCCTATCGCCAGGGTGACTTCGACGTGGTGTTCGCCGGCCAGGGGCAGAACTGGCTGGGCGATCCGCAGGACGCCACGCCGCCGAGCTGGCTGGCGACGCTGAGTGCGGCGGGCATCGCCCATCAGTGGAGCGCGGACATCCTCGCGCGGCTGTGGCGCAAGCTGGCGCTGAACTGCGCGATCAATCCGCTGACGGTGCTACACGACTGCCGCAACGGCGAACTGCTGGCCCATCGCGCGCAGGTGCTGGCGCTGTGCGACGAACTCGCCGTGCTGCTGCGCGCCAGCGGCCAGCCGGAGGCTGCCACGGGCCTGGCGGACGAGGTGCTGCGCGTGATCGAAGCGACCGCCGCCAACTATTCGTCGATGCACCAGGACGTGGCGCGCGGCCAGCGCACCGAGATCGCCTACCTGCTCGGCCATGCCTGCGCCAGCGCCGCCCGCCTCGGTCTGCAACTACCGGCGCTCACCGCCGTGCAGCAGCGCCTGCATGCCGAGCTGCTGCGCCGCGGATTGCCCGTCGACTGAGGCACCGCTACCCTGCGCAGGTCCTTCACGTCATCCGTGGCCGCCATGACCCTGCGCCAGCGCCTCGAAAACCTGCCGGTCGGCCGCAAGCTGCTGATCGCCCTGCTCGTCCTGCTCGCCGCCGTGCTGCTGGTGTCCAACCTCACCTTCATCAGCGCCGCCTACTGGATCTCGCGCCAGAGCGTGGCGCCGCAGGCCATGCACACCATCGGCGAGCTGTTCGCCAGCGCGGCGCTGAGCAAGGAGGCGCTGGCCTCAAGCGACGCGGCCGGCGCCGCACTGCAGCGGCTCGACGGCTACTCACCCTTGCGCGCCGCGGTGATCTACGACGCCTCCGGCAACCAACTGGCGCAGCTGCAGCGCGGTGAGCGCCTGGAGCTGCCGGAGCGGCTCGATGATGTCGCGGCCTGGCGCGCCGGGGAAATCCGCGCCAGCCTGCTGGCCGAGCTGCCGCAGCCTGGCGAGCGTCCCGGCCACCTGCTGCTGGTCGCCAGCAGCGAACTGCCCGGCGCCTTCTACACCGGCACCCTGACGGCCAGCGCCGCCATCCTGCTGGCCAGCCTGCTGCTGTGGCTGCTGGTGGCGCGGCAGATCCGCCAATTGATCACCCGGCCGATCCACGAGCTGGAGGCGCTGTCGCGCCAGGTCACGCGCGACGAGGACTACTCGCTGCGCGCCCTGCCGAAGAACCAGGACGAGATCGGCCGCCTGGCCGATGCCTTCAACACCATGCTGTCGCGCATGCAGGCACGCGAGCAGCAGCTCAAGCGCGCCCGCGACGACGCCCAGGAGGCCTTCGATCAGGCCCGCGGCCTGGCCGAGGAAACGCGCACCTCCAATCGCCGGCTGGAGCTGGAGGTGCAGGTGCGCAGCAAGATCGAGAAGAAGCTCACCGGCTTCCAGAACTACCTCAACAGCATCATCGACTCGATGCCCTCGGCGCTGATCGCGCTGGACGAGCAGCTCTACGTCACCCAGTGGAATCAGGAGGCCAGCGTGCTCTCCGGCACGCCGCTGGACGAGGCGCTGAACCAGCCGGTGTTCATCGCCTTCGAGCCGCTCAAGCCGTTCCTCGCGCAGATCCGCCACACCTCCGAGCGCCAGCAGGTGCAAAAGATCGAGCGCGTCACCTGGCGGCGCAACGACGAGCCGCACCACTACGCGCTGACCTTCTACCCGCTGATGGGCGGCGGCGGGCGCGGCGTGGTGATCCGCATCGACGACATCACCCAGCGCATCAACATGGAAGAAATGATGGTGCAGTCGGAGAAGATGCTCTCGGTCGGCGGACTGGCGGCGGGCATGGCCCACGAGATCAACAACCCGCTGGGCGCCATCCTGCACAACGCGCAGAACATCCGCCGGCGACTGTCCGCCGATCTGGAACGCAATCGCGAAGCGGCCGCCGAAACCGGCGTCAGCCTCGAAGCGGTCAACCTCTACCTGCAGCAGCGCGAGGTGCCGCAGCTACTCGACGGCATCCAGCAGGCCGGCTCGCGCGCGGCGAAGATCGTCAGCCACATGCTCAGCTTCAGCCGCATGAGCAACCGCCAGCTGGCCGACTGCCAGCTGCCGCTGCTGATCGACCAGGCGCTGGAGATCGCCGGCAATGACTTCGCGCTGGTCGAAGGCTTCGATTTCAAGTCGATCGAGATCGTCCGCGACTTCGATCCGCAGGTCGACCGCGTGCCGTGCATCGGCAACGAGCTGGAGCAGGTGCTGCTCAACCTGCTGAAGAACGCCGCCCAGGCGATCCACCAGCACCGCGGCACGGAGCCCGGGCGCATCACCCTGCGCACCCGGCTCAATCCGCCGTGGGCGGAAATCCAGGTCGCGGACAATGGCGGCGGCATCCCGGAGGCGGTGCGCAAGCGCATCTTCGAGCCGTTCTTCACCACCAAGGAGGTCGGCCAGGGCACCGGCCTGGGGCTTTCCGTCTCGTATTTCATCATCACCAACAATCATCAGGGGCAGATGGAGGTGCAGTGCCAGCCTGGCTACGGCAGCACCTTCACCCTGCGCCTGCCACTGGCGACGCCGGTCGAACCGGCGCGCGCATGACGCAAGGAATTCCGCATGGGCAACCGTTTGTCGAAGATCTACACCCGCACCGGCGATGCCGGCGAAACCGGCCTGGGCGATGGTCGCCGCGTGCCCAAGAGCCATCCACGTGTGGAGGCGATGGGCGAGGTCGATACGCTCAACAGCCAGCTTGGCCTGCTGCTCGCCGAACTGGCCGAGGCACAGGTGCAATGGCCGGCGCTGGCCGAGCTGACGAGCGTGCTCGCGCCCTGCCAGCACCGCCTGTTCGACCTCGGCGGCGAGCTGGCGATGCCCGACTACCAGGCGCTGAATACGGCCGAGATCACCCGCCTGGAGACAGCCATCGACGGCTGGAACGCCGAACTCGGCCCGCTGAAGGACTTCATCCTGCCCGGCGGCTCGCGGCTGATCGCCCAGGCGCACCTGTGCCGCAGCATGGCGCGCACCGCCGAGCGGCGCTGCCAGCAGCTGAACGCCGACGAGCCGCTGCGCGGCGAACTGCTGGGCTACCTCAATCGGCTGTCCGACCTGCTGTTCGTCGCCGCGCGCCTGATCGCCCGTCGCCAGGACTGCGCCGAGGTGCTCTGGCAGGCTGCCGAGGCGCCGCGAGACTGAACCGCCCCGCGAGAGCCTGCATGCCACCTGGGGGACGCGCACCCGACCACTGCGCCGCAGTGAGCCGGCGTCCGATGCTCAGGCCTCATCCACCGGCCGGAAGCCGGCATGGGCGCGCTCGTCGAGGCGCGCGCCGATGACCATCTCGCTCGCCCAGTCGACCAGGATCGAGGTGTAGGCCGCCTGGCCGCGCTCGCTGCTCAGCGCATGATCGGCGCCATCGATGATGCGATGGGTCAGCGAGTGGGTGCGCTGGAACGCGGCGCGGTAGCTCATGATCGTCTCGTGCGGTACATAGCTGTCGTCTTCCGACTCGACGATCAGCACGTCACCACGAAACGCCGCACAGGCGGCCAGCGCGCGGTTCTCCTCGGTCAGCACATGGCGGCGGCGCAGGCGGTTGAGCATGTCGCGGTCGAGCTGGCGCTTGGGCATGGCCCAGTCGTCGTCGCCATACAGCGCCGGCACGCGCAGCGCCAGCCATTTCACCGGGCGCAGCGCCGAGAGGATCGCCGCCAGGTAGCCGCCGTAACTGGTGCCGACCACGGCGATGGCGGCCGGATCGATATGCGGATGCGCGGCCAGCAGGTCGTAGGCGGCCAGCAGGTCGCGCAGATTCTGCTCGCGAGTCACGCTCTGCTGCTGCGCGACCGTCTGCGCATGGCCGCGCAGGTCGAACGACAGGCAGACGCAGCCCAGCCCGGCGATCCCCCGCGCCCGCGTCAGGTCACGCTGCTGGCTGCCGCCCCAGCCATGCACGAAGAGCACGCCGGGCATTTTCTCCGGCGGCGTGAGGAACGTACCGGCGATATGTTCGTCATCGACCAGGATGTCGACCGTCTCGCTATGGGTTGCCATAGTCCTCCAGCATCACGCATTTGGTTATGAAGCCCACCTGCGCATCCTCGCCGCGAAACAGCACGCTCGCGCCCTCGGGCGGAACCTGCCGCTCGCCGTAAAGCTCCAGCGAAGAGGCGCGTACCACGACTAGCGCGTCATCCTGGCGAAAACGCTGCAGCGCGGCCACCTCGGCGCTGCTCGCACCCCCGATCCGCCAGGACTGCTCCAGCACTCCGGAGCGCGGTTGGCCGCGACCGTCGAGGCCCTGGGCGATGTCGTAGTTGCGCCGCGAGGCGAAGAAATCCCGGTAGCAGTCGGCGGCCGCCGCGTCGTAGACCTGCGCCTGGCGCACTGCCAGCCGCGTCGCCTCGGCCAGGTCGAGCGCCAGCAACGCATCGAAGTCGCCGCGCACCACCACCAGGTCCGAGCCGCCGTAGACCTCCTCGCCGCCGTTGTCAGCGGTCAGGCGTTGCGTGCCGTAGTAACTGGCCAGTTGGCCGCCGACCCGCACCTGACCGACGCTGAAGGTGGTCACCTGCTCCAGATGGCCTTCCAGCACCAGACCGAACTCCGTCAGCTCCTGCTCGTCGAGCGCTGCCAGCGCCTGTTCGAGCGCTTCGAGATCGTCGATGCGCTGCTGGCCACGTCCGCCGGTGGCACGCACCGGCTTGATGCGCAGCGCGCCTTCGTGCAGCAGGCGCCGCCCGGCATCATGCGCATCCGCCAGGCTGAACACGCTGTAGCCGGACAGCACGCTGTCCCTGACCCGTGCGCCGAAGTCACGCGACCAGCCCAGGGGCGCCGCCGCATCTGGGCGCACCAGCGGATGGGTGATGGCCTTGGTTTCGACGAACGCCTGCGGCACCACGCCGCCGAACAGGTCGTCTTCTGCGGCAAGGCCGAGCTCCAGTGCCTCGCGCTGGCCGATCACCGTGCCGGACGGCACCAGATAGGGCCGCGCGGCGTGGCGCCGGGCCGGATCGTACTCGCCGCCATAGCTCAGCCCCAGCACCCCGGCCAGCCGTTCGGCCAGCGCGGCATGGACGTGGCGCTCGTGCTCGGGCTCGCTGGCGCGGTTGGCATAGGTCATCACGACCCGGCGTGGATTCGAGGCATCGGCATCGATCATTGTGTGGACAGCTCCCGGACTGCTCGGACAGATACGCGAGGTCGGCACCGCGCCTGTGCTGCGCAGCAAGACCGACCGGCTGTGGAGCAATAGACCCTGACGTGAATGCAACGATCCGTCCCGGCAACATCTGCCACGCCGGCCGAACGCTTCCTGGCGGCACAAAAAAGGGAGCCCGCGGGCTCCCTTCTGCGTTGCACGATACGCCGATCAGGCCGGCGCGGAGGTGCGGATCAGGTGATCGAAGGCACTCAGCGAGGCCTTGGCGCCTTCGCCCACGGCGATCACGATCTGCTTGTACGGCACCGTGGTCACGTCGCCGGCGGCGAACACGCCAGGCAGGCTGGTCTGGCCCTTGGCGTCGACGATGATCTCGCCGAAGCGGCTCAGCTCCAGGGTGCCCTTGAGCCATTCGCTGTTGGGCAGCAGGCCGATCTGCACGAAGATGCCTTCCAGCTCGACCTCGTGCACTTGCCCGCTGGTGCGGTCCTGGTAGACCAGACCGGTGACCTTCTGGCCATCGCCCTTGACCTCGGTGGTCTGCGCCATCTTCAGCACGCGGACGTTGGGCAGGCTGAACAGCTTGCGCTGCAGCACCGCATCGGCGCGCAGTTCCTCACCGAATTCCAGCAGGGTGACATGGGCGACGATGCCGGCCAGGTCGATGGCCGCTTCCACACCGGAGTTGCCGCCGCCGATCACCGCCACGCGCTTGCCTTTGAACAGCGGGCCGTCGCAGTGCGGGCAGTAGGCGACGCCACGGCCGCGGTATTGCTGCTCGCCGGGCACGTTCATCTCGCGCCAGCGCGCGCCGGTGGCGAGGATCAGGGTCTTGGCCTTGAGCTCGCCGCCGTTGTCGAACTGCACACGGTGCAGGCCGTCTTCGCCGGCCGGGATCAGTTGGCTGGCGCGCTGCAGGTTGATGATGTCCACATCGTATTCGCGCACGTGTTCTTCCAGCGCGCGGGCCAGTTTCGGCCCTTCGGTTTCCTTCACCGAGATGAAGTTCTCGATGGCCAGGGTGTCGAGCACCTGGCCGCCGAAACGCTCGGCCGCCACACCGGTGCGGATGCCCTTGCGCGCGGCGTAGATCGCCGCCGCGGCGCCGGCCGGGCCACCACCGATGACCAGCACGTCGAAGGCGTCCCTGGCCTTGAGCTTCTCGGCATCACGCGCGCTGGAGCCGGTGTCGAGCTTGGCGAGGATCTCTTCCTCGCTCATGCGGCCCTGGGTGAACAGCTCGCCGTTGAGGTAGATGCTCGGCACGGACATGATCTGCCGCGCTTCGACCTCGTCCTGGAACAGCGCGCCGTCGATGGCCACGTGCTGGATGTTGGGGTTGAGTACCGCCATCAGGTTCAGCGCCTGGACCACGTCCGGGCAGTTCTGGCAGGACAGCGAGAAATAGGTCTCGAAGCGGTAGTCGCCGTCGAGCGCCTGGATCTGCTCGATCACCTCCGGCGCGGTCTTCGACGGGTGGCCGCCGACCTGCAGCAGCGCCAGCACCAGCGAGGTGAACTCGTGGCCCATGGGGATGCCGGCGAAGCGCAGGCTGATGTCGCCGCCGATGCGGTTGAGCGAGAACGACGGCCTGCGCGCGTCGGCGCCGTCGGTCTTCAGGGTGATCTTGTCGCTGAGGCCGGCGATGTCCTGCAGCAGGCTCAGCAGCTCGCGGGATTTCTCGCCGTCATCGAGGGACGCGACGATCTCGAAGGGCTGCGTGACCTTCTCCAGGTAGGTTTTCAACTGGGTCTTGAGATTGGTGTCCAACATGAGCAGCGGTACCTCACTTGCGAATTTCAGGAAATAAAACGCCCGGACGGTTCGCGTCCAGGCGTTGGGTTGGCAGAGGCCGGATCACGGCCTCGCCAGCACGCAAGGCAGATCGGGACAGGCCTTAGATCTTGCCGACCAGGTCCAGCGACGGAGCCAGGGTCTTCTCGCCTTCCTTCCACTTGGCCGGGCAGACTTCGCCCGGGTGAGCGGCGGTGTACTGAGCGGCCTTCAGCTTGCGCAGGGTCTCGCCGACGTCACGCGCGATCTCGTTGGAGTGGATTTCCAGGGTCTTGATGACGCCTTCCGGGTTGATGATGAAGGTGCCACGCAGCGCCAGACCTTCCTCGGCGATGTGCACATCGAACGCGTTGGTCAGCTGGTGAGTCGGGTCGCCGATCAGCGGGAACTGCGCCTTGCCAACGGCAGGGGAAGTCTCGTGCCAGACCTTGTGCGAGAAGTGGGTGTCGGTGGTGACGATGTACACCTCGGCACCGGCCTTCTGGAACTCGGCGTAGTTGTTGGCAGCGTCTTCGATCTCGGTCGGGCAGTTGAAGGTGAAGGCGGCCGGCATGAAGATCAGCACGGACCACTTGCCCTTGAGGGATTCTTCGGTGACTTCGATGAACTTGCCGTTGTGGAAAGCGTTGACCTTGAACGGCTGGACTTGGGTGTTGATCAGAGACATCTGCTCACTCCTTTGGGGGTTCAGAAAACTTAACGGGGCCTACGATAGCGCAACCAGCCGCATACGGTTAATTGATTAAGGGAATACACCGAATAGCCTTTATCTATCATCGCAGCTCAGCCGCAGTCACAATTGCATGCTACATCCGCACAGACCGACGATCCGCCCAGGGGTTCAGTCAGGGCCAGAACGCCCGGATTCCCGCGATTCCCTGCGCACCGGCGTGCAGCGCGCGAGTCAGATCGTCATGCCCGAGCCCACCCAGCAGGTAGGCCGGCCGGTTGAAGCCTAGCAGCAACTCGCTGGCCCGTGGCCAGCCCAACGGGATCACGTCGGGGTGCGTTGCGGTGGCCTGTACCGGCGAAAGGGTCACGAAGTCGGCGCCCAGCGCCGTGGCCAGCGCCAGTTCCGCCGCATCGTGACAGGATGCCGCCAGCCAGCGCTCCGGTGGCAACGGTCGACCCTGGGCGGCCACTCGCCGCAGCTGGGCCGACGTCAGATGCCAGCCGGCCGCCGGAAAATCCGCAGCCCATTCCAGCGGCCCCTTGAGCATCAGTTGCGCGCGGCCGGCACAGAGCGCCAGCACGTCGTTCGCCAGCGCCCGGTACGCCGCATCCGACAGGCCAGGCGCACGCAACTGGAGCAGGTGGATACCGGCATCCAGTGCCTTGGCGAGGCCATCGAGCAGTTGGCGCGGCGAGAGACTTTCCGGGGTGATCAGATAGTGCTGTGGCAAGCGCGCCGCGGCGATGATCGGCTGGTTGGCGGCCGGAAACGCGTATTCGGGCAGCGCCGCGGCCTCGACCCAGGCCAGTGGCTGGCCCTCGGCGCCATGCGCTTCGCCGGCAAAGGTCAGCACTTCCCAGACATCCAGCAGCACCTGCTTGTCCGGATAATCGTGACGTACCTGGATCAGCGGACGCGCGGTCGTGACCTCGATGCCCAGCTCTTCCCGCAATTCGCGCGCCAGCGCCGCCTCGACGGTTTCGCCCGCCTCGACCTTGCCACCGGGAAATTCCCACAGGCCGCCCTGATGCTTGTCCAGCGGGCGCCTGGCGATCAGGACACGACGGTCGGCGGATCGAATGACCGCCGCCGCGACATGGATTCGGTGCATGAGAGTTCCTGAACCGCAGCCCGGGCCACCAGGCCCGGGCTGCGGCGTGCTACGTGGTCAGGTGCGGTATTCGGCGTTGATCTTCACGTACTCGTGCGACAGATCGGTGGTCCAGATGGTCTCGCTGCAGTCACCACGGCCCAGCTCGATGCGGATGGTGATCTCCTCGCGGGCCATCACCGCCGCGCCCTGCTCCTCGGTATAGCTGGGCGAACGACCACCCTGGCTGGCGATGCAGACCTCGCCGAGATAGACGTCGATCAGGCTGACATCCAGGTTCGGCACGCCGGCATAGCCGACCGCGGCGAGGATACGGCCCCAGTTCGGGTCGGAGGCGAATAGCGCAGTCTTGATCAGCGGCGAATGCGCCACGGCGTAAGCCACATCCAGGCATTCCTGATGGTTGGCGCCGCCGTTGACCTGCACGGTGACGAACTTGGTCGCGCCCTCGCCGTCGCGGACGATGGCTTGGGCCACCTCCATGAACACTTCGCACACCGCCTGCTTGAGCTTGGCGAACAGTTCGCCGGAGGCTGAGGTGATTTCCGGCAGGTTGGCCTGGCCGGTGGCGATCAGCATGCAGCAATCGTTGGTCGAGGTGTCGCCGTCGATGGTGATGCGGTTGAACGACTTGTTCGCCGCATCGCGCACCAGGTCCTGCAGCACCTCGCGCGCCACCTTGGCGTCGGTGGCAATGTAGCCGAGCATGGTGGCCATGTTCGGACGGATCATGCCGGCGCCCTTGGAAATGCCGGTCACGGTAACGGTGACGCCGTCATGCTGGAACTGGCGGCTGGCGCCCTTGGGCAAGGTGTCGGTGGTCATGATGCCGGTGGCGGCGTCAGCCCAGTGATCCTCGGCCAGATCGTCCAGGGCTGCCTGCAGCGCGGCCTCGATCTTGGCCACCGGCAGCGGCTCGCCGATCACCCCGGTGGAGAACGGCAGCACGGCGGCCTCGTCGACGCCGGTCAGCGCGGCCAGCGCGGCGCAGGTGCGGCGGGCATTGGCCAGGCCGTCGGTGCCGGTACCGGCGTTGGCGTTTCCGGTGTTGGTCAGCAGGTAGCGCACCTCACCTGCCATGCGCTCGCGGGTGACCAGCACGGGGGCGGCGCAGAACGCATTGGTGGTGGTCACGCCGGCGACGCGCGAGCCTTCGGCGCAGCGCATCACGACGACATCCTTGCGCCCCGGACGCTTGATGCCGGCCGAAGCGATGCCGAGTTCGAAACCGGGAACCGGGTGCAGAGTAGGTAGGGGACCAAGACCGACCGCCATGAGCGCGCTCCTTTCAACATAGATGGCCCGCAGGCCGGAAAACGGGGAGAAAAACGCCGCGAGCGGCAAGACCGGTCGCGGCGCGGGTTCACCGGGGACGGGGCCGCTTACTGGACCTGCCCGTGGCAATGCTTGTATTTCTTGCCCGAGCCGCACGGGCAGGGTTCGTTGCGACCGATCTTCGGCTCGGTGCGCACCGGCACCGGCGCGATCTGCGCCACGTCCTCGCCCTGTTCGGGCTCCTCTGGCTGCTGCAGGGCGGACACTTCCTCGTGCTTGAACTGCATGCGCTGCGCCATCTCCTCGGCCTCGCGGCGCAGGCGCGCCTCTTCCTCGGCCGGGTCCTCGCGACGTACCTGCACATGGGAGAGCACGCGGATGCTGTCGCGCTTGATGGACTCGAGCAGGTCCTGGAACAGCGCAAAGGATTCGCGCTTGTATTCCTGCTTGGGGTTCTTCTGCGCGTAGCCGCGCAGGTGGATGCCGTGACGCAGGTGATCCATCGTCGACAGGTGATCCTTCCACAGGTCGTCCAGCACGCGCAGCACGATCTGCTTCTCGAACGTGCGCAGCGCTTCGGCACCAGCGAGCTCTTCCTTCTCCCGATAGGCTTCGATCAGCATCTGGGAGATGCGCTCGCGCAGGGTTTCCTCGTACAGCTTGTCGTCTTCGTCGAGCCACTGCTGTACCGGCAGGCGCAGGCCGAAATCGCTGTACAGCACCGCTTCCAGACCGGCGATGTCCCACTGCTCGGGCAGCGACTGCGGCGGAATGTGCTGGCTGATCGCCGTATTGAGCGACTCATCGCGGAATTCGGCAATGGTTTCGCCGATCTCCTCGGCGGCCAGCAGGCTGTTGCGCATGTGGTAGATCACCTTGCGCTGCTCGTTGGCCACGTCGTCGAATTCGAGCAGCTGCTTGCGGATGTCGAAGTTGCGTCCTTCGACCTTGCGCTGCGCCTTCTCGATGGCATTGGTGACCATGCGGTGCTCGATCGCCTCGCCCGCCTCCATGCCCAGCGCCTTCATGAAGTTCTTCACCCGGTCGGAGGCGAAGATGCGCATCAGGTTGTCTTCCAGCGACAGGTAGAAGCGGCTGGAGCCGTTGTCGCCCTGGCGGCCGGCACGACCACGCAGCTGGTTGTCGATGCGCCGCGATTCGTGGCGCTCGCAGGCGATCACATGCAAACCGCCGGCTTCGAGCACGGCCTGGTGGCGCTTCTGCCATTCGGTCTTGAGCTGTGCGACCTGCTCGTCGGTGGGATTCTCCAGCTTGGCGACTTCCACTTCCCAGTTGCCGCCCAGGAGGATGTCGGTACCGCGACCGGCCATGTTGGTGGCGATGGTCACCGCACCCGGACGACCGGCCTGGGCGATGATTTCCGCTTCCTTCTCGTGATACTTGGCGTTGAGCACCTGGTGCTCGATGCCTTCCTTGGTCAGCAGTTGGGAAACGTATTCCGAACTCTCGATGGTCGCGGTACCGACCAGCACCGGACGTCCCTGGCCCTGGCACTCCTTGATGTCGGTGATGATCGCGGCGAACTTCTCTTCCTGGGTCAGGTAGACCAGGTCGTTGAAATCCTTGCGCGCCAGCGGCTTGTTGGTCGGGATGACCATGACCGGCAGACCGTAGATCTGCATGAACTCGAACGCCTCGGTGTCGGCGGTACCGGTCATGCCGGATAGCTTCTTGTACAGGCGGAAGTAGTTCTGGAACGTGGTCGAGGCCAGGGTCTGGCTCTCGGGCTGGATCTGTAGGCCTTCCTTCGCCTCGATGGCCTGGTGCAGGCCCTCGGAGAGGCGCCGCCCCGGCATGGTGCGACCGGTGTGCTCGTCGACCAGCAGCACCTGGTTGTTCTGCACGATGTACTCGACGTTGCGATGGAACAGCTTGTGCGCGCGCAGGCCGGCATAGACGTGGGTCAGCAGACTCAGGTTATGCGCCGAATACAGGCTCTCGCCTTCGGCCAGCAAGCCGACCTGGGTCAGCATTTCCTCGATGAACTGGTGGCCCAGCTCGTTCAGCTCGACCTGGCGGGTCTTCTCGTCGATGCTGAAGTGGCCCTCCTGGGTCACGACGCCCTCTTCCTCCTCGATGTGCTGGGTGAGGCGCGGGATCAGTGCGTTGATCTGCTGGTAGAGCGCGGAGCTGTCTTCGGACTGGCCGGAGATGATCAGCGGCGTGCGCGCCTCGTCGATGAGGATCGAGTCGACTTCGTCGATGACCGCGAAATTCAATTCGCGCTGATTCTTCTCCTGCAGGCTGAAGGCCATGTTGTCGCGCAGGTAGTCGAAGCCGAATTCGTTGTTGGTGCCGTAGGTGATGTCGGCGGCGTAGGCGGCGCGCTTCTCTTCCGGCGGCTGGAACGGGGTGACGATGCCGACCGACAGGCCGAGGAATTCATACAGCGGACGCATCCAGTTGGCGTCGCGGCGGGCCAGGTAGTCGTTCACCGTGACCACGTGCACGCCCTTGCCGGCCAGTGCGTTGAGGTACACCGCCAGGGTCGCCACCAGCGTCTTGCCCTCACCGGTGCGCATCTCGGCGATCTTGCCTTCGTGCAACGTCATGCCGCCGATCAGCTGGACATCGAAGTGACGCATGCCCATCACGCGCTTGCCGGCCTCGCGGCAGACGGCGAAGGCCTCCGGCAGAAGCTGGTCGAGGGTCTCGCCTTTCTCGAGACGGGCCTTGAACTCTTCGGTCTTGCCACGCAGTTGCTCGTCGTTGAGCGACAGCATCTGTTCTTCGAGGGCATTGACGGCCTGGACCGCCTTGAGCATGCGTTTGACTTCACGCTCGTTCTTGCTTCCAAAGAGCTTCTTCAATAAAGGCGCAAACATACGACAGGAACTTCCATGCTGGGGATGGAGGCACGACCGCAGGTGACCCCGCCAGCGTGCAAAGCGGCCATTCTACTCGGAAACGTCTATGAGGAAAGCGGCACGGCTGCGCAGCCGGAGGACCGGAAAAACAGCTTTTTCCCGTCGTTCGGGCAAGCGTGATGGCCACTGGCGCGACCGGCCGGCGGCGGGCATCTGCTACCATTGCCGCTCTCCTCCTTCAGGCAACCGACATGGCCTCTCGTCCGCTGCCCGCACGCGCCACGGGCGCCTTGCTCCGCGAAGCGAAGCCGCTGCGCGCGCTGTTCGGCGAGGCGCGGCGCATCGATCGCCTGCAGCACCTGCTGGAAAGCCAGTTGCAGCCAGCCGCCCGCGAACACTGCCGCGTGGCCTCGTGGCGCGAGGGCTGCCTGCTGCTGATCGTCACCGACGGCCACTGGGCCACGCGCCTGCGTTATCAGCAACGCCGGCTGCTGCGCCAGCTGCAAGCCATCGAGGAGTTCGCCGGTCTGGAGCGCATCCACTTCAAGGTGCAGCCGCCGCTGCCGGCGCGTCCCGAGCCGCGGCGCACCACGCCGCTGTCGGCCTGCGCGGCCGACAACATCCACGCCACCGCCGAAGGCATTCGCGATCCGCAGCTGCGCGCCGCGCTGGAGCGCCTGGCCAGCCGCGGTAAGTCCGACTGAACCGCAGCCGCGCAGCAGCAGCCAGGCGGGCAAGCGGATACTCTCGGAGGAGCGAAGAGAACTCTCGGCCACTGCCTTTGAGGAGCGAAATTCCATGTTGATCGGCGCCTTGCTCATCCTCACCTGGCTGGTGCTGCTGGTTCGTTATCCGCTGCGGGCGGTATCGATCTCGCTCGGTGCGCTGCTGATGCTGGGCCTGGTAGCCAGCTGGGTGCTGTGGCAGGAGCATCGTGAGCGACAATTGCTCGGCAGGCTCGAACTGCACCTGAGCTACGCCCCCGGGCCATGCCCAGCCGCGCAGCCGCTGCGCGTCACCCTGCGCAACAACAGCGGGCGTGCGCTGCGCAGCCTGCGCTGGGATGTGACGGCGCACGCGCCAGGTACCCGCACCAACCTGGTACAGAACGCCTACGACGCCCCCATCTACCAGGGCCCTGGTGATCTGCAGAGTGGAGCCCAGTGGCAGTCCTGCCTGCCGCTGCCGCCGCTGCGCGCTGGCTATCGCGCCAGCACTCTGGAGTTTCGCGCCGAGAACCTGCGCGGCCGCTTCGGCGACGATTGAACGCGCGCCTTCCCATCCGACACCTCAGCCTTTATGCTGTATGAATAAACAGTATCATTCTGCCAACTGAGCCGAGGTGGTTAATGACCGTCGAAGTGGTATACCGCAGCAGCCGGGACCTGGAGCGTTTGTTCATGGATAAAGCCGAAGCAGACCGTCACGACAAGATGCTGGAGCTGGCCGAAGCGCTGGCGACCGTCCTGCAACAGACAGTGCCGTCACTGAACGAGCAGCAGAGCGAGGACCTCGGCATCTTCATGGCGCGCCATCGCGACGTCTTCTCCCGTGCCTTCAAGAACAACACCGAGGCGCTGGCCGAGCTGCCGCCGCGCGACGCCTGAGGTTCGCACGATCCGCCGGAAGGGCCGGACGGCGGAAACTTGTGGGGCTCTGGCCGGGTCAATGACTCGCAGCCTTATCCAGACAGGTATTCCGGCATGACGAATTCATTCCAGCGGATCAGCGATGCCTTCCAGCCGCATTACAGCGTCAACTTCAGCATCGAGAAGCCCGACGGCAGTATTGTGCTGACGCTCACCGACGCCCAGGGCGTGGCCGTGAAGCGCTTCATCAGCGCCGGACAATGGCGCGATCCGCAACAGTTGCAACGGCTGATCACCAGCCTGCGAGTCAGCCTGACGATCGAGCGTGGCGAGTCGCCCACGGCATCCGGATTCGCCGACGTGGCGCGCGTCGCGGCACTGTAGCCATTCGGCCGACGTCAAACCGCTGCTCCTGCGCCCCCCCACGACAATAACAACAGACATCCTGACGCCATGCAGGCTGCTCGCCCGAGTCGGCACGCTCGGCCCTGCCTGAACCCCGCGCGCCCAGCGCACCCACCCGCCAGTACCGCTTCAGAGCCAGGCCAGCGCCTTGGCCTTGGCCACCGCCTGGGTACGACGCGCCACGCCGAGCTTGGTGTTGATCCGCCGCGCATGGGTCTTGACGGTGTGCAGCGAGATGAACAGCTGTTCGGCGATTTCCTGGTTCGAGCAGCCTTGCGCGATCAACCGCAGCACCGTCAGTTCCCGGTTGCTCAACAGCACGTCGTCGCCGCAGACAAGCGCCTCGCCCGGCTCACGCTCGTACTGCTGCAATCGGTCGCGCAGGCTTTCGCCGCGGGTCGCCGCCTGCAGGATGCGCGCCAGCCACTGCGGCTGGCGATACTGCAGCTCGTACAGCGGCTTGACCAGTTGCTGGCGCACCGCCTCGCTGAGCGCCTTGCGCAGCTCCTGATCGGCCTCCAGCGGCTGGCCGCACGCCAGCAGCGCCTCGGCCAGCGAGAAGCGGCACTCGCACGCCAGTCCCAGGCGCTGCGCCCGCAGGTTCTGCTCGATCAGCCCTTGCAGCGCCTGGACCGCCGCTTCCGGCTGGCCCTCCAGCATGTCGATGACGGCCAGATAGCGGCGCACCCGCGGCAGCAGTTCGTAGAACCCCGACGGCGGCAGCAAACGCTGACCCTCGAACAGCTGTCGCACCTGCTCCAGCGCCGTGCGCGCCTTCTTCAGCTCGCCCTGATGCAGCCAGGCGACGCCGGTGATCAGCCGCAGGATGCCGCGAAAGCGTGCCTCCGGTACGTGCCGCCATTGCGTCAGGCGCTCGGCCTCGCGCAGCCAGTGATAGGCATCGGCGAATTCATGATTGCGCGCGGCCAGCTCGGCCAGCCCGACGTAGCCGAAAAAGGCATAGGAGTCGCCACAGGTTTCGGTTTCCAGACGCCCCTGCTGAAAGGCCTCGCGAGCCTGTTCGTCCAGCCCCTGATAGGCCAGCAGGTGCCCCTGCAGCAGCTGCAATCGGCCGATGATCGGGCTGTGCCGCACCGTGTCGCGCAGCGCACGCAAGGCCTCGTCGAGCACGCCGACGGCACGCTCGAATTCGCCGGTCAGTTCCAGCAACTGGATGCGATCGACGCTGAGCATCATCTCGTACAGCACGCTGCCCTTGAGTCGCGCGAGCTTCATGCCTTCGCTGTTGTAGTGCTGGGCCAGCTCGAGTTCGCTCTCGGCCATCGCGTGCTGGGTCAGCGCCTGCAGGCACAGCACGCGTTGCGCCCAGGCATGATCGGAGAGCACCCCGAGCGCCTGCAGGCAGTGCTCGCGCGCCTCGGGCTCGCCACGCAGGCGCGCGAGGAAGCCGCGCAACGCCTGCCATTGCGCCAGCAACTGGATCTGCCGGCGCGCATCGGGCTGCGGGAAGAACTTGGCCAGTTCGGCCTGGCAGTCGTCGACCTCGTCCAGCCGCGCGGAAACGATCAGCGCCCATCCCTGCAGCACGATCAGCCGCGTGGTACTGGCGAACAGGTCCTGCGGCAGCTCGCCGCGCCACTTGAGAAAGTGCGAGACGTTGTCGCCGATCAGCAACTGCTCCTGGCCATAACGCTGCAGATAGTTCGCCGCCACCTCGGGCTGGCCGGCCCAGAGCGCATGTTCGACCGCCTCGCGCATGTCGCCGCGGTTGGCGAACCACTGGCAGGCGCGCAGGTGCACCTGGGTCGGCGCCGGCGCCTCGGGGAAACGCTGCAGCAGCAGCGCGAGTGGCCGCCACAGGCGAAACCATTCGCCGCAGTTATCGATCTGCCGCACGAACAGCTGGAAGGTCTTGAGCACATCAAGCAGATCGGCGCCGGCACCATCGAGCACGTGATCGCACAGCTCGGCGGAAAAACGCGGCATTCGCGCCAGGGCGAACAACGCGCGGCGAATATCCTCGCCCTGCCCCTGCAGCACCTCGCGCTGGATGTAGTCGCGCAGCAGCGGCGTGCCGGCCAGCAGACGCTCGCGCAGCGCCTGTTCATCGGCGTTGAGCAGCATCAGGCAGACACCGGCTGGCCAGCCTTCGGTGCCCGCCAGCAACTGCTGGAAACTGTCCGCGGGCAGCTGCAGCCGATACGCGCGCAGTACCTGGGTCAACTCCTCGGCAGTGAACGCCAGGGCGGTGGCATCGAGCTCGAACAGGTGCCCCTGCAGCAACAGGCGCGGCAGCTTCCACGCCGGTTGCCGCCGGCTGTTGACCCACCAGCCGACCGAATCCGCGCTCTGCTCCAGCAGCAT
The DNA here is from genome assembly GCA_000263395.1 of Stutzerimonas stutzeri TS44. Classification (GTDB taxonomy): domain Bacteria; phylum Pseudomonadota; class Gammaproteobacteria; order Pseudomonadales; family Pseudomonadaceae; genus Stutzerimonas; species Stutzerimonas stutzeri_C. Next base: position 29,950 of record AJXE01000009.1, read on the forward strand.
GTCCAAGCAGGCATCCAGCGCCGGGCAGACCTCGCGCGGATAATCGTCGAGCATGATCCAGAGCGGCTGGCGCACCTGGCCGAGCAAAACGGTCAGCTGCCGCTGCACATCGCCCGCCACGACCGGCAAGCCCAGTGCCGCGGACAGCTGCGCATACAGCTCCTGTGGCGAGAAGAACCGGCCGCCCAGGTCCAGCCAGACCAGCGTGGTGTCGGCCGGCATGCGGCGGGCGCATTCGCTCATCAGCACCGTCTTGCCGAAACCCGCCGGCGCGCAGATCAACCGCAACCGGCAGTCCGCGGCGAGCAAGGCCTCGGCCAGCCGCGGCCGCGCCACATGCGCCGGCGGCAGGCGCGGAATAGTCGCAATCTGGGCCTGCGCGGTCGTCGCGGCGCTGATCGCATCGGGAAGGAGGCGTACGGACATGGCAACGTTTCTCTTGTTCGTATATTCAGTCCATTGAAGTGGCAAGGCGGCCGACCAGACGTATCCATCTCCGGGCGGTCCGCTCCACCCGTGCAACCTGACGCATAAGCAGCGTTTTGTCGACCCGTCTGTGCACCCACCAATCCCGTTACACGCAGATCGCCGCCAGTTCGACGCATCCGCTCGTCCGTGCGGACATAAAAAAGGCGGCCGTCTGGCCGCCTCCTCTATCCCGCAAAACCGCCTAGTGCTCAGCGCACCCCGGCGTTACGCAGGGCTGCCGGCGTGAAGTCACGCGAGGATGCCTTGGCGCCGTACTCGTGGGGCTTCTCCTCGTTGCTCATGCCGATCGCGATGTAGCGTCCGGAGATGATGTCGTAGAGCGACTCGAACGCATACGCCGGGACCTTGTGCTGGTAGTACTGCAGCATGTGCCCCTCGCCCACGCGCCACAGCTGTCCGCGGCCGTCGTACAGCTCCGACTGGACGATGGTCCAGGTGTCCTCGTCGACGAAGAAACGCCGCTTGGCGTAGATGTTGCGCTCGCCACTCTTCAGGTTCGCTTCGATTTCCCACACACGGTGCAGCTCGTAGCGGGCGAGGTCCTGGTTGACGTGCCCGGCCTTGATGATGTCGCTGTACTTCAGGTCGCTGGAGGCGATCTCGAAGCTGTTGTAGGGAATGTACAGCTCCTTCTTGCCGACCAGTTTCCAGTCGTAGCGATCAGGCGCGCCACTGAACATGTCGAAGTTGTCGGTGGTGCGCATGCCGTCCGACGCGGTACCCGGACCGTCGTAGGCGACCTGCGGCGCCCGCCGCACGCGACGCTGGCCGGCGTTGTAGATCCAGGCCTGGCGCGGGTCCTTCACCTGGTCGAGCGAATCGTGCACCAGCAGCACGTTGCCCGCCAGACGCGACGGCGCCGTCACGCGCTGCTTGAAGAACAGCAGCGCATTCTTGGCGCGCTCGGCATCCAGATCGCTCATGTCGCTCGGGAACGCGACTTCGTCCTCGAAGTGGACCAGGGTGTAGCTGCCGTTGGTCTGCGGGGTCGCCTGGACGATGTTGCGGCGCACGTTGCCACCGCGATAGCGGGTGATGTGGTTCCAGATCACCTCAAGGCCGTTCTGCGGAATCGGGAAGGCGTAGTAGCGGCTCTCGGTGAAGCCGCTGACACCGTTGCCGCCCTCGACCAGCGAGACGTTCAGCGCGCTCTTCTTCGCCGCCTCATAGATCTTGTCCGGCACAGCGGCGCTGCGGTGCGTCGGGAACACGCGAATCTTGTAGGTTTCCGGATAGCGCTTGAACATCGCCAGCTGGCCGGCGGTCAGCTTGTCCTTGTACTGCTCGGCATTCTGCGCGGTGATGACGAACTTCGCCTGCTCACCCTTGAAGGGATCGGTGAGGTGACCGTTCTTCAGCGGCGCGGCGTCGGTCTTCAGGCCGCCGTCCCACGCGGGGATGCTGCCGTCGGCGTTGCCGGCCTTTTCCGCGCCCAGTGGCGTCAGCGAGGTGCCGAGCTTGGCGGCTTCCTCGGGAGACACCGCCGCCATGACGCTGCTGGCCAGCAGGGAAAGTGCCAAAACACTGAACAGTTTTCTTGTTGTTTTCATACGATTCCAGTTCCTCTGATCTGTTTGGCCGGAGGCCATGCGTAACACTCGTCGTTGACCGGATGTGCGCCCGGCGCATCCGGTCAACGAACGCCCCCCTTAGAAGTTCACGCCCACGCTGAACGCGAGGAAGTCGCGGTCGACCAGCGTGTTGTAGTCGCCGTCGAAGAAGTCGGTGTAGGACAGGCTGGCGGTGTAGGTGTTCTGGTATTCGGCATCCAGACCGACGCTGACAGCCTTGGAATCCTCGTTGAACAGGCCGTTGGGGCCGTAACCGTCGACGTCATGGGAGAAGGACAGGTTCGGCTTCAGGTTGATACCGGCGAAGACGTTGTTGTAGTCGGCGATTGCGCGCAGACGGTAGCCCCAGGAGTTGGCGGTGGTGAAACCATGATCACCATAACGCGCCAGAGAGGTTTCATTCGGGTCCACAGCACTTCCAGTAATGCCATAAATCGGATCACGCCCATAACGGTTCTTGCTCTTGCTCTCCAGGCCACCGACATGTGCAAAACCCACCTCACCCACCAGCGTCAGGCGCGAAGCCCCCAGGACCTGATCGAAGAAGTGAGTGAAGGTGGTCTGAATCTGGGTAATCTCCTTGCGGTCATACCCCTGCTGAATGGCGCCCGGCGCTGACTCGCCAGTCACCACGTTGGCCAAGGCCAGAGTCATCTGCTGGGTATTGATCTGCACCGGAGCGTTCGGACGGTAGCTGACCTCGCCCTGCCAGGCAGTGCCAGTGGGCAGTACGGTAGAGAAGCTCAGGCCATAGAGACGGATATCCTCGGGATAATCCATGAAGTAACGACCGTTGCCGACCGACACAGCCGCAGCGGCGAGAGTTTGGGCCTGGGCACCCAATGTAGCGTTGTAGCCTGCACCGCCCGGATTACCATTGCCCCCGACACCCCAATAGCTCCCCGTCCCTAACCAGTTGGCCGCCCCACCGGCCAGGCTTGCGCCCAGCACGTTATAGATGCTCTGCATGGCAGCAGGGATACCTGCAAGCGTCGCTGCATCCGCATTCTGCATGCTGAGGAAAGGCGTACGACTGTGGTAGTTCATGAAGTAGGCGCCGTACTCGGTATTGTCACCCTGCCAGCGCAGAGCGAGCCCCCACTGGCCGCTGTCACGCGCCGTATTGTTCTTGCCGCGGCGAACCAGCATGCCTTCTTGGCTATAGTTCAGGCCGACGTCAGCCGTACTGACGGGAGCCAGCTCCACAGGCAGCACCGCAGACGCGGCATTCAGGGCATCTACCCCCCCCAGCAAGCCGATCAACTCGTTGCTGAGGATGTGGTAATTGTCGTTACAGCCATTGGCCGCCACATCAGCCGAAGAGAAGAACGTGCCACAGTTATCAACAATGGTCTGATCCCACTCCAGCTGATAGAAGGTCTCCATGCTCAGCCGATCCGTTAGGCTTTGCGAGACGTACAGCATATTGACCGGGATCAGGCCCTCCTTGATCTCCGCACCCGGCCGGCGAAACGCCGCGGCGTCCAGCGGGTTGATCGCGTTGATGGAGTTGCCGATGAAGGTGCTCTCACCCCAGCTCACCACCTGGCGACCAACCCGTACCGCGCCCGGCAGATCGCCGATGGAATAGTTGTGATAGATGAAGGCATCGAGGATCTCGGCGCCGGAGGATTGCGCAGCTTCCTTGCGACCGCTGTCGCTGATGTCCTTGAACAGGCGGTTCTCATCCTTCAGCTCGAAGTCGTACCAGTACTTGCCGCGCACGAACGCGCCGCTGTCGCGGTAGCGCAACTCAAGGTCGTGCACGCCCTTGAAGATCTTGGAGAAGGTCTCGCCCTTCTTGAAGTTCAACCGGCCGTCGTCGCCGGTCTGGGTGTAGCCGGTGCCACCGTTGGCGACACCCACCAGGTCCATGTCGCGATCCGCCATCGACCAGCTGGCACCGATCGACATGGATGAGTCGAACTGACCTTCGATTTCCCCGATATTGAAGTTGACGGCATACGCCGGTGCCGCGGTGCTCAGGGCAATCGCCAGAGCGAGGGATGTGGGCTGGAAGATTCCTTGCCTTGTTGTTTTTGTCATGAGGCGCTCCTGGTTGGTTCGATGTACGCCAACCCTACCCAGAGCCCTGCGGGGGGTTAAGCGCACGAAGGTTTGATTTGGCCTGTCATCCTTAAGTATGAAAGACCGTTCCAGCATTGGGTTTGGCCGCGATGTCACGGTGCCGCGCGGGATATGGCACTTCGAGCTTAGCCACGAATTTCGAGTCGGCAAAGGCCGAAATAGAGCGGCCGCGACGAAACGACGCGCAAACCTGTGACGTTTATCCAAAAGTCTTAGCTGTAACGGGACGGCCTCGGCATCGAGGGCAGTGCGGCACCGAAAATACGGAGGAACAGGAGGAGGGGCGCGCTCGGCGCAAAACATCCAGGGCGTGTGCTTGTGTTACGCCGCCACGGATGTTTGAGGTGAAACGAAACAGACGCCGCGATGCAACGTCGGATCGGCCCGCAATCCGGGCCGCTCGCGAAATTGCCCACGTGTTCCGGGTGCACCGCCCGCGAGCGGCCCCCGGATATCACAAGCCTTTGACGGCGAAGATGCCCGGCGCATTGCGCCAATAGCCCTTGTAGTCCATGCCGTAGCCGAAGATGAAGCGGTCGACGCAGCGCAGGCCCACGTAGTTGGCCTTGAGGTCCGGGCGCGCCTTGCGCTGATGATCCTTGTCGATCAGCACGGCGGTGTGCACCGCGGCGGCGCCGGCGTGTCGGCAGAAATCGATGATCGCGCCCAGCGTGTGCCCCTCGTCGAGGATGTCGTCGATGATCAGCACGTCGCGATCGATGAAGGAGATTTCCGGCTTGGCCTTCCAGAACAGCTCACCGCCGCTGGTTTCGTTGCGATAGCGCGAGGCGTGCAGATAGGACAGCTCCAGCGGGAAGTTCAGCTTGGTCAGCAGCTTGCCGGAGAAGATCAGCCCGCCGTTCATCACGCAGAACACCACCGGGTTGCGCTCTGCCAGCTCGGCATTGATCTTCCCGGCGACGGCGTCGATGGCCGCTTCGACCTCGGCTTCGCTGTACAGGCAGTCGCTTTCGGCCATGATCTGGCGGATGTGTACGAGATCGACGGACATGGAGCATTTCTCCAGATGGGCTAACGTTGAAGGGTCAGAATCGCGGAAACGGGCTTGATTGAAAAGTTATCGGCTACGCGCAGGGCTGTTGGAAAAAAACGCCCCACCACCTGCGCAACCTGTCTGACCGATCAGTCAGATCAAGCTGCCGCGCGGCCCGCCTGCGAAGGGACGGCACGATACTCAACCGCCCCCGGCTCAGCAAGTCGCGGGATTGACGCAGCCCGCGTAGCCCGTGGCACGGCGATGCTTTAATCTACGCCGGTTCAATTGCGCCCCGGAGCCGCCCAATGCCTATTCGAGAGATCCGCCACCCGCTGATCCGCCACAAGCTCGGTCTGATGCGCCGCGCCGACATCAGCACCAAGAACTTCCGGGAACTGGCCCAGGAAGTCGGTTCGATCCTCACCTACGAGGCGACCAGCGATCTGCCGCTGGAGCACTGCAGCATCGACGGCTGGTGCGGCTCGGTGCAGGTCGAGAAGATTTCCGGCAAGAAGATCACGGTGGTGCCCATCCTGCGCGCCGGCATCGGCATGCTCGACGGCGTGCTCAGCCTGATTCCCGGCGCCAAGGTCAGCGCGGTCGGCATCGCCCGCAACGAGCAGACCCTGCAGGCGCAGACCTACTTGGAAAAACTGGTGCCGGAGATCAACCAGCGCCTGGCCATCATCATCGATCCGATGCTGGCGACCGGCGGTTCGATGGTCGCCACCATCGACATGCTGAAGAGGGCCGGCTGCAAGGAAATCCGCGCATTGGTGCTGGTGGCCGCGCCGGAAGGCATCGCCGCGGTGGAGCGCGCGCACCCCGACGTGACGATCTTCACCGCCTCCATCGACGAACGCCTGGACGAGAACGGCTACATCGTGCCCGGCCTCGGCGATGCCGGCGACAAGATCTTCGGCACCAAGCAGAAGGACGTCTGAGCATGACGAACCTGCAGGAACCTGTCGCCCGCCAGGCATTGGTCGGTGCGCAGATGCTGTTCGTCGCCTTCGGCGCGCTGGTGCTGATGCCGCTGATCACCGGCATGGACCCCAACGTCGCACTGTTCACCGCCGGTCTCGGCACGTTGCTGTTCCAACTGGTGACCCGGCGCCAGGTGCCGGTGTTCCTCGCCTCCAGCTTCGCCTTCATCGCGCCGATCATCGCCGCCAAGGGCGAGTTCGGCCTGCCGGCGGTGCTCGGCGGCGTGGTGGCCGCGGGGGTGGTGTATATCCTGCTGGGCTTTGCGGTACGCCTGAAAGGCCCGGCCTTCATCGACCGTCTGCTGCCGCCGGTGGTGATCGCGCCGGTGATCATCTCCATCGGCCTGGCGCTATCGCCGGTCGCGGCCAACATGGCGATGGGCAAGGCCGGCGACGGCAGCGCCCAGCTGGTGCCCTATGCCACCGCGATGATGATCTCGATGCCGGCACTGGTCACCACGCTGCTGGTCGCGGTACTCGGCAAGGGGCTGTTCCGCCTGGTGCCGATCCTCGCAGGCGTCACGGTCGGCTACGGGCTGTCGCTGGCCTTCGGCGTGGTCGATACCGCTGCCATCGCCGCCGCGCCCTGGCTGGCGATGCCCAACTTCGTCGCACCGGAATTCCATCTGGGCGCGATCCTGTTCATGGTGCCGGTCGCGCTGGCTCCGGCCATCGAGCACATCGGCGGCGTGGTCGCGATTGGCAGCGTCACCGGCAACAATTACCTCAAGCAGCCCGGCCTGCATCGCACCCTGCTCGGCGATGGCCTGGCCACCTCGGCCGCCGGCCTGTTCGGCGGCCCGCCGAACACCACCTATGCCGAGGTGACCGGCGCGGTGATGCTGACCAAGAACTACAACCCGAAGATCATGACCTGGGCGGCCATCTTCGCCATCGTGCTGGCGTTCATCGGCAAGTTCGGCGCGGGCCTGCTGAGCATTCCGGTACCGGTGATGGGCGGCATCCTCTGCCTGCTGTTCGGCTCGATCGCGGTGGTCGGCTTGAGCACCCTGATCCGCCATCAGGTGGACCTCTCCGAGGCACGCAACCTGATCATCGTCTCGGTGACGCTGGTGTTCGGCATCGGCGGCATGGCGTTCGGCCAGGGCGAATTCAGCCTGTCCGGCATCTCGCTGTGCGCCCTCGTCGCACTGCTGCTCAACCTGCTGTTGCCGGGCGGCGAAGGCTGGCGCAACAAGCAGCTGAACGACAGCGTTTGAAACGGGTGACGTCAGGCAGCGACGCGATCGACACCCACGCCGCCGGTGAAATTCCTCATCGGCAGCTGGAGGATGCGCCCGTGAGCTGCAGCAGCTGTGCCGCCTGCTGCTGTCGCCTGGAGGTGCTGCTGTTCGGCGAGCGCGACGTGCCGGCCCGCTTCATCGACATCGATGCCTGGGGCGCGCAGGTGATGCGCCGGCTGGATGACGGCTGGTGCGCGGCGCTCGATCGCGACAGCATGCGCTGCACCATCTACGCGGTACGCCCGTTGATCTGTCGCGAATTCGAGCTGGGTTCGGCGGATTGCCTGGAGGAACGCCAAGGCAGCGCTTCAGCATACCGCTGAGGCAAGTCGCGCCGCCTGACGCAGCGCAGCGACGCAAAAATGAAACGGTTTGCTCAGCGGAAAATCCCTACTTTAGGGATAGCCATTTTTTGTTGCCGTACCGCGCCCGAGCAAAGCAGCACCGGCGCAGGTTCTAACCGGCGAAGAACTCGACGCTGGCCTTTTCCCCCCAAAGCACAGGCAGCACCCCTTCCATTCGCAGCGGATCGCCGCTGCAGAAGAAGCGCACCCGCGCCGCACCGCTCGCCTGCAGCTGTCGTGCGACCAGCACCTCATCCAGGCGCCGGGCGACCGCCGCGCCGGTATCGATGAGTTGCACGTGCGCCGGCACCAACTGCGCCAGCAGCGGCCGGATGAACGGATAGTGGGTGCAGCCGAGAATCAGCGTATCGCAGCCCTCGGCCAGCAGCGGCTCCACCCAGCCGGCCAGCAGGTCGCGCGTCGCGGCGCCGTTCAGCTCCCCGGCCTCGATCCGCTCGACCAGCCCCGGACAGGGCTGGGTGATCACCCGCACATCGCTGGCGAAGCGGTCGAGCAAAGCCGCGAAACGCGCGCTCTTCAGCGTGCCGGTGGTCGCCAGTACGCCGACCACGCCACTACGCGTCGCCCGCGCGGCAGGCTTTACCGCGGGCTCCATGCCGATGATCGGCAACTGCGGATGATATTCGCGCAACTCGGCGATGCCGGCTGCCGTGGCGGTGTTGCAGGCCAGCACCAGCGCCTTGGCGCCCTGTTCGAGGAGAAAATCGGTGATGCGGCGGCAACGTTCGCGGATGAATTCCGGGCTCTTCTCGCCGTAGGGCACGTGCGCGCTGTCGGCCAGATACAGCAGCGATTCGTGCGGCAGGCGCTGGCGAATCTCGCGCAGCACCGAAAGTCCGCCGACGCCGGAATCGAACACGCCGACCGGCGCCGATCGCTCAGCCATCGTGACGTCCGCAGACCGCACAGGCCGGATCGCGCTTGACCCGCAGCTCACGCATGCGCGTGGCGAAACCATCGATCAGCAACAGCCGCCCCACCAGCGGCTCACCGAAGCCGGCCAGCAACTTCAGCGCCTCGAGTGCCTGCAAGGTGCCCACCAGGCCAACCAGCGGGCCCAGCACACCAGCCTCGCTGCAGGTCAGCTCGGCCTCACTGCCATGGCCATAGAGACAGTGGTAGCAGGGGCTCGCCGCATCGCGCGGATCGAATACCGACACCTGTCCTTCCAGGCGAATCGCCGCGCCGCTGACCAAGGGTTTCTTCGCCGCGACGCAGGCGGCGTTCACCGCCTCGCGAATCGTGAAGTTGTCGGTGCAGTCGAGCACCAGATCGACGCCGGCAACGGCCTGCGCGAGGGTATCGGCGTCCAGTCCGGCCCGGTACGGCACCAGTCGGACGTGCGGATTCAGCGCCTGCAGGCGGGTCATCGCCGAGTCGACCTTGTGCATGCCGAGCGCCTGGCTGTCGTGGACGATCTGGCGCTGCAGATTGGTCAGGTCCAGCGTATCGAAGTCCGCCAGGTGCAACTCGCCGACGCCGGCCGCGGCCAGGTAGAGCGCCACCGGCGAGCCCAGCCCACCCAGCCCGACGATCAGCGCGCGGCTCTGCTTGAGCCGCAGCTGGCCCTCGACATCGACCTGCTTGAGCAGGATCTGGCGGCTGTAACGCAGCAGTTCTTCGTCACTGAGCATGAGATGCCTCGCAAGATGATGGGATCACGGCAGGCGCCCCAGGCTGATGCGCTCGTGGCCACCCAGGTCGCGGCGACTTTCGACCGCGACGAAGCCCTGGTGGCTGAGCAACTGGCGCACCGCGGCGGCCTGATCGAAACCGTGTTCGAGCAGCAGCCAGCCGTGCGCGTCGAGATGCGCCGGGGCTGCGGCGATGATCCGGCGGATGTCGTCCAGCCCGTCGGTGCCGGCAACCAGCGCGCTGCGCGGCTCGAAGCGCACGTCGCCACGGGCCAGATGCGGATCGCTGGCCGGGATGTAGGGTGGATTGCTGACGATCAGTTGATAGCGCTCGCCAGCCAGCGCGGCGAACCAGTCGCTCGCGAGAAAGCGCACGTTGTTCAGCCCCAGGTGCAGCCGATTACGCTCGGCCAGCGCAACCGCCTCGCCGATCCGATCCACGCCAGTCACCTGCCAGGCGGGACGCTCAGTCGCCAGCGCCAGCGCGATAGCGCCCGTACCGGTGCCCAGATCGAGCAGTCGCGCCGGTGTCGCCGGCAACCGCTGCAGCACGGTTTCCACCAGCAGCTCGGTATCCGGACGCGGGATCAGCGTATGCGGCGCCACTTCAAGGTCGAGGCTCCAGAAGCCCTGGCGCCCGAGGATGTAGGCCACCGGCTCGCCCGCCCGGCGCCGGCGCAGCAGTTCGGCGAAGTGTACGCAGACCTCGGCCTCCGGCTCCTGCTCGGGCCAGGTGCGCAGGTAGCTGCGCGATTTGCCCAGCGCCTGCGCCAGCAGCAGCTCGGCATCCAGCCGTGCGCTAGGCGAATCGGGCAGCTCGACGGTGTCGAGCAGGGATTGGATGGTGGGCATAACCTTCGGGCCTCAAGCGGCACACTGCAACACAGCCTCGCGGCGGGTGGCCTTGCCGTTAATCTCCCAGCGCCGCCAACTGGTCGGCCTGGTATTCCTGCAACAGCGGCTCGATGACCTGCTCCGCGGCGCCGGCGATCACCTCGCCCAGCGAATACAGCGTCAGGTTGACGCGGTGATCGGTGACCCGACCCTGCGGGAAATTGTAGGTGCGGATGCGCTCGGAGCGATCGCCGGAGCCGACCAGCAGCTTGCGCGTCTCGGAGATTTCCTTGTGCGCGGCAGCGTCCTGCTGGTCCTGCAACTTGGCGGCCAGCCAGGCCATGGCCCGTGCACGGTTCTTGTGCTGCGAGCGCTCTTCCTGGCACTCGACCACGATGCCGGTGGGCAGGTGGGTGATGCGCACCGCCGAGTCGGTCTTGTTGATGTGCTGGCCACCGGCGCCGGAAGCGCGGTAGGTGTCGACGCGCAGGTCGGCCGGGTTGATCTCGATCGCCGCCTGCTCGTCAGGCTCGGGCAGCACCGCGACGGTGCAGGCCGAGGTGTGGATGCGGCCCTGGGATTCGGTTTCCGGCACGCGCTGCACGCGATGCGCGCCCGACTCGAACTTGAGCTTGGCGTAGACGTTGTCGCCCTCGACGCGCGCGATCACTTCCTTGAAGCCGCCGTGCTCGCCCTCGTTTTCCGAGAGGATCTCGACGCGCCAGCCCTGCTTCTCGGCGTAGCGCGAATACATGCGAAACAGATCGCCGGCGAAGATCGCCGCCTCGTCACCGCCGGTGCCGGCGCGAATTTCGAGGAACACGTTGCGCCCGTCGTTGGGGTCCTTGGGCAGCAGCATGCGCTGCAGATTGGTTTCCAGCGTCTCGAGCTGTGCCCGGGCCTCGACGACTTCTTCCTCGGCCATCTCGCGCAGGTCCGGATCGCTGTCCTTGAGCAGCGCCTGGGCGCCGGCAAGATCGTCCTGCACCTTGCGCAGCTGGCGATAGGCGGCGATCACCGGCTCGACTTCGGCGTATTCACGCGAATAGGCGCGGAAGCGGTTCTGGTCGCTGATGATCTCGGCGTCGCCGAGCAGCGCGGTGAGCTCCTCGAAGCGGTCCTGCAGGACGTCCAGCTTGTTCAGCAATGAGGCTTTCATGGTTTTTCCGTGCCCTCGTGCAGGGCAAAAAGGTCCTGAGCCATGCTCAGGGCTTCGACGCGCCCCTCGGCCGAGAGCTTCTTCAGCTGCACGCTGGGCGCATGCAGCAGCTTGTTGGTCAGCCCGCGGGCGAGCTGGGCGAGGACGTCCTCGGGATTGCCGCCATTGGCCAGCAGGCGCTGCGCCTTGGCCAGCTCCTCGTCGCGGAGTCGCTCGGCACTCTGCCGGTAGGCCTTGAGCACATCCACCGCGGCCAGCTCGCGCAGGCGCAGCATGAAGTCCTCGGTGCCGGTGGCCACCAGCTCCTCGGCCGCCTGGGCAGCACCCTGGCGACTCTTGAGGTTTTCCGCGACCACCTCGTGCAGGTCGTCGACCGAATAAAGGTAGACGTCGTCCAGGTCGCCGACCTGCGGTTCGATGTCCCGCGGCACGGCGATGTCGACCATGAACATCGGCTTGTGCTTGCGCTTCTTCAGCGCCTGCTCCACCGCGCCTTTGCCGAGGATCGGCAGCTGGCTGGCGGTGGAACTGATGACGATGTCGCTGTTGTGCAGCTCATCGGGGATGTCGGCCAGCAGGATCGCCTGCGCACCGAACTCGGCCGCCAGGGCGCTGGCGCGCTCCAGGGTGCGGTTGGCCACCACGATCTTCTTCACGCCCTGCTCGTGCAGGTGGCGGGCGACCAGGGTGATGGTCTCGCCGGCGCCGATCAGCAATGCCCGGCTGCGCTGCAGATCGCTAAATATCTGCCGCGCCAGGCTGACGGCGGCGAAGGCGACCGAGACCGGGTTCTCGCCGATCGCCGTATCGGTGCGTACGGTCTTGGCCGTGCTGAAGGTTGCCTGGAACAGCCGGCCGAGCAGCGGGCCGATGCTGCCGGCCTCGCGCGCCACGGCATAGGAGGACTTCATCTGGCCGAGAATCTGCGGCTCGCCCAGCACCAGCGAATCGAGCCCCGAGGCGACCCGCATCATGTGCCGCACCGCCTGGTCGTCGACATGCACATAGGCACAGGCCTTCAGCTCGTCGAGGCTCAGGCCGTGGTAGTCGGCCAGCCACGCCAGCACGGCATCGGACTCGACCTGATCCTGCTCCAGGTACAGTTCGCTTCGATTGCAGGTCGAGAGAATCGCCGCCTCGCGAGTCGGCGTGACGCGGCACAGCTGCTGCAAGGCCTGGACCATCTGTTCGGGAGTGAAGGCCACGCGCTCGCGGACGTCCACCGAAGCGGTCTTGTGATTGATACCAAGCGCGAGGAAAGCCATGCAGGATCGCTGATCAGTCTAACGGAGCGCGCAATTCTCCTACTTCGCCTGACTCAGAACAACCATTGCCCACGATTGTCCGATACCCCTGGAACCCGCCGGCACTGCGCAAACCGCGCCCCATGTGCTTGCCTGGCGGCTTGTGTCATCATGCCGCGACCGCAGACCAGCCGTATCCTCTTCTATGAACAGACTCGCTCCCCTCGCCGTCCTGCTGTTTCTCGCAGGCTGCCAGTCCCTTGCGCCGAACGCCCCCGAAGAGGTGCCGCCGGTACAGGACGCCGCGCCCGCGACCGAGCAGAGCGACGCCGGCGAGCACGGTTCGTTCAGCCAGGAGACCCTGTATGCCCTGCTGGTCGCGGAACTCGCCGGCCAGCGCAACCGCTTCGACATCGCCCTGGGCAACTACGTCCAGCAGGCCAACGCGACACAGGACCCAGGCGTCGCCGAACGCAGCTTCCGCATCGCCGAATACCTCGGGGTGGAACAGGCGGCGCTGGACAGCGCGCTGATCTGGGCGCGCAACGCCCCTGACAACCTCGACGCCCAGCGCGCCGCCGCGCTGCAGCTGGCGCGCGGCGGGCGCTACGAAGAATCGCTGGAGTTCATGGAGAAGGTCCTGCAGGGCCAGGGCGACACGCATTTCGACTTCCTCGCGCTGTCCGCCGCCGAAACCGACCCGGACACCCGGGCCGGCCTGCTGCAGAGCTTCGATCGCCTGCTGAAGAAGTACCCGGACAACCCGCAACTGTCCTTCGGCAAGGCCGTTCTGCTGCAGCAGGATGGCCAGAGCGAGGCAGCGCTGGCTCTGCTGGAAGCGCAACCAAGCGCGCAGCAGCAGGTGCCGTCGATCCTGTTGCAGGCGCGCCTGCTGCACTCGCTCGAGCGTGGCGACGAGGCGCTCACGCTGCTGGAAAAGAGCCTGCGGCACCACCCGGAAGACAAGCGCCTGCGGCTGACCTATGCACGCCTGCTGGTGGAGCACGAACGCCTGGACGAGGCCATGAGCGAATTCGCCACACTGGTCCAGCAGAACCCCACCGACGACGACCTGCGCTTCTCGATGGCACTGGTGTGCATGGAAGCCGAAGCCTGGCGCGAGGCCATCGTCTACCTGGAGGAGCTGATCGAGCGCGGCAGCCATGTCGACGCCGCGCAGTTCAACCTCGGTCGCGCGCAGCAGGCGCTGGGCGACGAGAGCAAGGCGCTGCAGGCCTTCGCCCAGGTCGGCGCAGGCAACGAGTATCTGCCGGCCAAGCTGATGCAGAGCCAGCTGCTCTATTCGCTCGGTCGCGACGCGGAGGCATCCCACGCGCTGGCCACGGCACGCGACGAGCAGCCCGACTACGCCATCCAGCTGTACCTGATCGAGATCGAAGCGCTTTCCGAGCACAACCGCACCACGCAGGCCTGGAAGCTCGTCCAGCAGGCCCTGCAGCAGTACCCCGACGATCTCAGCCTGCTCTATACCCGCGCCATGCTCGCCGAGAAGCGCGGCGATCTCGACCAACTGGAGCGCGACCTGCGCCTGATCATCGAGCGCGAGCCGGATAACGCGATGGCCATCAACGCGCTGGGCTATACCCTCGCCGATCGCACCGAGCGCCATCAGGAGGCGCTGGAACTGATCGAGCAGGCCTACCGGCTCAATCCGGACGATCCGGCCATCATGGACAGCCTGGGCTGGGTGCATTTCCGTCTCGGCAACCTACAGGAGGCGGAGCGCTATCTGCGCAAGGCCTACGCGCAGTTCGCCGACCATGAAGTCGCCGCGCACCTCGGCGAAGTGCTCTGGGCCCGCGGCGAACGCCATGAAGCCCGCGCGATCTGGGCGCAGGCCCTGCAGAAGGAGCCGGACAGCGCGATCCTGCGCGACACGCTCAAGCGCCTGACCGGCTCGGAGAAGCTCTGAACATGACGCTGCTGAACAAGCTTCTCGTCCCCTGTCTGGCCCTGCTGCTGGCCGGCTGCGCCGGCCTCGGCCCGCGCGAATCGGTAGAAGGGCCAGGCAACGCGACCGCCTGGAAGGAACATCGCCGCCAGGTCGCCGGCCTCGACGGTTGGCAGATCAGCGGCAAGATCGGCATCCGTGCTCCGCAGGAATCGGGTAGTGGCACGCTGTTCTGGCTGCAGCGCCAGGACTATTTCGACATTCGCCTGTCCGGCCCGCTTGGCCGGGGCGCCACGCGCCTCACCGGCCGCCCGGACGCCGTGGCGCTGGAAGTCGCCGGCCAGGGCCGCTTCGAGGCGGATTCGCCGGAAGCATTGGTGGAGGCACAACTGGGCTGGCAATTGCCGGTATCGCATCTGCTCTGGTGGGTGCGCGGCCTGCCCGCGCCGGACAGCCGCAGCCGCCTGAGCCTGGACAGCCAAAATCGCCTGGCCCACCTGGAGCAGGACGGCTGGCAGGTGGACTACCTCACCTACGCCGAGCACGACGGTTTCACCCTGCCCGAGCGCATCCGCCTGCAAGGCCACCAGCTGCAGCTCACCCTCGTGATCAAGGACTGGCAGCCGCGCCAGCTGGGACGCTGAATGCCCACGCTGACCCTGCCGGCACCCGCCAAACTCAACCTGATGCTGCACATCCTCGGCCGTCGCGCCGATGGCTATCACGAACTGCAGACGCTGTTCCAGTTCCTCGACTACGGCGACGAGCTGAGCTTCAGCCTGCGTGACGACGGCCAGATTCGCCTGCACACCGACCTGCCAGGGGTCGATCACGACAGTAACCTGATCGTCCGCGCCGCACGCCTGCTGCAGCACGAGAGCGGCTGCACGCTGGGCGCCGACATCGAGCTGACCAAGCGCCTGCCGATGGGCGGCGGCATCGGCGGCGGCAGTTCGGATGCCGCCACTACGCTGGTCGGCCTCGATCATCTGTGGCGACTCAATCTCGGCGAAGACCGCCTGGCCGAGATGGGGCTCACGCTGGGCGCCGATGTGCCGGTGTTCGTCCGCGGCCGCGCAGCCTTTGCCGAAGGCGTCGGCGAGCGCCTGCACGCGGTCGAACTGGAAGAACCCTGGTTCCTCGTGTTAGCGCCGCAAGTCTCTGTTAGTACAGCGGAAATATTTGCCGACCCGGAGTTGACACGTAATACCCCGGCCATTACAGTTCGCAGCCTTCTTGCTGGGGGCGGTCATAACGATTGTCAGCCAGTGGTCGAAAGGCGTTATCCAGAGGTTCGTAACGCCTTGAGCTTGCTGAACAAATTCGTTCCGGCAAGCATGACCGGCACTGGAGCTTGTGTGTTTGGGAGCTTCCCAAACGAGGACGAGGCTGATAAAGTCCGCCGCCAACTTCCAGCCAGTTTGCCAAGTTTCGTGGCCCGCGGTCGTAACGTTTCGATGTTGCATCGCAGCCTGAAATAGATGGCGCAGGAAGCCAGTGCGTAACAAACGAGCGGTACGATACAGGGGCGTCGCCAAGCGGTAAGGCACCAGGTTTTGATCCTGGCATGCGTTGGTTCGAATCCAGCCGCCCCTGCCATAACCTCTATCAGGTTCGTACGCATCGAGTCGCACGCGATTTTTACCCTACAGGGGCGTCGCCAAGCGGTAAGGCACCAGGTTTTGATCCTGGCATGCGTTGGTTCGAATCCAGCCGCCCCTGCCATACACTTGAAGCTGTTCAAGAGCTCGCCTTTTGAACAGCTTTTTATTCATCGGACCCACCCTCAGGCAGGTACTGCGCGTGTCCAAGATGATGGTCTTCACGGGGAACGCCAACCCCGATCTGGCCCGGCGTGTCGTACGTCAGCTGCATATCCCCCTCGGTGATGCCTATGTCGGAAAGTTTTCCGACGGCGAAATCAGTGTCGAGATCAACGAAAATGTCCGCGGCAAGGACGTCTTCCTGATTCAGCCGACCTGCGCACCGACCAACGACAACCTGATGGAGCTGGTGGTGATGGCCGATGCCTTCCGCCGCTCCTCGGCGACGCGCATCACCGCCGTGGTGCCCTACTTCGGCTATGCCCGCCAGGATCGCCGTCCGCGTTCGGCCCGCGTGCCGATCAGCGCCAAGGTCGTCGCCGACATGCTCGACGTCGTCGGCGTCAACCGCGTCCTGACCGTCGACCTGCACGCCGACCAGATTCAGGGCTTCTTCGACATGCCGGTGGACAACATCTACGGCTCGCCGGTACTGGTCGATGACATCCAGGCCCAGCGCTTCGAGAACCTGATGATCGTCTCCCCGGATATCGGCGGCGTGGTCCGCGCCCGTGCCGTGGCCAAGTCTCTGGGCGTCGACCTGGCGATCATCGACAAGCGCCGGCCGAAGGCCAACCAGTCCGAAGTGATGCACATCATCGGCGATATCGAAGGCCGTACCTGCATCCTCGTCGACGACATGGTCGACACCGCCGGCACCCTGTGCCACGCAGCCAAGGCGCTGAAGGACCACGGCGCAGCCAAGGTCTATGCCTACTGCACGCACCCGATCCTGTCCGGTCGCGCCATCGAGAACATCGATGGCTCCGTGCTCGACGAGCTGGTGGTGACCAACACCATCCCGCTGTCGGCCGCCGCACAGTCGTGCACCCGAATTCGCCAACTGGACATTGCCCCAGTGGTGGCTGAAGCGGTACGCCGCATCAGCAATGCCGAATCGATCAGCGCGATGTTCCGCTAAGCGAAAGCTATCGAACACGCCCTGACGTAATGTGCCCCGCCCCGCGCGGGGCTTTTTGCCCAACAGCCCGAGCGCTGGTCGCAAGCGCGACGGTAATGTTGTTACTGGAGAAACGAAATGACTGACTTCACCCTGAATGCCCAAGAGCGTTCCGACCTGGGGAAAGGTGCGAGCCGCCGCCTGCGTCGTAACGCCAACCTCGTGCCGGCCGTGATCTACGGTGGCGAAGCTGCGCCGCAATCGATCAGCATTCTGGCCAAAGATCTGGCCAAGATGCTGGAAAACGAAATCGCCTTCAGTAACATCATCAAGCTGAACGTCGACGGCAAAGGCCAGAACGTGGTGATCAAGGCGCTGCAGCGCCATCCGGCCAAGGGCTTCGTGCTGCACGCCGACTTCCAGCGCGTGGTCGCCGGCCAGAAGCTGATCGCCACCGTTCCGGTGCACCTGATCAACCAGGAAACCTCCATTGGCGTCAAGCAGCAGGGTGGCGAAGTCTATCTGAACCTGCCGGATGCCGAAGTGACCTGCCTGCCGCAGGATCTGCCGGACTTCATCGAAGTCGACATCGCCCAGATGGAAGTCGGCCAGGTTCTGCACATGAGCGACCTGAAGCTGCCGAAAGGCGTCGCCTTCGTTTCCCTGCAGCATGGTAGCGACCTGCCGGTCGTCAACATTCACGCACCGCGCGTGAGCAAGGACGACGCTCCGAAAGAAGAAGGCGCTGCCGAGTAATCCACTCGCACCTGCCCGCTGAAGAAAAGAGGCCCCCGCCGTGACCGCCGTAAAACTGATCGTTGGCCTGGGAAATCCAGGTCCCGAATACGACCAGACCCGGCATAACGCGGGGGCTCTTTTCGTTGAGCGCCTGGCTGCCCGCGAGGGCGTCTCGCTCAGCAACGATCGCAAGTACTTCGGCCTGGTCGGCAAGTTCAGCCATCAGGGCGAAGATATCCGCCTGCTGATCCCCACCACCTACATGAACCGCAGCGGTCAGGCGGTGGCGGCACTGGCCGGCTTCTTCCGAATTCCCCTCGAGTCTATCCTGGTTGCCCACGATGAACTCGACATGCCCCCCGGCGTCGCCAAGCTCAAGCAGGGCGGCGGTCATGGCGGGCACAACGGGCTGCGCGACATCATCGCCAAGCTCGGTAATCAGAACGGCTTCCATCGCCTGCGCCTGGGCATTGGCCATCCCGGCCACGCCAGCCTGGTCAGCGGTTATGTACTGGGTCGTGCGCCGCAAGCTGAGCGCGAGAAGCTCGACGCCAGCATCGACTTCGCGCTGGATGTCGTGCCGCAGATCCTGGCTGGCGACTGGACCCGCGCCATGCAACGCCTGCACAGCCAGAAGGCCTGAACCTAACTCCGAGGCAAGATCATCATGGGATTCAACTGCGGCATCGTCGGTCTGCCCAATGTCGGCAAGTCCACTCTGTTCAATGCGCTGACCAAATCCGGCATCGCGGCGGAGAACTTCCCGTTCTGCACCATCGAGCCGAACAGCGGGATCGTGCCGATGCCCGATGCCCGTCTCGCCGCGCTGGCCGAGATCGTCAAGCCCGAGCGCGTGCTGCCGACCACGATGGAGTTCGTCGACATCGCCGGCCTCGTCGCCGGCGCCTCCAAGGGTGAAGGCCTGGGCAACAAGTTCCTCGCCAACATCCGCGAGACCGACGCCATCGCCCACGTGGTGCGCTGCTTCGAGGACGACAACGTCATCCACGTTTCCAACTCGGTCGATCCCAAGCGCGATATCGAGATCATCGAGCTCGAATTGATCTTCGCCGACCTCGACAGCTGCGAGAAGCAGCTGCAGAAGGTCGCGCGCAACGCCAAGGGCGGCGACAAGGAAGCCCTGGCACAGAAGGCGCTGCTGGAGAAGCTGATCCCGCATTTCACCGAAGGCAAGCCGGCGCGCTCGCTGCTGAAGAACCTCGCTGACGAAGAGAAGCGCCTGGTCCGCGGCTTCCACCTGCTGACCAGCAAGCCGGTGATGTACATCGCCAACGTCGCCGAAGACGGCTTCGAGAACAACCCGCACCTCGACGTGGTGAAAGCCATCGCCGAGGAAGAAGGCGCCGTCGTGGTGCCGGTGTGCAACAAGATCGAGGCGGAGATCGCCGAGCTGGACGACGGCGAAGAGAAGGACATGTTCCTCGAGGCCTTGGGCCTGGAAGAGCCCGGCCTGAACCGCGTGATCCGTGCCGGCTATGAAATGCTCGGCCTGCAGACCTACTTCACCGCCGGCGTCAAGGAAGTGCGCGCCTGGACCGTGAAGATCGGCGCCACCGCTCCCCAGGCCGCCGCGGTGATCCACACCGATTTCGAGAAGGGCTTCATCCGCGCCGAAGTCATCGCCTACGACGACTTCATCCAGTACAAGGGCGAAGCCGGCGCCAAGGAAGCCGGCAAATGGCGCCTGGAAGGCAAGGAGTACATCGTCAAGGATGGCGACGTGATGCACTTTCGCTTCAACGTCTGACGATTTTTTCTGATCTCGGGAGCGTTCAGTAGCGCTCAGTGGACTGAGCAGGCCTTTTGAAATCAAGGGCTTGCCATACAATACGGTCTACTGAGCGTTCCTATTGCTCGTCGAGGTCTGAAAAATTCGGGGGTAGCGTTGGGGGTACTCGTGTTCAACCGTGGGGGTACTTTTCCCCGCAGTGGAGTCCAACGATGCCCGAGAATCTACTCACCGACGCCAAGGTCAAGTCGGTCAAACCTGCTGATCGAGACTGGAAACTTTCAGACGGCGGGGGCTTGTTCCTGCTGGTCAAGCCCACCGGCGGCAAGCTCTGGCGGTGGAAGTACCGCCTGCAAGGCAAGGAAAACCTCTTTGCCATCGGCAGCTTTCCCCGGGTAAGCCTTGCAGAGGCGCGCGCAGCCCGGGAAAGGGCACGCACTCTGGTAAAGCAGGGTATCCACCCTGCCCATGAGCGGCAGCAGGCCAAGCAACGCAACCTGGAGGCACTGGAGGAACGCAAGCGCGCCCGTGAAAGCTCGTTCGCCAAGGTGGCGCAGGCGTACCTGGCCGAAATCAAGCCTGCCTTCGCGTTCAGCTCTTATCGGACGAAAAAGTCCCGCATCAGGAAGTACCTGTCTCCCAAGTTCGACGGGATGCCGATGAGCGACATTGGCGTCAAGCAGATCCGCCCACTGCTGGAAGAGTGTAAGACTCATGGCGCGTGGGCAGCGATCCATGTCAAAGGCGATCTTTCGGCCATCTTCGAATTCGCGGTCGTGCGCGGCCTGGTTGAGGCCAACCCGATCCCGAGCCTGCGCGGGCTGCTGCGCGTGCCTGTCAGCGAAAGCAAGGCGGCGATGACGCGCGAGCAGATCCAGAGGTTCTATCAGGCGTTACGTGGCTACAGGGGCTATCCGGAAACTGCGCTGTGCCTGCGGCTGATTGCGCTGACCGCTTGCCGTCCTGGGGAAGCTGCCGATGCCGAATGGGAAGAGTTCGATTTTGAGGATGCCGTGTGGCGTCGGCCTGCAGCCAAGATGAAGGCGCGGCGAGAGCATGTCAGCCCACTGTCTGCGCAGGCCATTGCAGTGCTGAAGGACTTGCAGCGCATCACGGGTGGCGGACGCTACTTGTTCCCGCACCGGAGCGGCAAAGGCTTCACCACGCCCAACCGGCTTACCTACGCCATGCGCGATATGAACCTGGGCCGGGGAACGACGCCGCATTGCTGGCGAACGACCTTCTCGACCTGGGCGAATGAAAACGGATTCCGGCCTGATGCGATCGAGCGGCAGCTTGCTCATGTGGAAAGCAACAAGGTTCGGGCGACCTACAACAAGGCGCTGCTGCTGGATCAGAGAAGGTTACTGCTACAAGCTTGGGCGGGCTACCTGAGTGCAGCAGAGCACAGCGGCACCGAATAATTCTGTTCGCCTTTGCAGAGGACAGGAGCCTATAAACAGGGCAATCCAATGATTAAAGGGGGTAATTTAGGCCGCCAGTGCCCCTTTATAGGCTGTGATTCACGTGGTCGCACCCTGACAGACAGGGCGACCTCCCTCTCCGCAAGGCCCACGGCAGTGAAAACAGGGTAACCAAACGACTTTAATGAGGCATTTTAAAAGACAATACCCCATTTAAAGACTATGATTGCCCCATTTAGACAGCCTGAGCTTACATTTCCATGCACTCGCTTACCCCCGAGTACCTCACCGCGCTTCGCTTCGACGGTACCCAGGCCGCCACACTACGCGCACTGGGCGAGTATCAGGGCAAGCAACAGCTCTACGCCGCCCAGTCTCCGGAAGCCCTCAAGGGCCTGCGCCAGATCGCGGTGGTCGAGTCCACCGAATCATCCAACCGATTGGAAGGTGTTGTCGTCGCGCCCTCGCGACTGAAGTCTCTGGTCATCCGCAATGCATCACCGAAGAGTCGCTCCGAACAGGAGATCGCCGGCTACCGCGACGCCCTGGCGTTGATCCACGAATCGGCCGCGCACATGCCCTTCAACGAAGGCGTGGTGCTGCAATTGCACACCATGCTGTACCGCTACATGCCGCAGGCCGGCGGACGCTGGAAAGCCACCAACAACGACATCATCGAACGCCATCCGGACGGCACGTCACGGCTGCGCTTCCAACCGGTCGCTGCGCATCTGACGCCGATGGCCATGGCCGATATGACCCGGCACTACGCCTCCGCACTGGACCAGCATCTGGCTGATCCGCTGGTGCTGGTACCCCTGGCGATGCTCGACTTCCTGTGCATCCACCCCTTCCCCGACGGCAACGGCCGCATGTCGCGCTTGCTGACCCTGTTGCTGCTCTACCACTTCGACTATGCCGTGGGCCGCTACATCAGCCTGGAACGCATCTTCGAGGACACCAAGGAAGGCTATTACGAGACGCTGGAAGCCAGTTCGCAGGGCTGGCATCAAGGGCAGCACGACGTCAAACCCTGGCTCGACTACTTCTGGGGTGCCTTGCTGCGGGCCTACCGCGAGTTCGAGGAGCGTGTCGGCACCGTCGAGCGTGGCCGCGGCAGCAAAGGCGACCGGGTGCGCGCGGAAGTCCTGGGGCGCACCCTGCCGTTTTCGATTTCGGAGATCGAGGAAGCTTGCCCAGGCGTGAGCCGGGACATGGTGCGGCTGGTGTTGCGGGCGATGAAATCAGAGGGCTTGATCGAATCGACCGGCAAAGGGCGTGGGGCGAAATGGAAGCGCATCACGGCAGGCACCTCCGGTAGTACGGCGGTTCTGGCGATTAGCCGCAAGATGGATCAGTGAGGACTCTTCATGGATAACGTTTTCCAATTCCGCGACCAGCTCATCGAGCGCTATGGCAGCTTTTCCCGCAGCTTCGTTCGTATCGCCGCACCCGATATCCAGGCCGAGGTAGAACATCAATACGCGCAGGGCCGCTACTGGCCTGAGCCGCTGGTGCAGATCAACCCGAACTACCAACGTCAGGGCACAGTGCAGCAACTGGTGGAGCAGGGCATCCTGGATTCTGCCTGCGCAGACATTTTCCAGGTCGGGAAAACCGAAGGTTCGCCACAACCTCTGCATCTTTACAAACACCAGATGGAAGCCTTGGCCAAAGGTCAGGGACGTCAAAGCTATGTCGTCACGACCGGTACGGGCTCGGGGAAGTCCCTGTCCTTCTTCATCCCGATCATTGACCGCATTCTCAAGGCCAGGAAATCCGACGGCAAAGCACGCACCAGAGCCATCGTCATCTATCCGATGAACGCCCTGGCCAACAGCCAACTGGAAGAGCTCGACAAGTTTCTGCATGGCTATGCGCCAGAGCTTCGCCCCTTCACCGTGAAGCGCTACACCGGCCAGGAAAGCAAGGCGGAACGCAGTGCCATCGCAGATGACCCGCCCGATATCCTGCTGACCAACTTCATGATGCTGGAGTACATCCTCACGCGCTTCGACGAAGTGGACCGGCGCGTGGTGGAGCACTGCGAGGGGCTTGAGTTCCTGGTGCTGGACGAACTCCACACCTATCGTGGCCGTCAGGGTGCAGACGTTGCCTTGCTGGTGCGCCGCCTGCGCGAACGTCTGAAGGCCGGGCAACTGGTCTGCATTGGCACTTCGGCCACCATGTCCAGTTCAGGTAGTCAGGCCGACCGCAACCGCGTGGTAGCCGAAGTAGCCAGCAAGCTTTTTGGCACCCAGATCAGCGAGCAGGATGTCATCGGCGAGACATTGGAGCGGGTCACCAACCAGCTCAAGGAGGTCAACGCCATCCGCGCTGAACTACCGGCGGCCATTACGCGCGAGCAGGATATCTGGGCCGACTTCGACGCCTTCCGTAACGATCCGCTATCCATCTGGGTGGAGTTGAACCTAGGTATCGAACTGCCGGCCGACGAGCCTCCCCGCCGCGCGCGGCCCATAAGGTTGGAAGAGGCCAGCCGCCATCTTGCCGAAGACGCGGGTTGCCAGCCTGAAGCTGCCCGTACCGCGCTACAGCGCTTTTTGGTGGCGGCCCATGACGTACGCACGCCCCAGGGCAGGCCACCGTTCGCGTTCAAGCTACACCAATTCATCAGCGGTCCCGGCAAGGTGCTCACCACCCTGGAAGCGCGCGGCAAGCGCCATGTCACGCTGGATGCCCAGCGTTTCGCGCCGGGTCGCCAGCAAGAAAATGTGCTGCTTTACCCCACGCACTTCTGCCGCGATTGCGGCCAGGAATACTTGCCTGTCTGGCACTCACAGCAACCTGTCAGCTTCAGCTCACGTGAAATCGACGACATCGCAGCAGAGGACGACGCCAGCTATGGCTTTTTGTGCCCTCTGGTGCCCGGGCAGCAATATGGCGGCCTGCTCGAAGACTTGCCAGAAACCTGGATCGACCTCAGCCGCAACGAACCCAAGGTCAAGCCCGCTTATAAAAATGCCGTTCCCTATATGGTCACTGTCGATGCCAAAGGGCAAACGGGCTCGGAGACGGAGTTCTGGTTCATCCCCGGCAAGTTCCGCTTCTGCCTGAACTGCGGCACGACACACGAAGCCCACGGCAAGGATGCCAACCGCCTCTCCAGCCTGTCCGGCGAAGGCCGCTCCTCGGCCACCACCATGATTGCCCTGGCGGCCTTGCAGCAATTGTTCACGCTTCCCGAACTGACGCCAGGCCAGCCTGACCCGCGCAAACTGCTCGGTTTCACCGACAACCGCCAGGATGCCGCCCTGCAGGCGGGACATTTCAACGACTTTATTTTCCTGCTGACGCTGCGCGCCGGCTTGGTCGGTGCCCTCCAGGGCAGCGGCGGTCAGCTCGATGAAGAACACCTGGCCGAAAGCGTATTCAAAGCTCTCGGCTTTCAAGGGGTCGATGAAGCGACCCTGGTGGAGTATCTGCGCACACCCAAGCTCATGGGACTAGCCAGACAGGAAGCGCAACGTACTTTGCGCTTCATCATCGCCTACCGGCTATTGCGTGATTTGCGCCGCGGCTGGCGCTACAACAATCCCAATTTGGATCAGCTCGGCCTGTTGCAGATTCGTTATCGTGACCTGGATACCTTCTGCGCTGACGCCAGCATCTTTGCTGCCAACGGCATCCTGGCCGGATTGACGACCGCGCAACGGACAGGACTGTACGAATTGCTGTTCGACACCCTGCGCCGCCACCTGTGCCTGGAAAGTCGTTACCTCGATCCAGTCGAACAGGACAAGGCACGCACCAGCGCCCACACCTACCTGAATGAACGCTGGGCCTTCGCCCCCGACGAAAAGCTCGATACCGGTCGCTACCTCATCCTCGGTAAGCGTCCGGAATACCGGGGCAAGCCGCGTACCGATCTGGTGACGGGCGGCCCGCGCTCCCGTCTGCTGCGTCAAATCAAGACCGCCGCCTTCTGGCGCGACAGCACCTGCGCCAGCGAAGTCGCGCACTGGAAGGATGCCGAATGGGCCGAGTTGATCGAAGCACTGCTGGAGTCCGCCAAGCACTACGGCTACGTGCAGCGCCACCCCATCGATGCCCAACTCGCCGGTTGGCGCTTGAACGCAGCGGCCCTGGACTGGTGCCTGATTGCCGATCAGCCGCAAACTGACAGCAGCCGCATCAATCAATATTTCCGTACCCTGTACCTCGGCATTGCCGATCTGCTGCGTCGGCCCTCGCATCCGCTGTTCGACTTCGAGGCCCAGGAACACACGGCCCAGGTGGATGCGCCACGCCGACAACTGCTGGAACAGCGTTTCCGCTACACCGAAAAGGATCGTCAGGACTGGGCGCAGAACCCGGCTCACGAAGCGCCTCTGGAGCGTCTGCCGGTGATGTTCTGTTCGCCCACCATGGAGCTGGGCGTGGACATCTCCGCGCTCAACACTGTGTACCTGCGCAACGTGCCGCCGACTCCCGCCAACTACGCCCAGCGTAGCGGCCGAGCCGGTCGCTCTGGCCAGCAGGCGCTGGTCATCACCTATTGCGCGGCGCTCAGTCCGCATGACCAGTGGTTCTTCCACAATGCCGAGCAGATGGTGCACGGCGTGGTGCGCGCGCCGACCCTCGACCTGACTAATCGCGATTTGATCGACAGCCATCTGCAAGCAGTCTGGCTGGCCAGTACCCAGGTGCCGCTGGATGACAGCATCGCGCCCATGCTGGATCTCGATCAGCCCGGCAAGCCACTGAAACAGCCCTTGCACGAAGCGCTGCGCTCACCTGCCGTCCAGCAGCGAGCGTTGGCCAGTGCGAGACGGGTCATCGACCAGCTCGCGGGTGAGCTCGAAAGCACCTCCTGGTTCACCCAAGACTATTTGCACCAAGTCATCGACAACGCCGCACAGGCATTCTCCGGGGCACTGGAGCGCTGGCGCGTGCTTTTCGATGCCACCCGCCAGCAGATGGACATGGCCGACCGTATCGTCAAGAGCCACACCGCCTCGCACACGGAGCGTCAGAATGCCCAGCGCCGCTATGGCGATGCCGCGCGCCAGTACGCCGTGTTGCTCAAGTCCGGCAACGGCCAGAACAACGACTTCTACACCTATCGTTACCTGGCCAGCCAGGGCTTCCTGCCTGGCTACAACTTCCCGCGCCTGCCACTGATGGCCTGGATTCCCGCCCGTGGCGGTCAGACTGCGAATGGCAAGGACGACGAAGGCAGCATGGTCAGTCGGCCGCGCTTTCTGGCCCTGTCCGAGTTTGGCCCACGCAGCCTCATCTACCACCAGGGTCGTATGTACCGCGTGGTGCGCGCCAAGCTCAACGTCGGCAATACCGACCACATTTCCGGTAACAGCCAACTGGCCACTATCGCCTCGCTGGTATGCAGCCAGTGTGGCTACGGTCATCTCGGTGAACCTGGCGGCGAACAGCCACTGGTCAACCGTTGCGAAAACTGCGACGCCTTGCTCACCGAGCACGATTGGGTGCGCGAACTCTATCGCATCGAAACCGTGGAGACCGTGGCCACCGAGCGCATCTCCATTAACGACGAGGAACGCCAGCGTCAGGGCTTCGAGCTGCAAACCACCTACCGCTTCCTGCCCGGCCCCGATGGCCGGATTCAGCAGCAGAAAGCCGTGATCCGGCAGAGCGACGAACTGCTGGGCGAACTCACCTATGCCCCCGCCGCACAAATCTGGCGCATCAACCGTGGCTGGCGCAGGCGCAAGGACAAGGAGCAACTGGGCTTCTACATCAACCCCATCACCGGTACCTGGAGCAAGCAGGATGCACCGGATGCGGAAGACGACAAGGGCAGCGACGATGCCTTGATGGAGAAAGTGCCCAATCAGCGCATTGTTCCCTTCGTCGAGGACCACCGTAATTTGTTGATCCTCGCGCCTCTGCAAGCGTTATCGCTGGAGGCCATGGCCACGCTGCAGGCAGCGCTCAAGCGCGGCATCGAAATGACCTTCCAGATCGAGGAATCCGAACTGGTGGCCGAGCCGCTGCCGAAATCCGACGAGCGTCGCGCCCTACTGTTCTATGAAGCCGCCGAAGGCGGTGCCGGCGTCCTCACCCGCCTGGCCAACAACCCCGCCGATCTGGCCCTTGTGGCAGACAAGGCCCTGCAACTGATCCACTATCGCGCCCCGCTTAACGGCGTCTGGGCTCTGGACGACCTGCCATCACTGGAACGCAGCGATGAGCTTGGCAATCATCAGTGCGAAGCCGGCTGCTACCAGTGCCTGCTGTCCTACTTCAACCAGCCTGACCACGAGCACATCAACCGCCGCAACGCCGATGTGCTCAAGTTGCTGGTGGCGCTGGCCAACGCCCAGGTGCAGCCCCCGATGGACAGCCCGACCGCTGCCGCATCCGGTGCGTCAGCCGACGAGCCGCTCGATGCCTGGCTGACCGCGCTCCGGCAGGCAGGCGCAATACAACCTGATGTACTCAGCGTGCCCGTCAACAACGGCGCAGCAATCGCCGCCGCCCAATACAAGGCATCTCGTGCCCTGGTATTCCTGTCCACGGTGGATGAGCAGACCACCAGCGTATTGCGGGACAAAGGCTGGCAGGTGCTCGATTTTTCGGACGTTTCACGCTGGTCACAACAATTCGCCGCGCACGCCGATGTGTTCGGATCCAAGGAATAAAGGCGCATGACAACCCTCGAACACGACTTCCTGCCCGGCAACCTGGTGCGCGCCCGTGGCCGCGAATGGGTGGTGCAAAGCGATTCCCGCCGCGACTGGCTGCGCCTGCGCCCCTTGAGTGGCGCTGATGACGAAAGCATTGCACTGGTTCCCGAGCTGGAACTGCACCCCGTCGAGCCTGCCACCTTTGCCTGGCCCGACCCCGTGCGTGCAGGCAACCACGCCGCCGCGCTGTTGCTGCGAGACGCCCTGCGCCTGACCCTGTGCGCCGGAGCCGGCCCGTTCCGCTCCTTCGGCAACATTGCCGTGGAGCCGCGCGGCTATCAGCTCGTGCCGCTGCTGATGGCGCTGCGCCTGTCCACCGTGCGCCTGCTGATTGCCGACGACGTGGGTATCGGCAAGACCATCGAGGCAGGCCTGATCGCCCGCGAACTGATGGATCGCGGTGAAATCACCCGCCTGGCCATCCTCTGCCCGCCGCACCTGGTCGAACAATGGCAAAGCGAGCTGGAAACCCGCTTCAACCTTCAGGCTGTGGCGTTGACTTCGGCTTCCGCCTCCCGTATCGAGCGCGAGCTGCCGCATGGCATGCGCCTGTTCGACTACCACCCCGTGGTCGTCGTCAGCCTGGATTACATCAAGAGCGAGAGCCACCGCGAACAATTCCTGGCAGCCGCTCCTGAGTGCATCATCGTCGACGAGGCGCACACCTGCACCAGTAGCGGTGCTGGCAAGCAACTGCGCTTCGAACTGCTGCAACGCTTGGCGAAAGATGAGCAACGCCACCTGATACTGCTCACCGCCACGCCGCACTCTGGCGACGAAGCCGCCTTCTACAACCTGCTGTCGCTGCTCGACCCGCGCTTTGCCGCCTTGCAAGGCCGCATGACCACAGCCGACCCGTTGCGTCAGGAACTGGCCCGCCACTTCGTCCAGCGCCGCCGCAAGGACATCGCCGAATGGCAGGCCGAAACCAACGACGGACGCGGTTTTCCCCGTCGAATGAAAACCGAGCTTACCTACCAGCTCAGCGGCGAATGGGGCACGTTCTTCGACGCGGTGCAGGATTACTGCCGCGAACTGGCCGAAACCATCGAACAGCAGCAACCGCAGGGCGGCGCCCGCCTCATCTGGTACGCCACCCTCGCCTTGCTGCGCTGCGTGGCCTCGTCTCCCGCCGCCGCGGTCAAAGCCTTGACCACGCGGCTGGAAGGCACGCAGCCCGACGACAACCTCCTTGGCGACGAACGCCTGCACGACGGCGAGGCTGACGACCTCTCCAGCAACGATCTGGAGCCGCCCGCCCAGGTGCAGGACGCCGCGCCGCGCCTGCAAACCCTGATCGCTGAAGCGCAACGCCTGTCCGGCAAGGCCGGCGATCCCAAGCTGGCCGCGCTCATTCAGCATATCGGCCCGCTGGTAAAAGACGGTTACCACCCCGTGGTGTTCTGTCGCTACGTCGCCACCGCCCATTACGTAGCCAAGCATCTCAAGGCCGCCTTTCCCAAGGCCTCCATCGAGGCCGTGACCGGCGAGCTCACGCCCGAAGAACGCCGCGAGCGTGTGGATGATATGGAAGATGCCGAGCAGCGCATCCTGGTCGCCACCGACTGCCTCTCCGAAGGCATCAACCTGCAGCACCTGTTCACCGCCGTCATCCACTACGACCTGGCCTGGAACCCTACCCGTCACGAGCAACGCGAAGGCCGTGTCGATCGTTTCGGCCAGCATGCCGAAGAGGTGCGCTGCACCATGCTCTACGGCCAGGACAATCCGGTGGATGGCTTCGTGCTCAACGTCATCCTCAAGAAGGGCGAAGCCATCCAGAAGGAGCTGGGCGTGCTGGTTCCGCTACCCGAAGACGAGGCCCGCATCAACCAGGCGCTAGTCAAGGCCGCCCTGATGGGCCGTGAGCGAATGGCAGCACCCTACACGCCTGATCTATTTGCCGAAGCCAACGTCGAGCTACAGCCTCTGCAAGCTCAATGGCAAGACGCCCTGGAAAAAGCCAAGGCCAACCGCACCGTGTTCGCCCAGCGCCGCATCAAACCCGACGAAGTGTTGCCTGAGTGGCACAAACAGCAACAAGCCCTGGGCACCCAGGCCGACGTGCAGCGCTTCCTGCAAAGCGCCTGCGTGCGTCTGGGCGCGCCGCTGGAAGCTGGCCGCAAGCAGACCGCACGCTTCCTGCCGCAGCACCTGCCCGAAGCCCTGCGCCAACGCCTGGCCGATGAAGGCATCACCGCGCCCCAGCCCATCGACTTCAGTGAACTGCACCGCAGCCACCCACTGGTGGGCCTGCTGGCCCAGCACCTGCTAGAAGGTGCGCTCGGGGGCGAAAATCCACTGGCCGCCCGCTGCGCCGCCACCCTGACCGAAGACGTCGAAGTCGTCACCACCCTCTATCTGCTGCGCCTGCGCCACCAGCTCAGCTACGTGCGCCGCCGAGAACCCTTCCAGATGATGGCCGAGGAAACCGTGGCCCTGGCCGTGCAGGGCCGCAACGCTCCGCAGTGGCTGGCCGACGACAGCGTGAGCCGCCTGCTCGAATGCACGCCCAGCGGCAACTTGCCTACGGAAGCCGTGCAACGCGAAGTACGCACCGCGCTCGACTTCCTCGCCGCGCACCCACAGCAACTGCAAGCGCTGGCCCGGCAGCGGGCCGATGCCCTGCTGGCCGACCACCAACGTGTGCGCGAGGCCACCCGCGACGTAGGCCAATACAGCGTCAGCCCCTGCCTGCCCGTCGATGTGATGGGTGTGTACGTGCTGCTGCCTGACTCGCTATAAGCCTGGGCCTAGAGAAGAACAACCATGAAACGCACCCGCAAAATCCAGGCCACGCTGAACCTGCCTACCCTCAAACTCGAAGGCGGACTGTTCCTGCCCGACCAACTGGAAAAGGCCGCCCAGGGCCGTGCCAGCGCACAGCTTGAGGCCGACTACCGCACCCCCAAGGGCGTCAAGCTCAAGGACGAATACAGCCGCGCCTTCCAGATCGCCTGCGCCCAGTGGCAGCACTTTGCCGCGCAGATGGAACGCGCCGACCTCGATGCCACGCAGCTCACCACCGCTTTCATTGACGAACTGCTGCGTCACGCCTTCGGCTACACCGCCCTACATCCTGCGCAAGCGCAGCAGGTAGGCGAACTGCGCTACCCGGTCAGCCTTATGACCGACCACTTCCCCGTGCTGGTCGCCCCGCACACCCTGGGGCTGGACGATGCCGACGCGCAGCTTGCCGTGCAGGGCGGCGGCAGCCGCAAGAAAGCGCCGTTCCAGGCCATGCAGGAATTGCTCAACGCCAGCGAACCGTTGCAATGGGGCATCGTCAGCAACGGCAAACAACTGCGCCTGCTGCGCGACGCCGCCTCGCTCACTCGCCCCAGCTTTCTCGAAGTCGATCTCGCCGACCTGCTCGGTGGCCAGCGCTATGCGGAATTCGCCAACGTCTGGCATCTGCTGCACGCCAGCCGCGCCCCACAACGCCCCTCTCCCTCAGGGAGAGGGGCCGGAGGTGAGAGCACCTGCATCTGGGAACAGTGGCGCAACGAAGGCCAGATCGAGGGCACCCGCGTGCGCGATGGCCTGCGCAATGGCGTCGAACAAGCCTTGCTGACCTTCGGCTCAGGCTTCCTGCAACACCCTGCCAACCAGTCCCTGCGCACCGCGCTGGACAATGGCACGCTTAGCAAGGACGCGTACTTCCAGCAATTGCTGCGCCTGATCTACCGGCTAATCTTCGTCTTCACCGTCGAAGAGCGCGGCGTGCTGCACCCGCAGGACGATAGTCCGGATGCCCTGGCTGCCCGCCGCGCCTATGCCGAAGGCTACGCCCTGGCTCGCCTGCGCGAGCGATGCCTCAAGCGCCGCGCCCGCACCCGGCACGACGACCAATGGCAGGCCATCCGCATCGTTTTTCGCGGCCTGGCCCAGGGAGAGCCACGCCTGGCACTACCCGCGCTAGGTGGCCTGTTCGCCCCTCAACAATGCCCCGAGCTGGATACCGCCAGCCTGGACAACGCCCACCTGCTTGCCGCCCTGCAACACCTGCGCTGGGCGGTGGTTGCCCAAGGCAAAGGCAGCAGCCTGACCCCGGTGGACTACCGCAACATGGGGCCGGAAGAGCTGGGCAGCGTCTACGAAAGCCTGCTGGAACTGGTGCCCACCATCGACCTGCCCGCCCGCACGTTCGGCTTTGTCGGCCGCACCGAGGATGGCAGCACCGCCGGCAACGCCCGCAAGCTCACCGGTAGCTACTACACCCCCGACAGCCTGGTGCAGGAGCTGATCAAAAGCGCGCTGGAGCCGGTCATCGAACAGCGCCTGGCTGCCAATCCGGCCAACCCCACCGCAGCGCTGCTGGCCATCCGCGTCATCGACCCCGCCTGCGGCAGCGGCCACTTCCTGCTCGCCGCCGCCCGCCGTCTGGCGGAAAAACTGGCCCAGTTGCGCAGCCTCGAAGGCGGGCAGGAAGGCGCCATCCAGCCGCAGGACTACCGCCATGCCCTGCGCGAGGTCGTGACCCACTGCATCTACGGCGTGGACCGCAACCCCATGGCCATCGAACTGGCGCGTATGGCCCTGTGGCTGGAGGGCTACGAGGAAGGACGCCCGCTCGGCTTTCTCGACCACCACCTACAAGTCGGCGACGCCCTGCTCGGCCTGACCGACCTGCACGTGCTGGAACAAGGCATCGCCAAAGATGCCTTCAAGCCCCTCAGCGGCGACGACAGGGACGTGTGCAAGGCACTGGCCAAAACCAATGCCGCAGCGCTCAAAAACCTGGAGAAAAAACGCACCGCGCAAGCTTTTGGCCAGACCGAACTGGTGCAGCGACACGACAACGGCCTCGCCGCATTGCGCGCGCTGGAGGCCCTGCCCGAAGACAGCACAGAACAGATCGCCGCCAAGGCGCAAGCCTACGAACACTACCTGCACAGCGCCCGCACCGGCAGGCTGGCCCAGGCCGCCGACCTGCTGCTGGGGGCCTACCTACTGCCCAAAATCGAAAGCAACGCCCAGACTATCCCTACCACGGCCACGCTCTACCTGACCCTGCTGGGCTGCGAATTGCCTCCCGACCAGCAGCCCACGCTGGCGGCCGCCCGGCAAGCCTGCGAAGAAGCCCGCGTGTTCCACTGGCCACTGGCCTTTCCTCAGGTGTTTGCACAAGGCGGTTTCGATTGCGTGCTGGGCAATCCGCCGTGGGAAGTGTCGCAATTGAGTGAAGAAGAATTCTTTGCCACCCGAGCGTCTCACGTCGCCGAGCTAGCTGGCGACAAACGCAAACAGGCCATCGCCACTTTGCCAAAGAGCGATCCGCCCCTCTGGGCAGAATTTCTAAAAGAAAGCCAACAGATTGCGGCTGCTAATAACTTCTATCGTGAGTCTGGACGCTATCCACTGACGGCTGTGGGTAAGCTCAATACCTATCCGCTGTTTGCCGAAACCATTCTACAAATTCACGCCACCAGCGGACGAGCAGGCTTTATAGTGCCCACTGGTATTGCCACTGACGACAGCACCAAGGCTTATTTTGACCATTTAACAAGCACGCGACGATTAGTAAAGCTAATTAGCTTTTATGAAGTGCGTGCGTGGTTCAAGGCGACAGATGACAGAAAGTCGTTCTGCTTGCTGACTTTAGGGAATGCCGCCGCCGCAGAATTTCTTTTTGATGCAAAGACGATTGAGGATCTCCGCGAGTCAGCAAAGTGGTTCACGCTAACACCCGACGAATTTTCCCTCATCAACCCCAACACACTCACCTGCCCAGTGTTCCGCAGCGAGCGCGATGCTGAACTGACCAAGAAGCTCTATCGCTCTACGCCGGTGCTGATTGAGGAGGGTAAGCCTAACGGCAATCCATGGGGCATTACTTTCTCGCAGGGTCTGTTCAACATGACCAGTGCGAGCCACTTATTCACGTACGAGCCCGCCTCAGATTGCCTCCCCCTGTACGAGGCCAAGCTCATCCATCAGTTCGACCACCGCTGGGCCACCTATGACAAAGACGGCAGCAGCCGCGATGTGACCCTTGCCGAAAAGACTTGCTCTGATTTCACTGTCACCCCGCGCTACTGGGTCAATCGTACCGAGGTAGAAGAGCGCCTGTGCAAACGCGACCGCGATGGCAGCGTGACTTGGCAATGGGAGCGAGATTGGCTGATGGGATGGCGAGATATCGCATTACGCTCTGTAGAACGAACAGTAATTGCATCGGTGATACCGAGGGTAGGAGTCAATCACAAAACTCCACTCTGGTTCGCCAAATCATCACCATCTGTTGAGCATTCGGCGGCACTACTGGGCAACTTTAATTCACTGGCCTTGGATTACGTCGCTCGCCAAAAAATTGGTGGAACATCGCTCACCTACTTTTACTTGAAGCAGTTTCCCTTCCTGCCTCCTGAACGCTATACCGAAGCCGATCTCGCCTTTATCGTTCCGCGAGTACTGGAACTCACCTACACCGCCCACGATCTAGCCGGCTGGGCGCAGGACTTGGGCTACGACGGCCCACCCTTCGCCTTCGACCCCGACCGTCGCGCCATTCTGCGCGCCGAACTCGACGCCTACTACGCCAAACTCTATGGCCTCACCGAGGAAGAACTGCGCTACATACTCGACCCCGCCGACGTGCTGGGCGAAGACTACCCCAGCGAAACCTTCCGCGTGCTCAAGAATAAGGAGCTGCGGGAGTTTGGCGAATACCGCACCCAGAAGCTGGTGCTGGAAGCCTTTAAGCGAGATGTCCAGGCAGAGCACGCATTGGTTCGTCAGACAGCGGGTCGAGCGTCCTTGACTGATGGAATCTGGGCACGGCCGCAACAGGATGAAGCAGCGGAGACGGGGCTTGCCCTGGCCGCCTTACTGAAGGCTGCAGATGCTCCATGGCCGGTGCGCCATGCACGTCTCGCCGCCGTCTTGGCGCTGGAGCCCAAGCTGATGACGCCTTTGCTGGACGCGCAGGATGCTCTGGATTGGCAACGCCTGATAGGCGAAGAAGCCAGGCCGCTATCCGGGGCGGCGTTGAGCTTCATACCGCGTGCAAATCAGGCTTGGGGCAGAGCTGTGCGCTTCTTACGAAGCAGTGGCTACCTGGTTGAAGATCTGGGGGCAGGAACTTGGGCAAAAGGTGCCGAACTGGATATGCCTGCTGCCGAATGGGCCGAAGGGCGCGCCCAGATGATTCTTGCTTTCCTGCATGCACGAGGGCAGAGCTTTGATCGTGTCATTCGCGAGTTGCCTGATGAGATAGGGGGATGGATTGAAACCGCAGCCTGACATGTTTCAACAACAGCTATGCCTCTCTCCACCAGCACATATGCATGAGCCGCGTTTATGGGTGAAGCGGCTGGTGATATGGGAAAAGCCTGGAGAGCAGCCCTTGCGGGATGTCCCATTACGTCCAGGCCTGAATATCGTCTGGACGCCAGACGACAACGGTATCGGTCATGGCGGCGGCAAGACCTTGTTCTGCAGACTACTGCGCTATTGCCTGGGCGAGGACAAGTTTGCTCCCGAAGATCAGCGGGACGGAATCGGTTCGGCGTTTCCCAACGGATGGGTTGGAATGGAGGTCGTGCTGGATGGCACCTGCTGGGCCGTTCTTCGACCATTGGGCATCCGGCGACGGCATTTCGCCGTACCGAATGGCAATCTTGATGAGCTGATTCTCAGCGAAATGCCGACCACGGGCCTGTCTCCGCTGCTGAACTCCATCGAAGATAATCTGCTGACGCCAGGCGTCAGGGACCTGATCGCTGGCAAGAAGCAAGGGCATCAGGCCTGGCAGATTGCCTTGGCGCTGTTGAGCAGGGATCAGGAATGCCGATTCGACCATGTTCTTGAATGGCGATCCTCGCTATCCGACTCGGAATCGCCGGCGCGGGGGCTGAACCGAACCGAGAGACTGGAGACACTGCGGGCTCTATTGAATGCCATCGACCCATCCGAACAGACGCTCCGCATCGACATCGCTGCCATGAGCGAGTCGAGCCGTAGCCAAGAGCAGGAAATAGGCCATCGCGCCTGGGAAATTCGCAAGCTTAGAAAGCAGCTTCTGGAAGTGCTTGGCGTTACGGACGATGAGCTTTCGCAAGGTACTCTGGGTGTCGAAATCCTGCGTCGGGCGGCGCAGGAGCGGTTGGCAGCAGAAACCAAGTCCAACGGTACGGGCGCGACTTCGGATATTGATTCCGTGCGGCAGGCGCACGAAAGCACCCAAGCGGAGGTGGCAAGAATCCAGGCTGATATCGGAAGACAAGAGGCTGTGATACCAGCCATCGAGCGCGCGATATCTGCGATCAAGGGCGAATATCCGACATTGGCCTACTCGCTCAAGGAGGCAGAGAATTATCCTTGTCCAATCTGCGAGGTACCCATTGACCGCGTGCTGGCGAGCCAATGCGGGTTGTCACACAAGGTTCCAAACCTGGAGGCATGCAAGGCCAGGTTGGAGAACGGTAAAAAGGTACTCAAAGATGAACAGGATCGTCTCGAATCAGCCAACTCCCTACTGAAGCAATTGCGGCCGGAGCTGGCGCTGGCAAAACAGGATGCAACGCGTAAAGAGCAGCACTACCGGAACCTGCTGAAGCTTCGCGAGCAGCGCGATGAGGCGTGGTATGTCGCACGCAAAGCCGTGGACGATGTCGAGCGGCTGGCCTCGCTTCTCGAACAGCAGCAATCTGCTGAAGTCCGCCTCGACAGGCACCAAACCGACATTGACCAAGCTCGGGAGAGAATCGGGGCGCTGCAAAGTCAGAATGCAACTGCTTTCTCGAAGCTTGCTCAGAAATTCGACCCGATCATCCGGCGCCTGGTTGGACCTGAAGCCAGTGGCGAAATCCGATTGACCGGAAACGGGCTGAGCTTGGTTGTACAGATGGGCGGGGATCGCTCGACATCGGCCATCGACTCGCTGAAAGTTGTGGCCTTCGATCTCGCGACCCTGTGCATGAGCATCGAAGGTGACACGAGACTCCCGGCTTTCTTGCTTCATGACAGCCCACGCGAAGCCGATCTGGGGCTCGCCCTGTATCACAACCTGTTTCATCTTGTGCATGAGCTGGAAGAGTTCGGGTCAGCCCCCCTGTTTCAGTACATCGTGACGACGACCACCCCGCCTCCGCAGGAATACGCACAGGCACCCTGGATCGCTGTACAACTGCGCGGTTCCCCTGCCTCCGAACGTCTCTTGAAACGAGACTTATAAAGGGTGGGCCAAGCATGAACTTCCCCGGATTGCGCCGAGGGTTCAACACATGAATCCCCTACAGCGTGCGTTGATCGAGAAAACAGGCCATGACAACGGCTTCGAACATGTGCTGCCAGCGGTTGGCGATGCCGTGACGCTGGCCTCTGCGCGCCACCGGAGCCATGCGATGGTGACGCCATTGGCCGGTGATTTCGAGGTGCGGTTCCAGCCCGCCTCGCCTGCGCTGGTGCCGGAGTTGTTGCGCAGCTTCAAGCTCTGGTCGGACAGCGATGGCGTGTTCCGCGTTCCTACCTTGGCTGATCTGGCGACATTGCTGCGCCGTGCGGCCAGCCTGTCACAGGCGCTGCCAAATCAGGCTGTGCGGGATTACCACACAGCCGTCGCGCAGGTACTGGCGGACTTGCCTGCCGAAAACCGGGGCACAGAGGTCGAACGTCTGGTGCGCCAGCGCGTGGGGCAGGATCGTTATCGCGATGCCTTGCTGAACTACTGGGGCGGTGCCTGTGCGGTGACCGGCGTCGCCGTGACCGAGGCGCTTCGCGCCAGTCATGCCAAGCCCTGGGCGGAATGCACAGACGATGCCGAACGGCTGGATGCCTTCAATGGCTTTCTGCTGGTGGCCAACCTCGAT
This sequence comes from Stutzerimonas stutzeri TS44, assembly GCA_000263395.1. Taxonomy (GTDB): domain Bacteria; phylum Pseudomonadota; class Gammaproteobacteria; order Pseudomonadales; family Pseudomonadaceae; genus Stutzerimonas; species Stutzerimonas stutzeri_C. The sequence continues at coordinate 67,610 of AJXE01000009.1, forward strand.
GCGCTGTTCGATCGTTTTCTGATCAGCTTCGACGATGCCGGGCATCTGTTGACCAGCGCTCGCCTATCCCTGGACGATCTGCGCGGGCTTGGAATTCACCCGGACATGACGCTACGCTGGCTGGCCAGTGAACATCGGCATTATTTGCAGTGGCACCGAGAGCGCTTCTTGCTCGGCGCCTGATAGAAGGAACAAAGGTGGCCAAGGCCGAAGCAAGCGTTGAAGAGCTGGTATCCATGATTGGGCGCGGCGAGCTGCGCTTGCCGGAACTAAATACGTTTGTTGGGCCAGCAGACTAAACCCGTGGGCTGGCTCCGTTTATAGGCTAGGTACTCCCCGGACTATCTGCGCTAACTGCCGAGATAGATGGCGGTGATTTGAACTCGCTCGTGTCCCAATTCATGACTGATGGTCTGGCGAGCACGGCTATCTTCTACGCGCTGCGCTGAATTCAGCTCCTTGACTGACTGTCCACCTGCCGCTGGTGCCGGCCACCCCGTCAGAGTCTCATAGCGGCTCTGGGCGTACTGATGACGTAGCCCGTGCATGTGACTCAACCCCGCCATCTTGCATTGGCCATCGTAGACATGGCGCTGCTGGATGTAGGTCTTGTGGGCGGGGATCAATGACCCGGCCCCCGCCAGATGGTGCGCCGCCTGAAGCACTTCGCGTTGTTCTGGCGTCGTGATCGGCACGGTTCGCTCTCGCCCTCCTTTCGTCCACGATCCTTTCAGGGCGAGATGATCGCCACGGTCGGCATAGCTGGGCTGGAACTTGATAGCCTCTTCCCGACGCAACCCGAAGACGGCCTGTAGCTGAAGGCTCATGCGCACGTGGACATCGGTGACTAGGTCAAGCCCCGATCCCAGTTCCCGGGCCTTGCTGACGTTGGTCACATAGCGGCGCTCGGCCACGCCAAGCTGCGTGTTGTCCGCTGGCAGGATGCCAGACTTGCCGATCTTCTCGGCCCACCAGCGCAGATGGGAGAGCCTATTCTTGATGGTGCCAGATGACAGGCCTTCACCTTGCCAGCGATCCAGCAGCGCCTGGACGTGCTTGCCCTTGAGCGACGATGCCTTCATCTGCCGAAAACCAGCCTCGAGCAGCTGCCGTCCAGACAACGTCAGAGAGCGCATACGGTCGGCCTGAGTGTTGTGGCTGCCGTCGCGGTTGCGGTGGCAAAGCTGTCGCAGTGTATAGATCAAGTCATCCATCTTCCGGTCTCCCAGAAAGCGCCGTCGGTGCTGCGTTGCCCTGAAACTCAATGGTTAGTGTTGGTGCCAGCTCGCTAGGCGAGATCCCGTGTGGGCAAGGGCATGGTGTTCAGGAGACACCAGAGCCTCGGATGAGGCGTCCGTCTTGCTTCCTGCTGGAAGGCCGGGCGGAGGTCGTGCGAGATGAACAGGCTGTAAACGTCGATGAGTCCTCCTCTGAAGTGAGTGGGATAAGGAAAGCGGCGGCAGTCCTGTGCATTGCGCACAGGCCATGGCTGCTAGGGACAGTGCGCCGAGGGCGCGGGAAGGGATGAATGCGGGCAGATGAAGAAGGCTCCGCCCCATGGATAGGGGCCGGTATGCAGCAGGAGCCTGGGCATACCTGGGTGGGTTCCGCCCTGATGGACCAGCACTTGCAGGAGCCTGTGCTGTTGGGGTGCCGATGTACGAAGCCCATCGGTCTTGGCAACTGCCCGGTCAGTGTAGGGCGGGCATCATCATGTATGCCGCACGCAATAGGATCTGGCTTTCGCCCATATTGTTGGCGGCGTGGGCAGGGCCGTCACTGCGGCGCGCAGTGACGGCCCATCTCATGGCATCCGAGCCGTGCAATGGGTAAGGGCGCTGCGGCAGACGCGTACATATCCCCGGCCTACGGCACTGACGCGGCCTTCGGCCTTGTCGGCTGCCTGTACAGAGGCGGCATGGTAGCCATGCCACTCCTGCACAGGCGGCTTGCGTGCAAAGCTGATCCGGCGGCATCTGGAAAAGCGACTCGACATTGGGGCCGTATTCGCGCGTAGTGGGGGTCAATGGCGGGCGCGCAAGCCGCAGCGGAGCGCAGCCGCAGGCGAGCACCGAACGGGTGAGCACCCGGCGCAGCGCACCATTGACGCCCATGCAACGCAGCAGACTTTCGGCTGGGTGCAGGGATGCTCTTCCCCTGCACCCTTGCCCTTCGGCGAGAACGGAGTTCCAAGAGGCAGCGCCTCTTGGTCAAGGCCGCAGGCCGCGAAGACAGAGCGCGCTATGCTGGACGAGGCTGCCATCCCTTGGTCTGCATCACCTGTGCAGCAAGGTCTCCGCCGTTCAACCGCGTTGATCCGGCCGCGCGCTACGCTGGCATCGCGATCAGGACTGATCTATGATCCCGACACCCCTTGGGGGTACAACTGGGGGTACTTCCAGCGATTCCCGCGAGGACCATGGCGCGCTTTCCCCGCGAAACTTAGTGCTCATGGACCTTTGCCGACCGATCAACGTTTAAACGTGTGATCAACGTCTAGTCATACCCGCCTCGACAAGCCCCGCCCCGTGCGGGGCTTTTGCTTTCTACCGTTCCTTCGATGTTCATGCCGAACCGACAGCGGAATCGGCTGCGGCCCATCGCCTTTCAGCTTTACAAGCTGAGCGGCGCACGCAGTTCAGCCGGGATTGCCGCCCAGGCCGGCGGAAAATGATCGCCGGGCCAGCCACCTAGCATGGGCTGGCAACGAGCCGAAACGCGGCGCCACTCATCCCGCAGCCGCCTGAGCCGAATAGTCCAGAAGGAACAACAAGATGACCCGTTATATCGACGTCAACGATCTGAGTCGCCTGGTGGCCCGCCAGGGCCTGACCACCTGTCTGAGCGAGATGACCGAGTACTTGCGCCAGGACTACCTGCGCTGGCCGGAGTTCGAGAAGTGCGCGCGCCTGGCCAACCACTCGGCCGAGGGTGTGATCGAGCTGATGCCGGTTTCCGACGCCTCGCTGTATGCCTTCAAGTACGTCAACGGCCACCCGAAGAACACCCGCGACGGCATGCTCACGGTGATGGCTTTCGGCGCCCTCGGTGACGTCGACACCGGCAAGCCGGTGCTGCTCAGTGAGCTGACCCTGACCACCGCGCTGCGCACCGCCGCCACCTCGGTGCTGGCCGCCAGCGTGCTGGCGCGCAAGAACGCGCGCCGCATGGCACTGATCGGCAATGGCTCGCAAAGCGAGTTCCAGGCCATCGCCTTCCACAGCCTGCTCGGCATCGACGAGATCCGCCTGTACGACGTCGACCCGCAGGCCACCCGCAAGCTGGCGCGCAACCTGGCCGGTTTCCCGGGTATCCGGGTGATCATCGCCGAGTCCACCGCCGAGGCGGTGCGCGGCGCCGACATCGTCACCACGGTGACCGCCGACAAGACCAACGCCACCATCCTTACCCCGGAGATGATCGAGCCGGGCATGCACCTCAACAGCGTCGGCGGCGACTGCCCGGGCAAGACCGAGCTGCATCGCGCCATCGTCGAGGCGGCCAGCGTGTTCGTCGAGTACGAGCCGCAGAGCCGCATCGAGGGCGAGATCCAGCAATTGCCGGCCGGCTCGCCGACCACCGAACTGTGGCAGGTACTCAGCGGCGCCGCCGCGGGCCGGAGCAGCGAGGCGCAAGTCACCCTGTTCGACTCGGTCGGCTTCGCCCTGGAGGACTACTCGGCCCTGCGCTACGTGCGCGACGTCGCCGAGCGCCTGGACATCGGCAGCCTGATCGAGCTGGTGCCCAGCCCGCGCGATCCGAAGAACCTGTTCGCCCTGCTCGCCGAGGGCGCCGAGCAGCCGCTGCTCAAGCGCGCCTGATCATCCGCTGCAGCAGACGCCCCGCGGCCACGGCTCGGGGCGTCTTGTCGTTTCCTGCCCACCCCGGCGGAGCTGCTCCGAGCGGCGACCGAATCGGCTGCAGCACCTCATCCTTCAGCTGCCAAGGCTGAACCGAACCGGCAGATCAGCCGGGATTGCCGCAGCGGCGGACCGACAATGAAGGCATCACCAACCCACGGATGATGTCCCGATGCAAACCACCGATACCGTGCTGATGATTCGGCCCACCGGATTCGCCTTCAACCCCGACACCGCCGGCAACAACCGCTTCCAGCAGGCGCTGCTCAAGCCTGCCGAGGCCCAGGCCAGGGCTCTGGAGGAATTCGACGGCTATGTCGCCACGCTGCGCGACGCAGGCGTGGAGGTGCTGGTGGTGCAGGACAGCCCGGCACCGCCCACTCCCGACTCCATCTTCCCCAACAACTGCTGGAGCAGTCATGCCGACGGCCGGCTGGTGCTCTACCCGATGGAGGGCGCGAACCGCCGCCTGGAACGCCGCAAAGGCGTGCTCGAGGTGCTCGAGCGTCATTACCGAATCAGCGAGACCATCGATTTCACTCCCCTGGAGGAGCAGGGACTGTTCCTCGAAGGTACCGGCAGCATGGTGCTGGATCGCCAGCACCGCATCAGCTACGCCTGCTACTCCGGGCGTACCCATGCCGGCGCGCTGCGTCAGTTCGCCGAGCGCCTGGACTACCGCCTGTGCGCCTTCCATGCCGTCGACCGCGGCGGCGTGCCGATCTACCACAGCAACGTGATGATGAGCGTCGGCCGCAACCTGGCCATCGTCTGCCTGCAGGCCGTGCGCGACGAGACCGAGCGGCGGCAGCTCGAACGGCAATTGCGCGACTCCGGCAAGGACATCCTGCCGCTCGACTGGGCCCAGCTGGAAGGTTTCGCCGGCAACATGCTGGAACTGCACAACAAGGACGGCCGTGCGTTGCTGGTGATGTCGCGCAGCGCCTGGCAGGCACTCGCGCCGTTGCAGCGCCAGTTGATCGAACGACACGCCCGCCCCGTGGTGGTGAACATCGACACCATCGAACGCATCGGCGGCGGCAGCGCACGCTGCATGCTGGCGGAAGTCCACCTGCCCACCCGCCACTGAATCCCCGCAATCGCCACGTGCCTGGCGCGCCACGTCAGGGTGCGCCTCGACCACAGACAGCGCCGCCAACCCCACCCCGTCGCACGCGCCAGAACCCGTCCGGAAGCAACCCGAAGCAAACGACCGCGACCGCCCCTCGGCGGCCACGGTCGCAATCGAACGGCGGGAACGCTCAGCGCGCCGCGCGCATCAGCGTCGACTTGCCGAACAGGCTCTCGGTCAGTTCCACCGCGACCCGCGCGGTACGGTTGCACTGGTCCAGCGCCGGATTCAGCTCGACGATGTCCAGCGACCCTAGCAGGCCGGTGTCGGCGATCATCTCCATGCACAGCTGCGCCTCGCGGTAGCTCGGCCCACCGGGCACCGTGGTGGCGACGCCGGGGGCGATCTCCGGGTCGAGGAAGTCGACGTCGAAGCTGACGTGCAGGTGGGTGTTGTCGTCGAGGCCGGCCAGCGCCTGCTGCATGGCTGCGCGCATGCCCACCTCGTCGAGGTAGCGCATGTCCATCACCTCGAGGCCCGCCTCGTGGACGCGCACCCGCTCGCCCTCGTCGACGCTGCGAATGCCGATCTGGCGGATCGCCTCGGGCTGGATCGCCGGTACCGCGCCGGCCATCTCCACCAGCGCGCGCGGGCCGTCGCCGCACAGGCAGGCCACCGGCATGCCGTGCAGGTTGCCCGAGGGGGTGAGCTGCGAGGTATTGAAGTCGGCGTGGGCGTCGAGCCAGATGATCCGCAGCTTCTTGTCGGTATCCCGGCAGTGGCGGGCCACCGCGCTGATCGAGCCGACGCCCAGGCAGTGGTCGCCGCCGAGCAGGATCGGCAGGCGCTCCTCGCGCAGCTCGGCATAGATGGCATCGTGAACCGCCTGGTTCCAGGCGATCACCTCAGGCAGATGGCGGTAGCCCTGCTGCGGCGGCTGCCAGGGATTGGCCGGGCCGCTCAGGTTGCCGCGGTCGAGCACGTCGAAGCCGCGCTCGCGCAAGGCACCGGCCAGGCCGGCGACCCGCAGCGCCTCGGGGCCCATGGAGGCACCACGGGCGCCGGCGCCGACATCGGTGGGCGCCCCGACCAGGCTGACGGTCTTGGGCAGGAGGGAAGAAACAGGCAAGGCTGGCACGATGGTGACTCCGCTGAGTGACAAGGCAGGAGAATTCTAGGAAAGTGCCTGCCTAGCAGATAGATAGCCAAATTACATTTTTCGCTAACTTGCTGATCAAACTGACAAGCATCACTGACGTTTTGCCAAAATCACCTTCAACACCGGTATCCACCATGCACAACCAGACCGATGAACTCGACCGCCGCCTGCTCGCCCTCCTGCGCGAGGACGGCCGCGCCGCTATCGCAGCCCTCGCCGAGCGCCTGAAGGTCTCGCGTGGCACGGTGCAGAACCGCATCGACCGCCTGCAACGCTCCGGCCTGCTGGTGGGCTTCACCATCCGGCTGCGCCACGAGCTGGACAACAGCGGCGTGCGCGCCATCACCCTGATCGAGCTGCGCGGCGGCGCCAGCGATGCGGTGATCGCTGCCCTGCGACAGATTCCGGAGGTGGTGCAGGTGCATACCACCAACGGGCGCTGGGACCTGGTGGTGGAAATCCGCAGCGAAACCCTCAGCGAGTTCGACCGGGTACTGCGCGAACTGCGCGCCCTCAAGGGCGTCGCCAACTCGGAAAGCAACCTGCTGCTGGCGGCCTACAAGTAGGCGCCTGGGCGCGGCCCAACCCGGCCCGGGCACATAAAAGCGGCAGGCCACAGCCGTTTCGGCTGTTTGGCCACTTTTTTCAACTATTTTTCACCCGCACAACAATTCTTTACGACACCAATGGCGGCACACCACGAGTCATTCTCTGTGCCCAGCCACAGCCGGTTCGGTGTCGACCACCACCGGCCTCGGCATAACAAGAACAAGACCTACGGTGGGAACATCCCGATGAAAAAATTCTGCTTGCTGATTGCCGCAGCCGTCCTCCCCCTGTCCGCCGGGCTGGCCCAGGCCAAGGAATGGAAGGAAATCCGCTTCGGTGTCTTCCCCGACTACCCGCCCTTCGAATCGGTGGCCGCCGATGGCAGCCTGCAGGGCTTCGACATCGAGTTGGGCAACGCCATCTGCGCCAAGCTGGAGGTCAAGTGCAGCTGGGTGACCAATGATTTCGACGGCCTGATCCCAGCGCTGCGGGCCCGCAAGTTCGACGGCATCATGTCGTCGATGGCCGTCACCCCGGCCCGCGAGCAGCAGATCGCCTTTTCCGACAAGCTGTTCCTCAGCCCCACCGCGCTGGTCACGCGCAAGGACGCCGGCTTCGGCGCCACCCCCGAATCGCTCGAAGGCAAGCAGGTCGGCGTGCTGCAGGGCTCGATCCAGGAAGTCTACGCCCGCGCCAAGCTGGCCCCGGCCGGCGCGCAGATCAAGGCCTACCAGTCGCAGGACCAGAACTACGCCGACCTGGCCAACGGCCGCCTCGATGCCATCGTCACCGACAAGCTGGAAGCCGAGCTGAACTTCCTCTCCAAGCCCAAGGGCGAGGCATTCAAGAGCGGCGCGGCGATCAACGATCCGGGCCTGCCCTCGGTGATCGCCGTCGGCCTGCGCAAGAACGATGCCGAGCTCAAGGCGCTGATCGACAAGGGCATCGCCGCCCTGCACGCCGACGGCACCTACAAGGCCATCGAACGCAAGTACTTCGGTGAGCAGGACATCTACAGCGAGTAACCCCGCCGCCCGGTCGGCACGTTGCGGCGGCCGGGCACTGCCCTTGCCTTCCCGAACAGGTATTCCATCGTGAATGACCTCCTGCTTTCCCTCGGCCTGCCGGTCCCCGATCTGCAAGGCTTCGGCCCCCTGCTGCTGCAGGGCACCTGGATGACGCTGAAACTGGCCATGTTATCGATGCTGCTCAGCGTCGCCCTCGGCCTGTTCGGCGCCTGCGTCAAGCTCGCCCCGCTGCGCTGGCTGCGCCTGCTGGGCGCCGGCTACACCACGCTGATCCGCGGCGTGCCCGACCCGGTGCTGATCCTGCTGATCTTCTACAGCCTGCAGACCTGGCTCAACGAGCTGACCGACCTGCTCGGCTGGGACTACCTGGAGATCGACCCGTTCACCGCCGGCGTGGCCACCCTCGGCTTCATCTACGGCGCCTATTTCACCGAGACCTTCCGCGGCGCCATCCTCAGCGTGCCGCGCGGCCAGCTCGAGGCGGCCACCGCCTACGGTCTGAGCGCGTTCCAGCGTTTTCGCCTGGTGCTGTTCCCGCAGATGATGCGCTTCGCCCTGCCCGGCCTGGGCAACAACTGGCTGGTGCTGCTCAAGGCCACCGCGCTGGTGTCGATCATCGGCCTCTCCGATCTGGTCAAGGCCGCGCAGAACGCCGGCAAGACCACCAACGACCCGCTGTACTTCCTGATCCTCGCCGGTGTGGCCTACCTGCTGATCACCAGCCTGTCGAACCTGGTGTTCCGCCGTCTGGAGCGCCACTACAACACCAGAATCAAGGGGCTGCTGCCATGATCGAACTGCTGCAACAGTACGGCCAGGCGTTCCTCTGGAGCGACGGCTACAACCTCTCCGGCCTGGCCATGACCCTCTGGCTGCTGGTCGCCGCGATCGTCCTCGGTTTCCTGCTGGCCGTGCCACTGGCCATCGCCCGCGTCTCGCGCAAGCGCCTGCTGCGCTGGCCGGTGCAGTTCTACACCTACCTGTTCCGCGGCACGCCGCTGTATATCCAGCTGCTGATCTGCTACACGGGCCTGTACAGCCTGGAGGCGGTACGCACCCAGCCGCTGCTCGACGGCTTCTTCCGCGAGGCAATCAACTGCACCATCCTGGCCTTCGTGCTGAATACCTGCGCCTACACGGTGGAGATCTTCGCCGGCGCGATCCGCAACATCCCGCACGGAGAGATCGAGGCGGCGCAGGCCTACGGCCTCACCGGCTGGCGTCTGTACCTGCACCTGATCATCCCCTCGGCGCTGCGCCGGGCGCTGCCGCAGTACGGCAACGAGGTGATCCTCATGCTGCATGCCACCTCGCTGGCCTTCACCGCCACCGTGCCGGACATACTCAAGGTCGCCCGCGACGCCAACGCCGCCACCTTCATGACCTTTCAGGCCTTCGGCATCGCCGCCCTGCTCTACCTGCTGCTGTCCTTCCTGCTGGTCGGCCTGTTCCGCCTCGCCGAACGCCGCTGGATGACCTTTCTTGGCCCAACCCGGGGTAACTTGTGATGAACCAGACCGCCTATGCCATGCCCGCCAACCCGGCCGGCCTCTGCGTCCAGAGTCTCACCCAGCCGCTCAGCATCGCCGGCAGCCACCTGCACAAGCTGCAGGTGGAAGGGCTGCACAAACGCTACGGCGACAACGAAGTGCTCAAGGGCGTGTCGCTGAATGCCAGCAGCGGCGACGTGATCAGCCTGATCGGCACCAGCGGCTCGGGCAAGAGCACCCTGCTGCGCTGCATCAACTTCCTCGAGCAGCCCGACGCCGGCAGCATCACCCTCGACGGTCAGACCATCCGCCTGCGCCAGACCCGCGGCGGCAGCACGGTCGCCGACAAGGCCCAGCTGCAGGGCCTGCGCACCCGCCTGGCGATGGTCTTCCAGCACTTCAACCTGTGGAGCCACCTGAGCGTGCTGGACAACATCAGCATGGCACCGCGCCAGGTGCTCGGCGTCCCGGCGCGCGAGGCCACCGAGCGCGCCCGCGCCTACCTGGACAAGGTCGGCCTGCCGGCGAGGGTCGCCGAGCAGTACCCGGCGTTCCTCTCCGGCGGCCAGCAGCAGCGCGTCGCGATCGCCCGCGCGCTGGCCATGGAGCCGGAGATCATCCTGTTCGACGAACCGACCTCGGCGCTCGACCCGGAACTGGTCGGCGAGGTGCTCAAGGTGATCCAGACACTGGCCGAGGAAGGTCGTACCATGATCATGGTCACCCACGAGATGGGCTTCGCCCGCCAGGTGTCCAGCCAGGTACTGTTCCTGCATCAGGGCCGCGTCGAGGAGCAAGGCAGCGCGCAGATCCTCGACCATCCCGCCAGCGAGCGCCTGCAGCAGTTCCTCTCCAACCGGTTGAAGTGAAACATGTCCGACGCCAGCCAAGACCACAACCAGCCCCTGGACCGCATCGACCTGGCGATTATCGAGGTGCTGCGGCACAACGGGCGGATCACCTACCAGAAGCTCTCCGAGCTGGTGCACCTGACACCACGGCCGTGCCTGGAGCGGGTACGCAAGCTCGAGCGCATGGGGGGTGATCCTCGGCTACGGCGCCATCGTCGACTTGCAGCAGTTCTCCCCCGGGCTGTCGCTGCTGGTGCTGGTGGCGCTGTCCAACCAGAGCGGGCGCACCGCGCAGAAGGCCTTCGAAGCCAGCATGCGCGACTGCCCGCAGGTGCTCGAATGCCGCCTGATTAGCGGCACCTTCGATTACAGCCTGCGCATGCGCTGCCGCGACATGGAGCACTACTGGCGCCTGACCGAGGCCTGGCTGGACAACCCCGAGCTGCACATCGACAAGCTGGTCGCCCACCCGGAGCTGGCGACCGTGAAGAACCCGGCGCCGGCTCCCGGCTGAGCCATAGCGTCTCTACAGCGCTCCCGGCTGCGGAATCGGGGCCGGTGGCGGCGCCACCTGCTCCAGTTGCTCGAGGGTTTCCTCCGGCAGCTCCTCCGGGCCTTCCAGTTCGTTCTCGCTTTCGACTTCGTCCAGATCGTTGAGCGGCGCTTCGTCGGCGCGCCACGACCAGGCGGGCTGCGTGTGCATGAGGGGTTCGCGTGCAGGCATGGCTCAAGTCCTCGCAAAGGGGCCTGAGTCCTTGGGCAGGCGTCAGCCGGCCAGGTTCGCGACGCCCGGCACACAACCGGGCGCCGCGCCGGGCGGTCACTTGAAGTTGCGCTTCACCAGACGCGCCAGCCAGCCGACGATGCCCGAGCGGAACAGCAGCACGCAGAGCACGAAGATCACCCCGAGGATCACGTGCACCCACTCGCCCAGCGGGCCGTTGGACAGCGAGCTCTGCAGCGTCACCACCACGGTGGCGCCGACCAGCGGGCCGAGGACGGTGCCGACACCGCCGAGCAGGGTCATCAGGATCACCTCGCCGGACATGTGCCAGTGCGCATCGGTCAGCGAGGCCAGCTGGAACACCACCGTCTTGGTCGCACCGGCCAGCCCCGTCAGCGCCGCGGAGAGGATGAACGCCAGCAGCTTGTGCCGGTCGACGTTGTAGCCGAGTGACACCGCGCGCGGCTCGTTCTCGCGGATCGCCTTGAGCACCTGGCCGTAGGGCGAGTGGATGGTGCGCTGGATGATGGCGAAGCCGAGGACGAACACCGCCAGCACGCAGTAGTACATGGCCAGGTTGTTCTGCATGTCGACCAGGCCGAACAGATGCCCGCGCGGCACGCCCTGCAGGCCATTCTCGCCCCCGGTGAACGGCGCCTGGACGAAGACGAAGAACACCAGCTGCGCCAGCGCCAGGGTGATCATGGCGAAGTAGATGCCCTGCCTGCGGATCGCCAGCAGCCCGAACAGCGCGCCGAGCGCGGTCGAGGCCAGGGTGCCGGCGAGGATGCCCAGCTCGGTGCTGAGGCCACTGTAGCTGCTCAGCATGTAACCGGTGATGTAGCCGCCGCTGGCAAAGAACGCCGCGTGACCGAAAGACAGCAGCCCCGCATAGCCCAGCAGCAGGTTGAACGCGCAGGCGAACAGCGCGAAGCACAGCAGCTTCATCAGGAACACCGGGTATACCGCCAGCGGCGCCAACAGCGCGATCACCAGCAGCACCGCGTAGAAGACCTTCTGCCGCCGTGCCGCGGCGTGCCGGCGCTCGCGTACCACGCTGGCGTGCAACACCGATACCGGCTGCAGATTGGCTGGATTCGTCATGCTCATGCCTCCTTCCCGAAGAGTCCCGCAGGACGAATCAGCAGCACCGCCACCATGACCAGGAACACCACGGTGTTGGCCGCTTCCGGATAGAACACCTTGGTCAGCCCTTCGATCAGGCCCATGGCGATACCGGTGACGATGGCGCCGAGGATCGAGCCCATGCCGCCGATCACCACCACGGCGAACACCACGATCAGCAGGTTCGAACCCATGCCCGGGGTCACCGCGTAGATCGGCGCGGCCAGCACGCCGGCGAGCGCCGCCAGGGCCACGCCGTAGCCGTAGGTCAGGGTCACCAGCAGCGGCACGTTGATGCCGAAGCCCTGCATCAGCTTCGGGTTCTCGGTGCCGGCGCGCAGGTAGGAGCCCAGCCGCGTACGCTCGATCACGTACCAGGTCGCCAGGCACACCAGCAGCGCGACGACGATCACCCAGGCGCGGTAGGTCGGCAGGAACATGAAGCCGAGGTTGAAGCCGCCGCGCAGCAGCTCCGGCATCGGATAGGACGAGCCGGAGACGCCGAACAGATTGACGAAGCTGCCCTCGACGATCAGCGCCAGGCCGAAGGTCAACAACAAACCATAGAGGTGATCCTCACCGGCGATGCGCCGCAGCAACCCGCGCTCGATGGCCATGCCCAGGCAGCCGACCAGCAGCGGCGAGAGCAGCAGTGCAAACCAGTAGCTCACGCCGAGATAGTTCAGTCCGAGAAATGCCACGAAGGCGCCGAGCATGTACTGCGCGCCGTGCGCGAAGTTGATGATGCGCAGCAAGCCGAAGATGATCGCCAGGCCCAGGCTCAGCAGCGCGTAGAACGCACCGTTGATCAGGCCGAGCAGCAGCTGCCCGAGCAGCACGCTCAGGGGTACGCCAAACAGGAGAGTCATGGTTCACCACCCAAAGGAAGTCCGTGGCACCCGGCCGCCGCCGGCCGGGTGATGGCGCGGATCAGCCGGTTACTGCCTGGCGACCAGCTTGGCGCACTGACTCTCGGCCAGCGGCCGGTAGGCCTGCTCGCCGGAGATGGTGCTGAGCACCTTGTACAGGTCCCACTCGCCCTTGGATTCGGCCGGCGTCTTGACCTGCACCAGGTACATGTCGTGGACCATGCGGCCGTCCTCACGGATCTGCCCGCCTTTGGCAAACATGTCGTTGACCGGGGTCTTGGCCATCTGCGCGCGCACCGCGACCGTCTCGTCAGTGCCGGCGGCCTTCACCGCGTTCAGGTAGTGGGTGGTCGCCGAGTAGATGCCGGCATGCACCATGCCCGGCATGCGCTGGGTGCGCTCGTAGTAACGCTTGGCCCAGGCGCGGGTTTCCTCGTTCATGTCCCAGTACCAGCCGGTGGTCAGCATCAGGCCCTGGGTCACATCCAGGCCCATGGCGTGGATGTCGTTGAGAAACACCACCATGCCGGCGAGCTTCTGCCCGGACTGGGTGACGCCGAATTCGCTGGCGGTTTTCAGCGAGTTGACGGTGTCGGCACCGGCGTTGGCCAGGGCGATCACCTCGGCGCCGGAGCCCTGCGCCTGCAGCATGTAGGAGGAGAAATCGCTGCTCGGGAACGGATGGCGGACCTTGCCGGCGACGCTGCCGCCCTCGCCTTCCACCACCTTGGTGATGTCGGTTTCCATCGAGTGGCCGAAGGCGTAGTCGGCGGTGAGGATGTACCAGCTCTTGCCGCCATCGGCGAGCACCGCCTTGGCCGTACCGTTGGCCAGCGCGTAGGTGTCGTAGGTCCAGTGGATGTGGTTCGGCGAGCAGAACTCGTTGGTGATGCTGGAGGCCGCCGCGCCGGAGATCAGCGCCAGCTTGCCGCCCTGCTCCACCACCTTGCTCGCCGCCAGCACCACGGAGCTGGCGACCATGCCGGTCACCATGTCGACGTTACGCTCGTCGATCCACTGGCGCACGGTGTTGGCGCCGACGTCGGGTTTGTTCAGGTCATCGGCGTGGAACACGACGATCTTCTTGCCGTCGACGGTGCCGCCGAAGTCCTCCACCGCCATCTTCAGCGCCTCCAGGCCGCCGGGGCCGGAGAGGTCGCGGTAGGTGCCGGACATGTCGGCCAGGTAGCCGATGCGGATCTCGTCGTTGCTGATCTCGGCCTGGGCAGCCGAGGCAATCAGGGAAGAAGCCAGGATGGCGCTCGCACTCTTGCGCAAAAAACTCATGTACTCACCACTCTCGATTGTTTTTGTTGTGGTTCGGCCCGACGTCCACTGCGGCCGGTGTTGCAGCTTCCTGAGGCTCACACCCCGAGACAGGAATTGAGGTAATCCTTCTTCGAATCCAGCTCGGCCGCCTCGATCTCCGCGACGATGCGGCCGTGCTCCATGACGTAATGGCGGTCGGCCAACGGCGCGGCGAAGCGGAAGTTCTGCTCCACCAGGACGATGGTCAGGCCGCGCTGCTTGAGCTTGATCAGCACCTCGCCAAGCTTCTGCACGATGACCGGGGCCAGGCCTTCGGTGATCTCGTCGAGCAGCAGCAGGTTGGCGCCGGTGCGCAGGATGCGCGCCATGGCCAGCATCTGCTGCTCGCCGCCGGACAGCCGCGTGCCCTGGCTGAAGCGGCGCTCGTAGAGGTTGGGAAACATCTCGTAGAGCTCGTCCAGGCTCATGCCGCCGCTGCGCACGGTGGGCGGCAGCAGCAGGTTTTCCTCGACGCTCAGGCTGGCGAAGATGCCGCGCTCTTCGGGGCAGTAGCCGACGCCCAGCCGCGGAATCTGGTGAGCCGGCATGCCGATGGTCTCGTTGCCGTTGACCACGATGGAGCCGGTGCGCCGGCCGACCATGCTCATGATCGCCCGCAGCGTGGTGGTGCGCCCGGCGCCGTTGCGCCCGAGCAGGGTCACCAGCTCGCCACGGCCGACCACCAGGTCGACGCCGTGCAGAATGTGCGACTCGCCGTAGAAGGCGTGCAGGTCACTGATGCGCAGCTGATCGCGGTCCATGGGTGGATTCATGCGTGCGCCTCCTCGAGTGCCGCGGCTTCGCTGCCGAGGTAGGCCTCGCGCACCTGCGGGTTGGCCGAAACGCTGTCGTAGTCGCCCTCGGCGAGTACCGAACCACGCGCCAGCACGGTGATGCGGTCACACAGCCGGCTGACCACGCTGAGGTTGTGCTCGACCATCAGCACCGTGCGGTTGGCCGCGGCCTTGCGCACCAGCTCGACGACCATGTCGACGTCCTCGCTGCCCATGCCCTGGGTCGGTTCGTCGAGCAGCAGCACGAAGGGGTCCAACGCCAGGGTGGTGGCCAGCTCCAGCGCACGCTTGCGGCCGTAGGGCAGCTCCACCGCCAGGGTCTGGGCGAAGGATTGCAGATCGACTTCAGCGAGCAGCTGCATCACCTGATCATCCAGCTCGCGCAGGCTGCGTTCGGATTTCCAGAAGTGGAAGGAATTGCCCATCTTCTGCTGCAGCGCGACGCGCACGTTTTCCAGCACGCTCATGTGGCCGAACACCGCGGAGATCTGGAACGAGCGCACCAGGCCGAGCCGGGCGATCTCGTTGGCCTTCATCGCGGTGATGTTCTTGCCGCGATAGAGGATCTCGCCACGGGTGGGCGTGAGGAACTTGGTGAGCAGGTTGAAGACGGTGGTCTTGCCGGCGCCGTTGGGGCCGATCAGCGCGTGGATGTGGCCCTGGCGGACCTTCAGATCGACGGAATCCACCGCGGTGAAGCCGCGGAATTCCTTGCTCAGGCCGCGCGTTTCCAGCACGAACTCTGGTTCCATGGAGTGCCCTCTAACCTTGATTGTTGTTGGTTATGGCGCAGGTCGCTACATGACCTTTACGTAAACGATAACAATCGATTTCCGTAACCGGCAAGTGGCTTTTTCAAACACCCGCTTGACCTATTGGCGCCCTGGGCGCAGCAATCGCTGCAGAAAAAAAACCGGGCCGAAACGACCCGGAAAATCCCACCGAGGAGAGGTTGCGGTGCGCTGCTTACCAGAGCGGCAAGGCGTAACTGACGATGAAGCGGTTCTCGTCGAGATCGCTCTGGAAGTTGCTGCGCGTGGTGGCATTGCGCAGCTTGAGGCCGAGGTTCTTCAGCGGACCGCTCTGGAAGACATAGGCCAGGTCGGTGTTGCGCTCCCAGGTCTTGCCTTCGCCGAGGCCCGCGCCGCGGTCGACGTTGTCGCCGGAGACGTAGCGGGTCATCAGGGTCAGCCCGGGGATGCCCATCACGGCGAAGTCATAGTCGTAACGGAGCTGCCAGGACTTCTCGTCCTGGTTACCGAAGTCGTTGATCTGCAGCAGGTTGATCAGCGAGTTGTCGCTGCCGGCGATGTAGGCGAAGCCGGTGTCGCCGGAAACGTGCTGGTAGCCGGCACCGAAGGCGTGGCCGCCGAGGCGGTAGGTGAACATCGCGCCGAAGGTGTCGGCGTCGACGTTGCTGCCGCCGTCGTCGGTCTGGTGCACGTAGCGCAGGTCGGTCTTGAGGCTCTGCTTGTCACCGAGCGGCAGTACGTGAAGCAGGCCGAGGTTGTGTTCCTTGTAGATGCCGTCCAGCCCGCCGTAGTAGTAGCTGCTGCTCAGTTCCGGGGTCCAGGCGTAGCGGCCGCCGGCGAAGAGGAACTCGTCGCTGCTGGTCTGGCTACCGGGCACGATGTTGCGCTTGCCTCCGTTGAAGACGAGCATTTCCTCGTTGTTCGAGGAGTTGCGCAGGTTGACGCGATCGAGCTTGCCCAGATCCAGCGTGAGGCCGTCGACCTCCTTGCTCTGCAGCCAGGCGCCGCGGAACGTCTGCGGCAACAGGCGACTGTCGTTGCGCATGACCACCGGCAGCACCGGCTGCAGGGTGCCGACATGCAGCGTGGTGGCGGACAGCCTGGCCTTGGCGGTCAGCCCCGCCGAACCGTAGTCGTCCTGGGCGCGGCCGGTCTCACGATCGCTCTGCAGGATCTGCGTGCCGGTGCGATCCGGACTGGAGTCGAGCTTGACGCCGAGCAGGCCGAGGGCGTCGAGGCCGAAGCCGAGCGGACCCTCGGTATAGCCGGACTCCATCTTCAGCAGGAAGCCCTGGGCCCACTCCTCGGCCTTGGCCTGGGTCGACTCACTGCCGCGAAAATCGCGGTTCATATAGAAGTTGCGCAGTTCGACGGTCGCCTTGCTGTCTTCGACGAAGGCGGCCGAGGCCGTGGTGGACATGCCCAGGATGGCTGCGGTCAGGCTGGAAAGCAGGAAGGTTCGGCTTACAGATTTCAGTTGCATAGCTTTCTCTCTTGTTATTGTTATCGTTGATGCAGCTGTTGAGCCCGGTTGCGAACGTCCCCGGGCCCGGATTACCACCTCATGCGGTAATGCGGTGGCCGCGCTCAGCGCGCGGTGCTCCTGGGCACGCGGCCCAGCAGGTAGAACTCGTCGTTGGGCGGGGTGCGCGCCATCGACACCAGACGGTTGGAGAGCCCGAACAGCCCGGCGATGGCGCCGATGTCCCAGATGTCGTCGAGGCTGAAGCCCTGCGCTTCCAGGCGCGCCTGCCAGGCGTCATCCAGCACGCCGCGCCCGGCGGCCAGGTGCAGGGCGAAATCGAGCATCGTGCGTTGGCGTTCGCAGATCGGCGCGCTGCGGTAGTTGACGGCGATCTGGTCGGCCAGCTGCGCGTCCTTGGCGAGGATGCGCAGGATTGCGCCGTGCGCCACCACGCAGTACAGGCAGCCATGGTCGGCGCTGACCGCCACCACGATCATCTCCTTCTCGGCCTGGCTCAGGCTGTCGGCTTCACGCTCCATCAGCGCGTCGTGGTAGGCGAAGAAGGCGCGGAACTCCGCCGGCCGGTGCGCCAGCATGAGGAACACGTTGGGAATGAAACCGGCCTTCTCCTGCACGGCGAGGATGCGCTCGCGCAGGTCCTCGGGCAGGACGTCGAGGTTTTCGGGCACAGGAAAACGGCTGATCGTCCGGGTCATCGGGCAGTCCTTATATTGATGCAGGCGGAGTCGGCCGGGCGAGCCGGCCAGTGCTGTCAGTGCTGTTCGCCGAGCCCCAGCTCGACCACGCTGATCTCGCGCATGCGGAACTTCTGCACCTTGCCGCTGATGGTCATCGGGAAGTCGTCGACGAAGCGGATGTGCCGCGGTGTCTTGAAGTGGGCGATACGGCCCTTGCAGAACTCGCGCAGTGCCTCGGCCTCGACCTGGTGGCCGGGGTGCAGCTTGACCCAGGCGACGATCTCCTCGCCGAACTTGCTGTCCGGTACGCCGATCACCTGCACGTCGGCCACCGCCGGGTGGGTGAAGAGGAATTCCTCAACCTCGCGCGGGTACACGTTCTCGCCGCCGCGGATGATCATGTCCTTGTTGCGCCCGACGATCTTCACGTAGCCCTCGTCGTCCATCACCGCCAGGTCGCCGGTGTGCATCCAGCGCGCACCGTCGATGGCCTCGCGGGTGGCGTCCGGGTTGTTCCAGTAACCGAGCATCACGCTGTAGCCACGGGTGCAGAGTTCGCCGATCTGCCCGCGCGGCACCACGGCGCCGTGTTCGTCGACGATCTTGCTTTCCAGATGCGGCTGGGTGCGGCCAACGCTGGTCACGCGGCGCTCCAGATCATCATCGGCGCGGGTCTGGGTCGACACCGGGCTGGTTTCGGTCATGCCGTAGGCGATCTGCACTTCGTTCATGTGCATCTCGTCGATGACCCGCTTCATCACCTCGATCGGGCAGGTGGCACCGGCCATGATGCCGGTGCGCAGCGAGCCGAGGTCCAGCGAACGGCGCTCGGGGTGGTCGAGCATGGCGATGAACATGGTCGGCACGCCGTACAGGCCGGTGGCGCGCTCCTCGGCCACCGCCTGCAACGCGGCCAGCGGCTCGAACGCGGCGCTCGGGTAGATCATCGTGGTGCCGTGGGTGACGCAACCGAGATTGCCCATGACCATGCCGAAGCAGTGGTACAGCGGCACCGGGATCACCAGGCGGTCGTGCTCGCTGAGCCCGAGGCTCTCGCCGACCATGTAGCCGTTATTGAGGATGTTGTAGTGACTGAGGGTGGCGCCCTTGGGGAAACCCGTGGTGCCGGAGGTGTACTGGATATTGATGGGGTCGTCGAACTGCAGGCGCTCGCCGCACTGGCGCAGTTGCTCAGGGCCGACCTGTTCGGCCATTTCCATCAGCGCCTGCCACTGCAGCATGCCGTCCACCGGCTTGTCGCACAGACTGATGACACCGCGCAGCTCCGGCAGCATGTGGCTCTGCAGCGCGCCGACGGCGGCGCTTTCCAGTTCCGGCAGCAGCTCGTGGAGCATGGCGTGGTAATCGGAGGTCTTGAACGCATCGGCGCAGATCAGCCAGCGGCAGCCGGATTGCTTGAGTGCGTATTCGAGTTCGCTGAGGCGGTAGGCGGGATTGATGTTGACCAGCACCACGCCGATCTTGGCGGTCGCGAACTGGGTGATGCACCACTGGGCATTGTTCGGCGACCAGATTCCCACTCGTTCGCCAGCTTGCAGACCGAGGGCCAGCAGGCCACGCGCGCAACGCTCCACCGCCTCCGCCAGTTCCGCCCAGGTGTAACGCAGCTGCTGATGGCGCACCACCAGAGCCTCGCGCTGGGGAAAGCGCTCCACGGTACGGTCGAATGCCGCGCCGATGGTCATGGGCAACAGGGGTTTGCTCTGCGGTCCGCAGGTATAGCTCGGAAGACTCATGGCGATTTTTCCTCAGTCTTATGTTTGTTATGAGGCTTTACTTTCCCAGGGCGCTGGCGGTGTTGACAGTCACCCAAGGACACGGTTACGTTAACGTAAAGGTAACTAGCTGGCAACCCACTCCAAAGGTCGAAAATCGAGGCCCGCGGAGCGCCGCCGAAGACGCTGTAAAAAGCCTTTTCGCGGCCGAACGAACCCTCTACAACAGAACAACTACAAGACAAGCAGGTGGCCCATGAACTACTCCAGCCTCAACTTCGCCCTCGGTGAAACCATCGACATGCTGCGCGAGCAGGTGCAGGCCTTCGTCGCCGCCGAACTGGCGCCGCGTGCCGAGGCTATCGACCACGAAAATCTGTTTCCGGCTGACATGTGGAAGAAATTCGGCGAGATGGGCCTGCTCGGCGTGACCGTCTCCGAGGAGTACGGCGGCGCCGGCCTCGGCTACCTGGCGCACGTGGTGGCGATGGAAGAAATCAGCCGCGCCTCCGCCTCGGTCGCCCTCTCCTACGGCGCCCACTCCAACCTGTGCGTCAACCAGATCAACCGCAACGGCAACCCCGAGCAGAAAGCCCGCTACCTGCCCAAGCTGGTCAGCGGCGAGCACGTCGGCGCGCTGGCCATGAGCGAGCCGAATGCCGGCTCCGATGTGGTGTCGATGAAGCTGCGCGCCGAGAAGCGTGGCGACCGCTACGTGCTCAACGGCAGCAAGACCTGGATCACCAACGGCCCGGACGCCAACACCTACGTGATCTACGCCAAGACCGACCTGGACAAGGGCGCGCACGGCATCACCGCGTTCATCGTCGAACGCGACTGGAAGGGCTTCTCCCGCGGCAACAAGTTCGACAAGCTCGGCATGCGCGGCTCCAACACCTGCGAGCTGTTCTTCGATGACGTCGAAGTGCCGCAAGAGAACGTGCTCGGCGCCGAGAACGGCGGCGTCAAGGTGCTGATGAGCGGCCTGGACTACGAGCGCGTGGTGCTCGCCGGCGGCCCGACCGGGATCATGCAGGCCTGCCTCGATGTGGTGGTGCCGTACATCCATGACCGCAAGCAGTTCGGCCAGAGCATCGGCGAGTTCCAGTTCATCCAGGGTAAGGTGGCGGACATGTACACCCAGCTCAACGCCAGCCGCGCCTACCTGTACATGGTGGCGCAGGCCTGCGACCGCGGCGAGACCACCCGCAAGGACGCCGCCGGGGTCATCCTCTACACCGCCGAGAACGCCACGCAGATGGCCCTGCAGGCGATCCAGATCCTCGGTGGCAACGGCTACATCAACGAATTCCCCACCGGCCGCCTGCTGCGCGACGCCAAGCTCTACGAGATCGGCGCCGGCACCAGCGAGATCCGCCGCATGCTGATCGGCCGCGAGCTGTTCAACGAATCCAAATAACACGAAGCAGAGGCGGGAAACCGTAGGGTGGGCTTCAGCCCGCCATACCCGGAGGTGGTGGGCTGAAGCCCACCCTACCCTTCGTCCAGCCTCCAGTGCTCTTTCCGAGGGTTCTACATGGCCATCCTGCACACCCAGATCAACACCCGTTCGCCGGAATTCGCCGCCAACAGCGCGGCGATGCTCGAACAGGTGAACAACCTGCGCGCCCTGCTCGGCCGCGTCAGCGAAGGCGGCGGCGCCACCGCCCAGCAGCGCCACGTCTCGCGCGGCAAGCTCTTGGTGCGCGAGCGCATCGACACGCTGCTCGACGCCGGCTCGGCCTTCCTCGAACTCGCGCCGCTGGCCGCCCACGAGGTGTATGGCGAGGACGTCGCCGCCGGCGGCGTGGTGGCCGGTATCGGCCGCGTCGCAGGCGTCGAGTGCATGATCATCGCCAACGACGCCACCGTGAAGGGCGGCACCTACTACCCGCTGACGGTGAAAAAGCACCTGCGCGCGCAGACCGTCGCCCGCGAGAACCGCCTGCCGTGCATCTACCTGGTGGACTCCGGCGGCGCCAACCTGCCGCGTCAGGACGAGGTGTTCCCGGACCGCGAGCACTTCGGCCGCATCTTCTTCAACCAGGCCAACATGAGCGCCATGGGCATCCCGCAGATCGCCGTGGTCATGGGTTCCTGCACTGCCGGCGGCGCCTATGTGCCGGCGATGGCCGACGAGACCATCATGGTGCGCAACCAGGCGACCATCTTTCTCGCCGGCCCGCCGCTGGTCAAAGCCGCCACCGGTGAGGTGGTGACTGCCGAGGAGCTGGGCGGCGCCGACGTGCACTGCAAGACCTCGGGCGTTGCCGACCACTACGCGGAGAACGACGAACACGCGCTTTCCATCGCCCGTCGCTGCGTGGCCAACCTCAACTGGCGCAAGCTCGGTCAGTTGCAGGCCCGCGAGCCGCGCGCGCCGCTGTATGCCGCCGACGAGCTGTACGGCGTGATCCCGGCGCAGGCCAAGCAGCCCTACGACGTGCGCGAAGTGATCGCGCGACTGGTGGACGGCAGCGAGTTCGATGAATTCAAGGCGCTGTTCGGCACCACCCTGGTCTGCGGCTTCGCCCATCTGCACGGCTACCCGATCGCCATCCTCGCCAACAACGGCATCCTCTTCGCCGAGGCGGCGCAGAAAGGCGCGCATTTCATCGAACTGGCCTGCCAGCGCGGCATTCCGCTGCTGTTCCTGCAGAACATCACCGGCTTTATGGTCGGGCAGAAATACGAGGCCGGCGGCATCGCCAAGCACGGCGCCAAGCTGGTCACCGCGGTGGCCTGCGCCCAGGTGCCGAAGTTCACCGTGCTCATCGGTGGCAGCTTCGGTGCCGGCAACTACGGCATGTGCGGCCGCGCTTACGACCCGCGCTTCCTGTGGATGTGGCCCAACGCGCGCATTGCCGTAATGGGTGGCGAGCAGGCCGCCGGGGTACTCGCCCAGGTCAAGCAGGAGCAAAGCGAACGCGCCGGCAAGCGCCTCGGCGACGACGAGGTGGCCGCGATCAAGCAGCCGATCCTCGAGCAGTACGAGCGCCAGGGCCATCCCTATTACTCCAGCGCCCGGCTGTGGGACGACGGTGTGATCGATCCGGCGCAGACCCGCGAGGTGCTGGGGTTGGCGCTGTCCGCCGCGCTGAACGCGCCGATCGAGCCGACCCGCTTCGGCGTGTTCCGCATGTAATCCGAGCCGCCGGCAGCCAAGCGCGCCGGCGACTGCAGTCCCATCGAGGATGCCGAGATGACCGATTTCCAGACCATCGAACTGAACAAAGACGCGCGCGGCGTGGCCACCCTCTGGCTCAACCGCGCGGACAAGAACAATGCCTTCGACGCCCGGGTGATTGGCGAACTGAACGCGGCGCTGGCCCAGGTGCAGGACGATGCGGGCATCCGCTTCCTCATTCTGCGCGGGCGAGGCAAGCATTTCTCCGCCGGCGCCGATCTGGGCTGGATGCGCGAGTCGGCCAAGCTCGACTATCAGGCCAATCTCGCCGACGCCCATGAACTCGGCGAGCTGATGCAGCGCCTCTACCAGCTGCCGCAGCCGACCCTGGTCGTGGTGCAGGGCGCGGCCTTCGGCGGCGCGCTGGGGCTGATCGCCTGCTGCGACATGGCCATCGGCGCCAGCGATGCGCTGTTCTGCCTGTCGGAAGTACGCATCGGCCTGGCCCCGGCGGTGATCAGCCCGTTCGTGGTCAAGGCCATCGGCGAGCGCGCCGCCCGCCGCTACGCGCTCACCGCCGAACGCTTCGACGGTAAGCGCGCCCGCGAACTGGGCCTGCTCGCCGAAACCTACCCGACCAGTGAACTGGACGCCGCGCTCCAGCAGTGGGTCGACAACCTGCTGCTCAACAGCCCGCAGGCGCTCAAGGCCTGCAAGGAGCTATTACTGGAGGTGGGCGACGGCGATTTCGACGCCGACCTGCGCCAGACCACCGAACAGGCCATCGCCCGCCTGCGCACCAGCCCGGAAGGTCAGGAAGGCCTGAGTGCCTTCCTGGAAAAACGCACGCCCGCCTGGCAGGAGAACAAGTGATGAATCGTCCTATCGATACCCTGCTGGTGGCCAACCGCGGCGAGATCGCCTGCCGCGTGATGCGCACCGCCAAGGCCATGGGCCTGACCACCGTCGCCGTGCACAGCGCCATCGACGCCACGGCGCGCCACGCCCGCGAGGCCGATATCCGCATCGACCTCGGCGGCGCCAAGCCGGCCGACAGCTACCTGCACATCGACAAGCTGATCGAGGCGGCCAAGGCCAGCGGCGCCCAGGCGATCCACCCGGGCTACGGCTTTCTTTCGGAGAACGCCGAGTTCGCCCGCGCCATCGAACAGGCCGGGCTGATCTTCCTCGGCCCGCCGGCCTCGGCCATCGACACGATGGGCAGCAAGTCGGCGGCCAAGGCGCTGATGGAAGAAGCCGGCGTGCCGCTGGTGCCGGGCTATCACGGCCAGGCCCAGGACTACGAAACCTTCCGCGCCGCCGCCGAAACCATCGGCTACCCGGTGCTGCTCAAGGCCACCGCCGGCGGTGGCGGCAAGGGCATGAAGGTGGTCGAGCGCGAGGCCGATCTGGCCGAGGCGCTGGCGTCCGCCCAGCGCGAGGCGCAGTCGTCGTTCGGCGACTCACGCATGCTGGTCGAGAAGTACGTGCTCAAACCGCGTCACGTGGAGATCCAGGTCTTTGCCGACCAGCACGGTAACTGCCTGTACCTCAACGAGCGCGACTGCTCCATCCAGCGCCGCCACCAGAAAGTGGTCGAAGAGGCGCCAGCGCCCGGTCTTACGCCCGAACTGCGCCGCGCCATGGGTGAGGCGGCGGTAAAGGCGGCGCAGGCGATCGGCTACGTCGGCGCCGGCACGGTGGAATTCCTGCTCGATGCCCGCGGCGAATTCTTCTTCATGGAGATGAACACCCGCCTGCAGGTCGAGCACCCGGTCACCGAGGCCATCACCGGTCTCGATCTGGTCGCCTGGCAGATTCGCGTCGCCCGCGGCGAGCCGCTGCCGATCAGTCAGGCGCAGGTGCCGCTGATCGGTCATGCCATCGAGGTACGGCTGTACGCCGAAGACCCGGACAACGATTTCCTCCCGGCCACCGGCACCCTCGACCTCTATCGTGAAGCCGCGGATGGTCCGGGCCGTCGCGTCGACAGCGGCGTTGCCGAGGGCGATACGGTGTCGCCGTTCTACGACCCCATGCTCGGCAAGCTGATCGCCTGGGGCGAGAACCGCGAGGAAGCGCGCCTGCGCCTGCTGGCCATGCTCGACGAGACCGCAGTGGGCGGCGTGCGCACCAACCTCGCCTTCCTGCGCCGCGTCGTCGGCCACCGCGCGTTCGCCGAGGCGGAGCTGGACACCGGTTTCATCCCGCGCCACGAAAGCGAGCTGCTGCTCCCGGCGGGCGAATTGTCCGACGCGTTCTGGCAGCAGGCGGCCGAATGCTACGTGCAAACCGAAGCCGCCACCGTTCGCGACGACGATGCCCATTCCCCTTGGTCCAGGCGCAGCGGCCTGCGTTTCGGCATGCCGGCGCAGGTCAGCCTGCACCTGCAATGCAATGGCGAGAGCCGCCGGTTGAAGTTCGATCCGGCAGCGCAGCAGCCAAATGCGCGCTCGCCCCGGGCGATCCGCCAGGGCGATGCGCTGTATCTGCAGTGGAACGGCGAATGGTTGGCCGTACGCGCCTTCGACCCCATCGCCGAAGCCGAGGCCGGGCACCAGCGCCACGGCGGCCTGACCGCACCGATGAACGGCAGCATCGTTCGCGTGCTGGTCGAGCCTGGACAGAGCGTCGAGGCCGGCACCGCGCTGATCGTGCTGGAAGCGATGAAGATGGAACACAGCATCCGCAGCGCCGAGGCCGGCGTGGTCAAGAGCCTGTTCTGCAGCGAAGGCGAGATGGTCAGCGAAGGCGCGGTGCTGCTGGAGATGGAAGAGGCCTGAGTCGCAGGGCGAAGGCATGCAGGTTGTAGGGTGGGCTTTAGCCCACCAGCCGTGCCGGACCGTATCGGCGGGCATACACAACATCGGTGGGCTGAAGCCCACCCTACGGTGGACGCGTGCGGGTTTCGTAGGGTGGGCTTTAGCCCACCAGCAGCGCCACAATTCAACAACACGGGTGAAGGCTCGCTAAGCGTTCACCCCCTGGAGGACATATGAGCCTGCCCAAACAGGTCCGGCTGGTCGAAGTCGGTCCGCGTGACGGTCTGCAGAACGAGCAGCAGCCGATCAGCGTGGCGGACAAGGTGCGTCTGGTGGACGACCTGAGCGCCGCCGGCCTCGCCTACATCGAGGTCGGCAGCTTCGTCTCGCCCAAGTGGGTGCCGCAGATGGCCGGCTCGGCCGAGGTCTTCGCGCAGATCCAGCGCAAGGCCGGCGTCACCTATGCCGCGCTGACGCCGAACATGAAGGGCCTGGAAGCCGCCATCGAGGCCGGGGTGAAGGAGGTCGCGGTGTTCGGCGCGGCCTCCGAGGCCTTCTCGCAGAAGAACATCAACTGCTCCATCGCCGAGAGCCTGGCGCGCTTCGCGCCGCTGATGGAGCTCGCGCGCGCGCAGGACATCCGCGTGCGTGGCTACGTTTCCTGCGTGCTCGGCTGCCCCTACGAAGGCGAGGTGGCGCCAGCCAAGGTCGCCGAAGTCGCCCGCGAGCTGTATGCCATGGGCTGCTACGAGGTATCGCTGGGCGACACCATCGGCACCGGCACACCGGGCAAGACCCGCACCCTGTTCGATACCGTGGCGCGCGACGTGCCACGCGAACGGCTGGCCGGGCATTTTCACGACACCTATGGCCAGGCGCTGGCGAATATCTATGCCAGCCTGCTGGAAGGCATCGCCGTGTTCGACAGCTCGGTCGCCGGCCTCGGCGGTTGCCCCTACGCTAAAGGCGCCAGCGGCAATGTCGCCAGCGAAGACGTGCTGTACATGTTCAACGGACTGGACATAGCCACCGGCATCGACCTCGATGCGCTGATCGCCGCCGGCGAACGCATCAGCCGCGTGCTGGGCCGTGCCAATGGCTCGCGGGTGGCACGCGCCCGCCGTGCAGGCTGATCGGCATCGTTGTTGCATTGACGCATTCACCCCGTGGCCGGTTCAGCCGCGGGCACGGACACAACAATAAGTAGAGGTATTTCATGAACAAGCTCTACCCCAGCGCCGCTCACGCCCTGGAAGGCCTGGTCGAGGACGGCATGACACTGGCCGTCGGCGG
Source organism: Stutzerimonas stutzeri TS44 (assembly GCA_000263395.1). Taxonomy (GTDB): domain Bacteria; phylum Pseudomonadota; class Gammaproteobacteria; order Pseudomonadales; family Pseudomonadaceae; genus Stutzerimonas; species Stutzerimonas stutzeri_C. The sequence continues at coordinate 94,272 of AJXE01000009.1, forward strand.
CTTCGGCCTGTGCGGCATCCCCGAAGCGTTGATCGCCGCTCTGCGCGACACCGGCAAGAAAAACCTCACCGCCATCAGCAACAACGCCGGCGTCGACGGCTTCGGCCTCGGCCTGCTGCTGGAGACGCGGCAGATCAGCAAGATGATTTCCTCCTACGTCGGCGAGAACAAGGAGTTCGAGCGCCAGTACCTGGCCGGCGAGCTGCAGCTGGAATTCACCCCGCAGGGCACCCTGGCCGAGAAGCTGCGTGCCGGCGGCGCGGGCATTCCGGCGTTCTACACCCGCACGGGCTACGGCACGCTGGTCGCCGAAGGCAAGGAAACCCGCCAGTTCAACGGCGAGTGGTACGTGATGGAAGAGTCGCTGACCGCCGATATCGCGCTGGTCAAGGCGTGGAAGGCCGACAAGGCCGGCAACCTGCTGTTTCGCAAGACCGCGCGCAACTTCAACCCGCTGGCGGCGATGGCCGGCAAGGTCTGCGTCGTCGAGGTCGAGGAGATCGTCGAGACCGGCGAGCTGGACCCGGACCAGATCCACCTGCCGGGTATCTATGTGCAACGCATCGTGCACAACCCGAACCCGGAAAAACGCATCGAAAAACGCACGGTAAGGAGCTGAGACCATGGCCTGGACACGTGAACAGATGGCGCAACGCGCCGCCCGGGAGCTGCAGGACGGCTTCTACGTCAACCTCGGCATCGGTCTGCCGACCCTGGTGGCCAATTACATCCCCGCAGGCACGGACGTCTGGCTGCAGAGCGAGAACGGCCTGCTCGGCATCGGCCCCTTCCCGAGCGAGGACGAGATCGACCCGGACCTGATCAACGCCGGCAAGCAGACCGTCACCGCCTTGCCCGGCTCCAGCTTCTTCGACAACGCGCAGAGCTTCGCCATGATCCGCGGCGGCCACATCAACCTGGCCATCCTCGGCGCCATGCAGGTGTCGGAAAAAGGCGACCTGGCCAACTGGATGATCCCCGGCAAGATGGTCAAGGGCATGGGTGGTGCGATGGACCTGGTGGCCGGCGTCAAGCGCGTCGTGGTGCTGATGGAGCACACCGCCAAGGGCGATGCGCACAAGATCCTGCCAGCCTGCGACCTGCCGTTGACCGGCGTTGGCGTGGTCGACCGGATCATCACCGACCTGGCCGTGCTGGACGTCACCGAGCAGGGCCTGAAGCTGGTCGAACTGGCCGAGGGGGTCAGCTTCGAGGCGCTGCAAGAGGCCACCGGCTGCCCGATCCAGCGCTGAAACCTGGGCGCGGGAAGGACGCCGGCGCATGCCTCGCCGGCCCCACCATCCCGCCCGCCCCGAACGCCCAGAGCCGGCTGTTCGTCAGCACTGGCCAGTCACTTAGCCGCCCGTATACTGCGGCTTCGACCGGTCTGCCAGCGCGCTGACCAGCGGCTTGCCCCCTGTCGTTCGAGGGCACCCTTTCCCGGAGCCAGGCCGCGTGTCTGGCCCTCGCGTTACGCCCCGGCGTAGCGCTTTTTTATTCGGAGTCCGTCATGCAAGACGTCGTCATCGTAGCTGCAACCCGCACCGCCATCGGCAGTTTCCAGGGCACGCTGGCCAATGTGCCAGCCGTCGAACTCGGCGCCACCGTGATCCGCGCCCTGCTGGAAAAGACCGGCATCGACCCGGCCCAGGTCGATGAAGTCATCCTCGGCCACGTGCTCACCGCCGGCGCCGGGCAGAACACCGCGCGCCAGGCCGCGATCAAGGCCGGCTTGCCGCACGCCGTACCGGCCATGACCCTCAACAAGGTCTGCGGCTCGGGCCTCAAGGCCGTGCATCTGGCCGTGCAGGCGATTCGCTGTGGCGACGCCGACGTGATCATCGCCGGCGGTATGGAGAACATGAGCCTGGCGCCCTATGTCCTGCCAGGCGCGCGCACCGGCCTGCGCATGGGCCATGCGCAGGTGGTCGATACCATGATCACCGACGGCCTGTGGGACGCCTTCAACGACTACCACATGGGCATCACCGCCGAGAACCTGGCCGAAAAGTACGGCATCGACCGCGCCCAGCAGGACGCCTTCGCCGCACAGTCGCAGCAGCGTGCCGCGGCGGCCATCGAAAGCGGCCGCTTCGATGCCGAAATCACCCCGGTGCTGATCCCGCAGCGCAAGGGCGGTCCGGTCGCCTTCGCCCGCGACGAGCAGCCTCGTGCCGGCACCACCGCCGAGTCCCTCGGCGGCCTGCGTGCGGCATTCAAGAAGGACGGCAGCGTCACCGCCGGCAACGCCTCGACCCTCAACGACGGCGCCGCCGCGGTGGTGCTGATGAGCGCCAGCAAGGCCGAGGCCCTGGGCCTGGGCCTGCCGATACTGGCGAAGATCGCCGGTTACGCCAACGCCGGTGTCGACCCGGCGATCATGGGCATCGGCCCGGTTTCCGCCACCCGCCGCTGCCTCGAGAAAGCAGGCTGGTCGCTGGATCAGCTGGACCTGATCGAAGCCAACGAAGCCTTCGCCGTGCAGGCGCTCTCGGTGAGCAAGGAACTGGGCTGGGATGCCGCCAAGGTCAACGTGAACGGCGGCGCCATTGCCCTCGGCCACCCGATCGGCGCCTCGGGCTGCCGCATCCTGGTGACCCTGCTGCACGAGATGCAGCGCCGCGAGGCACGCAAGGGCCTGGCGACGCTGTGCATCGGTGGTGGCCAGGGAGTAGCCTTGGCAGTCGAACGTCCCTGAGCGAGCCATCGCGGCGGGGCATGCTGGCAGACATACGCGCCCGGTTCACCGGGCGCGATCGAGGATGACCGGAACAATCATGGCTAAGCAGACCTACAGCATTTCCGACCTGGCCAACGAGCTGGACATCACCACTCGAGCCATCCGCTTCTATGAAGAACAGGGCATGCTCACGCCGACCCGCCGCGGCCAGGAACGCATCTATTCACCCAAGGATCGCGTCGCCCTGAAGCTGATCCTGCGCGGCAAGCGCATCGGCTTCTCGCTGGCCGAATGCAAGACGCTGATCGAGCTTTACGACCCCAAGGCCGGCAACCAGAAACAGCTCAACATCATGCTGCAGATGATCGCCGAGCGCCGCCAGCAGCTTGAGCAGCAACTGCTCGACATCCAGCAGATGCAGCTGGAGCTGGACACCGCCGAGGAGCGCTGCCGCAGCGCCCTGCAAGCCACCCTGGCGAAGCAGGCGGCTGGCTAAGCGGCGGATTGCTACGGGCAACGCGCTTTTTCGGGGCGGTGACTGATAGCGGGCTGGCAGGTTTTTTGAGGGGCGACTGAAAGTTTTGCTTTCATGGAGATTGGCGAGTCGCCTGAACGCCTGGTTTCGCCCTGCTGGGCGAGTTCCTTTTGGCAGTCGCCCCAAAAGGAACCAAAAAGTCTTGCCCCTACATCCGGCCCCGGCTGCGCCGGGGTTCCCTCGCTCCATCGTCGCTCCGGGGGCCGGCGTACAAGGGCCATCCCTGGCCCTTTACGCCTCTCGCGGCATCCATGCCGCTCGCTCCCCTGCGCAACGATTGCGCTCGGCCTCCTGAAAGGGGCGATTGGCGCTGCCTGGCAGGCCGTGCATTAAGAGCAAAAAGCACAGCGTAGCCGGCTTCTCGATATTCCAGGCAACTCGGGCCCAACTCCCCCGTCAGGAGGCCGAGCGACACCGAAGCGAGGGAAGTCTGGACGCAGGATGTCGGGGGCCCTTCTTCTTTGGTTACTTTCTCTGCAAGCAACGAGATACGGAGCGTAGCGGAGTAACAGTCGAAGACTGGCCCGAAGGGCGAGCGAAGCGAGTCAAGTGACTCGGCCGGATGGCCGAAACCAGAGGCACCAGCACACTCGGCAATCGCCCTGATCTCCAGACAAAACTAAACGAGCTGGCACCACCACCCAGCCATCTAACAATCATGCCCCATGCTCTGCAAAGAGCCCTATTTCCGCCCTCACCGCCTGTCCATAAATCCAGACACAATCCAATAAAAAAGACACCCTTCAACATCCTATCTGCCCTTCTGGGCATGTCTCGCAGCATAGTCAGCTTCCCAGCGCCGCTAGCAACAGGCACGGAACCTGCACTCGAAGCCACAGCGCCACCTGCTCCAGCGATCCTCCACCGGGATCCAGGCGCGAGCGACATAACAAGAACAAGGAATTCCACATGCCCTGCCTGTCCCCACACCACGCATCCATCATCCGGCTCCCACCGAGGGCTCTAGTCCGCCACTCGGCGCCCGCGAGCGCCTTGTCCGTAGCGTCTCGCGCCGCCCATAATCGACCGCCCTGCCGGAGCTGACTGCCCATGAGCATTGCCCGCGACGTACTCGACCAACATGGCCTCATCGTCGGCGTATCCCCGGAACGCTTCCGCATGCTGGCCATGCCGCTGCTGTTCGACCACCTCAACGCCCAGTGCGAAGGCACCATCGCGGTCAACCGGCAGGCACGCATCGTCTGGATCAACGACAAGTACGCCGAGAAGATCGGCATCCGCAACCCCGCCAGCGTGCTCGGCCTGGAGGTCGAGCAGGTGCTGCCGGCCAGCCGTCTGCGCGAGGTGATGGAAAGCGGCCAGCCGAGCATGCTCGATCTGATGGCCTTCGGCGGCGAGCATTTCGTCGTCACCCGCATCCCGCTGCGCGACGAGGACGGCACCCTGGTCGGCGCGCTGGGCTTCGTGCTGTTCGACCGCGCGCGGCATCTCAAGCCGCTGATGGCCAAGTACACCAGCCTGCAGACGCAGCTGCTCGCCACCCAGAACGAACTGGCCAAGGCGCGGCGGGCGCGCTACACCATCGCCGGCTTTATCGGCAACAGCCCGGCCGCCAGCGAGATCAAGCGCCAGGCCCGACGCGCCGCGCAGCTCGACGCCACCGTGCTGCTGCGCGGCGAGACCGGCACCGGCAAGGAACTGCTGGCCCAGGGCATCCACAACCTCTCGCCACGCGCGCGCGGGCCGTTCGTCGCGGTCAACGTCGCGGCGATCCCGGAGACGCTGGTCGAGGCCGAGCTGTTCGGCACCGCGCCCGGCGCCTTCACCGGTGCCGACCGCAAGGCGCGCATCGGCAAGTTCGAGGTGGCCAACGGCGGCACGCTGTTCCTCGACGAGATCGGCGATCTGCCGCTGTCGCTGCAGGCCAAGCTGCTGCGCGTGCTGCAGGAACAGGAAGTCGAACCGCTGGGTTCCAACCAGGTCAAGGCGCTCAATGTGCGGGTGATCGCCGCCACGCATATCGATCTGGAAGCCAAGGTCGCCGCCGGGCAGTTCCGCGACGATCTGTATTACCGCCTCAATGTGCTGGCGCTGCGGGTGCCGCCGTTGCGCGAGCGCAGCGGCGACATTCCCGCGGTGATCGAACATCTGCTCGACGACATCGCCAACCGCTCCGGGCAGCCGCCGATGGAGCTCAGCCCGCAGGCGCTGGCGCTGCTCTGCGCGCAACCGTGGCGCGGCAACGTGCGTGAGCTGGGCAATCTGCTGGAACGCGCGCAGCTGTGTACCGACGGCCCGCAACTGGAGGTCGAGCACCTGCTGCCGCTGCTCGGCGAACAGGCGAGCCCGGCCGGCAGCGCTGTTCCCGCCGTGAGTAGTCGACCCGCCGTCCCGAGCGAGCCGGCCAGCGTGGACGAGGACGTGCCGCTGCAACCGCTCGCGCAGACGCTCGCCCACGCCGAACGCCGTGCACTGCAAAGCGCCTTGCGCGCCTGCCAGGGCAATCGCCGGCGCGCCGCCATGGAGCTGGGCATCTCCCGCGCCAGCTTCTACAGCAAGCTCGCTCAGCACGGCCTCAGCCAGCGCTGAGCGGCGGCGTCACGCACGCGTGTCTTGCCTGATCTATCGTTCTCTCAGGGTGGCGATACCCGTCACCGCTCGGGAGCGACCACGATGATTGAAGACACCGGCAAGCTGATACTGCGCCTCGCGCTGGGCGTGCTGATGCTGCTGCATGGCATGTCGAAACTGATCAACGGCGTGGATGGCATTGTCGGCATGGTCACCGGCTTCGGCCTACCCGCCGCGATCGCCTATGGCGTCTATCTGGGCGAGGTGATCGGCCCGCTGCTGGTGATCGTCGGTCTGTACACGCGCGCCGGCGCCCTGCTGATTGCCGGCAACATGCTCTTCGCCCTGCTGCTGGCGCACCGGGCCGAGCTGTTCACGCTGGCCCCCACCGGCGGCTGGGCGCTCGAACTGCAGGCGATGTTCCTGTTCGGCGCGGTGGCCGTCCTGCTGCTCGGCGCCGGGCGTTTCAGCATTGGCGGAACCAGCGGACGCTTCAACTAGCGCGACTGTCCGGCGGCGCAGACAGCTTCCAGCGCGCCGGACATCGTCCACTGCCGCGGCCTGCCACTTCCTGATGGCAGGCCCTTTTCCGATTCTTCCTTCGCCCCCGACTTAGAGCGGCTGGCGCTCCATCAGCGACCGGCCGTCGCGTTGCCGTACGCCATGCGCGGCGCTGGCATGACGCTGGCTTGAGCGGCGTAGCGCCAACTTGAGCGGCCCGACACCGCTGCGGCGCGCTTCGTCCGACAACAACAAGAAGGAAGCCTCGCATGATCGTTCATCCCGTCATCGCCTCGATCCGGCGCCTCACCCCGCTGGCGCTCGCCCTGTGGTTTTCCAGCCCGACGCATGCCGCCGACTGCGCCACGCTGCTCGGCAGCGAAATACCGGCCGAAGCCATCGGCCTGCCCACGCGGGGCGCGCAGGTCATTGCGGCCAACGCCGTGGCGGCCGGCGGCAGTGCACCGCAGACCTTCGGCGCCTATTGCGATATCAGCGCCGAAATTCGCCCCATAGACCGGGCCGCACCGCCCATCCGCATGCGCCTGGCGCTGCCCGAGCAGTGGAATCACAAGGCGCTGATGCTCGGCGGTGGCGGCTACAACGGCACCCTGCCGAACGTCGCCGGCAATGTTCCCGCCGGCCCGCTGGACCAGCCCACGCCGCTCGGCCGCGGCTATGCGGTGTTCGGCAGCGACTCCGGGCACGCCTTCGATCCGCTCAACCCCGGCGGCTTTGCCTGGAACGACGAGGCCCTCGCCAACTACGCCCACGACGCGCTGAAGAAGACCCGCGATGCCGCCGTCTACCTGATCCGCCAGCGCTACGGCGCGGCCCCTGAGCGCAGCTACTTCGCCGGCGGCTCTACCGGCGGGCGCGAGGCACTGGCCGTGGCGCAGCAGTGGCCGACCGACTTTCACGGCGTGATCGCCCTCTACCCCGCCTACAACGCACTGGCGCTGGATCTGCAGTTCGGCCGCATCACCCGTGCACTCGCCGCGCCCGGCGCCTTCCCCAGCCTGGAGCAGCGTGCCGCGCTGCTGGAAGCGGCGATGCAGGCCTGTGACGGACTGGATGGCGTACGCGACGGCGTGATCAGCCATCAGGCCGCCTGCAACGCGCGTTTCGACCCGGCCCGCGCCAAACTCGACGGCCGCCCCCTGCGCTGCCCCGACGGCACCAGCAGCTCGCCGCGCTGCCTGTCGGACGCGCAGATCCACGCATTGCGGGTATTCAACACGCCGATCCGCTTCGATTTCCCGCTGGCCAGCGGCGAGACCCATTACCCGGGCTTCAACACCTGGGGCACCGATCTCGGCCGGCCGGGCGACGGCGTGCAGCTGGTGGTCAACCGGCTGGGCCTCAACACCCTGCAACCGACCTACCCGATGCCCGTGCACGGTACCGGCTTCGCCGATGGCGCGCCTTACCACGCCGGCTTCTGGGACGAATGGGTGCGCCACTTCGTGACGCGCAACCCCACCTTCAACTCACTGACCCTCGATCCGCAGAACCCCGGCCCCTGGCTAGCGCGCATCAGCGAGCTGTCGCTGCGCCAGGACGTCAACGAGACCGATCTTTCCGCCTTCGCCAACAACGGCGGCAAGCTGCTCATGGCCCATGGCACCTCCGATCAACTGGTCAGCACCCGCGCCAGCGCCGAGTACTACCAGCGCATCCGCCGCGACATGGGACCGGGCAGGACGCGCCAGTTCATGCGCTATTACGAAATCCCCGGCTACGGCCATGCCGCCAGTACGGTGTTCAACGCCGCCTGGGACTCGCTCACCGCGCTGGAGAACTGGGTCGAACGCGGCATCGCCCCGCGCCGCCAGATCGTCGCTGACAGCGTCGGCGTGCCAGGTCGCACCCGCCCACTGTGCGAGTACCCGGGCTGGCCGAAGTACGTTGGTAAGGGTGCCGTCGATGCCGCCTCCAGCTTCGTCTGCGTGAACGCCCGCTGACCCGGGACAGGTGGCGGCAGCGTCGTGCGCGCTGCCGCCACCGCCGTCCGCGATGCTGGACACCCACCGCCCGCATCGATCCGACGCTGAACATGTCCGCCGAACTGGACGCTCTGCGCACCGCCCGCGCGCCCGCATCCAAACCACGCAACCGCTCTAGCATAGGCCTCAGCGCGAACACCGGGCCGACTGGCACGGCTTTCGCTCAGGACTGGCAGCCGCGCGAACGCGGCGCAAAACAACAACAAGAGGAAATCCCATGCGACTCAAGCAAACCGTCGTCTGCCCGCTGCTGTGCGGCAGCGCCGTCCTGATCGCCGCAAGCCCCGCCAACGCCGCCTTCATCGAAGACAGCAAAGCCAGTGTGGACCTGCGCAACTTCTACATGAACCGAGATTTCCGCTCCGGCGACGGGCAGTCCAAGGCCGAAGAGTGGGCACAGGGCTTCATGCTGAAAATGGAATCCGGCTACACCGAAGGCCCGATCGGCTTCGGTCTCGACGCCATCGGCCTGCTCGGCGTGAAGCTCGACTCCAGCCCCGGCCGCGTCGGCACGCAGATCCTGCAGAGCGATCGTGAGACCGGCCGCGCCCAGGACGACTACGGTTCGGCCGGCCTCACGGCCAAGGCCCGGCTGTCGCAAACCACCCTGCATGTCGGCACCATGCAACCGCTGATTCCGGTGCTGATGCGCAACGACAGCCGCCTGCTGCCACAGACCTTCCGCGGTGCCTGGCTGCAGAGCAAGGAAATCGACGGCCTGACGCTCGATGTGGGCAGGCTCGATCGGGTCAACCAGCGCAACTCATCGGACAACGAGGAAATGACCGCCTTCAACGGCGGCCTGCGCAACATCCGCTTCGGTCGGCAGACCAGCAGCGACGAGTTCCTCTTCGCCGGCGGGCGCTACGCCTGGACCCCGGAACTGAGCAGCAGCTACTACTACGGCGGGCTGGATGGCATCTACAAGGAACACAACCTCGGCCTGCTTCACGTACTGCCGCTCGGTGACAAGCAGAGCCTCAAGACCGACCTGCGCTACGTGCACCAGACCGACGACGGCGGCAGCAACGTCGACGCCGACACCTTCGGCGCGATGTTCACCTACCGCCTCGGCGGCCACGCCTTCGGTGCCGGCTACCAGCAAGTCTCCGGCGACACCGGCTTCGCCTACATCGCCGGCAGCGACAACTCGCTGGCCAACCTGGTACAGATCAACGACTTCGGCAACGAGGACGAACGCTCCTGGCAGGTCCGCTACGACTACGACTTCGCCGCCCTCGGCATTCCCGGCCTGACCCTGATGACCCGCTACCTCTCCGGCGACAACGTCGACCACGGCGCGGGAGCCAGCGAAGGCAAGACCTGGGAGCGCAACACCGACATCGCCTACGTATTCCAGAGCGGCCCGCTGAAGAACCTCGGCCTGAAACTGCGCAACGCCACCACCCGCAGCAACTTCCAGAACGACCTGGACGAAAACCGCTTCATCGTCAGCTACAGCCTGCCGCTCTGGTAATGGCTTGCTTGCAGTAATTTCGCCGGGCCTTGCGCCCGGCATTCACACCGGCACGTGACTCGCGGCGAGCGGAGTCCGCGGCCGTTGTCATGGCAGAGCTATCGACAGATGTACTGTCGCCAGCGTCCCCACCACCGCCCACACCGCCAACCCCAGCAGCCCAAGCGCCACGTAGCCGACCACGATTCCCAAAGCGATGTGCTTCCACAGCCCACTGAACTGGCCGCATTCACGAACGCTTCGCGACGGCAGCCGGACATCGCGCTCCGCGCGTATCTCGTCGAAACGGTCGGGCATGGTTCACCTCGGCGACTAAAAATTGAACAACAAAAAAGGCGGCTAGCTTTCACTAACCGCCTTCTTGTGTCTGGTGGCTACACCGGGACTTGAACCTGGGACATCAGCATTATGAATGCTGCGCTCTAACCAACTGAGCTATGTAGCCGAGTGGCGCGCATTATTCTCTTGTGTTTTTTTGCTGTCAACCCTGCCACCACTGAATTTTTATCCTTTTCAAGCGGTTAGACCAGCGGTTGCGCGACTGGCCGGGCTGTCGCTCAGCTGTGTTGGCGCAGCGACGGGCGGGTCGCCATCAGCAGGCCGGTGAAGATCAGCGCGCCGCCGATCCAGTGGAATACCTGCAGGGCTTCGTCCAGCAGCAGCCAGCCGAGCAGCGCGGTGATGACCGGCATCAGGTAGCTGGTCATGGCCGCCTTGGACGCGCCGATCACGCTTACGCCGTGGTTCCAGGCCAGGTAGGCGAACAGCGAGGCGAATACGGCGGTGTAGCCGATCGCGGCGAGGTTGCCCGCGGTGGGCGTGAAACCGCCGACGCGGCTGAGTTCGAGCAGGTAGAACGGCAGGATCAGCGGCACGCCCAGCGCCATCAGCACGCCAAGCAGGGTCAGCGGTGGCAGCGGCAGGTGCGCGGCCCAGCGCCGCAGCAGCAGGGTGTACAGCGCCCAGGCCGCCACCGCGGCCAGCATGATCAGGTCGCCGCGCTGGAACGACAGGCTGCTCAGGATCTGCCAGCTGCCACGGCTGATCAGGTAGAGCAGACCCGCGGCGGCCACGGCCATGCCGAGCCAGGCGCGGCGCAGCGGCCATTCGCCGAGCAGCAGGCCGGCGCCGATGAAGGTCGCCAGCGGCAGGCAGGTGTTGACCAGGGTGAGGTTGATCGCTTCGGTGCTTTGCGCCGCGGTATACAGCAGCGAGTTGTAGCTGGCGATGCCACAGGCGGCGAGTACCGGCAGGCGCCAGCCGGCGGCGCGCAGAACGGCGCGGTGGCGCCAGATCGAGCGCGCCACGATGGGCAGCAGCAATGTCGCGGCAAGCACCCAGCGCCAGAACGACAGGCCCAGCGGAGGGATCTCGTCATGGAAGGCGCGGGCCACCAGGGCGTTGCCGCTCCAGCAGACCACGGCCACCAGCAGCCCGGCGAACGCCAGGCCGTGGCGCCCGGCCGCTACGCCGGGTTGAGCGGGCGCAGGCGGTATTGGGTCGGCAACTGGTCGAGGCCGCTGACGGTGACGTTGAGGTTCTTCCACAGGCCATCCTTGATGCCGTAGATGCAGCCATGCACCGAGAGCGGCTGCCCGCGGTGCCAGGCGTTCTGCACGATGGTGGTATGGCTGACGTTGGCCACTTGCTGGATCACGTTCAGCTCGCACAGGCGGTCGACCCGCTCTTCTTCGCTGGGCAGGGTCGCCAGGTGTGCGCGGTGCTCATAATAGAGGTCGCGGATGGTTCGCAGCCAGCCGTCGATCAGGCCCAACTGGTCGTCGCACATGGAGGCGCGCACGCCACCGCAGCCGTAGTGGCCAGTGACCAGGATGTGTTTGACCTTGAGCACGTCGACCGCGTACTGGATCACCGACAGGCAGTTGAGGTCGGTATGCAGCACCACGTTGGCGACGTTGCGGTGCACGAACAGGTCGCCGGGCAGCATGCCGACGATCTCATTGGCCGGCACGCGGGCGTCGGAGCAGCCGATCCACAGGTATTCCGGGGCCTGCTGCTTGGCCAGCTGCTCGAAGAAGGTCGGGTCTTCCTGCTTGATGGCTTCGGCCCAGCGGGCGTTGTTTTTGAACAACTGATCCAGATCGTTCATTTCTTGTCCTCGAAGTCTGGCGCGCGAATGCGAACCGCTGCCGGTATGACACACCGGTTCGGCGCGGCGTCACAGCCCCTTGCGGCATACCTCCTGCGAGCTATTCGCGCGGCTGCGAGACGAACGCGCGCAGGTCGCGCAGGAAGTTGTCGCGCCAGGCGCTCAGGTCGGCCGCGCGGATCGTCCGCATCATATGCTCGTAACGATCGCGGCGTTCGGCCAGCGGCATGCGCAACGCGCGGTCCAGCGCCTCGGCCATGCCGATGCAGTCGTACGGATTGACGATCAGCGCCGCGGTCAGCTCGCGCGCCGCACCGGCGAAGCGCGACAGCACCAGCACGCCGGGGTCCTCGGGATTCTGCGCGGCGACGTATTCCTTGGCCACCAGATTCATGCCATCGCGCAGCGGCGTGACGAAACCGATGCTGGCCGAGCGGAACAGGCCCATGAGGATGCGCCGTTCGTGGCTCTTGTTGAGGTAGTGCAGCGGCGTCCAGTCCAGATCGGACAGACGCCCGTTGATGTGCCCGGCCTCGCTTTCCAGCTGGCGGCGGATGCTCTGGTAGGTGCGCACGTCCGAGCGCGAGGTCGGCGCGATCTGGAAGAACTCGACGTTGCGCCGGTGCTCGGGGAAGCGGTCGAGGAACGCCTCGTAGGCCTTGAAGCGCTCCACCAGTCCTTTGGAATAATCGAGGCGATCGACGCTGATGATGGTCTTGCGCGCGGTGTCGCTGGTGCGCCGCATGGGATGGCGGCGACTCTTGTAGGTCTCGCCGAGCTGCTGGATCTCGTCGGGTACGACGCCGATCGGGTAGACGCCGGCGCGGAAGTTCTGTCCGTAGGCGGTCAGGCTGCCATCGGCCTCGATCACGCCACGCACCTCACGGGTCATGTAGTCCTGGAAGGCCAGCCGGTCGGTGTCGGTCTGGAAGCCGATCAGGTCGTAGTAGCACAGCGTCTTGAGCAGCTCGTTGTGCGGCGGGATGACGGTGAGGATTTCCGGCGGCGGAAAGGGAATGTGCAGGAAGAAGCCGATGCGGTTGCGGATGCCCAGGCGGCGGCATTCCTCGGCGAAGGGGATCAGGTGGTAGTCGTGGATCCAGACGATGTCGTCGGGTTTGAGCAGCGGCTTGAGCTTCTGCGCAAGCATCTGGTTGACTCGCCGGTAGCCTTCGTATTCGTCGCGGTCGTAGCGCGCCAGGTCGATGCGGTAATGGAAGATCGGCCACAGGGTCGCGTTGGAAAAGCCGCGGTAGTACTGGTCGTAGTCGCGCTTGGTCAGCCCGAGGGTGACGTAGGTGATGTTGCCCACCTGCTCGCTGCTGATCGGCGTATCGGCGCTGATGTCGCCGTTCCAGCCGAACCAGATGCCGCCCGACTGGCGCAGGGCATCGTAGACCCCCACGGCCAGCCCGCCGGCGGCAGCCTTGCCGGCCCTGATCGGTGCTACGCGGTTGGAGACCACGACTAGTCGACTCATCGGATTTCTCGCTCTCGATTGATTGTTATTGGATGCGTACCTCACGGCAGCGCGGTGAGCAGTCGCTGCAGCCACTCGCCCACCGCGGTGACCGAAGCCAGGCGCTCGCGGGCCTGCGTCGGCCCTTCGCCGACCTTGATCGAACGGCCGCCGAGCGCGTTGACCACGGCGAAGCCGGCCTCGTCGGTGAGGTCGTCGCCAAGAAACACCGGCACCTGTCCGCGGAACGGCGGTTCGGCCATGAATGTGCGGATCACCTCGCCCTTGCTCGCGCCGCGCGGTTTCAGCTCGAACACGCACTTGCCCGGCTGCACGCTGAGTACGTCGTCATAGCGGCGGGCGAAGCTGTCGGCCAGCTCGGCGGCGGTCTGTTCGAGCTGCGGCGCCAGGCGAAAATGCAGGGCGAAGGCGATGCCCTTGTTCTCCAGCAGCAGACCGGGATGCGCGGCGCAGGCCTGCGCCAGCTCCTGCCCGATGCGTTGCAGCTGGGCGTGATCGAGCAGCAGATTGCGCGATGATCCATCGGCGGCGCGGCGCTCGGCGCCATGCACGCCGGCGGCCGGCAGCCGCAGGGGCGCGAGCAGCCTGTCGAGCTGCTGCAGCGGTCGGCCGGAAATTACCGCGACGGGAATAGCAGCGCCCTGCAGCCGCTGCAGCGCGGCCAGGATCGTCGCTGGCACGAACACCCGTTCCGGGCGCGGCTGGATCTCGGCCAGCGTTCCGTCCACGTCGAAGAAGAATGCACAGCGTTGCGGCGCAGGCGCCGCCGAAGGTTGTCGATCGTCCATAGAGGGTATGGACTGCCGATCGGCGGTGCTGGTTCGCCTGTTTTCACGGCGATTGGCGTCTGGAATCTTCAACGCGGGCTCCGGTCACACCTTGCAAGACCCGACATCCTGCAACGGGAGACGACCATGAGCGAGCGCAAACCGCATACGCCGCCGGAAATCGACGACACCGAAGACCGCATGGGCTCGATCGAGCAGCTCGACTTCAGCGCGCGCAAGGACGAGCGCAAAGGCCGCATCGGCGATGAGGTTCCCGCTGACGAGCTGGCCGACGAATTCCCGCCGGAGCGCGTGGCCGAAGCCGGGCTGAGCGGCGCGGAAACGGTCGACGGCGAGACCACGCAGGACGATCTCGCCCCGGAAACCCTACTCCCCGACGATGGCGCCCGTTCGCCGAGCGAGCGCGGTCATGGCGGGCCGGCCGATGAGGATCTGAGCGTGGTATCCGACCAGCAGATCGGTGGCGCCACGGGCCTGGACGAAGCGGAACTGGCGCGGCGCCATCCGCTGGATGGCAAACCCTGGGACGGACCGGCCGATGGTAACGAGGACGGCGACGCGCTGCTTGACGAGGACGACAGCGTGCTGTCGGACGAAGAGCTGGAGGGCGATGCGCCGCTGGACTCGGGACGGGACAAGCTCCCCGGGCGGTGAGGCTCAGTCGAGCAGCGTGCAGGCCATCACCAGGGCATCCTCGCGTCCTTCCGCCGACGGGTAATAGGCGCGGCGGCGGCCTACTTCGTTGAAGCCGTAGCGCTCGTAGAGGCGATAGGCCGAGGCATTGCTGGCGCGCACCTCGAGAAAGCACTCGCGCCCGCCGCGCTCGTGGGCGCGCCGCATCAGGTGCTCCAGCAGGCGCAGGCCGAGGCCGCGACCCTGGCTCTGCGGCTTGACGGTGATGTTGAGCAGGTGCGCCTCGTCGAGAATCACGTTGATCACGCCGTGACCGACCTGCTGGCTGCCCTCGAACATCACCCAGCACTCGTAGGCCGTCACGGCATCGGTGAAGATGCCGCGCGTCCAGGGGTGGCTGAAGGCGGCGTATTCGATCTTCAACACGGCTTCGATATCCGCCGCGGTCATCGGGCGGAAGCTGACTGCATCACTCATGGCGACTCATGAACTCCTGTGCCAGCGCGGCAGGCTGCGGCGCATGGCTTGCCACAGCTCGGCCTTGGCCGCCGGCTGTTCCATCAAGGTTTCCAGGCCGGGCAGCGCCAGCGCGTGGCCGAGCCCTTCGATGGCCAGTTCGCGACCGCAGGCCTCGGCACCCGCCTCACCGGCGAAGCGCAGGGCCGGCAGGCCGACCAGCCAGATGCAGTCGCAGCCCATCGTTTCCAGCTCGGCAGCCAGCACGCCCTGCACGTAATCGCGCGCGGCCCCGGTGCCTTGGTCGAGGCTGCCGCCGTGCAGCAGCGGCCAGCGGATCGGCTCGCCATCACCGACCTGCTGCGGGCTGTCCGGCAGGCGCGCGGCGCGCAGCAGGTCCTTGAGCAGGATGTAGCCCGGATCTCGACTCTGGAACGCCTCGCCAGTCGGCAGCTCCACCAGCAGCAGCACGCTGCCGGCGCGCAGCAGTTGCAGGGCGAAGCGAGGTGGCGGCTCGACCGCCTTCGGCCGTTCCTCGGGCGCCTGCGGGGCCACGACTGCTTCAGGCTGCTTCGGCTCAGGCATGACGACGCGCAGCTGCGGTTTATCCGGGCGGGCCGGCGGCGCGCTTGACGCCGGTGCCTGTTCCACGGGCCTATCGGCAACCGCTGGCGCGGCAGTTATTGGCGACGCCACCTCAGGCGCGGCCTCGACCAGCGGCTGCAACAGCTCCGGCCGCGACGGCGCGGCGAAGGGCAGTTCGCTGCGCGGCAGCCAGACGGCCACCTGCATGGCGTCGAGGTAGGCGCGACGCCGGGCTTCGTTGCTCAAACGCCCTCCACCTGCGGATGCGCCTTGGCGCCGAGCTGCATCAGGTTCAGCGCGTTGAGGTAGGCCTTGGCCGAGGCGACGACGATGTCGGTATCGGCACCGTTGCCATTGACGATGCGCCCGCCCTTCTCCAGGCGCACGGTTACTTCGCCCTGCGAATCGGTGCCCTGGGTGATGGCGTTGACCGAGTACAGCTGCAACGTCGCGCCCGATTCGGCGACGGCCTCGATGGCCTTGAAGGTGGCGTCCACCGGGCCGGAACCCTGGGCTTGGGCGCTGCGCTCGGCACCGTCGACGCTGAGCACC
The DNA here is from genome assembly GCA_000263395.1 of Stutzerimonas stutzeri TS44. Classification (GTDB taxonomy): domain Bacteria; phylum Pseudomonadota; class Gammaproteobacteria; order Pseudomonadales; family Pseudomonadaceae; genus Stutzerimonas; species Stutzerimonas stutzeri_C. The sequence continues at coordinate 110,607 of AJXE01000009.1, forward strand.
AGCTTGGCTTCGGGGATGGTGCCGGTCTTGCTCGAGACTTCCAGGCTGGCCAGTTTGAAGTGCTCGGGTGCCTCGTCGGCCAGGGTGTCGGAGACCAGTGCCTGCAGGTCTTCGTCGAAGATTTCGTGCTTCTTGTCCGCCAGTTCCTTGAACCGGGCGAACGCGGCGTTCAGCTCGTCGCCTTCGAGCACGATGCCCAGTTCCTCGAGGCGCGAACGGAAGGCGGCACGCCCGGAGTGCTTGCCCATGACCATCTTGTTGGCGTTCCAGCCGACCGACTGGGCGGACATGATCTCGTAGGTCTCGCGGTGCTTGAGCACGCCGTCCTGGTGGATGCCCGACTCGTGGGCGAAGGCATTGGCACCGACGATGGCCTTGTTCGGTTGCACCGGGAAGCCGGTGATGCCCGACACCAAGCGCGAGGCAGCGAGGATGTGCTCGGTCTCGATGCGGGTGTGCACGTTGAGCAGGTCCTGACGGGTCTTGATCGCCATGACGATCTCTTCCAGCGCGGCGTTGCCAGCACGCTCGCCGAGGCCGTTGATGGTGCATTCCACCTGCCGCGCGCCGGCGACCACTGCGGCCAGCGAGTTGGCCACGGCCAGGCCGAGGTCGTTGTGGCAGTGCACGGAGAACACCGCCTTGTCGGCGTTGGGGATGCGTTCGAGCAGCTGGCGGATGGTGTCGGCGTACTGGTGCGGAATCGCATAGCCGACCGTGTCCGGGATGTTGATGGTGCGCGCACCGGCGTCGATGGCGGCCTCGATGATGCGGCAGAGGAAGTCGATCTCGGAGCGACCGGCGTCCTCGCAGGAGAACTCCACGTCGGCGCACAGGCTGCGCGCCTTCTTCACCGCCTTGACCGCCTGCTCGACCACCTGGTCCGGCTGCATGCGCAGCTTGTACTGCATGTGGATCGGGCTGGTGGCGATAAAGGTGTGGATGCGCCCGGAGTTGGCGCCGGCCAGCGCCTCGGCGGCGCGCTCGATATCGGCATCCACCGCGCGCGCCAGGCTGCACACGGTGCTGTCCTTGATGTGGTCGGCAACCAGTTTCACCGCGGCGAAGTCACCGGGGCTGGCGATGGCGAAACCGGCTTCGATCACGTCAACCTTCAGCCGCTCCAGCGCCCGGGCGATGCGCAGCTTTTCCTCACCGGTCATGGACGCGCCGGGGCTCTGCTCGCCGTCACGCAGGGTGGTGTCGAAGATGATGACGCGATCGTTGCTGCTCATAGGGATTTCCTCACGGCTGCGCACAGGAGCACGGACCCGGCATGGGAGCCCGTATCGATAGGCCGTGATTGTGGCGTGAAACGGGCGGGGCGGGAAGCACGGAACCGGGGCGCGCCCGGCGCGGCGGACAGGCAGCGGCACGCCTGAGCGAAAAAGCCCTTGCGCGGATTCCGATCACGACTAAGATAGTGAGTGATTACTCACTTTCGGAAACACGACCATGACCGAACGCCCCAGACACCTGCCCGCCGAGGAGCGTCGCGCCGCCACGGTCGAGGCGGTGGTCGAGCTGGCCGCCGCGCAGAACCCCAGCGACATCACCACCAACGCCATCGCCAAGCACATGGGCCTGACCCAGGGCGCGCTGTTCCGCCACTTCCCGAGCAAGGACGCGATCCTCCAGGCGGTCATGAGCTGGGTCGCCGAACGCCTGCTGGCGCGGGTGGACAAGGCGGCCAGGGACGCCGCCTCGCCGCTCGCCGCGCTGGAAGCGATCTTCAAGACCCATATCGAATTCGTCTGCGCCCACCCGGGCGTGCCGCGGATGCTCTTCGGCGAGCTGCAGCGACCGGGCGAAACCCTGCCCAAGCAGGTGGTGCAGACCCTCACCGACAGCTACGGCCAGCGGCTGCGGCGCCTGCTCGAGGCCGGCAAGGCGCAGGGCGAGCTGTCCGCCGCGCTGGATGTGGACGCCGCAGCCGTGCTGTTCATCGGCAGCATCCAGGGCCTGGTCATGCAGTCGCTGCTGGCCGGCGACGTGGCCCGCATCGGCCGCGATGCACCGGGCGTGTTCGCCATCTATCGCCGCGGCATCGTCACGGCGCCATGAGCATCGCCGACAGGGAGACCGGGCAATGAAACGCATCGCAGGATTTCCGCGGGCCAAACGCGCCCTGCTCATCGTCGCCCTCGCCGGCGTCGCCCTGGGTGGCTGGCTGTGGACGCAACGCACCCACGACGACGGCGGCTCGCTGCGGCTGTACGGTAATGTCGATATCCGCGAGGTGCAGTTGGCCTTCCGTCAGCCGGGACGGGTATTACAGATGGCCTTCGACGAAGGCGATGCGGTCGCCGCCGGCACCCGCATGGCCACGCTCGATGCCCAGCCCTACGTGGATGCCCTCGGCGCCGCCGAGGCCGACGTGCAGATGGCCGCAGCGGAGCTGGACAAACTGCAGCGCGGCCTGCGCCCGCAGGAAATCACCCAGGCGCGCGAAGCGCTCAACCAGGCCCGCGCCATCGCCAGCGACGCCGCCCGCAACTATCGGCGCCAGCGCGACCTGCTCGCGGCGAACGCCAGCAGCCAGCGCATCGTCGATGCCGCGCGGGCCGCCCACGAACAGGCCGTCGCCGGGGTCAAGGCTGCCGAGGCGGCGCTGTCGCAGGCGAACGAAGGCTATCGCCACGAGGACATCGCCGCCGGCCAGGCACGTCTGGCGGCCGCGCAGGCGGCGCGTGCCCAGGCGACCACCGCGCTGGCCGATACCGAACTGGTCACCCCCAGCGCCGGCACGGTGATCGCCCGGGTACGCGAGCCGGGCAGCATGGTCGCCAGCCAGAGCGCGGTCTACAGCCTGAGCCTGGATGCGCCGGTGTACGTGCGCGCCTATGTCGCCGAGCCGGACCTGGGCCGCATCGCCCCGGGCACCCAGGTGCTGGTGCGCAGCGACTCCTCGCCGCGCGCCTACCGTGGGCAGATCGGCTTCATCTCGCCGCGCGCCGAGTTCACCCCGAAGACCGTGGAAACCACCGAGCTGCGCAGCGACCTGGTCTATCGCCTGCGCATCGTGCTCGACGATGCCGAGGCCTACCGCACCCTGCGCCAGGGCATGCCGGTGACCATCGACGTCACCACCGACTCCGCCGAGGGCGCCTGACATGACCGCCGTCGACACTCCGGCAACCCGCAGGGACCCCGCCGTGCTGATCGACGGCGTGGACAAGCACTTCGGCCGGGTGCAGGCCCTGCGCGGGGTCAGCGCGCGCATCGAGTACGGCCGGCTGACCGGCCTGGTCGGCCCGGATGGCGCCGGCAAGACCACCCTGATGCGCCTGATGACCGGACTGCTGGTGCCGAACGCCGGGCGCATCAGCCTCGCCGGCTTCGATGTGGTCGAAGACAACGACGCCATCCACGTCGCCAGCGGCTACATGCCGCAGCGCTTCGGCCTCTACGAAGATCTGTCGGTGCTGGAAAACATGCACCTGTATGCAAGGCTGCGCGGTATGGACACCGACCGCCACGGCGAACTGTTCGCCGAGCTGCTGGAATTCACCCGCCTGGCGCCCTTCACCCGGCGTCTGGCCGGCAAGCTCTCCGGCGGCATGAAGCAGAAGCTCGGGCTGGCCTGCGCGCTGATGGCGCGGCCCAAGGTCCTGCTGCTGGACGAACCCGGTGTCGGCGTCGACCCGGTCAGCCGCCAGGACCTCTGGCGCATGGTGCAGGCGCTGACCGACGAGGGCATGGCGGTGGTCTGGTCCACCGCCTATCTCGACGAGGCCGAGCGCTGCGAGAGCGTGTTGCTGCTCAATCAGGGGCAGCTGCTGTTCGATGGCCCGCCGCAAGCGCTGACCGCACAACTCGAAGGCCGCAGCTTTCGCCTGGAAAACGTCGGTGCCGAACGCCGCGCGGTGCTGACCGAAGCGCTTGATCTGGACAGCGTGAGCGATGGCGTGATCCAGGGCGCGGGCGTGCGCCTGGTGTTGCGCAAGGAGGCGCAGGCCGGGCAGATCCAGGCTCTGGCCGAACGCACACAGGTGCACCTGGCCGCGGTGCCGGCGCGCTTCGAGGATGCCTTCATCGATCTGCTCGGCGGCGGCCCCGGCGGCAGCTCGGCGCTGGCGCAGCGGCTGCCGCCAGTCGAACTGGATTCGGACATCGCCGTGTCCTGCCGCGATCTGACCCGCCGCTTCGGCGATTTCATCGCCACCGACAACGTCAGCTTCGAGGTGAAAAGGGGCGAAATCTTCGGCCTGCTCGGCCCCAACGGCGCAGGCAAGTCGACCACCTTCAAGATGCTCTGCGGCCTGCTCAAGCCGAGCAGCGGCGAGGCCCAGGTCGTCGGCCTGGACCTGCGCAAGGCGACCGGCGCGGCGAAAAGCCGGCTCGGCTACATGGCACAGAAATTCTCGCTCTATGGCCTGCTCTCGGTACGCCAGAACCTGGAATTCTCCGCCGGCGTGTACCAGTTGGAAGGGCAGACCCGGCAGCAGCGCATCGAAGAAATGATCGACACCTTCGACCTCGGCGACTGGCTGTCCACCCAGCCGGACGCCCTGCCCCTGGGGCTCAAGCAGCGCCTGGCGCTGGCCTGTTCACTGATGCACCGCCCACCAGTACTGTTTCTCGACGAACCGACCTCGGGGGTCGATCCGATCACCCGCCGCGAGTTCTGGACCCACATCAACGGCCTGGCGCGCAAGGGGGTGACCATCATGGTCACCACCCATTTCATGGACGAAGCCGAGTACTGCGACCGCGTGGCGATGCTCTCGCGGGCGCGGCTGATCGCGCTGGACACGCCCGATGCGCTCAAGCAGCTGGCCGCCAGTGCCGAGCGCCCGGAGCCGACCATGGAGGACGCCTTCATCCACCTGGTGGAAGCCGCCGAGCAGGCGGATGAGGTGAGTGCATGAGCGCCATTGCCCCTCGTGCGCGGCCGCGCCGCTTCGACCTGAAGCGCCTGCAGGCGCTGATCTACAAGGAAAGCCTGCAGGCGCTGCGCGATCCCTCGACGCTGCTGATCGCCTTCGTGCTGCCGGTGATTCTGCTGTTGCTGTTCGCCTATGCGGTGTCGCTGGATGCGAAGAACATCCGCATCGGCGTGGTACTCGAATCACCGGGGGATTCGGCCCAGTCCCTGGCGGCGGCCTTTTCCGCCACCGACTATCTCGACACCAGCTTTGCCCATGATCGCCGCGAGGTCGCCGACAAGCTGGTCTCCGGTGCGCTGCGCGGCTACGTCGTGATTCCCCAGGACTTCGAGCGGCGCCTGGCCCAGCGGACCAGCGAGCCGCTGGTGCAGATCATCACCGACGGCTCCTATCCCAACACCGCCAATTACGTCGAGAACTATGCCAAGGGCGTGGTGCAGACCTGGAGTGCCGGGCTCGATGTCGACGCACCGTCCCAACCCGTGGCGCTGGAGCCGCGCTACTGGTTCAACCCGGAGCTGGAAAGCCGCCGCGCGCTGGTGCCCGGCGCCATCGCCATCGTCATGACCATCATCGGCACCATGCTGACCGCGCTGGTGGTGGCGCGCGAATGGGAGCGCGGCACGATGGAGGCGGTGATGTCGACGCCGGCGTCGGTGGCGGAAATCCTGATCGGCAAGCTGCTGCCGTACTTCATGCTCGGCATGCTCTCGACGCTGGGCGCCGCCGCGCTGACGGTGTTCGTCTTCGATGTGCCGTTGCGTGGCTCGCTCGCCGCGTTGCTGCTGCTGACGGCGGTGTTCATGGTGCCAGCCCTCGGGCAAGGGCTGCTGATCTCGTCGCTGGCGCGCAATCAGTTCCTGGCGGCGCAGATCGCGCTGTTCTCAGGGTTCCTGCCGGCGTTCATGCTCTCGGGTTTCCTCTATGAAATCGACGCCATGCCGGCGCCGATCCGGGCGATCACCTGGCTGATTCCCGCGCGTTATTTCGTCGAATCGCTGAAAACGGTGTTTCTGGTCGGAGATATCTGGCCGGTGTTCGTGCCCTACCTGCTGGCGATGAGCGCAATCGGCAGCGTGTTCTTCGTGCTGGCCAAGCGGGCTACCCGCAAGAATCTGGAGGGTTGAGCATGTCGTCGCAATCCGGATTCATCGCCGCCACCCGCCTGCGTGCGCAGTTCGTCAAGGAGGTGCTGAGCGTGCTGCGTGACCCGCGCAGCCGCATGGTGGTGTTCGTGCCGCCGCTGCTGCAGCTGCTGGTGTTCGCCTTCGCCGCCACGCTGGAAGTGCGCAACGTCGATATCGCGATCTACGACCAGGACGCCGGGCGCTGGTCGCACGAATTCGTCCAGCGCCTGGAAAGCGCCCAGTTCATCACCCGGTTGCGGCACATCGACAGCCGCCAACAGCTGCACGAGCTGATCGACCGCGGCGAAGTGATTGCCGCACTCACCTTCCCGGTGGACTTCTCGCGCACGATTGCCGCCGGTGAAAGCGCCCGCGCGCAGGTGCTGGTGGACGGCCGGCGCAGCAACTCCGGACAGATCACCGTCGCCTATCTGTCCAGCATCGCCGCCGACATAGGCGCCGAAGTCGTGCCCGACGTGCAGGCCCCCACGCCGGTCGTGGTGCGCCACTGGTTCAATCCCAACCTGACTTACCGCTGGTTCATCGTGCCCGGCCTCAGCGGCATCCTGGCGCTGTTCAGTGCACTGATGATCACCGCCCTGTCGATTGCGCGCGAACGCGAGCTGGGCACGTTCGATCAGCTGCTGGTATCGCCCACCTCGATCCCGGAAATCATCATTTCCAAGTCGCTGCCGGCGCTGGCGATTGGCACCCTGCTCGGGCTGTTCATGGTCGCCGCCGGCGTCTTCCTGTTCGGCATTCCCTTTACCGGCTCGTTCGCCCTGCTGCTGCTCAGCCTGATGCTGTTCATCCTCTCGGTGGTAGGCATCGGCCTGATGCTCTCGGCGGTCAGCATGACGCAGCAGCAGGCGATTCTCGGCGCGTTCGCCGTTGGCGTGCCGGCGGTGTTGATGTCGGGCTTCGCCACGCCGGTGGAGAACATGCCGCTGTTCCTGCAGTGGCTGGCCCAGGCCATTCCGCTGACCCACTTCCTGATCATCGTCGAAGGCACCTTTCTCAAGGCCATGCCGCCCGGCGACATCCTCGCCAGCCTCTGGCCGCTGGCGCTGATCGCCCTGACCACGCTGAGCCTGGCCAGCCTATTCGTCCGGAGACGCCTGCAATGAGCCGTAACGCCCTCCTCGTCACCCGCACACGCCTGCTGCCGCTGGGCCTGGCCGGCGCGCTGCTGAGCGCCTGCACCGTCGGCCCCGACTACCGGCAGCCGCCGGCGATCGACGCCGCTGCCGCCTGGACCCTGCCGCAGGCCGACGCGGCCGCGCCAGCCAACCTGGCACGCTGGTGGACGACGCTGGATGATCCAGTGCTGACCCGCCTGATCGACCTCGCCCTGGCGCAGAACCTCGAGGTCCGCCAAGCCGCCGCGCGCATCGAGGAAGCGCGCGCGCTGCGCGACCGGGTCGCCGGAGAGCGCCTGCCCGAAGTATCGGCCGGCGCCAGCGTCAATCGCCGTCGGCAAAGTGAAAACGGCCCGTTACCGATCGACAGCATGCCGCAGATGGACACCGTGCAAACCATCTACGACGCCGGCTTCGACGCGGCCTGGGAGCTCGACCTGTTCGGCGCCAAACGCCGGGCCCTGGAAAGCGCCAGCGCACAGCTGCAGGCCAGCGAGGCCGAGGCCCAGGGCATGCGCCTGCGGGTGATCGCCGAAGTCGCCCGCGCCTGGTTCGACGCCGCCGGCGCCGGGCACGAACTGCGCACCCAACAGGCGCTGCTGGACACGCTGCAACAGACGCTGGCACTCACGCAAAAACGTGCGGCGCTGGGCGATGTCGCCACCGCCGAGGTGGACGCGGCACATGCGCAATGGGCGACGGCCAGCGCCGCCCTGCCGGCGATCCAGGCACGCCAGCGCGCCGCGGTGCTCAGCCTCGGCGTGCTGCTCGGCGCGCCACCGGAGCGCGAACTGGCCCTGCTGGACGCCGCGCCCGAACCGCTCGAGCTGCTGCCGCTGCCGGTGGGCGAGCGCGCCGAGTTGCTGCGTCGGCGCCCGGACGTACTGGCCGCCGAGCGGCAACTGGCGGCCAGCAGCGCGGATATCGGCGTGGCCACCGCCGAGCTGTTTCCCAAACTGTCGATCGGCGCCGGCGGCGGCTTCCAGGCGCTGAGCAGCGGCGACTGGTTCGACGCCGACAGCCGGCGCTTCTCCATCCTGCCACTGGTGTCCTGGCGGCTGTTCGACGGTGGCCGCGTGCGCGCCGAGATTCGCGCGCGCGAAGCGGCCGAACGGCAGGCCGCGCTGGCCTACGAACAGGCGGTACTGAGCGCGCTGGGCGACGCCGAACGGGCGCTGAGCGATTACCACACCGGCCTCGACAGCCTACAGCGGCGCCAGGTGGCGCGCGACGCCAACCGTCGCAACCACGCCCACGCCAAGGCCCGCTATGCCGCCGGCGACATCGCCCAGCTCGAACTGCTGGCCGCCGAACGCCTGCTGCTCGAGGCCGAAACCGCCAGCGTGCGCGCCCACACCAGCGCCGCCGTGCAGCTGGTGGTGCTGTACAAGGCCCTCGGCGGCGGCTGGAACACGCCGCTGCTGGCAACCACCGCCGCCGACTAACCCCGACGAAAAAGGCCCCGCTGCCGGAGCAACGGGGCCTTTCGCTTTTACCTGCAACTTATGGCTTGAAGCTTATGGCTGCCCTACTGATCCCAGGGACGGTCGCCGTGCGCGTCCTTGATCCGGGTCGGCAGACCCATCACATCGAGCAGCGCCAGGAACGGCTCGGGCGGCAGTTCTTCGACGTTGACCATGCGCCGGGCATCCCACTCGCCACGCGCCACCAGCAACGCAGCGGCAACCGGCGGCACGCCAGCGGTGTAGGAAATGCCCTGGCTGTCGGTCTCGGCGTAGGCGTCCTCGTGATCGGCCACGTTGTAGATGAACAGCTCGCGCGGCTGGCCGTCCTTCTCACCCTTGACCAGATCGCCGATGCAGGTCTTGCCGGTGTAGCCCGGCGCCAGTGAGGCGGGATCGGGCAGCACGGCCTTGACCACCTTGAGCGGCACCACTTCCAGCCCTTCGGCGGTGCGCACCGGCTGCTCGGAGAGCAGGCCGAGATTATTGAGCACGCTGAAGACGTTGATGTAGTGCTCGCCGAAGCTCATCCAGAAACGGACGTTCGGCACGTCGAGGTGCTTGGACAGCGAGTGCACCTCGTCATGGCCGGTCAGGTAAAGGCTCTGCTGGCCGACCACCGGCAGGTCGTCGGTGCGCTTGACCTCGAACATCCTGTTGGTGGTCCACTGGGCGTTCTGCCAGCTGTAGACCTGACCGGTGAATTCGCGGAAGTTGATTTCCGGGTCGAAGTTGGTGGCGAAGTACTTGCCGTGGGAGCCGGCGTTGACGTCGAGGATGTCGATCGACTCGATCTTGTCGAAGTACTTGCGCTGCGCCAATGCGGCATACGCATTGACCACGCCCGGATCGAAGCCGACGCCGAGGATGGCGGTCACGCCCTTCTCCTCGCACTCGGCCAGGTGTTTCCATTCGTAGTTGCCATACCACGGCGGGGTTTCGCAGATCTTGCCCGGTTCCTCGTGGATGGCGGTGTCCAGATAGGCGGCGCCGGTATCCATGCAGGCGCGCAGCACCGACATGTTGAGGAAGGCGGAGCCGACGTTGATGACGATCTGCGATGCGGTCTCGCGGATCAGTGCCTTGGTCGCCTCCACGTCCAGGGCGTCCAGCGCATAGGCCTTGATCTCGCCGGGCTGCTTGAGCCCGCCCTTGGCCTGCACGCTGTCGATGATGGCCTGGCATTTGGAGATGTTGCGCGACGCGATAGCAATACGACCGAGCTCGTCGTTGTGCTGCGCGCACTTATGGGCCACCACCTTGGCGACACCTCCTGCACCAATGATAAGAACGTTTTTCTTCAATTTGCGAATCGCTCCTTAAGCTGTCCGACCTCAGGAAAGGCTGGACAGGTAGTCGTTGAAAGTGAACTCACGAACCAGCTCGACGCTGCCGTCGAGCTGCTTCACCACGATGGACGGCATTTTCAGGCCGTTGAACCAGTTCTTCTTGACCATGGTGTAGCCTGCCGCGTCGATGAACGACAGCCGATCGCCGATGGCCAGCGGACGATCGAATTGGTACTCGCCGAAGATGTCGCCGGCCAGACAGGATTTGCCGCACACCATGTAGCTGTGCTCGCCGTCGTTGGGCGCCATCTTGGCGTTGAGGCGGTAGATCAGCAGGTCGAGCATGTGCGCCTCGATCGAGCTGTCCACCACCGCCAGGTTCTTGCCGTTGTAGAGGGTGTCGAGCACCGTCACTTCCAGCGACGCGCTCATGGTGATCGCCGCCTCGCCGGGCTCCAGGTAGACCTGCACGCCATGCTTCTCGGAGAAGGCCTTGAGCCGCGCGCAGAAGGCATCGATGGGATAGCCTTCGCCGGTGAAGTGGATGCCGCCGCCGAGGCTGACCCACTCGACCTTTTCCAGCAGGTGGCCGAAGCGCTCCTCGATGGTGCTCAGCATTTGGTCGAACAGTTCGAAGCTCGCGTTCTCACAGTTGTTGTGGAACATGAAGCCGCTGATCTTGCCGATCACCGCCTCGATCTTCGCCGGATCGTGCTCGCCCAGGCGGCTGAACGGCCGCGCCGGGTCGGCCAGCAGATAGTCGGAGCTGCTCACCTGCGGGTTGACGCGCAGGCCGCGGATGGTGCCCTCGGTCGCGTCGGCGAAGCGCTCGAGCTGGCCGATGGAGTTGAAGATGATCTTGTCGCAGTTGGCAACCATCTCTTCGATCTCATCGTCGGCCCAGGCCACGCTGTAGGCGTGGGTTTCGCCGGCGAACTTCTGCCGACCGAGCTTGAGCTCGTACAGCGACGACGAGGTGGTGCCGTCCATGTACTGCTGCATCAGGTCGAACACCGACCAGGTGGCGAAGCACTTGAGCGCCAGCAGCGCCTTGGCGCCGGATTGCTCGCGCACGTAGGCGATCTTTTCCAGGTTGCCCAGCAGTTTCTGTTTGTCGATGAGGTAGTACGGCGTCTTGATCATTTATCGCTGCCCATGAGGTCGCCCGCAGGAAGCTGTCGGCTCCCCGTGTGCAAAAGGGCGAATTCTGCCGACAACTGGTGCAGATCGAAAGAGCATAGAGACATTTCGTCACCATCCATGCGTCGGTTGGCCCTGCCGGGCAGGCTACCGCGCCGTGGATGACGATCAGGTGACGCGTCCGGCGCCTGTCGCAGCCGATCGGCTGTGGGCCAATCAGCCAGCGCCAATGCAGTACAATCAGCGCCTTTTTTCACTGGCCGGAACCAGCGCCTCGATGATCGAACCCAAGCGCGTACTGCGTGCCCTCGCCGAACACTGGACCCTGCTCGAACCGCTGTGCGAGCGCTTCGATGCCGGCACCCTGAGCCTGGTCGAACTGCGCCACCAGCTCGGCGCGCAACTGCCGGCAGGCACGCCCACCGATATCACCGCCCTGCTCGACCAGTGGATCCGCCTGGACATCCTGGTGCCGGTGGCCAAGAGCCCCAATCGCTTCGAGCTGAACGCGCAGATCCACGACTTCCTCGCCTACCTGCGCCGCGAGCACCGCCTCGGCCTGTGCCTGGAGATCGAAGCCTACCTGCGCCATCTGGAGCGCCTGGCCGGGCATATCCTCGATGCCTTCGAGATTCGCGACGGCAACGACCTGGCGCGCCAGCTGCGCCTGCTCGACATGCGCGTGCGCGACGTGCTGAAGAAGCTCGACAACGACGAGCAAGCGCTGGTCGCCGTGGCCGACCGGGCCAAGACCAGCGACCGGCAGATCCCGCTGCGTCAGCGCTATGCCGAGGTGCTGGCGACCTGGGACGAGTACGTCGAGCCGATGATCCAGCTGGTCGCCGCCGACGGCGCCTTCGAGCAGGGCGTGCATCGTGTCGAACAGGTCTTGATGAAGCTGCTCGGCGAACAGCAGCGCCTCGGCCAACTGGTGGACGACGACCTGCTGTTGCGCACCCACGCGCGCATCCTCGAGATGCAGACCACCGCCCAGCTGACGCTGCGCAAGGCGCGCGAACTGCTGCTGCCGCTGCGCGAGGAAGCGCGCCGGCACAACGCCGTGACCCGTGGCGCCGCGCTGGCGCTGTCGGCGATCCGCAAGAAGGGCCTGGACGCCGTGCCACAGGCCTCGCTGCCGCTGTTCACCCGGCCACAGAGCACCTTTCTCGGCACCGCCAGCCAGGTCGAAGCCTATGTCTATGCGCTGGCGCGCTTCGAGCCGAAGCCGGCGCAGTTCCCGCGGGCCAGCGGCAAGCGCAAGGGCGAGCAGCCGCGCGCGCCGCGTACGGCACGGGAGATGATCGAGCGCTGCCAGCAGGCACTGCCGCTGCCGGACCTGATGGCCTGGCTGCTGGAGCAGGAACCCGAGGGCGCCACCGACGAGCTGCTCTACTGGTTCTCGCGCCTGTCGCGCGACGGCCGCTTCCAGCGCGACCGCCTTGAGCGCCGCGAGTACCTGACCCGCGAACACCGCGTCAGCCTCAGCTCCTTTGCGCTGGTGGCCAATGCCAATGGCTGATCCCTACGCAGGATGGACAACGCGCAGCTTGTCCACCATGACCCCGACGATATCCGAGCGACCTGAATGAACATCGACCTCAAGGAAATGACCCAGCTGGCGCCGATCTTCCGCGAGCTGTTCAAGGGCTATCACCTGTCGCGCAGCGAGCCGGAGCCCTACGCGCAGCTGTCGAACCTGCAGGACCAGTATCGCGCGCTGTTCAAGGCGCTCGGCTTCGAGCTGGTCTGCGACCCGCGCGGCTTCTACTACTTCGTCCCCGAGCAGATGGGCGCGCAGGTGAACAAGACCGCCCAGCGCCTGGCGCTGTTCACCTTCATCCTCGTCGAGCACCTGGCCGACCAGGGTCGCGATCCGCTGGCCGTGCTCGACGGCGGCAGCCTCGGTCGCGATGAACTGCCGGCGCTGCTGGACAAGTACCGCGACCTGTTCCTGCAGGCCGAAGTCACTACGCAGGAAGAGCTGGAAGAGAAGGTCATCCGCCGCCTGACGCAGTTGGGTTTCGCCGAGGACAGCAACGGCGTCTACCGCTTCCTGCCGCCGATGCACCGTTTCCTCGACGTCTGCCTGTCGGTGCAGCAGGACCGCGACCTGGCCGCCAGCCTGCACAGCAGCGACCTGCCGCTGCCGGCCCCGGAGCTGATCGCCGAGGACGAGAGCGAGGACGACATCATCCTCATCGACGAGCCGCTGGAAGAGTCCGAAGAGGACGCCCTGGCCCGCGCCATCGCCGAAGAAAAGGAGCTTGAAGCATGAGCCAGGAACGCTACGGCATCCGCCGCTTCGCCCTGCTGAACACCGCCGGCTACAGCCTCGGCATCTTTCCGCTGGAGAATCCGCTGTCGGTCTACGGCGCCAACAACCTCGGCAAGTCAGCGTCGATCAATGCGCTGCAGTTCCCGATCCTGGCGCGCATGTCGGACATGAGCTTCGGCAAGTACAGCCTCGAGCAGTCGCGCAAGTTCTACTTCGCCTCCGACACCAGCTACATCCTCGTCGAAGTCATGCTGCCCCACGGCCCGCATGTGATCGGCGTGGCCGGCCGCGGCCCGGGCGGCGGTTTCGGTCACCAGTTCTTCGTCTACCAGGGCGCGCTGGATCTCGACCATTACCAGCAGAACGGCACCTGCCTGCGCCAGCGCGAGCTGTTCGCCAACCTCGAACGCGCCGGCATCAAGGCCTACGAGGCCAAGCCGGACGAGCTGCGCCGGCTGCTGGTCGGCGGGCACACCTCGATCCCGCTGGACATGACGCTGATCCCGCTGCGTTCGACCAGCGAGCAGAGTCTGAAAACCTTCCGCGCGCTGTTCATCAACCTGCTGCACATGCGCGAGATCACCGCAGCGAAACTGAAGCAGCTGTTCCTCGATGCCTTCGAGCACAGCCTGCGCTCGGGCAGCGTCGACTACATCGCCGCCACCGAAGAAGCCTTCCGCGACGTGCGCCGCATGGAGCAGGACTACCAGGCGCTGGTAGCCGCCGGCCCGCTGGTCGAAGCGCTGGCTTCCGGTGTCGCCCAGCGCGAGCTGCTGCGCGGCAAGCTGCATCGCCTGTCGCCGTTGCTCGACAACCTGCTCGGCACCTGGCACGACTACGCCGATGCACGCAAGGAAGAGCTGGTGATCCAGGCCGAGCACTACCGTCGCGAGCAGGACGGCCTGCAGAACGAACAGCGCGGCTCGACCGGCGAACTCATGCGTCTGGAGCGCGAGATCAGCGAAGCCCAGCGCTGGCTCGGCGAGCTGGCGGTGCTGAAGAACCGTTTCGCCCTGGTCGAGGACGCCCATGTGCTGGAGCAGCAGCTGCTCGCCGCCAAGGACGCCCATGACGAGCTGGCCGGTGCGCTGGCGCAGTCCCGCCAGTTCACCAGCGAGGACCTGGACGAGCGTCTGCGCGACCTGGAAAAGCGCCTGAAGTCGGTCCGGCAACAGCTCGACCATGCCGACAACAACAGCTACTCGCGTTTGCGCGAGGAGTTCTCCCAGGCCGATGTGGATCGCCTGATGCGCCTGTTCAATGGCCAGCTGTTCAGCCTGCCGCTCGGCGAGAAAGGCATCAGCACCGAGGGTGACGACTGGGTCAAGGCGATCGAGGCCGTGCTGGATCGTTTCAAGGGCGACACCTTCAGCGTGCCGGGGCTGTCCATCGACCTCTCGCACATCGAGCCGCCGGCCCTGCAGGCGCTGGCCGACCGCGCCGCCCTGCGCGACCAGAAGGATCGCCTGGAGCGCGAGCTCAAGCAGCTCAAGACCCAGCATGCCGTGGCCGTCGACCGCGCCGCGAGCAAGGCCCAGGCCGAGGCGCTATATCAGGCCGTGCTCGATGCGCAGAAAGCGCTGGAAGACTTCCGCCGCAGCCAGACCCTGGCCGCCGAAGAGCCGGCCAAACTGGAACAGCTGGCCCAGGCCGAGGCCGCCCAGGACGAACTCAAGCGCACCAGTGATGCCTTCGCCGAGCGCGTGCAGCACCTGTCGGCCAAGCTGCAGCTGATCGGCCGTCAGCTCGCCGATCTGGAAGCCAAGGAGCGCACGCTGGAAGACGCTCTACGCCGTCGCCAGCTGCTGCCAGCCAACCTGCCGTTCGGCACGCCCTTCATGGATCCGGTCGACGACTCGCTGGACAACCTGCTGCCGCTGCTCAACGACTACCAGGACAGCTGGCAGGCGCTGCAGCGCGTCGACGGCCAGATCGAGGCGCTGTATGCGCAGGTGCGGCTGAAGGGCGTGGCCAAGTTCGACAGCGAGGAAGATCCCGAGCGTCGTCTGCAGCTGCTGGTCAACGCCTACGCGCATCGCCAGGACGAGGCGCTGACCCTGGCCAAGGCCCGCCGCGCCGCCGTCACCGACATTGCACGGACACTGCGCAATATCCGCAGCGACTACGAGAGCCTGGAACACCAGCTCGCGCTGTTCAATCGCGAGATCAACAAGCGCCAGGTCTCCAACCTGGAGAGCTTCCGCATCGTGCTGGCGCCGAACAAGGAGGCGCTCAAGCACATCGACCAGATCATCCACAGCGCCGGGCAGTACGAGGAAGGCGAGACGCTGTCGGTGTTCGATCTGTCCCAGTCCGCCGAGCAGGACGCGAAGAACGAGGAAGCCAAGGAGTATCTGGCTCGGCTGGTGGCGGCGAACAACAACCAGCTGGGCCTGAAGGACCTGTTCGAGCTGGCGTTCGAGATCACCAAGGTCGGCGGCCAGCCGGTGATTCATACCGACATCGACGGTGCGGCGTCCAACGGCACCACCATGACCATCAAGGCGCTGACCAACATGTACCTGTTGCTGCACCTGATGGATCGCGAGCAGGCCGGGCGCATCCGCCTGCCCTACTACCTCGACGAGGCGGCGGACATCGACGAGCGTAACCAGCAGGCGCTGATCGAGACCAGCCTGCAGCTGGGCTTCGTGCCGATCCTCGCTTCGGTCAAGCCGCAGGTCTCGGCGCACGTCGCCATCGACCTGGAGGGCGGCAGCGGGCCGGCCGGCATCTATATCGACGAAGCGGACTGGAAATACATCAGCCGCCGCGAACCGGTCGCCAGCCAAACCACTGCTTCAGCCCAACGGACCGAAGAGCCGGCCTGATCTCACTGAACGACAAAGGGCCCCAAGGGGCCCTTTGCATGCGTGCGTAGGGTGGGCTTCAGCCCACCAATAACGTCCCGGACTGATCATCACCTGCCACTGGCGGCCCGCCCCAGTTCGATCTTCGGCGCCCAGCCGAACCACTCCTCCTGCGGCTCCTTGAACAGCGCGAAGGTCTGCCCGGGAAGCGCACGATTGCCCATCTGCTCGCCCTCCGGCGTGGCGAAGGCGACGCCGCCCTCGATCAGCGACTCCAGCGAGTCGGTGCGCAGGCTGGCGCCCTTGAACAGGCTGAAGTCCACACCGAAGCCGCTGGTTTCCCAGAAGCGGCTGCCGCTGTGCACCAGGGGGGCGTAGCGCGGCTCGATCACCACGCGGATCAGGACGCGGTCGGCATTCGGCCCCAGTTCGTAACCCGCGACCTCACCAACTTTCACCTCGCGATAGGTCACCGCATTACCCGGCTTGATCGAGCCCAGCCGCGCCGCACTGAGCACCAGGGCCAGCCCTTCCCCGGCTTTCTGCGGTTCGCGTTCCTGGCCGCTGAAGCGCGTCTGCGCGGCTGCGCCCGGTTTGCCCGGCGCCACTTCGAGGTAGGGGCCGCTGACCAGCGTGTCCAGATTCGCCGTACGCATGATGCCGAGCTCCGGTCTAACCACCCAGAACTGCGTGCCGGCGCGGGCGATACGCGACTCTGCCGCGGTGATCCGCGCATGCAGCACGACGCCCTGCAGGTCGTCGCTGAGCGAGACGCTGTCCACCTCGCCCACCGCCAGGCCCTTGTAGCGGATCGGCGTGCCGGCGCTCAGGCCGTCGCCCCGCGCGAGGTTGATCTCGATCGTGGTACCGCGCCGGATCGCGCTGTCCCGGTCATTGTGCAGCACGAAGCGTGGCACCTTCTTCGTCCCGGCAGCCTGCGGATCGGGCGTTTCGAAGGCGATACCACCGGCGAGCAGGCTTTGCAGCGACTCGCTGCGCACCTCGATACCGGACAACCCACCGCTCAGCGAGATGCCACTGGCGTTCCAGAACCGGCTCGAGCTGTTCACCAGTTCTGCATACGGCTGCTCGATGTGCACGCCAATCACGACCTTCTGCTGGTCGCGGGAAAACTGATAGCTCTGCACGGAGCCTACGCGGACCTGGCGGTACAGCACCGGACTACCGACATCCAGCGAGCTGAGATTGTCGCTGCTGAGCACCAGGTGCAGCCCTGGAGCGCGGATATCCAGCGGCGGCGCCTTGGCCCGGGCGACGAACTCCCGCTTGGGCGAGGTGTCCTTTTCACCTGGCCGCACGGCGATGAAATTGCCCTTCACCAGCGCTTCGAGGCCGGTGATCCCGCCCAGCGAGATGGATGGTTTGACCACCCAGAAATCGGTGCCATCGACCAGGTAATCCTCGAACAGCGGATCCACCGACAACTCGGCCTGGGCGCCCTTGAGATCAGCATCGATATCCAGTTTCTTCAACAGGCCGACCTGCATGCCCTTGTACATCACCGGCGTGCGACCAGCCTGGAGCCCGTCGAAATCCAGCAGCGAGACCACGGTCTTGATGCCCGCCTGGGCGGCGTCGAAGTCTTCGTAGAGACGGAATGGAATGCTTGGATCGGTAGCCGGGCTGTCCTTGCGATGCGCGGGCGTGGCGAAGGCGATACCGCCGGCGACGATGCTCGCCAGCGATTCGGTACGGAACTTCACGCCACTCAGGCCGGCATCGACCGTGACACCGCTGGCGTTCCAGAAACGCGTGTGCTTGCGCACCAGATGCGCGTATTCCGGCTGGACATACAGCTGCACCTCCACGGTGCTGTCATCCTCGGCGAGCACGTAGTTCTTCACCTGGCCCACCTGGATCTGCCGGTAGAACACCGGGCTGCCGCGATTCAGCGAGCCGAGACGTTCGGCCTTGAGCGTCAGATGCAGGCCGATGCGACTGTCGGACATCGGTGGCTCCTCCGCCAGCGCGACGAAGCGTCGCGTCGGCTCGCCATCGGCGGGGCTCATGCCGATGTAGTTCCCCGAAACCAGCGTCTCCAGGCCGGTAATCCCGGCCAGCGTGACGCTGGGTCTGACCAGCCAGAAACGGGTACCGCTGCGCAGATAACCATCGACGTCCTGATTCATCTCGACGTCAGCGACCACCACCTGCCGCCGCTCGTCGTCCTCGAGACGCAGATCGCGCACCACGCCGATCGTCATGCCTTTATAGAGAACCGAGGTCTTGCCGATCTCGATTCCTTCGGCACTGTCGAACACCACTTCGATGAGGACGCCACGCTCGTTGTAGGCCTGCCAGGCCAGCCAGGCACCGATCGCCAGCGCGATCAGCGGCAATATCCAGATCGCCGACCAGTTGGAGGCCGGGCGGGTTTTCGCTTGTGGCAGATCAGTCATGCTTGGTTCCGGATTCGGTGTTATCCCAGATCAGACGGGGATCGAAGGTAATGGCCGCGAGCATCGTCAGGATCACCACACTGGCAAACGCCACAGCTCCCATGCCGGCTTCCACACTGGCGAGACTGCCGAAGTTGACGATGGCAACCAGGATGGCAATGACGAAGATATCCAGCATCGACCAGCGCCCGATCCACTCGATGAAACGGAACACCAGCAAACGCTGGCGTGGCGACATGGGGTGATGCCTCTGCACCGAGATCAGCAACATGGCGATCCCCACCAGCTTGAACGTCGGCACCAGGATGCTGGCGATGAATACTACCGCGGCGATCGGGTACATGCCGTGCCTAGCCAGCGTCACTACACCGGACATGATCGTGTCCGGCGTGCCGTTGCCGAGCATGCGCACCGTCATGATCGGCAGCAAGTTGGCCGGCAGGTAGAGCAAGGCCGCGCTGAGCAGTAGCGCCCAGGTACGAGCGATGCTGTTCGGCCGGCGCATATGCACGCGTGCACCACAGCGCGTGCAGTGTTGCCGGGACTGCTCCGGCTGCCGGCGATTCAACTGATGGCATTCGTGGCAGACCATCAGCCCGACATCAGCGGCGCGCATCGGTAGGCTCCGCCAACGCGTCCCAGACCTGCTGCGGCGACATCACCAGCTCCAGCCATACCTGGACCACCAGCAGCCCGGCAAAACAGGCCAGGCCGATTCCAAGGCTCAGCTCCGCCATGTCCCGCAGCTTGATGATCGAAACCAGGATGCCGAGCAGGTAAACCTCAAGCATCCCCCACTCGCGCAAATGATGATAGATCCGGTAAAGCAGCATCCCTAACGACTTTGCGCAGCCGATGGCGATACAAAGCAACACGACGAACTGGCACAGCAACTTCAGCAACGGAACAACCATGCTACACAGAAGCACCACCAAGGCGATTCCCTGCATATCACTGCGGTAGAGACTGACCACGCCAGTCCACACCGTGTCATCGGTGATCCGCCCCAGCAGGTTCAACTGCATGATCGGCAGGAAGTTCGCCGGAAAATAAAGCAGCAAGGCCGCCAGCACCAACGCCAAGCCCGGTCCGACGAAACGATGACGCAGACGGAACAACTCGTAGCCACAACGCGTGCATTCGGCAACCTGCCCGTGCGCAAGCGCTGGTCTGACCATCAATAAATCGCACTCAGGACACGCAACCAACTGCTCGAGCGGAAGCCGGTCGAGCCTTGGCGCCACGGTTGGTTCAGACATGGCACGTCATCCAGCTAAAGGGTGCATTCTAATCGAATGATCGCAGCCTGAGCCCCCGACTTAATACCGCAACCCTGGTTTCGAGGTGCCACTAGAGTCGGAGGAGCAGATTCCTTACACGCGACACCGCCAGTCCCACGCGCGCCCAGCCTGAGGCCAGCGATTACGTAACCGTCCGACCAGCATCGCCTAGCCTGCTTTTCTGAAAGCCAAAGACAAACCCCCGATCCGCATAAGCGAATCGGGGGTTTGGGATAGAAGCTTAACGATGACCTACTCTCACATGGGGAGACCCCACACTACCATCGGCGATGCGTCGTTTCACTACTGAGTTCGGGATGGGATCAGGTGGTTCCAACGCTCTATGGTCGTCAAGCAATTCGGTTGCTGCCTCGGGGTTTAGCCGCTGCAGCGAATTAGGTATGTGATTACGGT